>CAVBFJ010000014.1:0-56220 GCA_963594895.1 bacterium | reverse complement strand
GGTCCTCGGGCATGACGATGGTGGTCGAGAGCAAGTCGTAGGCGGGAGTGAGGGAGTAGCCCATTTTACGGAAGTTGTATAGCGAGAAGTTCTTGAGGTGCATGTCGGCATTGCCTGTTATCCACGAGAAGATGACCACCTCCCAATAGTTGACCAAATCGAGCTGGGAGAAGGCGGAATACTTCTTAATTAGCTTGGCTATCTGCTCATAGGAACCCTTATACTTGTATTCCGTGAGTCGTTCCGACAATTGACACATGTCTTCCATCGGCACTTTCGCCCCTTCGTCCAAGCGGTCGATGCGACGGGTGATGTAGCACAGCTCGCCATCAGCGAAGCGTATCAGTCCGTGGGGCACCACCGCTATCTTGGCGATTTCCGCCAGGTGCATCGTGAGGTCTTCTATTTCCGGAAGATTGTGGTAGCGATCGGTCTGAGGTTTTAAGATATATTTCCCCCATAGTCCTACTATGGTGAATCGGGAAGGCTCGTTCTTGCCTCCTGGGTTTACGTCGAGCGAGAGCTTGGCCTGCACGCCTGTCAGGGTGGTCTGGCTTCGCACCACTTGTTTCGCCAAATCGCCTATCTCGCTTCGCACATATGGCAAGACGGGTGCGTCCTTCGTCCCGAAGAGCTTCCTGGCACAGGCAGGGTGGTAATCCACTTGCCCTTCCTTCAATGGTTTATAACAATACAAACATTTCTCCATCGCCTATTTTCCTTTCTCATCATTTGGCACCACACTGACGGCTCCTATGCAATCCTTGCAGCAAGCCAGCAACAACGACATGCGGTCCCGTTGGTTGATCTTCCAACTGTTCTCTGCGATGTTCAGGAGCCATCCTTCTGGGATGAGTCCGTCGAAGAAGGGGAACAACACGGTGTCGTGGTAAGGTGTGGCGGTCAAGGGGAGCGTGAGGCTGACGGCCTCAGCATCCGATGCCGAGAGATAGTTGCCGTCATAAGCGAATGTAAATCCGCTCTCGTCTTCCGTCAACAGACCGACGAACTTGTCATATAGATATACCTTGCCTTGCTTCATGCCCTACATAAATGATGCGGAAAATCAATCTCGTTTGATGGCAACTGGGCCCACTTCCTGTCCGAAGAGCAAGAGCACTTGGTTCACTTTGTCGAGCCGGAGAGTCTCTTTGCCCTGCTCCAGTTCTCGCACAAACCTCAGTCCAACACCCGACTTGGCTGCCAAATCGACTTGCGTCAGCCCGAACTGCTTGCGCATTTCCTTGATGTATGATGATAATGTATTGCTCATATCCTTATCTCTTTATACCCTTTCGGGGACAAATATACAAAGAATTGTTGACGTTATCCCCGAAAAGGTATAAATTCTTAGATTATTTAACGAATTATACCTTTTCGGGGATAATAATGGCCGCGTCATTATCTGTTTTCATCTTACAGTCGCTTAATCAGTTGCACTACTTTCGTGTTCGCCTTTCCGTCCTTGCTGAGCAGATAGGTGTATTTATAGTCTTCCACATTGTAGGTGGTGGGCGAACTGTTCACCAAGAGGATGTTGCGGCGGTTGGCGAAATCGAGGATTCCCTTCACGTTGTTGGGGTGCAACTTGCCTATCTCGTCCATCATGCAGTGGATCTTGAAGTCGCCCGACTTCTTGGAGGCTTTCTCCTTGAACACGTTGATGAGCATGATGTTGACCATCGCCTTCACCAGGATGTCGGTGCCGTCGGAACCTACGTTGGCTATCTTCTCTACCCATCCCGTGTCGTTGTCGTTCTCCTTGATGCGGAACTCCAACTTGAAGGTATCCGCCACTTGCAACTGCTTGCGACTAGGCTCGTCCAAGAGTCCCTTCATGAAAGCGAGCAGGTATTTCACCGCCTTGGCGTTCACGTCCTCACGAGACTCCGTGGAGAAGAGATCCATCTCGCCCATGTTGAACTGGTTCTCTTCCGTGAAATCCCTGATGCGAAGGAGCAAGAGCATCAGTTGGTCGTTGGTCTTCAAGGGGCGCAGGGCTATCTCGCGGATGACTCCGGCAAAGTTGCGCTCCTCAAAGTCGCGGTTGATGTCGTTGATGGTCTTGCCGATGTCGCCCTCACGACGAGTCAAGTCGCCCACCTCCTTGGAGATGCGGAGGATGATGTCGGTGTATCGTCCGCTGATGCGCTTCTGATATTCTGAGATTTTGTCGTTCTCCACAAACTCGCAGAGGTTGGAGGCGAAGTCGAAGAACTCCTCCTCGGTCACGGGACTCACATTGAAGTGGAAGGTGTTGTGGTCGGAGAACATGCCGAGGAACTGCTGCGCCTGTTTCTTGAAGGCATCGAGCGAACGACCGTCGCTGTAGATTTGTCGTTTCAGCTCTTCCACGATGGTAGAGCAGTCCTTGGTGGTGGTCTTTTCCTCTATTTCCTGACTGCCCACGGGGCAAAGGGTGTCATCGCTTCGGAAGGCTTTGACGGCATTCAGTCCGGCCTCCAACTTGCGCAAACCAGCTTGTTGCTTGGCCAAGGTTTCCTGCGCCAAGGACAACTGCATGGTCAGTTTCTCGCTACGCTGGCGGAACTTGTCTTCGAGCATCGCCAAGGCATCGACCTTGTTCTTGCGCTCCTGTCTCACCGTGGGTTCTTGGTCGAAGAGTTCTTTCTTGTCGTTACGGTAAACCGCCACGGCATCCCGATGTTTACGGATAAACGTCAACTCTGCTTCGAGTTCGGCCATGCGCATACTGCAAGCATCCAAGGCCTTGGTGTCCATTCCCTTGCCTTGCAACTCGGCGTGCTGCGCCTCTTGGAGTTCCTGTCGGCGATTCTCCACTTGCTTCTGCTTATCCTCCAACTGAAGACGGACTTCCTGCGCAAAAGCATCAAAGGCATCCGTCTCTGCTTTCACCTGCTTGCGGTAGTCTGTCTGTAGCGTTTTCAGCTTGCGCTGCAATTCTGCCTCCAACTGTTGCCGCTGCTCCATTTTCCTCACCCTTTCGGATACGACGGCATTCTGCTTGTCGTCCAATTCTGCGAGTTGCTGCTTGCGCCAATCCTCCAAGTTGTTTTTCAGAGACAGCGACTGCATCTTGATTTTCTTCTCCTGCATAGGAATCTGCGTAAGCTCCGCTTTCAGGGAATGGAGTTGCTCGTTCTGCTTTCTTACCAAGAGTTGATACTTGCCACGCAAAGTCTTCTGCGCCTCCTCGTGCTGGGTCTGCAAGTCGTTGAGTTGCTTCACAATGGCGGCACGCTGACTTTCCTTCTCTGTCAAAAGTTCCTTCAGTTCCTTGGGCGTACGACACTTGCGCTCCAAGGCTGCCAAGTTGATGCTTACACCATAAATGCTATTCGAGTCGGCAGAAGCGAGTTGCGGATTCAACACATTATTATATAGTATGGTCTCCTCGTCCACCACCTTGCCGATGTTCTCTTGCCAACCTTTCTTGTTTTGGTCGAGCCATTCCGACAGCGAACCATTGCTACGCTCCAAGAGATTGGTGAGCTTGGCCATCTCAGCCTCAACATCGGCTTTCTGTTTGTGGGGAGCTTCCAAGGAAGCCCCGTATTTCAGCTCGTCGTTTTCCAGATCTTTCTCCGCCTCACGGCGCAAGGCGTCGATGCGCCTCTCGCATTCCTTCGCCTCGTTCTCCGCCAGTGCCTTTCGGGCGACAAGTTCGGTCAGCTCCTGTTGGTTTGCCTCCATCTCCTTCTCATAAGGATTCTCGTGGGCCACCTTTGCCTTCTGCACCTTCAAGGCCGTCTCCTTGTTCGCCAACTGCGAGATGGCCTCGTCCATTGCCGCCACTTTCTCCTTGTAGATGTCGCGGGTTTCCGATTCCGCCTTCCGTAATTCCTGCATCAGCAATTCCTTCTTCTCCATCAATTGGCTCTGGTGGTCGTTGAGCAACATGTTCTTGTTGTTCTCAAAGGCGCGCAAGTCCATGTCCAGTTGGTCGAGCAGAGCCTTGTACTTGTCTACCACGCTGCGGTAGCTTTTCTCCAGTTCTTCCTTCATCGCCACTTGTCGCTTGCGCTCCTCTTCCACGACAGGTTCATGCTCCACCCTTCTCAGGATGTCGTCGATGTGCATCTCCTCATACTGCTTGCGTTTCGTGGCGGTCTTCTTCAGTTGGGCATCGAGCACACCCAACTCTCGCGTTAGTTTGTCGCGATCGTTGCCATATTTCTCTTGTTCCTCACTCTTCAAGCGGGTCAAGCGGCTGCACTCCCCCTGGCTCTTCTGGATGTCAATCCGATGCTGTGGCAAGAGTTCCTGGGCGGTGCGCTCTGCATAGTTGAGTTCCTTGCGACCTTCGCGTATCAAACGGCGGTTGTTCAGCAAGGTGCGATAGGCATCAATCACCTTGTCGGCCAAGCGGCGCACCACCACCTCGCCGTTCTTGTTCTTCGTGGTCCAGAGGCTCACGTCCTTGTATTCCTGCTCAAACTCCTTGATTTGTTCCCGATAGAAGTCGAGGTCGATGAACGTTTCCTCGTCGCTCATCGAACGGATGATGGTGTTCTTGATGAAGTCGGCATCGAGCTTGGTGTTGAGGAATACGTTTTGGATGGTACGGGGAATATTCTGATATTTCGCACTCTCCACGATGGCAAACTTGCGATAAGGCAGCAGTTCCTGTCGGCGGTTGTTGCCGAAGATGATGTCGCGATACATCTCATAGCTGCTCACGAGCGAAGAGATGGTATGCTTCTTGCCCACCTGTTCCCGGATACGCACCCACTCTCCATACACCTGCTTGTGTTCGTCGATAAACCATTTGCTGTCGAAGGGTGCGTCGATGAAGCGGTACATCACTCGTCCCTGAGCCTTCAATGCCACCACGCAATACGCCCCGTTCTCCCGCATCACCTCATAGACGATGTAGGAGTTGGAATAAGGGAAATAGAAGGCATCGAAGGATTTCTTCTCCTTCGGAATGCCCAGCCGCAGCTTGTCGGCATTGTAAAAGAACAGAATGGCACGGAGCAAGGTGCTCTTGCCCACCCCCTGGGTGCCGATGAAATGCACATTGCCGTCGAGTTTCACCTCGGCGTACGGGACATGCGCACTGTTCAGAAATATGATTTTATTCAGATATCTCATAGTTGATTCATTCCTCGCTAATTTCGTCCGTGATGGAAATACAATCGATCAACTCCTCGACATAATGAAACGAGGCCAAGACCTTCCACGTCTTCTCCAACTCGCTCTGCTGTTCGATGAACCCCATCCGTTCCAACTCGGCAACCAACTTATCGACAATTTCATCATACGACTTCTTATCACTGAAAAGTTTGCCTGCCATTTCCTTCAGTTCCATATCGCAGTTGATTCTCACCACTATGTCGGCGGCAGAGAACACCAGTCCCGAGCCGAAGGCCGAGTTATAGGTTTTCAGGAAAGCAAGATAGTCTATCCATTTGCTCATCGCTTCCAACTTGCGTTGCAGGTCAACCTTGGCTTCCTTGCGGGTAAAGAAGAAATAGCTATCGCCAGCCTCCAGGCGGAATCCGATGCCGCTATAATATTCGTCATACTCAGCCTGTTGGTCCTCTAGGGCGTCATAACATCTCTTCATCCTTGCCTGTACGCTATTGTTGGAGATAAAACCGCCACGGCTCAGGATGTTGAAGATTTCTTCTGTATAGTTCAAATTACTCATTTCTATTTGGGGAGTTAAAGAGGTTATTGCGGGAGTATCATTGGATATTCCACGCCATCCGATTCGGCATAATGACCAGTGAACTTCAGATTGTCCACATATTGAGAGGCTATCTGGCAGAAATACACCAGTTTGTCTTCCCGGCTCTGCTTCTTGTCATACTGATAGTTCATCACGAAGGCAAAGAGGTGGGTGCTCGATGCGGAGAAGGCATTGTAGACTTCCTGCAGGTTGACCGCCTCCAGACTCTGTTTGGCTTCTTTGAGATAATCGTCGGGTATCGGGTCCGACACATTGCCTAAGCCCCGGCCATGTCTCTTCTTTATCTTCTCGGAGAGGGCTCGGATGCACTGCAGAGCCTCGTCGGAGGTGCGGAGATTGTCTATCGACAGCTTGATGTAATACTTGGGTTGAGGTTCGAGCCATACGCCATTTCTGCCTGCCAGGACCAGCCGCACATCCGTCGCCTCCTCCCAGCGAAACTGGTCTTTCAGGTACTTCAGCTTCTTCACTTTTTCGAAGATGCGGTTCTGATAGTCTATCAGATTCAAGTACCTGATGATTTGCCGTTCTATCTCCAAAAGATTATGGTAAGACTCGTTCAGCTGCAGACGGACATCATTCACAAGATTGCTCATCTGCACGTCCATCGCCACAGAGAAGAAAACGGGTTGTTCGGTCTCTATCACCCGTTCGCTTGCCATGATGAGATGGGAGATGTTTTTCTGTTTCTCGCTCAGTCGCTGCAGCTTGGCCTTCTTGATGGCATAGTTGGGCTCGTTCTTATAGGTGTTGTCCATGTTGCGTTTCAGGTCGAGCACATTGCGCACGGTGGCCAAAGCTATTGTCTTCAGGCAACGGCGCACCTCTTTCAGATACTGATACTTGCGGTTCTCATGGTTCTCCTTGAGATAATAGTCGATGTTCTCATTCAGCACAGAGATATAATCACGCACTGAGGAGACATTGATTTCCTCGTTCACCTCAAGCACATCCTCAAAAAACTTTTGATAGACATCCTCTATCTCCAGGCAGTCCCCCGTGTCGCGTATCACCCCGTTCTCTATCAGAAAGCGGATGCGCTCCTCCTTGTATTCCGTCATTTCGAGAGCATAGTCATAGCGAAACTGAAGGGAATGTCGCTTTGCAAACATCTCCTTCAGCAACACTTTCTCCCTGTCGAGGGCTCTCACCAATTCATCTATCGATCGGAATGTTCCCATTCTTTCGTTGTTTCGTGATTTTCTTCTTTGCAAAGAAAATGGAAATAAACCGGAACACCAAACTTTTTTACCTAAAAATCTTTCATCATTTTGGCTCGAGTGTGTAACGCAAACATTCGCAGCCCCTCATGGAGATGGTAAATAGGTAGAGCACCTTAGCGCAAGTATCAATCGCACAATAGCTGGCACCCCATAAAGAACTTCGAAGAGGGATGGGTAAAGTTGAGGCGAAAACCATTCAAATATTAGAAAATTTGCGTAACTTTGCGCACAGAATATTTTGCAATGGAACAAATCAGATGTCATACCAATCAATAATTTATGCGCGACGGAACATACTTCCAAAATGGAGTCCGTTCTTTATTCTCTCATTTTTCTTGCTCTTACTTATCTCGCCCGACTCACCATTGATGCACCCCTTTGGATGTCGTTGTGACTCTTCATGGTTCTTCACTGCCGGCAAGGCATGGATGGAAGGCATGACGCCTTATGTTGATTTTGCCGATTCCAAAGGTCCGCTTCTTTGGCTTATTTACGGCATGGGCTACCTGCTCTCACCAACATCCTATCTCGGCATATTTTGGCTTAGCGTCATTGCCTACACTGTCACCTTCGCTTTCGTCTGGAAAACCACAAGACTATTCGTGGGAAAACGCGAGGCCTTTCTGGTTATGGCATGGATGTCCGCACTGTTTTTCTTCCGTATTTATCACTCTGAAGTACGCGCCGAGGATTTCTGCATGCCGTGGATCTGCATAAGCCTATATTTTGCATGCAAGGCCCTTCTGATGCCTTCGCCCAAAGACATGAGGAGGGGAGGGTGGTGGATAGGCGTGAGCCTAATCTGCAGTCTCCTTATCAAATGGAATTACTTCTTCATGTTGGGGGGGGGGGGTAACTCTCATTGTCACGGGTGTGTCGTTTAGCAAGAAATCTTACGAGGGGATAGTGTTTGGGTTGCTTGGCATGATAGCCGTGGCACTTCCTTTTGCCATATATTTTGCCGTCGCCGGGAATTTCAGCGCATTTGTGCATGAATATTTCATCAACACATTTTTGATTACTGACAATGATTATTCTGCAGGAATGTTCACTCGCCTTTCGACCATCCTCTTCGGCGGTCGCTACGCCATATTCAAGACGCTCATGCTACTTTCCACGCTATTAGGAATGATAGCGTTCTGCCAGCGTTTCCGCATGTCCTTTTGGCTATTGCTCGCTTACGTTCCTTTCTATCTGTTTTTAGAGCTGAAAGCGACAGGGATGCATTACTGTAGCACAGCAGTTCCTTTCTTGGTGTTCCTACTTATTTTCACCATAAACAAATTCACTTCTCTCAAAAGTAACATCCCGTCTGCCGTCTATGCGATCCTTGCACTTTCGATTTGTGTTGGGGGTGTTTGTTTAAACTTACGTAAGGAACGCTTGGTCTTCTTTAAATCAGCACAACAAGATGAGTGGGATGCCATCCAAAAAATAATGGCGCCTAAAAATCAACCGCGAATCCTTTTCTCTGCCAACGACTATGGGCAAGGCTTATGCACACGAGCTTTGCCGGCATGCAAATATTGGGCAAAGCAAAGCGGTGCCAACAACGAAATGATCACAGAACGCGAGGAAGCCATACGAGCCGGGAAGCCCGACTTTATATTCATCATGGTTCAGCCCAACCCCAAACTTAGACGTCTTGTCTTAGAATGCGGCTACCACCAGTGCTTTGCACGGGTTTCCAACTCTAATGGAACAACAATGCGCGCACTGCCTATTTATAAGAAAGACACCATTCGAAAAGATCAGAATAGGTAAGAGGTGGTTCACAGTAACGCAAACGCCAATCGCTAAGTTGCTGATGAAGAAAGAAAGACAAGGAAGAGCGGTCAAAAGAAAGGGTTAAAGTCGGATGGGAAAGCCACGCCCATATTTTAATATCGTTTATCCCACGTTTTTCAGTACTCCAAAAGATGATCGTCTAAAATCGTCCGTAATTTGTCCGACGTCTTAAACGAAAATCGGCGTAACTTGTTGTTTCCAACTTGTTACGCCAATCTTAGTTGCGGAGGCAGGATTCGAACGTGCGACCTCCAGGTTATGAGCCTGGCGAGCTACCAACTGCTCCACTCCGCGATGTTTATTTGTGAGGGTTGCCCTCATTTCTGTTTTGCGACTGCAAAGGTACTACTATTTTGGGTATTCTCCAAATGTTTTTGCGATTATTTTTTGAGAAATATTGATTTTCATACATTTTAAATCTTTTCCTTTGTTTATATCGGATAATCTGATTAAATTTGCACACATAAAATGCATGTGCAATTTAATCTTGGAGGGAAAAGTATGTCAATCTCGAAGACCAGACAAAAACTTGTGGATGTAGCCCGCCAGTTGTTTGCAAAGAATGGCGTAGCGGCAACAACGATGAACGACATAGCAACCGCGTCGGGCAAAGGGCGTCGCACCCTTTACACCTACTTTAACAGGAAGGAAGACGTGTATTACGCAGTCATAGAGTCAGAGCTTGAGCGTCTCAGCGACAAGCTGGATGAGGTGGCAGCCATGAAGACACGTCCGCAAGACAAGATCATCGAATTGATATACACCCATCTCAGCATGATTAAGGAGACCGTTGTGCGCAATGGCAACTTGAGGGCAGAGTTTTTCCGCAACATATGGACAGTGGAGAAGGTGCGCAAGAATTTCGACGAAGACGAGATTGAGCTGTTCCGCAAGGTTTATGCCGAGGGCAAGGCCGATGGCGAATTCGACATTGACAATGTGGATCTTGTGGCCGACATCACCCACTATTGCATCAAGGGCCTGGAGGTTCCGTTCATTTACGGTCGGTTGGGCCACGGACTGACCGAAGAGGCCAGCAAGCCCCTTGTGGCCAAGGTGGTCTACGGAGCCTTGGGCAAGCACAACATACAGAAATAATCCTGCGAACAGACTGGTCAAATGACAGTTGTGGCTTAGCGGCGGTTTTCCCGTCGCTAAGCCACAATGCTTTTTTCTGGTTCTTCCGATTTTTTCTGATTTGAAGTCTTTTCTTTCGGCGCACACATATGCAGCCGTGCATGTTGACTCATGCCTGGCATGAAAAGCGTTGCCATGGCCTTAAAACATGAGGTTTACGCTATAGGCGATGAGGATGTACCGGATGGCTTTTCCAAGGCTGATGCTTGTGAGTGTTATGGGGATGTTGGCGCGCATCAGTCCCAAGACGATGGTGATGGCAGAACCCAAGATGGGCAGGAACGCGAAGAAGCCCATCCATGCCCCATGTCCACCAAGAAACCGCCGCGCCTTGTCCAGGTCGCGCTTCTTCACATGCAGGTGGCGCTCGATCCAGTCGAGACGTCCCATGCGCCCCACACCATAATTGAACATCGATCCGGCCACATTGCCTATGGTGCCGTAGATGACCAAGGGTAGGGGGTGAAGTCCAGCGGCCAGCAACGCGAGCATGACGGCCTCGCTGCTAAAGGGAAAGAAACTGCCCGCAAGGAAAGCGGCCACGAGCATGCCCCAATAGCCGTAGTCGAGCAAAAGGTTGGTCAAGACATCCATATGTTGAAAATGGTGAGGAACACAGCGATGGTGATGAGGACAAAGAAGGTGATGTTGGACAAGCGCGAGTGGGTGAGCGACATGAAATGGCCGATGAGCGGTGACACCACCACGACCAAGAGTGACAACAACATGTCGAAATGTTGCGGTTGCGCCATGAGCAAGACCATGAAGCATACCTCCAAGGCGATAAACATCTCGTAGAGCATGCGCGTGCGTATCTTGTCCTGGTAGCTGTAGGCCAGGAAATGAGCGGTGCCCACGATGCCAAGGACAACCACAAACGCCAAGGTGACCAGCCGGTGCACGTCGACTGAAGTGAAGTCGAAGGGCGTTTGCCAGTTGGCCAAGGCATAGAAATGTTCGACAAATGTCTGCGGTTCGCCCGCATAGAGGCAGTAGCCCCCCATAAACCAATAGGGCATGATGACCCCGAGGAGCGAGGCGCAATAGGTGCGGAGACTTGCCGCCAGCACATTTGTGGCTTGCAGCACCCACAGTACAGGGAGCAAGAAGAGCAACTGCACATAGACAACGCTGGCTACGCCCAGGGCTGCATAGGCATAAAACACCCATCCCACGGACCGCTTGTCCTGGTAGGCGTGGAAGATGAAGAAGAGAAAGATGATGAAAGACAGTTGCGCCACGCTCACGTTGAGCGAAGCGCCAAGAAAGGGCGACATGACCATCACCACGGCATAGGAGCACGACACCATGCGGCTATAGATGCGTATCAGCGAATTGGTGTTGTTGAGGACCACCATCAGCACTGTTGACGCGCAAAGCATGGGGAGCTGTATCCACTGCACCTGAGTGACGGCATGCGACAAGACGAAGACCAAGATGCAATAGATGGCTGTCACCGACAGCGACCATCGTGACTGGGCTATTCTGTTTTGGGCGCGTTTGATCATTACGGCTTTCTTTTATGGCGGAGCATGCCGTCTCCACCTTCAATCCTTGTTATGTGTTTTGAAAAGCAGTGAGGCCGGTAGGCACTTGGCGCATGCCGGTCTCACTGCATGATAATATCCTGAAAAAGGTGTGTGCCGATCAGAGGTCTTGCCCGATGTCACGGCGGAAGTACATGTCCTTGAAGCCGATCTTCTGCGCCTCGGTGAAGCTCTTGCTGAGCGCCTCCTCCTTGTCCTTGCCATAGGACGAGACTGCCAGCACACGCCCGCCGTCGCTTACGACCTGCCCGTCGTCGATCTTCGTTCCCGCATGGAACACGATGCTCCCATCGACCTGGTCAAGGCCGCTGATGGGATAGCCTTTCTTGTAGGCTTGCGGGTATCCGCCGCTGACAAGCATCACGCAGACAGCGGCGCGCTCGTCAAACTCCACGTGGCGCTTGTCGAGGTCGCCTTGCGCCACGCCCTCCAGCAGCTCCACCAGGTCACTTTTCAGTCGGAGCATCACGGTCTCTGTCTCGGGATCGCCCATGCGGCAGTTGTACTCGATGACCATCGGATCACCCGCCACATTGATGAGGCCGAAGAAGATGAAGCCCTTGTAGTCGATGCCGTCGGCCGCAAGCCCATCTACCGTGGGCCGTATGATGCGGTCTTCCACCTTCTGCATCCACTCCTTGTCAGCGAAGGGCACCGGTGAGACACTGCCCATGCCACCCGTGTTCAAGCCCGTGTCGTGCTCTCCTATGCGCTTGTAGTCCTTGGCCTCAGGAAGGATCTGGTAGTGCTTGCCGTCGGTCAGCACGAAGACAGAGCATTCCACTCCACTCAGGAACTCCTCGATGACCACCTTGGCCGATGCCTGCCCGAACATGCCGCCCAGCATGTCGCGCAGTTCCTTCTCGGCCTCCTCGAGCGTAGGCACGATGAGCACGCCCTTGCCGGCCGCCAGTCCATCGGCTTTCAGCACATAGGGCGCCTTCAGTGTCTTGAGGAAAGCCACGCCCTCCTCGATGGTGGTGCCGTCGAATGTCTCATAGGCCGCCGTCGGGATGTTGTGGCGTTTCATGAATCCCTTGGCGAAATCCTTGCTTCCCTCCAGCTCCGCGCCCTGCTTGCAGGGACCGATGACGGGTATGCCGGCAGTGCGTTCGTCAGCGCGGAAGGCGTCGACGATGCCGTTTACCAGAGGCACCTCGGGGCCCACGACCACCATGTCGATGCCGTTAGCGACGACGAAGTCCTTCTGCTTGTCAAACTCGTTGACCCCGATGGCGACGTTCTCGCCCACGGCCGTCGTTCCAGCATTGCCGGGAGCAATAAACAGTTTGTCGCATTTCTCACTCTGGGCAATCTTCCATGCCATGGCATGTTCGCGCCCGCCGCTTCCTAAGAGCAATATTTTCATGATCTTACTTGTGTTATTCATTGTCCCGGTCACGTTGTGACGATCGGGCTATAGCCTTCTTGAGAGGGTTCCCATCCAGGCCATTGCCGTCCGTCTTCCGCCGTTGCCCGTTGACAATCAGTTGGTTTCGAGATAACGATGAATGAGATTGACGATCTCCGTTCTTGTGGGTTCGGGGAACGAGTTGATGCGTGTGGCATGGCTGCCACCAGGCAACATGTAGACCTTGATGAGCTTCTTGTCTTTCAGGAACTTCAGTCCAGCCACGCCCGAAGAACCCCACGGGTCGATGCCGCCGTAGATGTAAATCATCTTTTGGTCGTTGTGCTTCAGCCAGTCGATGGTCTTCTTGTAGAGCGTGTTGTCAAACTTCAGCCCGGCAAACTGCTCTGGCAGCATGACGCGGTGCATATAGTCCTTGGCCGTCTTGATCGACATCCATTTCTTGAACGGCTTGATGTCGTAACCATAGTAGCCCAGTTCGCGCGCCGCCTGCACGTTGAACGATGTGTAAGGTGTCTGCGCAGAGAAATAGTTGGGGTCCGTGGTCTTGATGAAATGGTCGAACATCTCTTGGTCAGAGGCCGTTGCGCCTGGGATCTTCGACATCGGCGTGCCCCACTGCCAGATGGCAAACGAGTATTCGAGCACACAATAGTCGTAGATGTCCTCCAGCGGCACCCGGAAGGTGTAGCCCTTGTCATCACAGAACTTCTTGAACATCGGCATGAAACGGGCCTTCCGCTTCAGCACTTCCGTCTGGAAGTCTTTCACGTGCTGGCGGTTGTCCGCTGTCGACACCTGCTTCTCGATGAAGGGTTCGTGGCGGCCGTCCTCAAGGCTTCGGTTGAGCGGGGCCACATAGGGCACCGACAGGTCCACGTCGTTGGGGAAGAAGACACGGTAGACCATGCAGGTCTGCCCACCCTTGCTGATGCCCGTCGAGATCCACTTGCCCTTGTAGAGCTGGTGGAAGGTCTGGTTGACATGGTGCAAGTCGTAGAGCGAGTTCTCCACGGTCAGGTAATCCCAGTTGCAGGGCGATGGTGTCGACTTGTCGAAGTAGCGGTATTCCACAAGCACGACATTGGCGTCGAGAATCTTGGAGAGTTCCTCCTGGTATCCCTCGCGGAAGCCGTAGTTGCAATCATACCCTTCTGTGACGAGCACTGTCGGACGGTCGTAGCCCACATGGCAGACGACGACCCGCTGCTTGAACTCACCCGCCTGGTGATGAATGGGGTCCACCTCCTGCGTGATGTTGAGCACAAACTTGTTGTCGTACACCGTGCTCTTCAGCTCCTGCACGTCGCTCACTCCAGGCAGGGCTTGCAACCTTGCCAACAACTCCTTGTCGGCAGCTTGAGCCAAAAGCGGCATCAAGAGCACAACGAGAAGCAACAAACGCTTGATCTGTTTCATGTTAATCTATTGATATGAAAAGAGTTATAATCTGGTGGTGAACCACTTATTTCAAGTAATCGTCGAAGTATTGCGAGATGCGCTCGTGGAGATGCGTTGACTGGTGTCCACGCATGTTGTGCGGTTCGCCGGGATAGACGAAGAAGTCGGGTTGCGTGCCGTCCTGTATGCACTGCTTGATGAACGACAGCGAGTGCTGCGGCAGGCAGACAGGGTCGTTGAGGCCGATGATGACCTGCAGCTTGCCCTTCAGGTTCTTGGCCTTCGGGATGAGGCTCGACGCGGCGTACCCCTCGGGGTTGGCCTGCGGCGTGTCCATGTAGCGCTCGCCGTACATGACCTCGTACCATTTCCAATCGATGACTGGTCCGCCGGCAACGCCCACCTTGAACACCTCGGGATGGGTGGTCATCATGTTGATGGTCATGTATCCGCCGAAGCTCCATCCGTGCACGCCGATACGGTCAGCGTCGACATAAGGCAGGCTCTTGAGGTACTTCACGCCTTCCATCTGGTCCTTCACCTCGTTGTCACCGAGGTGGCGGAAGGTCACTTGCTCAAAGTCCTTGCCACGGTGCTCGCTGCCCCGGTTGTCGAGGATGAAGAGCAGGTAGCCCTTCTGCGCCATGTAGGTCTCCCACGAGCGTGATCCCCAATGCCACGAGGCGTCCACGTTGTGCGCATGAGGCCCTCCGTAGACATAGATGATGGTGGGGTATTTCTTGTTGGGGTCAAAGCCGACGGGCATCACCATGCGGTAATAGAGGTCGGTTGTCCCGTCAGCGGCCTTCACCGTGCCACTCTTGTACTCAGGCACGTTGTAGCCCTTCCAGGGGTCTGCCGCCGTGAGGTAACGTGTCTTCTTGCCGTTCTCCACATTGACTATGGCGATGTTGCGCGGAACCGTCGGGGTGGAATACTTGTCGACCACAAACTGTCCCGAAGGGCTCAGTGACGCCGTGTGCCATCCCTGTCCGTTGTCATCGACGAGGGTCCGCTTGCCGTTGTCTATGTTCACGCAGTACAGGTTGCGCTGTATGAGGTTGCTCTCGTTGCTGGCGATGATGACACTGTGTCGTTTCTCATTGAAGCCGACCACATCCATCACCTCCCACTTGCCACTTGTGATCTGCTTCAGTTGCTCACCCTTCGCATTGAATAGGTAGAGGTGATTGAAGCCATCCTTCCGGCTCTGCATGATGAACTTGCTGTGGTCCCACGGCAAGAACACGATGGGGTGCGAGGGTTCCACATACTTCGCGTCTGTCTCGTGGTAGATGGCCCCCTTCCTGTCGCCCGTCTCCGCGTCGTAAGCCACCAGCTGGCAGTCGTTTTGGTCGCGGTTGAGCTCAAACATATAGACCGTCTTGTCGTCAGGGCTCCATGCGATGTTGGTGAAATATCGGTCGGTGGGGTCGCCGGCCTTGAGCCAGACCGTCTTGGCGGTCTTCACGTCGCAGACGCCTACTGTCACCTTGTGGCTGGTCTCGCCGGCCATGGGGTATTTCTCCGGTGCCAGTTGCGCCATGCGCGACCCGCTGGTGGGCACCCACGACGGGTCGGGGATGTCGACCAGTGGGAAGTCGGTCACCATGCTCTGGTCCATGCGATAGAAAGCCAGCTTGCCACCCTGGTTGCTCCAAAAGAGGCCACCCGAGATGCCAAACTCATCGCGATGGACGCTCTGGCCATAGACGATGTCGCGGCTGCCATCGGTCGTCAGCTGATGTGTCTGCCCGTCAGCAGTCTGCACATAGAGCTGGTTGTCCTTCACATAGGCTGTGTTGCGGCTGCCGTAGTTGAAGTCCCAAGCCTGCGCGGCCATCCTGTCCTGGTTCTCGATGGTCCAGACGGCCTTGCCCGTCTTCCAGTTGAGCAGCTGCGTGTGCTTGCTGTCTGTGAGCAGCACGAGGGTCTTCTTGCCCTCGGGGAACGATACGTTGAAGAGGCTGTGTATGTTGAGGCCACTCTTGGCCTTGATGTCCTCCAGTGTGAAGAGCAGGCTCTCCTTGCCCGTGTTCTTGTTGATGAGCTTGCATACTTCAGCGTCCGTCCGCACCAGTTCGTCGCCCCACCAGGTGGTCCAGCGGTTCTCGGCTATCATGTTGTGATAGTTGTTGCCGCCGTAGTTGAGGTCTTCCAGTGTAAACTTTTTCAATTCCTGCGCCTGCGCGTTTGCCGCGCCCTGCGTGCACAATGCCGTCACCATGCCCAGCATCACCATGATTTTGTTAATCTTCATGCCCAAACTTGTTCCTGTTACCAAATTTCTTGTTGCCGCCGAAGCGCCTGTCGCCCCCGCGCCCTTTTCCGAATGTGTCGCCCCCCTTGCCGAAGCGGCCTCCATCGCGCTTGCCGCCACGGTCGCCAAAAGACTTGCCGCCACGGCGGTCGCGGTTGTCCTGATCGTCATCGCCAAAGCGCTTGGGGCGGCGGTCGGCGCGCTTGCGGTCGTCACCCTGGAAGACTCGGTCCTCTATCTTGTGGAAGCGGAACGTGCGGATGTCTCCCTCCTCGTTGGCCGCATCCTCCTCCAGCCGCTGCTTGAACTCGCGGTTTTTCTTGAAGCGGTGCTTCTGCGCCATCTCGCGCTTCTCCTCGTCGGTCTTCACGACGCCGCCCTCGGAGCGGAAGTCCTTCATCCGGCCGTCGAACATGACATACTTGCGGAACTCACATTCCAGGCTGCCGTTGAACACGGGTATCTTGATGCTGGGCTTCAGGCCGATCTGCTCGAAGCACTCCTCGCGGTAGCTCAGCACCCACGCCTCGTTGCCGGCAAACTCCTTCTTCAGTTTCTCGCCGATCATCTTGTATGTTCCCAGCAGGTTGGGCGTGGAGATGCGCTCGCCGTAGGGTGGGTTGGTGATCATGAGGCTCTTCTCGCTGGGCCTGGTGAAGTCCTTGAAGTCCTGTTGCTTGACGGTGATGACCTTCGACAGTCCTGCCGCCTTCACGTTGAGCAGGGCCGTGTTGACGGCCTTCATGTCCACGTCGTAGCCGTAGATGTGGTGTGTGAACTCACGTTCCTCCGAGTCGTCGTTGTAGATGGTGTCGAAGAGCTCCGAGTCGAAGTCAGGCCACTTCTCGAAGGCATACTCCTTGCGGAAGACGCCCGGCGATATGTTCTGCGCGATCAGGGCGGCCTCGATGATGAGCGTTCCCGATCCGCACATGGGGTCGATGAAGTCGGTGTCGCCCTTCCATCCCGTCATGAGGATCATGCCAGCCGCCAGCACCTCGTTGAGCGGCGCTTCCACGGTCTCCTGGCGGTATCCCCTGCGGTGGAGGCTCTCGCCGCTGGAGTCGAGGCAGAGCGTGGCCTTGTCCTCGGCGATGTGTATGTGCAGGCGGATGTCAGGGTTGCTGACCGATATGTTGGGACGGTCGCCTGTTGTCTCGCGGAACTGGTCGACGATGGCGTCCTTCACCTTATAGGAGACAAACTTGGAGTTGCGGAACTCATCCGAGTAGACCACGGAGTCGACCACGAACGTCTTTCCCTTCGTGATGTATTGGCTCCAGTCGATCATCTTCACCTCGTTATAAACGTCTTCGGCCGATCTCGCCTTGAAATGCTTGATGGGCTTGAGGATGCGGATGGCGGTGTGCAGCTGGAAGTTGGCACGATACATCATCTCTTTGTCGCCTGTGAACGACACCATGCGTCGGCCTATCTGCACATTGTTTGCGCCCAGTTTGGTAAGCTCTTGTGCCAGGACAGGCTCCAAGCCCATGAAAGTTTTGGCGATGAGTTCAAATTCCATTGTCTTATGCTTGTATGATATTTTTAATTTGTTTGTTTCTTGTCGTGTGTCTTTGTCCCGTCGGGTTGGGGTGGGGCATGTAGCCCCACAGCGTGTCATTTCTTGTAGACCTTGGTTTCGGGCGGCATGTCGTCGAGCACCCATGTGTTGGCCCCGACGGTGCATCCCCGTCCGATGTGTATGCGTCCCAGCAGTGTGGCGTTGGCGTAGACGATGACGTCGTCCTCTATGACGGGGTGTCGGGGGATGCCCTTGATGGGGTTGCCCTGCTCGTCGAGCGGGAAGCTCTTGGCCCCGAGCGTGACGCCCTGGTAGAGCTTCACGTGGTTCCCGATGACACAAGTCTCGCCGATGACGACGCCCGTGCCGTGGTCTATCGTGAAGTAGCTGGCGATGGTGGCGCCGGGATGTATGTCGATGCCTGTCTCCGAGTGGGCCATCTCAGTCATCATGCGCGGTATGAGGGGCACCCCCAGGTGAAACAGCTCGTGGGCCAGGCGATAGCTTGTCAGCGCCTTGATGACGGGGTAGCACAACAGGATCTCGGCTATGCTCTTGGCGGCCGGGTCGCCATTGTAGGCGGCCTCGACGTCCGTGGCCAGCACCTTCCGTATCATGGGCAGCCTCGCCACCATCTCATTGGCCATCTCGCGCGCCTGCCGCTTCAGCTTGTCCCTGTCGCACCGTGGCTCGCAGTCCTCGCTGAAGCACAGCCCGGCCAGGATCTGCTCTGCCAGCAGGTGGTGCAGCTTCTCCACCTCCACGCCGATCTGGTACTTGATGGTTTGTATGTTGACTTGTGATTTGCCGAAGAAACCGGGGAAGAGTATGGCTCGTGCCAATTGCACGATTTCCTCAAGCACCACGCTCGACGGCAGTGGGTAGCCTTCCCGATGTTGGTGGAAAAGCCCTTTCAGCGTTTTCGGGTCTGAAAGCTGGTCCACAGTTTCTGTCAATAAGTGAGTCGTGTTTTGGGTGCTCATCTTCGGGTTACAATAATCTTTGGCAAAGTTACAAAAATATTTAAAAGCAGAAAAGCAAAGCGCCAAAAAAGTAGATGTCGCTTTGCTTTTTGCCATTCTTCGGGCCGCCACGCCTGCCAGTTGGTCAAGCCGCATGCCCAGGCGCGTGATAGGGCGCCAGGGGAGCCACGTCACGCGCCCGCTTAGGCGATGCTGTCAAGGAAGAGGATGAGACGGTTGGTGACGTTGACCGCCGAGACACCCGCATCGAAGTCGAGCGACACGAGATTGAGTTGGGGGTAGTCCGCCTTGAGCCGTTTCTCGATGCCCTTGGAGATGACATGGTTGGCGATGCACCCGAAGGGCTGCAGGCTGGCCACGTTGTTGACGCCCTGTCTCACCATGCCGATGATGTCGCTGGGCAGGAGCCATCCCTCGCCAAACTGTGCGGCGAGGGAGACCACGCCGTTGACCTCCCGGGCGTCGTCGAAGATGTTGGTGAAGGGTCGGAAGTACCTGAAGCGCGAGGCCAGCTTGTTGATGCGCTTCTCTCGCCGCCAGATGAGGTTGTAGATGGCTTTCACCACGAAGTCGGGCACCCGCGTGCACTTCAGGGCCATGTGCTTTTGCGCGATGACATTGACAAACTCCTGCAGGAAGAACGGCGAGAGTAGCGCCGGCACCACCTCGTAGCCCCGTTCGATGATCCGCTGCGCCAGGAACTGGTGTGCGAAGGGGTTGAACTTGAGGAAGATCTCGCCGACGATGCCCACGGCGGGTATGTCCTTGTCGGCCGTGATGTCGTCAAACTCCTTGGCGGCGCGGCCGATGAGGTCCATCAGCCTGTCAGCGTCGTTGTCGAGGATGGGCTGGTTGGCCAGGCTCATGTACTTGTCTCTCAAGGCCTCGGCTGCGTTGGCCGCCTTGCCCACCGGCATGGCGTGCTCCGGCCTCAGCCGCGACACGGCGCCGTGGTACATCTTCGAGATGGCGTCACCGTAGAGGAATGTGGTCACGATGATGGCCGCATACTTCACCCAGGGTATGTTCATCTCGTCGCTCTGCGTCTGGTCTTCCGAGGCGCTGGTCGACACGCCGAGCGTGATGAGCGGCACGTCGCTGAAGCCGTTGGCGTCCATGGCGCGCCGGATGAGCGCCGCGTAGTTGGTGGCGCGACACTGGCCGCCCGTCTGGCTCATGGCGACGGATATCTTGTCGGGGTCGTAGCGGCCCGAGCGCAGCGCCTTGACGATGTCGCCGATGATGAGCGTGGCGGGGTAGCATATCTCGTTGTTGGCGTATTTCAGTCCCAGCTCGGCGCTCTCGGCGTCGCTCATGGGCAGCACCTCCACGTCGAAGCCGATGGTGTGGCAGAGCGAGGAGAGCACGGGTGTGAGATACTCGGTGAAGTAGGGCGCAAGGATGTGGCGTTGTGCGGCGCCCTTCATGGGGCGTGTGGCGAAGGGCTCAAGGGTAGGCTGTGCCTTGGCGACGGCCTGACCGCGTAGCGACTCGATGAGGGACCGCACGCGGAGCTTGAGGCTGCCGATGTTGCTCACGTCGTCGATCTTGAGCAGCGTGAACGGCTTGCCATGGTTCTTCATGATGGCCCGCAGCTCGTCTTGTATGAACGCGTCGGGGCCGCAGCCGAAGGAGGTCATCTGCACGAGCTGCACGTCGCCCGGCTGCCCGGCGCACCACTGTGCGGCCTTGATGATGCGGTTCATGTAAGCCCACTGCCTGACGAGGTAGGTCTCGCCTGTCGCGGTGGCGGTGTCGCCGCGCACGATGTCGTCGGAGATGACGTTCACGCCCAGCGAGGCGATCATCTCCGAGAGCTTGTGCTGCACGAGGGGGTCGGCGTGGTAGGGTCGGCCCACGAGCAGGATGGTCAGCCGTCCCTGGCTTCGGCTGTCCGCCAGGATGTCGGCGGCGCGCTGCCGCAAGGTCGCGACATGGCGCTCCTGCGCCGCCATGGCCGTGTAGAAGGCGCGGCGTATGGTGTCGCACGCCACGCCCAGGCCTTTGAGGTATTGTCGCACCTGCCTGTAGAGCAACTTGATGTCGCTGAAGTTGATGACGGGCGAGTCGACCCGCTTCTTGAGCGTCATGGCACTCCGGATGACATCGGAGTAGGCAGTCACGATGGGACAGTTGTAGCTGTTGGTGTTGCGGTCGTCGTCTTGCCGCTCGAAGACCACGTAGGGCATGAAGATGAACGACACGTCACTGTCGTCGAGCTCCTTTATGTGCGAGTGCGCCAACTTGGCCGGGAAGCAGATGTTGTCACTCATCACCGTGTGCAGGGCCGCCTCGTAGCGCTGGAAATTGCTCTCGCTGCTGATGGTCACCTGCATGCCCGCCTCGGTGAAGAGGGTGAACCAGAAGGGGTAGTCCTCATACATGTTGAGCGCACGGGGTATGCCGACGCGCAGCTGGCCCTTGGCCAGTGGCGGCTGGGGGTCTGTGGGCAGGCTGACGCCCTTCCACGGCCGTATCACCTTCTGCTCATAGATATTCTCGCCCTTGGCGGCGTGGTCGCCATTGTTGTTGAAGACGCGCTCACACTTGTTGCCCGAGTAGAAGCGGCGGCGGTCGCCAAAGTTGTACATCGTCACCGCACAATGGTTCTCGCAGCCTTTGCAGCCCAGCAGGCGGGTGTCGAAGGCCGCGAGGCCCAGCAGGTCGTCGACCGAGCGGGCGGCCTTCTGTTGTCCCTTGTCTTGGGCCAAGAGGTGGAGCGCATGGAGCGCGCAGCCGTAGGCTCCCATCATCTCAGGCATGTTGCTGCGCGCCACATCGGTGTGGGTCAGCAGCTCGAAAGCGCGCACCACAGAGTCGTTTTTCATCGTGCCCCCCTGCACCACGATCTTGCCCCCGAGGTCATCGTTGCCCCGGAGCTTGAGCACCTTGTAGAGACAGTTGCGCACGACGGAGTAGGAGAGGCCGGCGGCGATGTCGGCCACTGAGGCACCCTCGCGCAGCACCTGCTTGACCTTCGAGTTCATGAAGACGGTGCAGCGCGTGCCCAGGTCGCAGGGCCGCTTGGCGCCGCAGGCCAGCCTGGCGAAGTCGGCCACGCCATAGCCGAGGCTCTTGGCGAAGGTCTGTATGAACGTGCCGCATCCGGAGGAGCACGCCTCGTTGAGCTCCATGCGCACCACGGTGCCCCGGTCGACAAAGATGGCCTTCATGTCCTGCCCGCCAATGTCGAGGATGAACGACACGTCGGGCATCAGGCGCTGGGCGGCGCGGTAGTGGGCCATGGTCTCGATGATGCCACAGTCGAGGCTGAAGGCTGTCTTGATGAGCTCCTCGCCATAGCCTGTGGAGCACGAGCCGACCACTTGCAGGTCGGTGCCGGCCTTGCGGGCGGTGTCCCGCAGCCGGGCGAGACCGTCCTTCACGGCCTTGATGGGCGATCCGAGGTTCATCGAGTAGTCGGCAAACACTATCTGCCCCTCCTCGCCCTCGTCGGCCCTCGCGGCGATGATCTTGGTGGTGGTGCTGCCAGAGTCGATGCCGATCACCACGCGCTCCACGCCCCGCCGCATGGGGTGGACGGGCGTGGCGTGGCGGTCCTTGCGGCAGAGCCACTCGGCATGCTCCTCCGCATCGCGGAAGAGGGGCGCCAGATGATCCTCCTGGCGCTGGCCGGCAGCCTGGCAGGAGGAGCAGGCCACTGGCTTGTGGGGCGTGTGCGCACGGTCAGCCAAGGCCTGGCGGAGATGGGAGAGTGTCACTGTGGGACTCTTCTCCGCGCGAATGGCGCAGCCCAGGGCGGGGATGAGGTTGCCTTCCTTGAGGACGATGAAGTCGTCGGGACGCATCTTCAGGTAGTCGGCGAAGGCCTTGCGCAGGGCGGGCAGGAAGGTGAGCGGGCCACCACAGAGCAGGATGGGCGCCGCGAAGTCGCAACCGTGGCTCAGCGTGGTCACCGTCTGCACGGCGATGCTGTGGAAGATGCTGGCGGCGATGTCGGCCTCGGGCAGGTTGCGGGCCATGAGGTTCTGTATGTCGGTCTTGGCGAACACGCCGCAGCGCGCCGCCATGGGATAGAGCGTGGTGGCCTGCAGCGCCATGTCGCTCATGTGCTGGTTGTCGCAGCCCATGAGCACGGCCATCTGGTCGATGAAGGCGCCCGTGCCACCGGCGCAGTTGCCATTCATGCGCAGTTCCATGCTCTTGCCGTTGAAGAACACCACCTTGGCGTCCTCACCGCCGATGTCGATGAGGGCCTTGGCCTCAGGATGCCTGTCGCGCGCATAGACGGTGGCCGCCACCACCTCCTGCACGAAGGGGGCCTGCAGCAGCTCGGCCGTGGCCATGCCCACCGATCCCGTGACGCAGACAGAGAGCTGGCAGTCGCCCAACTGCCGCTCCATGTCGTCGAGATACTCCAGCACAAGTTCGTTGACCTTGGCGTTGTGGCGTTCGTAACGTGAGTAGACCAGAGAGCCTTGCCCGTCCACCACGGCTACCTTGGCCGTCGTGGAACCCACGTCAAGCCCCATCCTGTATGTTTCTTGCATGATGCTCCTTTTTATGATTTCAATGTGCAAAGATAGTGTTTTTTAAACACCTTAAGAAATCTGTTATACTTTTTTAAATATGTTTCGTGCGCGAACGGTCACGCGCCCGACGGCCAACCCCATTGGTTCACCATTCTGAAAAAGTCGGACAAACTATAGTCTAAAATTTCGCTTGAAATCAACGAGACAATCTTTTGGCGGAAATAAGCGAAAAATGAGCGGTTTTCATAACTGCCTGTCAACAAGTGACTTATGAAAATACGCCTTTTATTTTGTCTCAAACGTAAATTCTTTTCATAACGATATGTGCCTAATCTACTTGCGATATGTGCCTAATCTCACTGCGATTCGGCACATATCATGCCGTGATTCGGTACTTATCGCACATAGATTAGGCCCATTCTTTGAGGTGCCGGGCCACAAACGCACCCGATGCCGAGCAAAAACGGCATTTTCGCGTTCTATTTCATCGGAAATCACGAACAAAGTTTTTGGCAATAAATATTTACAGACAAGCAAGAGACAGCACTGTAGCCCATTACGCCCTCGACGCCCATCACATCTTTCAGTGGCCCGTCGTGTGGCCGCAAAAGCAAGCGGCAAACCGAATTATTGGTTTCCCGTAAAAAGACGGATACTTACAACCGTTTCATGTTGTATTTTTGTATTGCTCGAAATAGCGATTTGCCCTTTGCCCCGTAGGAGGTGGGTGTTCAAATTTCGCCCTCTTCGAGGACGCCGGTCCCGACACCATTTGGAAACCGCAGGTTCCCTTCGGTCACCCGCGGTTATGTACAGTTGGCCCCCTTCGGGGACCTATCACTTGCGCAAAGGGGACCTATCACTCGCGCAAAGGGGACCTATCACTTGCGCAAATAAGAAAGCCGCTTCGCCTTGACCGACAAGGGCCTCGTCGACGGGCGATCTTGATTTTTATATTCTTTAACGCGGGGCGAATGTCATTCCCCGCGCTTTTTCGTAACTTTGCATTACTATGAGTGAACCATTGGCAGAGCGTCTGCGCCCCCGCACGCTCGACGACTATGTGGGGCAGGAGCACCTTGTGGGACAAGGCGCGGTGCTGCGGAAGATGATAGAGAGCGGCCACGTCAACTCCTTCATCCTTTGGGGACCACCGGGTGTGGGCAAGACCACGCTGGCACAAATCGTGGCAGGCGCCCTTAAGGTGCCATTCTACACGCTGAGCGCCGTGACCAGCGGCGTGAAGGATGTGCGCGACGTCATCGAGCGCGCCAAGAAAGGCCGTTTCTTCAATTCCGAGTCTCCCATCCTCTTCATCGACGAGATCCACCGTTTCTCCAAGTCGCAGCAAGACTCGCTCCTCGGGGCCGTGGAGCGCGGCGTGGTGACGCTCATCGGCGCCACCACCGAGAACCCCTCGTTTGAGGTCATACGCCCCCTGCTCTCGCGCTGCCAGCTCTACGTGCTGAAGCCCCTCGGCGTCAGCGACCTGGAGAAATTGCTACACCGGGCCATCACCGAGGACACCGAACTGCGCGAGAAGCACATCGAACTGAAGGAGACGGGGGCGATGATGCGCTACAGCGGTGGCGACGCGCGCAAGCTGCTCAACATCCTGCAACTGGTGGTCGAGGCAGCCGAGACCGACCCCATCACCATCACCGACAAGATGGCGGAAGACCGCCTGCAACAGAACCCGCTGGCCTACGACAAGCAGGGTGACATGCACTATGACATCATCTCCGCCTTCATCAAGAGCATACGCGGCTCCGACCCCGACGCGGCACTCTACTGGATGGCGCGCATGATCGAAGGCGGCGAGGACCCGCAGTTCATCGCCCGCCGACTGGTCATCAGCGCCGCCGAGGACATCGGCCTGGCCAACCCCAACGCCCTCTTGCTGGCCAACGCCGCCTTCGACGCCGTGATGAAGATCGGGTGGCCCGAGGGCCGCATACCCCTGGCCGAGGCCGTGGTATACCTCGCCACCAGCCCGAAGAGCAACTCGGCCTACCTCGCCATTGCCGAGGCGCTGGGCGAGGTGAGGCGCAGCGGCAACCAACCCGTGCCACTGCCCATCCGCAACGCGCCCACGGAGCTCATGGCCAACCTGGGCTACCACGACGGATACAAGTATCCGCACGACTATCCCGGACATTTCACACAACAACAATACCTGCCCGACGACCTGCAGGGCTGCCGCTTCTGGCACGCACAGCACAGCCAGGCGGAGGAGAAGCTCTACCAGCACATGGTCAACTGCTGGGGAGCGCGATACAAAGACAACGAAAAGGAAGCATGAAAATAGTACAACTGGACGGACAGGTGGTAAACCTTGACGCGCCCTACCGCAAGCAACTGGAAGCGCTGGGCGAATGCACCGTCTATCCGCGCACGGCACCCGAAGAGGTGGTGCGGCGCGCCAAGGAGGCCGACGCCATCCTGATCAACAAAGTGAACATAACGGAGGAGGTGCTGGGCCAACTGCCCCGGCTGAAATACATCGGCGTGCTTGCCACGGGCTACAACGTGGTGGACGTAGAGGCCGCGCACAGACATGGCGTGGTGGTGACGAACATACCGGCCTACAGCACCGAGTCGGTGGTGCAGATGACCTTCGCGCACATCCTCAACATCACCAACCGGGTGGCCCACTATGCCGACGACGCGCGACGCGGGCGGTGGAGCGCATGCCCCGACTTCTGCTACTGGGACACACCGCTCATCGAGCTGGCGGGCAAGACACTGGGCATCGTCGGACTGGGACACATCGGGCAGCGTGTGGCCGCCATCGCACACCAGTTCGGCATGGAGGTCTTCGCCGTCACATCAAAAGACGCCTCATCGCTGCCCGAGGGCATCAGGAAGACGACGCTCGACGGTCTGCTGGACACCAGCGACATCGTGACACTACACTGTCCGCTCACCCCCGACAACCATCACCTGATCAACGCCGATAACATCGGGCACATGCGACAGGGGGCCATCCTCATCAACACCGCGCGTGGCGCCCTGGTCGACGAGCAGGCCGTGGCCGACGCCTTGGCCGCGGGACGGCTGGCAGGATATGGCGCCGATGTCATGGAGCACGAGCCGCCACGTGAGGGCAGCCCACTCTTCGGGCAGCCACACGCCTATCTCACGCCACACAACGCCTGGGCCACGCAGGAGGCACGCGAGCGACTGATGCGCGTCTGTGTCGACAATGTGCGCGCCTTCGCCGAGGGCCACCCGCAAAATGTGGTTTGAGCCACGCATCGTCCGTTGACGGACATCTTCTCACAAACTTAACAACCTCTCGATTGAACACAATGATCAACGCTGACCCAGCCGTGGTGGAAACCATGCTGCAAATCATCGAAATCCTGGGAACACTGGCCTTTGCCATATCGGGCATCCGCCACGCCGCCGCCAAGCACTACGACTGGTTTGGCGGCTTTGTCTGTGGCATCGCCGTGGCCATCGGCGGCGGCACACTGCGCGACGTGATGCTGGGCGAGACACCGTTCTGGATGACATCGCCGATGTATATCCTCTGCACGCTCTTGGCGCAGTTTATCGTCATCGTCTTCGCCCACTCGCTCAAGCGGCTCGACAACGCATGGTTCGCCTTCGACACGCTGGGCCTCGCCCTCTTCACCATCGCAGGCCTGCAGAAGACGCTCGACTGCGGACACCCCTTCTGGGTGGCCATCATCATGGGTTGCATCACGGGGTCGGCAGGCGGTGTCTTGCGCGATGTGCTGCTCAACAAGACTCCCGTCATCTTCCAAAAGGAGATCTATGCCATGGCCTCCATCGTGGGTGGCCTGCTCTATTGGATCATGATCAGCCTCAACGTCAACCTAGCCGTCACCGCCGCGGCCACCTTCGTCTTCATCGTCCTCGTCCGCTTCCTGGCCGTGAAGTACCACATCTCGCTGCCCGTGCTCAAGGGAGAGGAATAACCTTGTCCCAAAAAGGGAAAGCCCCCACATGACATTCGGTTACAGCCGGTTGCCATGTGGGGGTTGCTGTTGTTAGGGGAAGGGACGGGGGCTCGTCCCCAATTCAGGGCGCGGTCACTTCACGGAGACCTTGTGTGCGGTGGTCACGCCGTCGGTGGTGACACTGACGATGAACACGCCACGCATGGCCTTGCTCACACGGCGACCGTTCAGGTCATAGACCTTCACCTGCACGCCAGCCTTGCTGAGGTCGTCGAGCGTGACACCGTCCACGCCGGTCACCATGATCTTGAAGATGGTGATGTCGCGACGCAGCATCTTGGCGGCCTTGTCGATCACGTCTTGGTCGGTCGACTCCAGGGCGGCGCCGTTCTTCTCCAGGCTGGCCTTCAGGTCAACAAGGTATTCAGGGTCGTAAGTGATCTCGCCACGCTCAGCCTGGCCAATGAGTTCTGTGGCCTCATCGACCAGAGCTTGCAGCTCCGTGTAGTCATTGGGGACACGACTGCCCAGGAACGTCGTCAGCGCGTCGCTGAGCGACTGGGCAGAAGCGGCCACGGCAGCCTGGCTCAGTAGGTTGTCGCGGATGGCGGCCTGGGCGTCGGCCACGGCAGTCTCCAAGGTTGCGAATGCCGCCTCGGGGATCTTGCCCGCTCCTTCGCCCTTGAACTCAGCATTGTCGGCCAATGCCTTCTGCGCCTGGGCGATGGCGGCCTGCAGGTCGGCGTAGTCGATGACGACCTTGCTGGCGGCAAAGTCAGCCTCGGCTTGCTTCAGCGCGGCCAGCGCAGCATCGGCGGCCTCTTGGGTGACATCCTCCCGGTCGGCGGCCTCCTGTGCGGCGATGATGGCCTGTTGCAGGGCCGCGATGGCCTCGGCGGGGTATTGGCCGTTGCAGTCGCCAGCGACAGCGGCGTCATGGGTCTTGTTGGCCTTGGCAAGTTCGGCCAGGAGGTCGTTGAGGTTGAGCATGTCCGCCTCGTGGACCTTGCCCTCGTATTCGTCGCAAGCGGCGGCCAACTGTTGTGTCACGGCGTCCAGCTCTTCTTGCGTCTTGGCCTTGTTGGCGCTGGAGCGAAGCTGAGACAAGGTTGCCTTGAAGGCATCGAGGTCGGCCTGGAAGTACATGCCTTTCTTGTAACCGATGACGGTGGCGTTCACGAGCGAGTCGGCGATGGCCAGTGTGGCATTGTAGGCCGTGCGATCGAGCACCACGGTGATGTTGGGCTCGATGGTCCAATAGGAGTTGGTGCCAGCGGCCTTGTTGAAGTAGAGCAATGCGCCATCGGTTGTGGCATCGCTCCCGAGATAGGTGTCAGACACGATGAACTTCAGGCCCAGGCACTTGCCGTCAAGACGTTCCACACGGATGATGGTGGAGTCGCTGGTGTTGGATGTCGCCCACAGGGTGTTCCAGTCGCCCAAGGCTGACAGGTAAGTGTCATGGCTGACTGAGCGCAGGGTGTACTGATTGCCGATGGTTCCCGCCTTCTCCAAGAAGAACAGTTGCTGCTGCGAGGCGCCTTCCTCCGCCACGGTGGTGATGGTCGCATTGCCCGTCTCCGTGGCCGTCAGGGCCAGGCCGCTGCTATGGCGTATGATGTAGGTCTGCCCGTCGGCAAAGTCGGGTAGGGGATTGAAAGCGTTTTTAAATGCGTCAACCGCAGTTTTCAGCGTGTTGTAGACTTCGGCAGCCTCTTCGAACGTGACATTGGGCGCGCATGCCGCCGCTGCAGCGGCTATGGCGGCGGAGAGGTCGTCGGCGGCCGACTGGGGCACCTGGTAGTATTCGCCGCCCACCTCGGTCGTGGCCAGCAGGTTGCGGGCCGAGGAGATGAGGGCCTCGAGGGCGGCCGTCGGTGTGTGCTTGGTCAGCACCCATTGGTGAATGTCACGTCCCCCGTTCTTGTCATCATAGACCGACGCGCCGTCAGAGGTGGCGTCGGTGCCCAGGTAGGAGCGGTTGGCGTTCTTGATGAGCACGTAGGCGTCATTGTCTACCACGGTGAAGAGGGCGTCCCTGCTGGTCAGGTCGATGCCGGTGCCCGACTTCATCTCCCAGTTGCTCGACGGGTCCTTGTAGATGTAAGTCCCATTGGCGTCGTGGATGTTGTAGCCTTCACCCGACGGGGCGGGCACGAAATAGAACACCTGCGTGCTGTCGGAGGTGTCGGAGGTCTTGATCTTCACGCCGCCGTCCTGTGTCGCCAAGTTCTTGTTGGCTCCCACATTGGTGATGTTGTATCCCATGCCCACTTGGAAAGGTTGGTTCTTGTTGGCCTTGTAAGTGGCGATTGCCGATTGCAGGGCTGTGTTCGCATCGTTCAGTTGGGTCTGTTCCGTGGCCGAGGCGAGGACATCTTCAGCGGTTGCGATAGCGGTCTGCAGGGCGCTGCGCACGGACGCCGAGTATTGTCCCCTTTCGTCGCCCTCCTCCGTGTTGGCAAGGAGCTGCTTGGCCTCGGCGATGGACACCTCCAGCTTGTCGGTGGACAACTCTGAGGAAGCGGTCACCTCACCCAGATAGAAGGCGGTGAAGGACGAGGCCGCATTGAGCCATCCGAGATTGACCACCAGGTATGGGCGGGTCGCCGTGAACACCATCTGTGTCAGCGCCCAGGTGTCGGCCTGGTAGTTGATGGTGGCGATTTGCTCGTTGGTGCCCGTCTCAGAGTCGGCCAGGTAGAGGCGACTGTACTGTGTGTTGCTTGACATGCCCGACGCCGTGCGATAGGCGTAACAGCGGAAGACGTAGGTCTTGCCAGTCTCCAGCGCCCAGCCCGTCTTCACGCTTTGCGCCGAACCGGAGCCGGCGCCTTTCAAGGCGTGAAGGCACGACAGGCCGCCAGGACCTCCCGACGGTTGCACCTCAAAATTCGATTCGCTCAGCGAGCTGCCGTCGCCCGCCTTCCAACCCACCAGTCCCTCGGCAAAGTCGGGGTTGCTGATGAGGTTGGCGCCAGAGACGACAAAGACGCCCTCGTCCGTGGTGACCTTGTCACCCGGCTGGAGCGTGTACTGCGCCTGTGCTGGTAGGCCAAATGCTATGAGGCCCAAAAGCACCAACAATAATAGACTTGTTTGTTTCATGATTGATTAGGTTTTTATTGTTTATGGTTTTGTCATTTATCCTTCCGACTGACGCGCATGGTCGATGGTTGAGGGAGTCAATAGGCTACCGACTGGCGTGAAGGGGCAAGGCTGTCAGCCTTTGTCACATCATAGCCGCCATCGGGATGGAGCAGGGCCGAACCGCCATAGCGGGCTGGAGTGGCCTCACGACTGATGCCTTGTGTCAGGGTGTTGATGTCAGCCTTCACCGGACGCACCAGGAACTCGGGCGTGTTGTAACTCTTGAAAAGGTTTTGGTCGTGGTCCGGGTCTTCCTGGGGCAGGAGGAAAGGCTTGTGTATCCGTCCCCGGCGGTCGAAGTAAGCCATGTAGAGGCGTGTGTAGTTGCCGTCGCCGCGGCGGGAGGTGAAGAGTATCCATCGGCCATTGCTTGACCACGCATGATACGACTCCACATCCGTGCTGTTGGCGGCCGTCAGGGCATGCGCCTTTCCCGTCGCCAGGTCGAGGACCCACAGGTCACCACTCTTGTGCCAGACATGAAACTGTCCGTAGTCTCCCAAGGAGAACAGCAGGTAACGGCCGTCGGGTGACACGCGCGGAAAGGCGGCGCTCTTGCCCATGGCGGCGGCATCGAACACCAGTTGTCGGTCACCAAAGCGCAGGGTCTTGGCGTTGAACTTGCGGCAGTAGATGTCGTATTTCAACTGCTTATAGTCTTCTCCGAGGTCATTGTCTATGCTGTTGCTCTTCTGCTCATAGTGGGCCGACACGTAATAGATCGTCTGTCCGTCGGGGCTCCATGCGGGAAACGACTCAAACTCGTCCTTGCGCTTGTCGATGTCATAGACCGTGTTGTGGTCGATGTCGTAGAGAATGAGGTCGCTGGCAAAGTCAAGGACCTCAATCTTTTGCGGGTCGCGTGTGTGGAACACCTGCCCCGTCTCGTTGACCGAGTAGGCCACCAGGTTTCGTGTGGGGTGCCAGGCCGGATAGACACCCGCCGACAGGGTGCTGTCGGTCTTGAGGTTGACCTTGCTGACCTGGTCGCCCTGGATGAACACGGTGCCGCCACGAAACTGCCTGACGTGGAACATCGAGCGCTCCTCGCGGTTGTAGTTGCGGGGCACGTGGCAGTTGACGCACTGCCCATTGTCGCCATCCGAGAGCATCATGTTGTTGTAGAGTTGCTTCTCCTCAAAGGACGTGAGCGACCGTTGGTTGATGCTCATCTCCTCATAGTCGATGTAACCCGGTTCGATGAGGCGGTAGGTGATGTAGGGGTCGATGTCGTAGGGAGCGATGTCGTTGACCACCGATTTATATTGTGACCACTTGCCACCTCTCTTGACATAAATGTCGCAATGGAGGGTCTTGCCCTTGCTTGCCAGGAGCAACGAACGCCAATGGTCCTCGTCGATCATGACCTCGGGACCTTCGACAAGAAACCCCTCACGGTCGGCTGCCGACCAGAAGTGGGACAGGTATTCCTCTCCTTGCTCCATGACACGGAAATTCATCGGGGCGATGTTGGGTGGCAAGGTAGCGCTGTCGTTGTCGACCGAGAGATGGGGCTTGCGGTGGCACATCGTGGCCTCTTGTGGCAAAGAGGGTGTGCATGCCACAAGCAAGAGGCTGACGACCGACAGCAGGGGCAGGATGATGGGGGGCGTGACTTTTATCTGTTTCATGTGTATAGGATATGTGTGGTGGGTCAATTGGCCTTGAGCCCGTCGACAAAGAAATAATAATACCAATATGTGCCGCCAAACTCGGGACGCAGGGTGACGGCGTTCGACTGGTTGTCGCCATTCTGCGCTGAGGCTTGCACAAGGCGCTCGAAACTCTGCCTGATGCCCGCGTCGATGAGCAAATGGGTGATGTCGGGCTTGCCCTGCAGACGTGAGAAGAGGAGCGCGGCTTCTTGGTAATGCACGGGGATGTGGCCCTTCCAAGTGGGCAACAACTGGAAGAAACGCGGCCAAAAGCCGGGGATGTTCTTGGTGATGAGGTTGCACATGAGACTCATGTCGACCATCTCACGCGACCCGCCTTGGCTGTAGGCCATGCTCTGCAGGCAATACATCTCCACCATGCCACCGTCGCCATCGAGCATGTCGTTGTAGCGCAGCAGCGGTTGCAGGGCCGCCATCTCCTTGTCGGGTTGGTGGGAGGCGAGCAACCGGGTGTGGCGGTCAGCGAAGTCGGCATAGAAAAAAGTGTGACGGAGTTGGGCCAAATACTTCTCGGCCAGAGCCGTCTCGCCATTCAGCAGGGCGCATTTGGCCATATACATCAAGTAGCTGGGGCGCCGGCCGTACTCCACCATGTCCTCCATGCACCATCGGTAAGCGAAGTTGACCTTGCCGAGGTAATAGTAGATGGTGCGGCCGGCCATCAGTCGAAGGTACTGGTTGTCGACAGGTGCCTGGTAAGGGGCGCTGCCGTCGGGGTAGGTGAAGAGCTTGTCGGCGGCTTGTCCCGACTGCCACAGGGCCACACGCGTCAGCATCACCTGGGCTCGCGTGGGCACCTCCTTGCTTTGCATCGACAGTTGCAACACACGACCGGTGTCACCCTTTTCGAGGGCTTGCCGCATCTCGAGGATGGAGAAGAAGTTGGGGTCGCGGAACGTCTTGTGATGCGTGAGGCCCAAGGCGGCCACAAAAAGCAATGCGCCCAGGACATCAGCAGACCGTCGGAGAACCTTGCCCGCAGGCTCGCGCAAAGGGAGGATGGCGTAGACCATCAAGAGGGCTATAGCCACCTGGAGGGGAGTGGAGAGGTGCGCGCTGTCGTCACCCCGCATGAAGTCGGGCAGCCCCTGCCAATAGAGGTCGGCCTGACGCACATGGAACCATCCTTGCTGGTAGCAGATCATGGGGATGGCGAGACAGCAAACAAGGGCAAGGAGGATTTGGAGCAAGCGATAGGTGCGGTCGGTCTTGAGAAGGACGGCTGTGGTGAGAATGAACAAGAGGCCAGCGAGCAAGGCGTAGAATCCCATCAGGCAGTAGCCTACAAATATGGCTACCGGCAGGATGGCCAGGGGCAAGAATCCACCCTTGCCATCTCTCTGGTTGGCGCAAAACCGCAGGAGCCCTGCCATGAGCAGGGCCATCAGCAATCCCACGACGGGCATGAAGGCGACGGCAGGCGTCTTGAGGGTGTATAGCGAATAGCCGATTTGCGTGAAGTTGGCCAGCAAGGCCAGCGAAGGTAGCCAGCACAACGCCTCATAACGCCCTGGCAGACGAAGCGCGGCCTTCGTCGCATAGGCCAAGGCGACGAGCAGGGCCAACAGCAGCGTGGCGCCCAAGAGGGGGCGAGCCAGGCAACTCTGCAGCAGGCTGGCGACATAAAACAAGCCTCCGGCGGGGCGCAAGAGCATCTCGCTGAAGAAGTCGCCCGTCGTGTAGAAGGGCGTCATGTCGGCTGTCTCTACCAGGAAAGGCCGTATGGTCCCCATCAACAGCCAGTAGCCGAAGATGAGAAACAGCACGGGATAGACGGATTGTCGGATGAACTTCATGGACCACAGATTTTATCGAACGACTTTTGTGCCACCGACAATGTACACACCGTGAGGCAGGTTGCCGGGGTTCATGCGGATGCCTTGCAGGTTGTAGATGGCATCGTCGGCAGGCTTGGCCGTGACGTTGGTGACGCTGGTCTGCACTGCCATCTTGCGAAGGTTCTCCTCCTTGTAGTTGGCCAACCACATGTCGGCTTCCTCATAGTCCGTGTGTGCGTCGGAGTCGAAATAGACGCCGAACTTCTGGTGGATGGCGGCATCCTGCGAATGGAGATACACCGCGGTGCCGGCCGCAGTGGCGTTGCCCGATACCGACAGTGTGACACCGTCACTGGCATTGCGTATGGCGTAGTAGCCGTCCTCCTGGAGGATGAACTGCCATTGCTGGCTGGCATCCTCTTTCTCCGTGTTCCAACGCAACGTGCCGAAGACGCTCTGCATGAACTTGCCCGTCGACTTGTCCTCAATCTTCCAGGTGTAAGGGTCGTCGGTGGCGTGGAAGATGAAGCAGAGGTTGGTGGCACCGTCATCTTCAAGCGTCAAGGTGGACTTGGGACGAGAGACGAGACGGTTGCTGTAACGGTCGAGGAAATAGCATTCCATGCCGTCTTGCAGTTCCTTGGCGCGCTTCAAGCGATACATGTCGTCGAAGACAGAGAGGTCCCAAGCGTCATACCAGCGCACAGCAGGATAGCCCGAACGGACGCTCAGGGGCAGCCACACGTGCTTCGAGCTCTCGATGTTACTTGAGTTCCAGCGGTCACCGCAATAGACAAAACACTTGTCCTTGCCTTGCACCTGGAACACATAGTTGCTTTGTGAGTCGTAGGTGGTGTTGGCCTTGTTGTCCACGCAGAAGTTGGTGCCTGTCGATCCGTCGCTCGCCTTGAAGTCGGCGGGCGCTTCCCAGGTCTGGTTCATGAGGTCGTGGGTCCACATGGTGCGCCCCGGGTTGGCGCTCCACCCTGTGCATCCCGAGAAGAGGCCATAGTAGGTCTCACCCACCTGGAACAGGGAGGCGGCCTCATAGCGGCGTCCCTTGAGTTGCACCACATAGTCGGGCTCAGGCTTCAGGAAGTCGTCCGTCAGCCGTTCACAGTTGGTGTTCGAGTTCATGTTGGTCGAATAGATGTGGTAGGCTTGGCCGTTGGCGTCGAGGAAGAGCGTCTGGTCGCGCGAGTCACAGCCGTTGGGACGGAACACATCAACCAACTGGTAAGGGCCTTCCACCTTGTCGCTGGTCAGCACGGCCACCTTGGCCTCATTGTAGTTGGTGCCGTTCTCCCAGTGGATCCACATCACCCATTTCCCGGTTTTCGCATTATAGATCACCTTGGGCCGTTCGAGGGTGCGGCCATCGGCGATGTCTTTGCACTCATCGGTCATCGTTCCCGTGGGCGTGACAGCCTTGCTGAGGCGCTCCCAGTTGTAGAGGTCGGTAGAGCGGTAGCAGCTGATGCCGTCACTCTTGCTGCCTTTGCGGCTCTCGCCAAACCAATAGTAGTAGCCATTGCTGTATTGCACGCATCCGCCATGGGCGTTGATGGCAGCTCCCGACTTATCGTTCCAGGTCTGTCCCGGTCGGATGGTGTTGTCGGCAAACGATAGGGTGGAGGCAGACAGCAGCAGCCCTATGCCCAATGTCTTGAGAGAGGCTGGGCGCATGAGGTATAACGGTGAAAAGGTAGAATAATCCATGGTTTTCAGTTTTTTTGTATATCATCGATGTGTGAAAGCCCAGTGGGGAAATGGGATGTTCCCCACTGGGCTAATAGGATATAGGCGTCAGTTGGCAACCTTCACGACTTGTCTCTTGGAACCATTGAACACGGCGACGACATAAACACCATGGCCTGGGAGGCCGATGGCCGTGTCATCGGTGTAGTGGTCCAACTGTCCGACGACTGCTCCGTTGGTGGCATAGACCACCACACGCGAGCCTCGCTCAACGCCCGTCAGGTAGAGCATGGCGTTGCTTACGCGCGCTTTCAGCGTGCCACTTTCCTGTGTGGCGTTGTTGATGGCGGTCGTCAGTTCCTTGGCCGTGAGGCCTGGCAACATGGGCGCGTATGCTCCGGTGTTGTCAAAGGCGAAGTAAGCCACGTCAGAACCTGTGTTTTGGAAACCAATCTGTTGCTGCACGTTGCGTGTGTAGCCCGTTAGTTTCACGTCATCGACCTTCAGGGCCGACACGGAGGCGCCCCACTTGGCCCGCTCGAGGTAGAGCACCACGCGGATCTGCTTGGTGTTGGCCAGCGTCGAGAAGTCGGTGGCGTAGGTCTCATAACTGTCGGAGGTGACGGGCAGGTCCACCTTGTTGTCCTCGTTCTGCAGGTCGAAGAGGCGGATCTTGCCCAGCGGTGAGCCGTTGTACTGGCCGCCCTTGGCCAGGCACGAGAAGGAGTAGACCTCGTTGGGGGCCACGTCGACCACCTGCGAGACCTCGCCGGCCGACCAGCCATCGCTCCACTTATAGCGGTTCAGCGAGAGGACGTGGTTGTTCTGGTCGACCTCGTTCGACCGCTCCTCGGCCTCGATGTCCTGTGTGGAGTTGTACTGGTCGTAGGGATAGACATCCCAACCCTCGATGCGTGTGGTGATGTTCCTGGACTTCGAGAAGTTGTGCTCGCCCTCGAAGTCGCCGTTCTTGATGAGGTTCTCGCTCATCTCGCCGTTCTCCACGCTCCACTGGGGCTGCAGCGCCAGGTCGGCGATGCGCAGCGTGTCCACGGCCATGCCGTCGCGGTAGACGAAGACGCGCTTGTCGGGCGTCACGGCGTAGCGGTAGGTGTGGTAGAGGCCGTCGGTGTTGTAGAACGTGCCGCCGTTGGCCGGGTTGGAGATGCCCTCATTGCTGTAGTAAGAGGAGGCGCCATTGAGCAAGCCCAATGACTCGCTGCCGATGTAACTGTCGAAGCCGGCCTTGTCTGCCGCCACGGCATAGGCGTTGAGGGTGCTGCCGCTGGCCGCCGTCTTCGCCTTCACCTCGACGGTGTAGCCGTTGTCGCCGGGGTTGAAGCCCTCGAAGGTCTTCTCCGCGTCAGTGCCGCCGGCGTAGGCCGGGTTGGCGGAGATGTCCTTCACGGCCAGGGGCGTGCCCGTCGACGCGACGTCGACATAGGCGCGCAGGTCACCGCTGCGGAGGATGACCTTGCCCGTGTTGTGGGCCAGGGAGGAGACGTTCCTCACGGTCACGGTGCCGTTGCCCATCAGGGTCTTGGGTGTGACCTCGAAGCCATGGCTGGCCGACACGGTGATGGCGCCCGTCGTCAGGTGCTGCGCCGTCACGTCGAAGATGGCCGTGGCACCCGTGCCATCGAGCGTCAGGCTGTCGGCGGACGCCGCCAGCTCAGCGAAGGCCGGTGCGTAGGCGCCCGTGTTGTCGAAGGCGAAGTAGGCGATGTCGGCGTTCTCGCTCGTGAAGCCGATCTGCGGTTTCACCTCACGCTCCACGCCCACCAGGCGCACGTCGTCGACCTTCAAGGCCGAGACGGAGGCACCCCACTTGGCACGCTCAAGGTAGAGCACCACGCGGATCTGCTTGGTGTTGGCCAGCGTCGAGAAGTCGGTGGCGTAGGTCTCATAACTGTCGGAGGTGACGGGCAGGTCCACCTTGTTGTCCTCGTTCTGCAGGTCGAAGAGGCGGATCTTGCCCAGCGGTGAGCCGTTGTACTGGCCGCCCTTGGCCAGGCACGAGAAGGAGTAGACCTCGTTGGGGGCCACGTCGACCACCTGCGAGACCTCGCCGGCCGACCAGCCATCGCTCCACTTATAGCGGTTCAGCGAGAGGACGTGGTTGTTCTGGTCGACCTCGTTCGACCGCTCCTCGGCCTCGATGTCCTGTGTGGAGTTGTACTGGTCGTAGGGATAGACATCCCAACCCTCGATGCGTGTGGTGATGTTCCTGGACTTCGAGAAGTTGTGCTCGCCCTCGAAGTCGCCGTTCTTGATGAGGTTCTCGCTCATCTCGCCGTTCTCCACGCTCCACTGGGGCTGCAGCGCCAGGTCGGCGATGCGCAGCGTGTCCACGGCCATGCCGTCGCGGTAGACGAAGACGCGCTTGTCGGGCGTCACGGCGTAGCGGTAGGTGTGGTAGAGGCCGTCGGTGTTGTAGAACGTGCCGCCGTTGGCCGGGTTGGAGATGCCCTCATTGCTGTAGTAAGAGGAGGCGCCATTGAGCAAGCCCAATGACTCGCTGCCGATGTAACTGTCGAAGCCGGCCTTGTCTGCCGCCACGGCATAGGCGTTGAGGGTGCTGCCGCTGGCCGCCGTCTTCGCCTTCACCTCGACGGTGTAGCCGTTCTCGCTGGGGTTGAAACCCTCGAAGGTCTTCACCGCGTCGGTGCCGCCGGCATAGGCTGGGTTGGCGGAGATGTCCTTCACGGCCAGGGGCGTGCCGATGCCTCTCAGGTTGACGTAGGTGCGCATGTCACCACTGCGGAGGATGAGCTTGCCCTCTTGCAGGTTGCGGGTAGAGGTCAGCGAGACCGTCACCTTTGTGGGATCGGATCCTGCCTTGATGATGGCGGGCGTCACGGAAAAGCCCGTTGTGGCCGTCAACCGGATGTCTTGCTCCAGCCCTTTGGCCTCAACAAGAATGGTCGCCGGCGCTCCCGTGCCATCGAGGGTCACGACGTCGGGCACCGTCGAAGAGGCGCTTCGAGCCGGCGCTCCACTGGGTGCGGCAAACCTCACCGTGACATAGTCAGCTGGATGAGCCGCCCACGAAGGACTCCCAAGGCATCCTCCGCTCACCATCAGGATGAACAAGGTGCGTCTAAAAAAGAATTTCTTCATGTTGTTAGGAGTTAGTGAATGTTATATAAAGGTAATTAGGGTCTAAACGGATATGCGCATTCAGCGCAACGCAATTTTTGAGGTTCGTCCATCTTTGCAGACAAGATACACTCCTGGATGTAGAGGTATGTTGGGAAGTTTTTGTCCCGAAAGCGTGTACCACGTCTCACCAGCCATCTTGCTCATGACAGCAGCGCTGACGCTTGTGGCCTCTCCCTTTCCTATGGCCATGTATCCCACCTGTTCCCCTGTCACATTCTCGTGTGCCACAGCCTTTTCGCGATCCTTGAAGAGGGTGACACCATACCTGCTTCTGCTCTTCAGTCGCAGGGTGGCGGTAATGGTGTCGTTTTCCGTTTGCATCTGTGCGAAGAAGTATGGTTGGTCGTCAAAGGGCTTGGCGTATTGGATATGTCCTTCCCCCGTGAGGTTTGCCCCGACGGCCTTGTCATCCGTGAGGCCCACCACCAACCTGCGTCCGCCGACTGTGCCCTCGCCCTGTGTGGCAGCCAAAAAGGAGACAAGCCCTGTCGCAGACTGGGGAGTGACTTTGCCCTCAAAGCGCAAGCGCATCTCAAATCCCTCAGTTGTGACATTACGGACAGCGACAGAGGCTGTGGTGTCACCGGAGAGAGACAGGCTGGCCAGCACAACAGGCTTCGTGGGAAAGACTTGCCCAAACCTGATCTTCCGCCAATGGTTGCCTACGGTGTCTATGCGTCCGGCTTCAGCTTGGATGGTTCCCCAATGGTAAGAGCCCTGTGGGAGAAGCCAGTAAGACAATGTGTCGGGTGCGTAGAAGGTGGGAGCCTGCTGATAGAGCCAGGCACGGAGCCCCACGGCGAAGTGGTTGGGGGCCACATGGCTGACCAGCGGCGAGAGGGGCATCTTGTTGCGGTAGGTGGGGGTGCCGAGAATGACGACAGGCGTTTCCTTGTAGTCACCCCGCACGAGCATGGGTGTCCATTCTTGTTTGACCAACGTCTCTCCCATGGTCATGCCATTCTCTGCTGGTTGTGTGATTTGCAAAGTGACCACGTTGGAGCTCTTGCCTTGTCTTTCTCCGATTGAGAATGGCACCACTTGGAAGTGGATCTGCCCTTGCTCCGGTTCTGTCCCAGCGACATCCACCTGAGTCCATCGCCGCGTCACACTGTCTTGGCAGGTCCCTCCGTTGACGCACACCTTGTAATGATCCACCTGTTCGCCATTGTTGTCGGTCCAGCTGAGAGACACGTTGTGGTCAGCGCTGATGGAGTCGTATCGCAAGACAGGCGCCTCGTAGAGTGTCCATGAGGGCACAACCTCTTTCGCCCTGTTGAAGAAGTAAGCGGGCTTGTCGTCAGCATACATCACGCCTGCGGGTGTGAGGTCTCCTTTCTTGTCGATGACCATGCGCTTGTCCTCCACCCAGTTGTAGATGGAATAGCGCTCTATGAAGGAGCAGGTGTCGAGCATACCCACGATGGCCGTTAGGTCGCGCAACTGCTTGGCATATTGCTCGGCTTGGGACGACGGCCAGTCTTCCTTGGTCCAGTTGGCGCCATTGTTCCATTCCTTGATCCAGATGGGCCGGCCTGTGCGCTCATGGATGGTCTTGAGGTCGCTGTACCATTGGCGAGCGGACTTCCCTCCCCAGTAGGCATGCACGACCACGTAGTCGACACGATAGTTGAGCTTCTTGCATTTGTCCATGAAATTGTAAAGCCAGTCGTAGTTGGTCGTGGCGGGTGACCCCAACCTCATGCCCGTCTGCAGCATGAGAGGCCACTCCTCGATGGCTTTCTCCACGGTGACGTTTGATTGTTCTGAATGGTCGGGCTCGTTGTATCCCATGAGATGAGTGGCCTCTTGTATCTTGTAGACACCGTCCCACAGGCCACCGGCACCCCATTTCTCGGGCACGAACTCCTGGTTGTAGTTCTTGGCCTCTGCGTTCAGTGGGTCGATGGTGGGCGACGGTCCCCAGTTGTAATACCATGTGGATCGTGTCTTGTCAGCCTGCTGGAAGGCATACTTCAGACCATCGGGCATGACCGACCAGGTGCTTCCCACCCATCCTTTCTTGGATGGATACTGCCAGCGGAAGACGCGGATGAAGCTCACCTTGCCCCGCAGCTCGAGAGGCAAGTCGACGTCGATGTCGTCGTCATCGGCCACAAACACGCGGCTGTAGCCCATGCCATCGGGCTCGCAGGCCAGCGTCGCCATGTAGCCGCGAGCCAGTCGTATGTGCGTGATGGCATTGTCGAGCGGCAGGGGGCGCACGTGGTCTTGGGGCACATGGACACCTGCGCCATTGGTGTAGTAATAGTCGCAACGGAAGGATGCGGTGTGCTGGCCGTCTGTTGCGGCGAGCGCGGCAAAGTCGGCCTTGTGGGCCATCACCACTGTGCCATGCCGATAGATGGCCACTCGTCCGTTGGTGCACGGCTCCAACGGTTGGCCATTGATGCGTATGCGCTGCGCATAGTGGCTGATGACTTCGCTTGGGCGGACATTGTCGAAGAACAACCAACTGTCATCGTGGTTGATGGATACAGCGGAACCGTCAGTGATGGCTTCCAGGGAGTCGGTGACATGCAAGTCCTCACCTGCCGCCAACGTCGTTGCCGTGGTGACTTGCCTTGTGACGAGATGGTTTCTCGCCCGACTCATGCTCGGTGTCAGTAGGGCCGCCAGGGCCGCCAGGGCTACGAGCATCGTCTTTCTCATTCGTAATCGTTCCATTGTTTATAGGTTTTTGACACCGCAAAATTACCCCATATGACGGAGCAAGGGGTGGAAAAATGCGTAAATCGAATAGAATAATGTTTCCCCTTGCGACATTGGCATCATTTGACGCATTTTCCCACCTCGGCCATTCATCACTCCACCTTGTTGAGGTATTCGGAAGGTAGGCAGCCGAAGTCTTTCTTGAAACAGGAGGAGAAATACTTCGGGTCGTTGTAGCCCACGGCATAGGCTATCTCGGCGATGTGTGCCTGTGGATTCTGGCGCAGCAGCTCACAGGCCGCCTGCATGCGTATGGATCGGATGAAACCAGAGGTGCTCTTGCCCGTCAGCGAGCGCAGCTTCTTGTAGAGTGTCGACTTCGACGTGCCCATCTCGTCGGCGAAGGCCGGCAAGTCGAACGCCGCGTCGGCGAGGTGGCGTTGCACGGCGGCGATGCACTGCCTGATGAAGTCTTGGTCGGATCCGCTCAGCTTCACGTCCTTGACGGTGCCAAAGAGGATCTCCGACACCTCCTGCGTGCTCTTCTGCCGCTGCTGCAACAGGTTACGCACACGGGCCAGGAGCACCGACGTGTTGAAGGGCTTCGTGATGTAGGCGTTGGCGCCGACGCTGTAGGCCGCCACGCGGTCGTCGTCGTCGCGCTTGGCCGTGAGCATGATGACAGGACAACTCTCATGGCGCTTGTCCTCACGGAGGCGCCTTGTCAGCTCCACGCCGTCCATGACGGGCATCATGATGTCGGTGACGACGAGGTCGACGGGCTCGTTCTCCACGATCTCCAGGGCCTCCTTGCCGTTGTAGGCGGTCAGCACCCGGTAGTCGTGCGACAGGATCTTCTCGATCATGCGCAACAGGTCCTCGTTGTCCTCCACCACCAAGACGGCAGCCTCCTTGCCATGGGCCTTGCCCGCTGGGGCCTCAGGTGCCCCGTCATGGGTGTACATGAGCGACGTGGTGTCGTCGATCTCATGGGCTTGGTAGGCCTCCTTGTTGATGGGCAGTGTGACGGTGAACGTGCTGCCCTTGCCGCGCTCGCTCTCCACGCGGACCGATCCGTGGTGCAGGGTGACGAGGTCGCGGACCAGCGAGAGGCCGATGCCCGTGCCATAGGTGTTGAAGCGGCGGTGCTCGCCCTCGTAGAAACGGGTGAAGAGCGACGCCAGCTTGTCCTTGTCGATGCCGTCGCCACCGTCGCTCACCGTGATGACCGCCATGGTGTCCTCTTTGCCCAGTGCCACCTCAATCCATCCGTCGGCATGGTTGTACTTGATGGCGTTGCTGATGAGGTTGTAAAGGATCTTGTCGAGGGCGTCGGTGTCGAAATAGCCGGCCATCTCCGTCTCGGGCATGGCGAGCGAGATGCGGATGCCCTTGCTGTTGGCCAATGGGCGGATGCTCTCGATCTCCTTGTCCAGGAATGTCGTGAGGCTGCCTTTCTCCACGCGCAGGTGGAGGTTGCCGGTTTCCGACTTGCGGAACTCCAGGATCTGCTGCAGGAGGCGCATGAGGCGGTTGGTGTTGTTGTCGATGACCTTGAACGACGCCTCGTCCTCCGGATGTTCCCTCTTCAGGTTGCTCACGGTGGCCATCACCACGGTGAGGGGTGTCATGAGGTCATGGGTGATGTTGGTGAAGAACTGCAGTTTCTTATGGTTGAGGAGCTCTATGTTCTTGTTCTCCATGTGTGCCATTTGTATCTCTCGTCGGCTCTCCTCGCGGTTCCTGTAATAGCGCAGCGCCATCCACGTGAGGCCAACGGCCACCAGGAGGTAGAGCGAGAAGGCGTACCACCGCAGGTACCAGGGCGCCATGACCCGTATGCCGAGCCGTTGCACCTCGCCGCTCCAGTTGCCGTTGTCGTCGGTGGATCGCAGGAGGAAGGTGTAGTCGCCTGGCGGCAGGTTGTTGTAGCTCACCTGGTGGACGTCGACATCGGCATAGTGCCACTCCCTGTCGTAGCCCTGCAGCTGGTAGGCGAAGCGCACGTCGGTGGCACCGCTGTAGTTCATCGATGACAGTTCGATGGTCAGGTCGCGCTGTCCGTAGGCCAGGGTGATGCTGTCGGTGTAGGGCGGCAGCAGGCGAGTGACGGCCTGCCGGTCGGTGCTGTCCATGTCGGTCAGCGGCTTGTTGAAGATGCGTATGTCGGAGATGTGGGTCAGCGGCTTGCCCGTCTTCGATCGGAGGATGCGCTCGTCGAAGGTGGCGTAGCTGCCCGTGCCCCCGAAGCACAGTTGTCCCCGGGGCGACACGGCGGCCAGGTGGTTGTCGAAGACGTCGTGGCCCAGCACCTCATTGCGCGAGAACATCTTGATGCCCCGCACCTCGCCCTGCTCATTGGCGGTGAAACGGAGCAGGCCGTTGCGCGACGAGAGCCAGAGGCTGCCGTCAAGGCTCTCCACCAGGGCGTAGACCTCCTCGTCGGGGATGCCCACGTGCTGGTTCATGTTCTCGAAGGCGTCGCGCTTCGGGTCGTAGCGGAGCAGGCCCGCGTCGCACGTGCAGGCCCACACGTTGCCGTGCCGGTCGGCGACGATGGCTGTCACGTCCTTGAAGCGGAAGGCCGTTCCGGCGAGCGTGTCGTAGCGCCTCATCCGTAGGGTGCACGGCTGCCGCAGGTTGCCGGTGAGCCTCACCAGCCCGTCGCCCTTGGTGCCAAGCCAGTAGTTGCCCTGGCGGTCGCGCGCCAAGGCTCGCACCCGCATGTCGGCGAGGGCCTTGAGCTGGGGCGTCGAGAGGCTGGCGCCACGGCCATCCTCATAGAGCACGCTCACGCCGCGCCACGTGCCGATGAGCAGATGGCCCTCGGGCGTGTGGAGAAAGGAGTAGACGCAGTTGTCCTTCAGCCACGGTGTGTTGTCCGTGTTGTGCTCGCGAGTCACTTGGCCGTTGCTGACCACCAGGATGCCGCGCCGCTCGGTGCCGATGAGCGTGCTGCCGTCGTCGGCGAAGGCGGTGGAGTAGGTGGTGCACCCCGTGGGTATGTCGTGCCACTGTCCTGACAGGTCCTTGTGGATCACCCCGCCGTTGTGGAGGCTCACCCACAGGCTGCCGTCGGGGGCAAACGAGAGGGCGCTGATGTAGTCGTAGGAGCAGTAGGGGTCGGGCAGGCGGTTGTGCTGGAAACGCTGGTGGACAGGCGCGGCGACGGCGAGCCCGCGGCCACGGGCGTTGAGCCACATGGCGCCCTTGGTGTCGACAAACTCGAAGGAGACGCCACGGCCGAAGAAGTCGGGACCCAGCGCTGCGCTTTCGGCCACAAGTGACACCTTGCCGCCCTCATAGGTGGCCAGCCCCCGGTTGGTGCCCACCCATATGCGCGACGACGAGGGTGTGCCCGAGATGCTCCAGACCACGTCGGAAGGCAGGCTGCCACCCGTCGACTGGCGGTCATGATGGCTCACCACCAGGGGCCGACCCGTGTCGTAGGGGTTGGCGATGACATACAGGCCCTTGCCCCACGTGCCGACGAAGAGCTGGCCGTCGCGCCGCACGCAGACGGCCTGCGCCGAGTTGATAGCGTTGAACTTGGGCATCTCATACCACTGCCCCGTGAGCTGGTTGTAACGGTAGAGGCCCTTGCCCCACGTGCCAAACCACAGGCAGCCCCGCCCGTCCTCAAAGATGGAGGTGACGGAGCAGTGGGGTATCTTGGCGTTGCCGCGCTGGTTGCAGAGCAGCACGAACGAGTCGGCCCGCTGGTCGTAGCGGTAGAGGCCGCCCTCAGTGCCCACCCAGATCTCACCGCTGCGACTTCGGTGGAGCCTGCTGATGGCGTTGGAGTTGTTGAAGTCGTGGAGCAGGTAGTGGCGTGTGGTGCCCTGGCTGAGGCTCATGCGGTTGAGACCCATGTGCGTGCCCACCCACAGGTTGTCGTGGCCGTCGTCGCAGAGTGCCGTGACCTCGTTGGAGGTGAAGAAATTGGGGCGTAGCAAACTGCTGGCGTAGCGCTTCACATGGAAGCCGTCGTAGCGGTAGAGGCCGTTGGTGGAACCAATCCACAGGTACCCCATGGGACCCTGGTGGACAACGCGCGTGGAGTTGAAGGGGATCTTGGTGTTTCCGGAGAAGGGCAGGAACGACAGGGAGGACGGTTGCGCTGGCACTTGGGCGCACAACCGCGGACTGGCGAACAGCAGTGAGAATGATGACAGGAGGATGGCGAGAAGGGTAGAGGGGTTCATGGGAAAGGGGATGGTGAAGGAAATGTGAAAGAGATTGAAATGTTATGACAAACAGAAGATCTTATTTTGCAATTTTCTGAAGCGCTTGACGTCTCGCTCATTTTAACGCGATTTTCAAGGCTTTTACGTATAAGCCTGTAAGTCAGCGGCTTGCAGATTTTTGTATCGAACTTCTGTCATTCAGCAGATTGTCAGGCTTGTATTTTTGCCCGTTTTTCTCGCAAAAGGATACTAATCATGGTGAGATTAGGCATCAATCATGAGCACATTAGGCACATATCTCGTCATGATTAGGCACATATCTCACCATGATTAGGCACATTCTTGGGCCACATCAGGGTGTTGGCGCATGTTTTTGTGGGTTCTGTCAATCTAGTTGGTGCTTGTCGGAAGTGTTAAATTTTGGAATGTTTATTTGACAATCCTTGGGGCTTGGCCACATACGTCACTTGCCCAGGGCCTTCTTCCTGATGGACTCGAGCTTGCCGCGATGGCTCTTGGCGGCCTTCTCTCCCAGGTTGATCATGGCGCGTATGTCGTCAGACTTGAAGCTGGTCACGCCGTAACCCTTCAGCGTGGGATTGATGCACAGGTCGGCATCCTTGCGGTTACGGTTGTAGTTGACAAAGTCGGGGCGTTGGCGGAGCCACTTCAGGCCCTTGCCCATGAACTTGCGGATTTTCTTGGGCGTGAAGTCGGGGTGCTTGTTCTGTGTGAGGTCTATGGCGATGACAATGTCGGCGCCCATGGCGCGCGCCACGTCGACGGGCAGGTTGTTGACCAGGCCACCATCGAGCATGCGCAGCGAATCAAGGCGCACAGGCTTGAAGACACCGGGGATGGCCATGCTGGCGCGCATGGCGAGGGGCAGGCTGCCATGGGCCAAGGCCACGCTCTGTCCTCTTACCACGTCGCACGCCACCGCGCGATAGGGGATGGGCATGCGGTCGAAGTCGATGGAGTCGGGATATTGGCCGGGGCCACGGTAGGCGTCCTTGACCGTGAGCAGGGAGTCGAGAAACTGCAACACGCCCACGCCACGCATCAGGCCGAAGCCCTTGATCTCGCTGACCTTCTCGCCCCGCTTTGCCTTGCGGTCATTGAACAGCGTGAGCCAGTCTTGGTGGGTGAAGAGCGAGTCGAGCTCCTGGGCACGGTAGCCGGCCGAGTAGAGGCCGCCGACAATGGAACCGATGCTGGTGCCCACAATGTAGTCGATGGGCACGCCGGCGCGCTCAATCTCTTTCAGCACGCCCACCTCCGCGGCACCCTTGGCGCCACCGCCGCCCAGCACGAGGGCCACCTTGAGCCGCTTATGGTGCTTGCCTACGGCGGGCGCAGCAAACAATGACAGGGCAACAACGCACAGAAAGCACAATGCAAACTCGTTGATAATGTGATTCAACTTGAACATAACATATAGGTTTTGTTGGCAAAGATACGTAAATTTCGACATTGTTGTAAGCCCAAAGGCGAATAATTGTCGATTTCTACGCATAATTCGACCTGAAAGGAATCGTTTTGGAGAACAAAAGCAGATGTCTTCTGCCCGTTAGTTTTTAAGAATGTCATGGGACTGCATTGGGGATGTGCAGGGTACGCCCCCCATAACGAGACGCCCCATGCTCTTGGGGAGCATGGGGCGAAACTATAGTTTGTACGGCTGAACTTTAGTTGTGCGTGATTACGCCTGACGTGGCGATATCCCACTTCCAAATCGCAGAATTGATTTTTTCAATCAATGCGTTGAGGTCAGACCTTGAGGTGATAAGCATCTGCTGGATGTCACCCGGTTGCTTGCTGATGCCGCAGATGTAGGTATAGCTGAGCTTGGGCGTCTTGTATAACACCTTTTTTTCGTCAAAGGTCTCCTTCAGCGTGGCTTTCACCTTGAACGCACCCTGGGCGGGGAACTTCGTCACGGTGATGGTCTTGGTGAAAAGACTTGTGAGGGGCTCGCTATGCGTGTTGCCGCTGGCGTCGGTGTAGGTGATGGTGAGGTCGGCCATCTCGAGCAAGACGTCGTTGGGCTCACACTGGAAGGATATCGTCTGCGACTTTATCTTGTGTTCGTCATCATCACTTGTGCATGATGCCAGCATGGTTGCCGTGAGGGCCATGATGATCATGCCGGCAATAGACAATAGCTTTTTCATCGTTCACTATTGATTACTTGACCGGAGTGAAGACCGCGGACAGGTTGGCCAACATGGCTGACGACATCGTGAAGGTCGTCGTGAGGGTCTTGGTCTGGTATTCGGCCAACTTGGTGTCGCTCATTTGGGCGAATTGAAGATTATAACGGAACAAACTGCCGAAGGATGATCCTGTGATATCGGTCCATACGCCGTCTGGGTAACCAGTGGCGGTGTAGTTGTTATCTGTCTGGATATTGGTGTACATCACATACTGTTCGAGAAGGCTGATGGTCTTGAGATCCACGCCTGCCTTGACCTTGACAGTCTGGACAATCTTCATCTCAGCGGGGAACTTCTTGTAGGTCTTCTTGGCACCGGTGTACTGGCGGAGCTTGAAGGGGATTTTTTCCACCGTCATGTCGACAGACTGTGTGTTGTCCTTCGTCAGCACGATGGTTTCGCCGTCGATGGCGCACGTGACGTCGAAATAGTCGAACATATCCTCGGCCACAAGGACCTTGGGGGTGAGATAGGCTTCGGTCGCACCAGTGGTGGGCTTGGTGTCGTCATCGTCGCTGCTACTGCACGAAGTGAATGCGAGGCCAGCAACAATCATTGCCATGCCTGCGAGAAGGGAGAAAAACTTGTTGTTCATAGTGGTATGAGATTTGGATTGTTTATTTGTTGCTTCCATAAGTGAACTTGTAACGAGTGCACACGTACTCAGCCGACTTCAAAGTGTCGTTGGACTGCAGAGTAATGTCTTTAAACCTATCGCTAACCTTTGACATGTCGAGCGCCTTACCGAAATATTCGCCATACTTACCGGAAAAGCTTGTCATGTCATGCTTGACGTTGTTGTTCGTGTATTCGTTATAAGCACTGAACGCTACGTCTAACCTGCCAATGGTATTGAGATCCACCCCTTCCTTCACAGTGATGTGCTCTGCAAGAGTGGTTATTGTGGGGAACTTGGTGTAAGTCCTCGTGGGGCCGGTGTACTTGCGCAAGCGATAGGTACGTTCGTTTCTGATAGTGTCGAACGCTGTGGTGTTGTCCTTAGTCAAGGTGACAGCCTGGCCATCTACGATGCAGGTGGCGTCAAAGTAGTTGAGCATGTCCTCGGAGATAAGGACCACAGGAGTGCCATAGGCAATGGTAGCCTTGCCGGCCGGCTTCAAGCCACCGGTCTCACTACCGCCAGTGTTGTCATCATCGCCGCCACAAGAGGCGAACGTCAGTCCGGCAGCAACCATGGCCATGCCGAAGAGGATTGAGAAAACTTTTTTCTTCATAGATCTTTGATGTTAATGTGAATAATCTTCCTTTTGAGTTGCAAAATTAACAAATGTTTTCAAAACGGCCAACCTATTTTACATTTAATATCTGTTACATTCGCATTTTTCCACCACTTTTTATACAGCAAAACGCAGCAACTTAGACCTATAAATCTCAAAAAGGCCGCTGTGAACGAGCGGCCTTTTTGAGATTTATAAGATTGATTGGTTTATATCAACCGAAATTGTCGTACACATCTTGCCGCCCGTTGATTTCCATGGAGTTACACTATACAGGGACAGATATGTCCCTGTATCTGTATTTTTCTTATCTTGCTATTCTTTCTTTGCTTAATCGTGAATGACCGACTTGCTATTTTTTTAGCTTCGCAGGTCTAAATTTTACAACGAAACTTTGTCTGATAAGTCAAAATGTTGATTTGGGATACACTCTATAAGGGCAAACCCTATTAACCATAATTGCCATTATCTTTGCACGTTAAAAACACACTCATTGCAGCGCAATAGTGATTAAAATACGATGCAAAGATAAGACAATAAACTGAATGTACAGACAAATGTCTTGTTTTTATAACATATATTAACATATAAACAAACTTATGTCTTATGGAAGGCAAGGTATTGAAGCGTAAATTGATGGAGCTCAATAAGACACAAAAGGAGTTGTCCGGGCTTCTTGGTATTACAGCACAGTCCGTTAATGCTATTCTTTCGGCCAAGGACGTTCGTTCTGGAACAATAGAACGAATAGCCCAAGTATTGAATGTGCCGGTTAGTTTCTTCTTTGGCGATGAGACCAAGAACAACGTTGTTGCGAGCGGAAATAAGTCGGTAGCCGCAATCAATAGTAACGTGTCCTCTACTACCGCAGATGTATTGGAGGAGCGTGTGAGAGCATTGGAAACGCTTGTGGCGGAGAAAGAAAGGTTGATTAACGTCTTGATGGAAAGAAAATGAAATACTTGGGTCAAATTTTAGCGGCAATGTTGTACACGCCATTGTATACGGGTGTTATGTATATGGCTATTCTTTTGCCTTTTAGTTGGGTAACATCGTTGCCATTTTGGAAAATGGTGGTGGCAATATTGTTTTTAGCTGGATTGGTGGAGGGACTTATTGCCATATTACAAACAATTGGTCTTATACCATTTGCATGGATTGTGAAGAACAATAAAGTGTCTTTTGGGCTGTCTATTGGGCTTTGTGTAATATTCCCCATTTTGAATGTGATTTCCTTGTGGCGAGTATTCTTGCAACATGGTGCAATGGGGATAATAACGGCTATAATCCTAACGGGAATGTTCCTGCAATTTGTATATGGCTCCGTCCTCTCCCTTTTCGGACTGACCAGCCAAGAATAACAGATGGTACATATCCATTTGTCAGATAATGGCAATTATGAATAATAGCAAAGAAATCAACCTAAAAAAGGTTAAGGTCGTCCGCAACGTCAACGTCCCTGCGACGATAAGGCAAATCCCTCACGGCGCCACTGTGCGCTTCACACGTCAGGAACTCGGCTCAGAGTCTTCGGTCCGTTCCGCCGTGTGGCGCGAGAATGCCAAGTGTCAGGAACCCGAGTTCACGTTGGAGCTTGTCGACTACGGCTTGTACTACGACATAACGAGAAAATAAAAAAACATGACGACAATGAAAAAGACTATCTTCATCGCAATCTTCGCCGCAGCGCTTACCGCCTGCACTTCTTCCAAACAACTCTCGGATGCCGATATTGACAGCATCAGCTGGTCGGCATTCTGCAAGGACTTCGGATATAACGTACAGTCCGACCGCAACAACGAGCAAGCCGTCAACGAATATCTCGACTGCTGGTGTGGCTCCGTTGCAGAAGAACGGGCATTGGCAAAACACACGCTCTATGAATAAAATCGGCAAGCCCGGCATAACCTGCAACAGGGAATGCAACTGCATCGAACGACTTGAACAGATACGCACGGCAACGCTACTCGCTTCAAAAGAGATATACACAACCGCCGAAGCCTGTATGTTCCTCGGTGTTAAGCGCAACTATCTCTACGAATTGGTGCGCAACGACAAGATACCTCACTTCAAGTCGCGTGGCGGCAAGCTCACCTATTTCAAGCGCAAAGACCTTGAAGAATGGATGACAGGCGGCAATGCCCCAAAATAAAACGAACTATAACAACAAGATAATCCAAAAATTGATGAGAACAATATTCCGTCCCTACACCAACTGGCGCACCCTCATACTCGCCGTTCTCGGCACTGTCGCCGTCCTTCTCATGTGTGCCGAAACAAGCACCGAAACAAGCCTGCTTGTTGACATCGCGCTCAAGGCCGCCGGCCTCGCCATTGCTTGGGCCGTCTGCAGCTTGGGCAAATACTGGTACCGCAAAGGCCAGCTCAAAGAGTTGGCAGACCTCGTAGAAGAAGATTAAACAACGCTACAAAACCCTCACCATCATGGACTACGCAATCTACAAGGACATCGACGGCAAGTACACGCACATCGTCCACCGCTTCACGCAGGAAGCCTGCAACCACCGCGCCAAGCTAACGGCAAAGGCCAAACTCAACGAGATGTGGCTCCACCTGCTCCAGCACCCCGCGCTCGCCAGGAACGCCACAGGCACAACGGAATGGTTCGCCTACGACCACTACATGGCCGCCGACATCACCGAGCGCATACGGTTCTCCATCGCGCCGCTCAAATGACGATACGCTCAACTATTATACGCAGGCCAGCGGAAAGGGCATCCCCCTTGTGAAGGCTTTAAACCGATTGCTCCGGCCGGGAGAGACAGCGTCCCGGCAACCCCTGCCGCAGATAGCGTGCTAAACGGATAGGCACGGAATGGTAAATGGACATTAGGCGGTTCGACACCGCCCTGCGGCACACAGAAAACCAAACGTATAACTTTCAAAAAACTGTAACAGCATGAGCCAAATCAGCCTCACGATCGACCAGCTCAACCAGATGGAAGCTCTCGACATCACCACGTCGCCCATCGTGCGCGACAAGTTCATCAACATCTACGACACCCTTTGGGGCGCAGGCACCGGCGAACAGGCCTACGAGCGCGAAAGCATCTACTTCAACAAGCTGCTCCGCGAGACACCGTCCCTGCAGAAGGGCACGCGCTTCTCGCTCTTCACGGCCTTCATCGACCTCGCCGTGTGCGGCCTCTCCCTCGAGCAGGGAACACGCGCCCTCTGCTATCTCATCGGACGCAACACCAATGTCGGCACACGCGAGCGCCCCGTGTGGGAAGGACGCGTCGTGCTCACCATCTCCGCCTACGGCGAACTGGTGCTGCGCGAACGTGCCGGGCAGATACGCCACGCCGACAACCCCGTCCTCGTATATAGCAACGACGAGTTCAGCTTCACCGACATCGACGGGCAGAAGCGCGTGTCCTACACCTGCCACCTGCCACACTCCGGACAGCGCATCATCGCATGCTACCTACGCATCACGCGCGCCGACGGATCCATCGACTACTCCGTCATGACTGAGGAAGACTGGGTGCGCCTCGCACAGTACAGTGCCCGCCAGGACCGCAAGACGGGACGTGCCAACGCGCTCTACGGCGTCGACCAGAACGGCATGGTCAACATCGACCCGGGCTTCCTCATGGCAAAGTGCGTCAAGCACGCCTTCAAGACCTATCCCAAGGTGCGCATCGGCCGAGGCACCGAGCTGCAGAGCAAGCAGACGGAAGACAAGGAGATTGAAATCAACAACGAGCTTTACGGCATCCAGGGAGCCGACCCGGAGACGGGCGAAATACCGCAGCCTGCCGCCGCTCCGCAGGACGCCGCTCCGTTCGGCCCTCCCGCACACGACCTCTCGGCAGGTGTAACCGTAGATGCCGGCGACGATGACGGCTTCTAAACACTTTGCGCAGAGCGCGTGCCGGGGATGCCGCCTCACCATCAACTCCATCAACGGTCTCTACTGCACGCGCCTCCGCAGGTATGTGCAATACGCCAAAGCACAGCCATGCACCACTATCATCAACCCTCAGCAACAACAGTCATGACAACAGAAATCACAATATTCGAGCCGCAAAACTTCGGCGCCGTCGTCAAGGCCGCGCCACAGGCTTACGACGAAAACAGAGTGTCGCACGAGCGGTGCCTCGCCTATGGCCAGCAGCTGCTCCATCGCGTGCAGACCGAAGGCATGAGCGACGCGCTCGACCAGGAGCTTGCCGTCTTCATCGACCGCGCAAGGAAGACCGTCCGCAAGATGAACGGAAAGCGATCGGCCGTCACGCAGATCTTCGACAACATCCGCTCCGCCTACACCACGCTCGAGAACGAGGTCGATCCCGCCAAGCGGGGCACCGTCCCCGCACAACTGCAGGACTACCGCAACCAGTATGCCGCCAAGCGACGCCAGGAGCAGGAGGAGGAGCAGCGACGCCGCCAGCTCCAGCAGGCCAAGGCCAACGCCAAGGCCAAGTATGCCGCCGACGTCGAGGACGACTTCATGCGACAGTTCAATAGCCTTGTGGCATCGGCATGCAACCGTCTCACCGAGCTCGACAAGTCCGTCACGCTCGACAACTACGCCGCCGTTCTCGCTGAAGTCAAGAACACCGCCTGCCAACTGCCGCAGCAGTGGTTCGACGCTCTCCATGCCACGGTGCTCCTGCCGCCGGTCCTCTCGCCCGAGGAGGCGCGCGCCATCGCCGACGACGTGAAGATCAACCTTCAGAAGCGGTTCACAGAGCAATACGCCTTCGAGCTGTCCACCAACCGCGACGACATCCTCGACCGCCTGCCGTCCAAGCGCAAGGAGCTGGAACGCATCAGGCAGGCCAATGCCGAGGAGGCCGAGCGCATCAGGCAGCAGATGCAGGAGCGTGAGCGCCGCGAGGCCGAGCTGCGCGAGAAGGAACGCGCCGAGCGCGAGGCCAAGGAGAAGGCCGCCGCCGAGCTTGCCGCGCAGAAGAAGGAGATGGACGACCTCTTCGCACAGTCCGAGCTGCAGGCCAGCCAATACCAGGCCGAGACACAGGTGAAGAAACGCATCCATGTCCTCAACCCCGAGGGCTTCATGCAGGTGGTCGGCATGTGGTGGGCACAGTGTGGAAGCACACTGTCCGTGGCCGAGCTCGAAAAGATCTTCAGCCGCCAGCTCACCTTCTGCAACCGTCTGGCCAACGACAAGGCAGGCGCCGTCTTCATCAAGTCGGAGCACATCGAATACATTGACGACATTAAAGCGAAATAACCATGAGAGAAAGCGGATATTACCCAGCAGGCGCAGAGTTCGACCCTCGCGCCCCTTACAACCAGCGTGACCCCGAAGAGGCCGTGCGCAACATCGACTATTCCTGCGTCATGCACCGCACGGCACAGGTAGCCACAACCGACTATATTCAGAGCGAATGGGAAAGAGACGAAGACGGCTTCGCCTATCGCTCAGACGACGACTTCTCCGAAACCGACTGGCTCACAGAGTTCACCGACCAGTACCGCACCCCGGACAGGCTCATCACGCTGCTCCGTGAGATTGCAACCGAGTTTGCGGCCGGGCGCACGCCACAAAAGCGCATCAGCACTTGGCAACACATAGCTGAAGACTGCGAGGGGTGGGAGATTGACGACGAAAGTACGGAAGAAGTATGAACACCAATCCCGACAGCTACTACGAGCGCAGTGAGGTCAGCAACTCTGATCTCACTGAACTCAAGAACCTGCTCCACCCGCATGAGCAGTACGGCGACCGCGAGGCGGCCTTCCGCTTCGGCTCGCTCGTCGATGCCGTCATCACCGAGCCCCGACGTGTCAACTACTACCGCCTCACCGTCGACGACGTGCAGTACACCGAGGACGAGTTCCTGCACGCCAAGGAGATGTTCAGCGCCCTGCGCCACGAGGCCCGCAAGGACGCCTTTCTCGCTAAGGTGCTCGACATGGCCGACACACAGCGCTGCATGGTCCGTCAGGCGCAGTCCTTCACCTACGGTGGCTTCGCCTTCACGCTCCCCACGCGCTGCAAGTGGGACTGGTGGCTTCCGTCCTGCCATTTTGGCGGCGACCTCAAGACCACCTTCGCCTCAACACAGGCGGAGTTCGACAACGCCGTCGATTTCTTCGACTGGGACCGCTCGCGCGCATGGTACATGGACATCGCACACTCCGACCGCGACTTCATCTACGCCATCTCCAAGAAAAACAACCGCGTGTTCCGGAAGTTCATCAACCGCGACGATGCCGTCTACAGGCGCGGACGCGAGAAATACGAGGAGCTGGCCTTCCAATACTGGTGCCTCAAAATATAAAAGCATTTCCCCATGGACAATACACTTCATCACCACCTGCGTGTCGAGCCCTACCCCTATCAGCAGGAGGGCATCCGCTTCGGCCTCGACAAGCGGCGCCTGCTCATCGGCGACGAGCCGGGCCTGGGCAAGACGCTCCAAAGCATCGGCATCGTCGATTGCGCCGGAGCCTATCCCTGCCTGGTCATCTGCCCCTCGTCGCTCAAGATCAACTGGCAGCGGGAGTTCGAGAAGTTCACCGACAAGAAAGCGCTCGTCCTCGACAACGCCTCGCGCTCCGCATGGCCCTACTTCCTGCAGATGGGCATGTTCCATGTCGCAATCGTCAACTACGAGAGCCTGCGCAAGTATTTCGTGTGGGACATTCAGGGCGCAGCTCCGGGCGGTTTCCGGCTGAAGAACGTGGTGTTCAACGATGCCGTCAAGGTCTTCCGCTCCGTCATCATCGACGAGAGCCACCGCGTCAAGGACCCGTCGGCGCAGCAGACCATCTTCACGCGCGGCATCGCAGAGGGCAAGGACTACCGCATACTCCTCTCCGGCACGCCCGTCGTCAACCGCCCCGCCGACCTCATCGCACAGCTCTCCATCATGGGGCGCCTGCAGGAGTTCGGAGGCCGCACCAAGTTCCTCGCCGACTACGGCGGCGGGGAGATTTCCAAGGAGCGCCGGGGCAACGACGAGGACGACGCGCCGCGCAACCTCGACCGCCTCTCCGCCGAGCTCTATTCGCGCTGCATGATACGCCGCGAAAAGGCCAAGGTGCTCACACAGCTGCCCGACAAGACACGCACCGACCTCATCGTCGACATCTCCAACCGCGACGAAT
>CAVBFJ010000013.1:0-56520 GCA_963594895.1 bacterium | reverse complement strand
GGTAATAAAAAAATGCGAGACTGCTTCCGTTACCCACACGAATCAACATAGACCCTATTTGTGGCAATTGTGGTCTTTCTGTCTTTGGGGGCTTGCTCATTGGTGCTCTTAGTGGGAACATAGTACGCACGATTGTATTGGCAGATTCTCAAAGACCTCTTTTGCATTGTTGATTGTTTACGTCATTGGACTTGTGGTAAGTTGGCTATATCATTCCAATTTGTTTGGATTTTGGATCTTTCTTTTTGCTTTGGAGCTACTTAATCGAGCCGTCTGTCATTTTCATAAAAGATACAACTGTAAAAAGTAGTTTTTGCAGGTGCACCGTTTTTGCCTGGTTTATTGCTTAAGCTAAGGCTGATGTGAACCTGCCGACAAGGGTGCAGTGAGCCATTCTCATAGTGCCTTTAGTCTTTGGCGGATGCTCCCCCCGCTGTGAGGTGGTGCTCTTCTTGCCAAACCTCTTTTTAAGAGTCTGAACAAGGTGCTATCGATGGGGTGGGAGGCCTGTGTTTGCCCCATGGAAAATCGGGTAAGACAAGGAAGCTACTGCGTGTTAATGAGTTTCCTAAGTAGTTATCTTTTCCAAAAAACTCGCATGATTATTTCCTTTTGTTCTATTTATTATGTATCTTTGCATGAAATAGGCGGTGCTTGGGAGAAGAATTCCGATAAGCTCGTTTTTCTGCACATGTCAAGGGCTGAATGTGCAAGAAAATGAGTTGGAGGGCATTGAGCATTAGCGTATGGAAACGGGGCGCAGAGACACTTGTCTGTTAAATGTTGGCCTACGTTTGTTAAAAAGAAAAATCAAGTAAACAAAGAATAGACATGTTTGAGAACTTAAGTGAACGCCTGGAACGCTCTTTCAAGATACTGAAAGGTGAGGGCAAAATCACCGAGATCAATGTTGCGGAGACCCTGAAGGATGTGCGTCGCGCCCTTCTGGATGCCGATGTCAACTATAAGGTAGCTAAGAGCTTCACCGATACAGTGAAGGCGAAGGCCCTGGGCATGAACGTGCTGACAGCCGTGAAGCCAGGCCAGCTCATGGTTAAGATTGTGCATGACGAGTTGGCCAAGTTGATGGGAGGCGAGGCCACGGAGCTCCACCTCTCGGGTCGGCCGTCGGTCGTCTTGATGTCGGGCTTGCAGGGTTCGGGTAAGACCACGTTTAGCGGAAAGCTGGCCAACATGCTCAAGACGAAGCAGCGCAAGAACCCCTTGCTGGTGGCTTGCGACGTGTATCGTCCAGCCGCTATTGAACAGCTGAAGGTGGTGGGGGCGCAGATTGGCGTGCCGGTGTTTTCCGAGGAGGAGAGCAAGAATGTCAATGACATAGCCCTCCATGCCATCCAGGAGGCTAAGGCCAAAGGTTATGACGTGGTCATCGTCGACACGGCAGGCCGCTTGGCCGTTGACGAGCAGATGATGCAGGAGATAGCTTCGCTGAAGGCGGCTGTCCATCCCGATGAGACCCTGTTTGTGGTCGACTCGATGACTGGCCAGGACGCCGTGAACACTGCCAAGGAGTTCAATGACTGTCTCGACTTCGACGGTGTGGTGCTCACCAAGCTCGATGGCGACACCCGTGGCGGTGCGGCCCTTTCCATCCGCACGGTGGTGACGAAACCCATCAAGTTTATCGGAACGGGTGAGAAGATGGAGGCCATCGACGTGTTCCATCCTGAGCGTATGGCCGACCGTATCCTCGGAATGGGCGACGTCGTGTCTCTCGTGGAGCGCGCCCAAGAGCAGTTTGATGAGGAAGAGGCCAAGCGTCTGCAGAAGAAGATACAGAAGAACAAGTTCGACTTCAATGACTTCCTCAAGCAGATAGAGCAGATCAAGAAGATGGGCAATCTCAAGGAGTTGGCCTCGATGATTCCCGGTGTGGGCAAGGCTATTAAGGATGTCGACATTGACGACAACGCCTTCAATGGCATTGAGGCCATCATCCGCAGCATGACGCCGCAGGAACGCATGTCGCCTGAGGTGCTCAACCAGAGCCGCAAGATGCGCATCGCCAAGGGATCGGGCACCAGCATACAAGAGGTGAACCGTCTCGTGAAGCAGTTTGACCAGACGCGTAAGATGATGAAGATGGTGACGGGCAACCAGGCCATGTCCATGATGGCGCGCATGAAAGACATGAAGGGTGCCATGCCCCGCATGCCCAAGTTATAATAAATAAGGAGAAAATTATGGCATACACATTAATCGACGGAAAGGCGACTGCCGCAGCTATCAAGCAGCAGATAGCCGAAGAGGTGAAGGACATCGTGGAACGTGGGGGCAAGCGCCCGCACTTGGTGGCAGTGCTGGTGGGACACGACGGTGGTTCTGAGACCTATGTGAAAAACAAGGTGATTGCTTGCGAGCAGTGTGGCTTCAAGTCGACGCTCATCCGTTACGAGGACAATGTGACAGAGGAGGAGTTGTTGGCCTGCGTCGACCGTCTCAACAAGGACGACGATGTCGATGGCTTCATCGTGCAGCTGCCCCTCCCCAAGCATATCGACGAGCAGAAGATTATCATGGCCATTGATTACCGCAAGGACGTCGACGGTTTTCATCCCATCAACGTGGGTCGCATGAGCATTGGCCTGCCCTGTTTCATCTCGGCCACGCCGTTGGGCATCCTGACGTTGCTCCAGCATTATCATGTGGAAACCTCTGGCAAGAAATGTGTCATTCTTGGCCGCAGTAACATCGTGGGCAAGCCTATGGCTCAGCTGATGATGCAGAAGCAGTATGGCGACGCCACCGTGACGGTGTGCCACTCCCGTTCGAAGACGTTGAAGGAGGAGTGCCAGAATGCAGACATCATCATTGCCGCTATTGGCCAGCCCAACTTCGTCACGGCCGACATGGTCAAGGAGGGTGCAGTGGTCATTGATGTCGGTACAACGCGCGTTCCAGACGCCACACGCAAGAGCGGATTCCGTCTCAATGGTGACGTGAAGTTTGACGAAGTGGCCCCCAAGTGCTCCTTCATCACGCCTGTCCCGGGCGGCGTAGGGCCCATGACCATCTGCTCGCTGATGAAGAACACGCTGGCCGCAGGTAAGAAAGCTTACTATAAGGCGTGATGACGGCTACCGAGTGGTATCAGCAAGGCAACTCCTACAGACAGCGAGGCGATTGGCAGCATGCGCTCAACTGTTACATGGAGGCTATCGAGCTCGACCCCCTGTCGCCTGCCGTGGAGGCAAAAGAAATGTTGGAGAACATCTTGAATTTCTATAACAAGGATGCCTATAACCCATGATGTGTCACGGTGAGGATCCTGGTGATTGGGAAAGACAACAATAAGATTTTTTAAAGTTATTACCTATGGCAAAAATAAAGGGCGCCATCGTCGTTAACACGGATCGTTGCAAGGGATGCCAATTGTGCATTGTGGCTTGTCCGAAAGATGTTATCGCCCTGGCTCAGAAAAAGGTAAACGTCCACGGCTATCCGTACGTGGAAGCCGCCAGACCCGATGATTGCATTGGCTGCGCCAGTTGCGGCATCGTCTGCCCGGATGGTTGTATTGCGGTCTATAAGAAAAAAATGGAGGATTAAGGCTATGGCAGAACAAGAAGTAGTTTTAATGAAAGGCAACGAGGCTATAGCCCACGCTGCCATCCGATGTGGCGCCGACGGTTTCTTCGGCTATCCCATCACACCGCAAACAGAGATCATTGAGACTTTGTCGCTGCTCAAGCCCTGGGAGACCACGGGCATGGTGGTCGTTCAAGCTGAGAGCGAGGTGGCCTCCATCAATATGGTTTATGGTGGAGCAGGTGCTGGCAAGCGCGTGTTTACCACCTCGTCATCGCCTGGCGTGGCTCTGATGCAGGAGGGCATTGCCTACATGGCAGGCGCAGAGATACCAGGTGTCATAGTCAATGTGCAGCGCGGAGGCCCCGGACTGGGGACTATTCAGCCCTCACAGAGTGACTATTTCCAGGCCACACGTGGGGGGGGCAACGGTGACTACAATGTCATTGTCTTGGCTCCCAACTCGGTGCAGGAAATGGCTGATTTTGTCGACTTGGCCTTTGAGCTGGCCTTTAAGTATCGCAACCCAGCTATGATCCTGTCGGATGGTGTCATCGGACAGATGATGGAGAAAGTGGTGCTGCCGCCCTTCAAGCCCCGTCGCATGGAGGAGCAAATCCGCAAAGAGTGCCCATGGGCCACCATTGGGCGCACCAAGGACCGCGAGCCCAATATCCTGACATCGCTTGAGCTGAAGTCGGAGGTCATGGAGAAACGCAATCTGCACTTGCAAGACAAGTATCAGACTATCCGTGACAATGAGGTGCGCTATGAGGCGCAACAGTGTGATGATGCTGACTACGTCATCGTGTCGTTTGGTAGTGCCGCCCGCATCGGAGAGAAAGCAGTGGAGTTGGCGCGCTCTGAGGGCATCAAGGTCGGCTTGTTCCGCCCCGTCACCCTCTGGCCGTTTCCCAGCAAGGAGATTGCGGCCTTGTCGATGGGAAAGAAAGGACTGCTTGTCAGCGAAATCAACGCTGGCCAAATGATACAAGATGTGAAACTGGCAGTCAATGGAGCCCTGCCCGTTGAGCACTTCGGACGTCTGGGCGGCATAGTGCCGGAGCCCGAAGAGATTGTCAGCGCTTTGATGGAAAAATTAATGAGGTAAGTAAAATGGCAAACGATATAATTGCGCCGGAGAATCTTGTCTACAAGAAACCGGAACTGATGAATGACACTCCGATGCACTACTGCCCGGGATGTTCCCATGGTGTGGTTCACAAACTTGTTGCGGAGGTTATCGAGGAGATGGGCATGGCAGAGAAGGCTGTGGGTGTGTGCCCGGTGGGATGCGCCGTCTTTGCCTATCGTTATCTCGACATCGACTGGCAGGAGGCTGCGCATGGGCGTGCGCCCGCCGTGGCCACGGCCATCAAGCGCTTGTGGCCGGATCGTCTCGTCTTCACTTACCAGGGTGATGGAGACTTAGCTTGCATCGGCACGTGCGAGACCATACATGCGCTCAACCGTGGCGAGAACATTCCAATCATCTTTATCAACAATGCCATCTATGGCATGACAGGAGGACAAATGGCGCCAACGACGCTCATTGGGCAAAAGACATCGACGTGCCCCTATGGCCGTGACCCGAAGATACATGGTTATCCTCTCAATATCACCGAGCTGGCGGCCCATCTGGACGGCACTTGCTACGTGACGCGCCAGAGCGTGGAGACTGTGGCAGCCATCCGCAAGGCTAAGGCCGCCATCAAGAAGGCGTTCACAGCCTCCATGGAAGGCAAGGGAGCAAGTCTCGTCGAAATTGTGTCTACCTGCAACAGCGGTTGGAAGCTCTCGCCCGTCAAGGCCAACCAGTGGATGGAGGAACACATGTTTGAGAAGTATGTCAAGGGTGACTTAAAGAATACATTGGACGAATGAAAACAGAAATCATTATTTCGGGTTTCGGAGGACAGGGTGTCCTCTCGATGGGTAAGATATTGGCTTACTCTGGCCTGATGGAAAACAAGGAAGTGACATGGATGCCAGCCTACGGGCCGGAGCAGCGTGGCGGAACGGCCAATGTGACAGTCATCGTCAGTGACGACCGCATCTCGTCGCCCATCTTGAGCAAGTATGATGTGGCCATCGTCCTCAACCAACCATCGATGGACAAGTTCGCACCAAAGGTGAAGCCAGGTGGCATTCTCATCTATGACGGTTATGGCATCATGAAATCCACCGAAAGGAAGGATATCCGCATCTTCCGCATCAATGCCATGGACAAGGCGGCGGAGATGAAAAACGCCAAGGTGTTCAACATGATTGTGCTGGGCGGTCTGCTCAAGGTGTGTCCCGTGGTGAGCACCGACGGACTCAATAAGGCCCTGTTCAAAAGCTTGCCGGAGCGCCATCACAACCTCATACCGCTTAACATGCAGGCGGTCAATGAGGGGATGAAAATCATCGAGCAAATTTTATAATACTTGATTTTTTTATAACTCTCTAGTTTAGAAGGTGGGTGGCAGTGATTGCTACCTGCCTTTTTTTTATTTCATTTTGTTGGCCGGACGACACTTTTTCCGTTCTTAGGCATCCTATTGTCGCAAATTATGTTATCTTTGCAAAGAGATACCAACCTAAAACAACAGACATGAAGAAAACATGGATGATATTGGTGGCATGTGCCGCTGTGCAAGCCCATGCCCAACAGCAACAACCTTTGCCCGCATACCAGATTTTGGGCAAGGATACGACATGCCAAGTGTTCGTCTATTCGCCCGGCGAGAGAGACGGGTTACACCTGGCCTATCTCACTGATGATGAGAAGTGGAAGGACGTGGGGCAACTCTGCTCTTCTGACTATTCGCAATGGGGAAGCCAAAAACGCATGTACAGCCCTTATGTGCTTCATGCTAACGACGGCACGTGGCGCCTTCTGTTTAGTGTCAATGACAACTCACCTTGTTTCGCGGCCGCTTACAGTGAGGACCTTGTCACGTGGCGCCCCCAAGACTATCCGCAGACTCTCGTGAAGGGTGTCTTGAGTCCCGTGATGTTCCAGATGGATGATGGGACGATAGATGTTTATTACAAAGAGAAGGGAGGCACCAAGCATTATGTGCAGGCTTCGGCGGATTTTCGCAAGTTCAAGGAGGCGCCCGAGCCCAGCACCATCGATGATGCGGCATGGGTGAGAGACACGGCGACCGTCAATGGCAAGTTGCTCCAGGGCAACTTGTTTGACGTGCCTAAGGTACATCTCGACTATATCTTCCAGTATTTTGCGGCTGTGCGCCGTGATGCCCAAATGAGCGGTGAGGCCATGCGCGATGACGACAAGCGCTTTGCCACAATCGGCAATCATGTGGATGTCACCCTTCAGGTCAACCCGAGTCAGACCAAGGCCATTAGTGACAAACTCATAGGTGTTTTCTTCGAGGACATCAGTCGTGCGGCTGATGGTGGCCTATATGCCGAGCTGATACAGAACCGTGACTTCGAGTATACACCGGCGGACCGCAGGGAGTGGACGGCGACGACCGCTTGGCAGTCTAATAAACCCATTGTGGTGAAGACCGATGTGCCCTTGAGCAAGAACAATCCGCACTACGTGGTGATGGCCCCCAAGGACACCTTATATAATATAGGGTGGGATGGCATCACTGCTGGCCCAAATGAACAGTTTGACTTCTCGGTCTACTTGCGCAATGAGAATGGCGGCAAGAACCAGGTCGTCGTGACACTTGTGGGCAAGAACGGCGAGGTGTATGCCAAGGAGAAAATCAAGACTGAGGGGCAGGGATGGAACCGGTATGCAGTCCCATTGGTGGTCGACAAAAAGGCAATGAAGGGGCAAGTGCGCCTGGCACTGACCCCAGTCAAGGACGGAAATGTGGCAATTGACATGGTCAGCCTCTTTCCCCATGAGACCTACAAGGGGCATGGCCTTCGCAAGGACTTGGCTGAGGCCATCGAGGCGTTGCACCCCAAGTTTGTGAGATTTCCAGGTGGGTGCATGAGCCATGGACAGGGCATTGACAACATCTATCACTGGAATGAGACGGTGGGGCCCTGGCAAGACCGCAAGCCCGACTTCAATATATGGGGATATCACCAGACACGTGGATTGGGCTTCTATGAGTATTTCCAGTTCTGCGAGGATTTGGGTGCGGAGCCGTTGCCTGTGCTGGCGGCAGGTGTCCCTTGCCAAAACTCTGCACCCAACAAGGAAGGAATGGGCGGGCAGCAAGGGGGCATCCCCATGAAGGACATGCCGGCTTATTGCCAGGAATTTCTCAACATGGTCGAATGGGCAAATGGCGATCCCGCCACGTCCAAGTGGGCCAAGTTGCGCGCCGATGCGGGCCACCCAGCTCCCTTCGGGCTGAAATATGTGGGCGTGGGCAATGAGGACCTCATCTCCACGACGTTTGAGGAACGCTACGAGATGATCTGCAAGGCAGTCAAGGAGAAATACCCAAATATCGAGGTGGTGGGTACCGTGGGCCCCTTCCATGACCCCTCATCCGACTACGTGGAGGGTTGGAAGTTTGCCAAGGAGCATAAGGCCATCCTCGATATTGTCGATGAGCACTATTATGAATCACCAGGATGGTTCATGCACCACCAGGATTATTACGACAATTACGACCGTACGGCTCCCAAGGTGTATCTCGGCGAGTATGCCTCACGCACAAGGACCGTGGAGAGCGCCCTGGCTGAAGCCCTTTACCTATGCTCCATTGAGCGCAATGGCGACGTGGTGTCCATGACAAGCTATGCGCCACTGTTGTGTAAGGACGGACACGCTAATTGGAACCCGGACATGATCTACTTCAACAACGACACCATCACTAGTCTGACACCCAGTTATCACACCCAACGGATATGGGGAACACATGGTGGGGATGTGTATGTTGCGTCGAAGATGACTGTCAGCCCTGAGCTGCAATATCGTGTGGCGGCCAGTGTCGTGAAAGACTCCAGGACGGGCAAGACAACCATCAAACTGGTCAATGCTTTGCCTGCCAGCGTCACCGTTTCTTTGCAAGGTCTCGACATTCCGGCTGGGGCAAAGATGGAAGGCTTCACAGGAAAGCCGGCCGACAAGAAGGTTGAAGAGGTGGGCGGAACAGAACAAGGGAAACAGATAGAACTGCAACCTTACATGGTGAAGGCCATTACATTCTGATATCTTCAAGGGGGAAGGGGATGCTTTTTGCCCCTTCCTCCTATGTTGAAAGGATGCTTTCGAAATTGCATTTAAACCCTTCCGTGCGCTCGTGCGCTCGCTGCTCATTTTTTTCTCATGTTTCCGTTACCATTCGCACACCCCTGAAATGCTTAATGCTTTTCCTTATAATGTTGTGGAAAACAACATAATACGCTTGTTCGCATCTGCCTTATGTGGAGAATAACGCGCTAGGGGAGCGAGGGAGACATAATAAAAACATAATTTGCAGCATAAAATGTATTTTTGTAGCTAAATAATTTGGAAGTTTCAAAAAAAAATAGTTCCTTTGCACTCTGAAAGTGAGGGTAAAAACAAATTATAATTATAAATAATAAATTTTAGAGAGTATGAAAAAGTTATTTACTTTGTTTGCTGCAGCTTTGGTTGCCGCTTCTGCGTCTGCACAGACGACAGTTGAGGGCAGCAAGGCTTTTGACAACGTTTATGTTGGCATCAATGGTGGCGTCGCCACAAAGATGACTGGCCACAGCTGGATGAAGGGTCTCGACCCCAACGCTGGTGTGCGTATCGGTAAGAACATCACTCCGGTCTTCGGTCTTGCTATTGAGAGCAACGCTTATTTCTCAAATAAGCCTTGGTCTTCTACACGCCTGGCTGTTCGCGCTCTGAACACCTCTTTGCTCGGAACTGTGAACCTCAACAACATGTTCGCTGGTTATAAGGGTGAGCCTCGTCTGTTCGAGGTGACTGCAGTCTATGGTCTTGGTTGGGGTCACGTCTTCAAGCACTTTGAGGACGGCCGTGCCATCAACCGCATGACTTCAAAGGCTGGTCTTGACTTCCAGTTCAACCTCGGTAGCAAGAAGCAGTGGCAGATCTACGTTGAGCCTTCAGTGACATGGGTGTTCAACGGTATGCCCGGCAACACTGGCGTGAGTGCGTATAATGATTATGGCTACAAGGCCACTTCAACTGCTGACCAGGGTTGTTATAACATCAACAATGGCTTCTTCCAGCTGAACGCTGGTGTGGTCTACAAGTTCAAGAACCACAACGGCAGCCACAACTTCACAATCGCTCAGCTCCGCGACCAGGGTGAGATTGACGCCCTGAACCAGACCATCAACGATCTGCGCAATGAGCTCGCTAAGAAGCCTAAGGAGGTTGTCAAGGAGGTTGTCAAGGAAGCTCCCGCTCCTAAGGACGTTCGCGTTGAGAACCTCGTGCTCGTTACCTTCGCCCAGGGCAAGAGCGATCTGACCAAGGACGCTAAGGCCGCTCTTGACGGTGTCAAGGCTGGTAGCCATGTGCAGATTGTTGGTACCGCTTCTCCTGAGGGTAGCAAGGCCATTAACGACAAGATTTCTCAGGCTCGTGCCGACTCAGTCGCTAAGTACCTGAAGGATAAGGGTGTCGTTGTTGACGAGGCTACAGGTAAGGGTGTTCAGGGCAACACTTCTAACCGTCTGGCTGTTGTCTACGTGAAGTAAGCATCATAGCTTAGTCCGATTTTTGGACACTATAAAATATGAAGTCCGCTGGTTTCCTTATTTGGAGACCGGCGGACTTTTTTAATGTTCGCTTCTGGAGTTTCTGTGTACGTGGTTGTCTTGTTTAGCGTTAGAACATTTCTGTGCGGCGTCGATTATCTTTACCGTAATCAATGAGGAATGCGTGGTGTGTTTTCATATATTGCGCATTTCACCTTCTTATGTGTTGTTTTGTTATTGTTTGCCTGTAATATTGACATTTTTTCTTTCAATCTGTTTACGAAATGCAAAGAATGTGCGCTGATTTATTGCATGATTGCCCAAAAGTCAGTATCTTTGCATAGAATTAAGAGAACAAGTAGTTATGAAACATCCATTGAGAAGTGCGGTCTGTACGGAAGGCAGACGTATGGCAGGCGCTCGTGCGCTTTGGGTTGCCACAGGTATGAAACACGAACAGTTTGGCAAGCCTATTATTGCGGTAGTCAACTCGTTCACGCAATTTGTGCCAGGTCACACGCACCTGCATGAGATTGGTCAGATTGTGAAGCAAGAGATAGAGAAAATGGGCTGCTATGCAGCTGAATTCAACACCATAGCCATTGATGACGGCATTGCCATGGGTCATGATGGTATGTTGTATTCTTTGCCTTCACGCGACATCATTGCCGACTCAGTGGAATATATGGTCAATGCCCACAAGGCAGATGCGATGATCTGCATATCCAATTGTGACAAGGTCACGCCAGGTATGCTGATGGCCGCCATGCGCCTTAATATCCCTGCGGTATTCTGCTCGGGTGGCCCTATGGAGGCGGGACGATGGCGTGGACAAAACGCTGACCTTGTCACCACCATGATAGCAGGTGCTGACAATGAGGTGAGCGATGCCGATTTGCAACAGTTGGAGCAGTGTGCTTGCCCTGGTTGTGGCAGTTGCTCTGGCATGTTCACCGCAAATTCCATGAACTCGCTGACAGAGGCGATTGGCTTCTCGCTTCCGGGCAACGGAACGATTCTCGCAACCCATGCCAATCGCATTGAGTTGTTTAAGCAAGCCGCACGCCAAATTGTGAAGAATGCATTGGCTTATTATGAGGACGGCGACGACAGCGTGCTCCCACGTAATATCGCCACACGCGATGCTTTCCTCAATGCCATGACCCTTGATATCGCCATGGGTGGGTCCACCAATACGGTGCTCCACCTGTTGGCTGTTGCCCAGGAAGGACAAGTCGACTTTAAGATGAGCGATATTGACCAGTTGAGCAGGACAGCGCCCTGCCTTTGCAAGTTGGCGCCCAACACCCAGGAATATTCTGTGCAGGAGTGCAACCGTGCTGGTGGCATCCTGGGCATCTTGAATGAACTGAACAAGGGCGGACTGATCCGTGGCCACGTAAAGCGTGTCGACGGTCTGACGCTTGATGAGGCCATGGCCAAATACGACATTACTGGCGAAACCGTTGATTCTGAGGCGGATCGCATCTATCATAGCGCTCCAGGTCGTAAGTTCTCCACGAAGATGGGCAGCCAGGATGAGCAGTGGCCCAGTCTTGATGCAGACCGTTCCAATGGTTGCATCCGAGACTTGGAACACGCTTACACGAAAGATGGTGGCTTGGCCGTGCTCTTTGGAAACATTGCCCAAGATGGATGCGTGGTCAAGACGGCAGGTGTAGCTTCTGAGTTGTGGCATTTTGAGGGTCCTGCGGTGGTGTTCGACTCTCAGGAAGACGCTTGTGAAGGCATCCTGGGCGGTAAGGTCAAGTCGGGCGACTGCGTGGTCATCACCCACGAGGGACCAAAGGGCGGTCCTGGCATGCAGGAGATGCTTTATCCTACATCCTATATCAAGAGCCGTCATTTGGGCAAGGAATGTGCCTTGATTACCGACGGACGTTTCTCTGGAGGTACCAGTGGCTTGAGCGTTGGTCACATCTCGCCCGAAGCTGCTTCGGGGGGCAACATCGGAAAGATCAAGGATGGTGACATCATCGAGATTGATATTCCCAACCGTTCCATCAACGTCAAGCTCAGCGATGAGGAGTTGGCGGCACGTCCGCAGCAGCCTCTGCGACGCCAACGCGAGGTGAGCAAGGCTTTGAGGGCTTATGCTCAAAGTGTCAGCTCGGCAGACAAAGGTGGTGTGAGGATCATTGACTGAGAAACTTATGACTGAAGAAAACATCAAAGAAGTACCCTGGGCGGGAATTCGCATTGGTGAGGAATGCACAGGGTCTGAGATACTGATGCGCGCGCTTTATCAAGAGAACGTGCACACCATATTTGGTTATCCTGGTGGTGCCATCATGCCCGTTTATGACGCGCTTTATACCTATACCCACAAGCGGGACCCTTGGTTCCACCACATCCTGGTGCGCCATGAGCAGGCAGCCGCCCATGCCGCAGAGGGATTTGCGCGTGTCAGTGGCGAGGTTGGTGTGGCTATTGTCACGTCGGGGCCCGGTGCCACCAACACGTTGACTGGCGTGGCTGACGCCATGATGGACTCCACGCCCATCGTGGTCATCGCAGGCCAGGTCGGCGTAGCTTCGTTGGGCACTGATGCTTTCCAGGAGGTGGACCTTGTGGGAATGTCGCAACCCATCACGAAGTGGAGCTATCAGATACAACGGGCAGAGGATGTGGCTTGGGCTGTCAATCGTGCCTTCTACATTGCGCGCAGTGGCCGTCCCGGTCCTGTGGTGCTCGACTTCCCGCGCAACGCCCAGACTGGCAAGGCTAAGTGGATGCCGGGCAAGACGGACAAGGTGAGGTCTTACATTCCTTACCCCAAGGTGAACCAGGAGGCGGTGCGTGAGGCCGCCAACCTCATCAATAGCGCCAAGAAACCTTTTGCTCTTGTCGGACAAGGCGTGGAGCTGGGAGGTGCGCAAGAGGAGCTCAAGGCCTTCCTTGAGAAAGCCGATATTCCTGCCGGCCGCACGTTGATGGGCCTTTCCGCTTTGCCTTCCGACTATCCGCTCAATATGGGTATGCTGGGCATGCATGGCAACTATGCGCCTAATGTCAAGCAACAGGAATGTGACGTGCTGATAGCCATTGGCATGCGTTTCTCCGACCGTGTGACCGGACGTGTGACCAGTTATGCGCGTCAGGCTAAAATTATCCATTTGGATATCGACCCGACAGAGATTGACAAGAACGTGAAGACGGATGTGGCTGTCATTGGAGATTGCAAAGAGAGCCTGCCCGCCATCACCCAGTTGCTCCATGAGGCGTCTCATTCAGAGTGGCGCGACTCGTTCAAGTCCTTGCAGCAAGAGGAGCAGCAGGAGGTCATCACGCCATCGACACACCCCACCGAGGGACCGATCCTGATGGGCGAGGTGGTTAATGCCGTGGCCGAGGCCACGGAGGGCAACGCGGTCCTGGTGAATGATGTGGGGCTCAACCAGATGTTCTCAAGCCGTTATTTCAAGTATAAGCGCTGCAGGAGCATTGTCACCAGTGGCGGATTGGGCACTATGGGATTTGGCCTTCCCGCAGCCGTGGGGGCCACTTTCGGTGCGCCCGACCGCACTATATGCCTCTTCACGGGAGATGGCGGGTTCCAGATGTCTATCCAGGAGTTGGGCACCATCATGGAGCAGCAGGCACCTGTCAAGATGATATTGCTCAACAACAACTACTTAGGTAATGTGCGTCAATGGCAAGATTTGATGTATGACCATCGCCATTCGTTCACCCGGATGCTGAACCCTTGCTATGAGGTCATCGCCCGTGGCTATGGCATCTCGTATGGTGTCGTGGTGGATAGGGCCGACTTGCAAGACAAGATTCAAGAGATGCTCAATGCAGACGGCCCCTACCTCTTGGAGTGTGCGGTGAAGGAAGAAGAGAATGTCACGCCCATGATTACCCCAGGAAGTGCCATTGACGAGATGCAATTGCATTTGGACATTTAAAAGGAGAACAATGAGTATGGAGAATAAGGATCAAGAAGCGCCCAGGCGTTTTTACACTTTGCTGGTCTATAGCGAGAACGTGGTAGGCGTCCTCAATCAGGTGACGGCTGTTTTCGCACGTCGCCAGGTCAATATCGAGAGTCTCAATGTGTCTGCCTCAAGCCTTGAGGGCATCCACAAGTACACCATCACTTGCTGGAGCACCCCAGACCAGATTGTGAAGATCACCAAGCAGGTGGAGAAGAAAATAGATGTCATCAAGGCCAATTACTATACCGATGACGAGTTGTTCATCCATGAGGTTGCCCTTTTCAAGATTTCCACGCCGGTGTTGCTTGACAATTCCGAGATTTCACGCATCATCCGCAAGCATGATGCCCGTATGATGGAGGTGAACCCCACTTACTCTACGGTCTTGCTTGCTGGCTTGACCGAGGACATCACGGATCTCTATGAGCAGCTCAACCGCTATAAATGTCTCTTGCAATACACCCGCTCGGGCCACATTGCTGTTACTCGCAGCTTCGATGAGCTTGTCACTGACTACCTTGATGAACGGAAAGAGTTATGAGCGAGAAGAAACTGTTGCCCAAAGTCGGACGCTATGAGTTTATGGCTGAGCCGTTCCATTGCGACTTCACTAATCACCTCTTCATGGGGCATTTGGGCAATGCAATGCTAAACGCTGCAGACTTCCATAGCAACGATCGCGACTATGGCATGCATTACCTCAACACCATCCACCGCACTTGGGTGCTCTCGCGCCTGGTCATCGAAATGGAGAAGATGCCGTTGGCCTATGACAAGTTTGCCATCGAGACTTGGGTGGAGGGCGCCATGCGCTATTTCACGAGTCGCAATTTTGCGGTGAAAAGCCTTGACGACAGCATGGCTTATGGCTATGGGCGTAGTGTGTGGGCCATGATCGACACCGACACGCGCCAGCCGGCTGATATCTTTGATGTGCAGGGTGGTCTCATCAATGAGTACATTGAGGCCGATAAGCCTTGCCCCATCGCCAAGCCGGGACGAGTGAAGATGGACAAGGGTGCGAAGCTTGTGCGCATCATCGATACCTATTACAATGATGTGGACGTCAATGGACATATCAATTCCGTTAAATACATTGAGCGTATCCTCGACCTCTTCGACCTTGATTGGTATCGCCGGCATCGGATTCAGCGCATTGAGGTGGCCTATGTGGCCGAGGCCCATCAAGGCGACCGCCTGGGTTTTTGGATGGAGCAGAAGAACGAGGGCGAGTGCTGCGTGAGGATTACGCGTGGAGATGATATAAAGCAAGAAATCGTAAGATGTTTGCTAAAATACGTAAAAGGTTAAAAGAATCCTTGCATAGATTATTTTAAATTGCTACCTTTGTGTGCGAAAACAACGCGTGAAGATGCAATGAGAACAGAGACTTATAACGTTTTAAATATAATTAGCTTATGGCAAAAATGAATTTTGGTGGCGTTGTCGAAGACGTTGTCACCAAGGAAGAGTTTCCTTTGGAGAAAGCTCGTGAGATTTTGAAAGATGAGACGATAGCTGTCATCGGTTATGGCATTCAGGGTCCTGGTCAGGCAGGAAACCTTCGCGATAATGGTTTCAACGTGATTGTTGGCCAGCGCCAAGGCAAGACTTACGATAAGGCTGTGGCTGACGGATGGGTGCCTGGCAAGACGTTGTTCCCCATTGAGGAGGCGGTCCAGAAAGGAACCATCATCTGCATGCTTCTTTCCGATGCTGGCCAGATTGCCGTTTGGCCTAAGATCCAGCCGTATCTGACGAAGGGCAAGACCCTCTATTATAGCCATGGATTTGCCATCAACTGGCAGGATCGCACAGGCGTGGTACCTCCCAAGGACATTGATGTCATCATGGTGGCTCCCAAGGGATCGGGCACTTCGCTGCGCACCATGTTCCTTGAGGGCCGTGGCCTCAACTGCTCTTATGCCGTCTATCAGGATGCCACAGGCAAGGCCTCGGAGAAGTGCATCGCCTTCGGCATCGGCATCGGTGCAGGCTACCTGTTCCCGACTACCTTCCACAAGGAAGCCACATCAGACTTGACGGGTGAGCGTGGCTCTTTGATGGGTGCCATCGAGGGCTTGCTTGAGGCCCAGTATGAGGTGCTTCGTTCTCACGGCCACTCTCCTTCAGAGGCTTTCAACGAGACAGTCGAGGAGCTCACACAGAGCCTTGGCCCGTTGTTTGGTGAGAAGGGAATGGACTGGATGTATGCCAACTGTTCCACAACGGCACAGCGTGGTGCCCTCGACTGGCGTCCTCGCTTCAAGGCTGCTATCAAGCCTGTCATGGAGTGGTTGTACTTGAGTGTGGAGAACGGCACAGAGGCTCAGATCTCTATCGACAGGAACTCTCAGCCCGACTATCGTGAAAAGCTCAACGCAGAGCTGAAGGCCATGCACGACATGGAGATGTGGCGTGCCGCCGAGACTGTGCGCAAGTTGCGTCCTGAGAACAACTAAAATCAGGACATAAGTTAAAACTTAATCCCTGGCTCTCATGATGAGGGTCAGGGATTTTTGTGATTGGAGGGTAGAAGTGTTGACGGAGAGTGGATGGTGTGATTATGCGATAAAATCGGAAATCATGAATTCAGAGATAGAGCTCGGAGAAATCCATGTGTATGAGTTCCTCGTTGAGTAGATACTCGAGAGCCTCGTTGACTGCCGAGCGGGGCAGGACTATGGCAGACAACTCGCGGATGTGGTGGTGCGCGTTGTCTGCAAGTAGGTTGAGGATGGCGTCTTGGGCGGCCTTGCAGTCTGCGTCTGTGTTGGAGTCGGACCGATGCTCGACACAGACATCGCATATGCCACAGTCAGAGGTGTCCGTCTCGTCGAAGTAGCGGAGCAATTGCCGGCTCCGGCACACGTAGGCGTTGGTGGCGTAAGCCAGTATTGCGCTCACCCGTTGCGTGTATTGTTCCTTGCGCGTCTCGTAGACACTGGGTGGTATCACGATATCTTCGCCATCCATGCGGTCCTGGATGTATGTGATGTATGGAGCCTTACTTTGTGGGATGAAGTGCAGGATGTGTCTGTGGCTGAGGCTTTTCAGAATGAGATACACTTGTTGCCGGCCGAGGCCGGCCGCCTGGGCGATAAGGGCTTCCTCGATGTATCGGTAGTCGGAGAATAGGCCTCCATAACATCTCAGCATGGCAGAGATGACCGCATCTTCATCTGGAGTGTTCTCGTAGAGGCGGTAGAGCTCGTCGCGTCCCAAGAGAAATTTCACTCGGGCTTGCGCATCTGGGTCGGTCTCATAGTTGATGTAGCCTGCGTTTTGCAGGATGTGAAGAGCCGATGCGACGTTGAGCGGGTAGTAGCCATAGGTGATGCTGAATTTGTCGATGTCGAATGTGAAGGTGTGTCCGCCACCGCTTCCCACGCCGAGCTCGAAGAAGTAGGCCAAGTGATCGTAGACGTCGCGCACGAACTCCTTGGGTGGGAAGGTGGTGCTTATTCTTCTGAGGAGCTTGGCTTGTTCGCCACTGTTCCACAGGAGTATGGCGTAGGCTTTTTCCCCGTCACGTCCCGCTCGTCCCGCTTCTTGGAAGTAGGCTTCGATGGAGTCGGGGCAATCGATGTGTATCACGAGCCTGACGTTGGGCTTGTCGATGCCCATTCCGAAGGCGTTGGTGGCTGCCATGACCCTTTTCTCGTCGGACTGCCACAGTTTTTGTCGCTCGTCCTTGGTTGAGGGTTCCAGTCCGGCGTGGTAGAATGTGGCCGACACGCCGTGCTCCTCAAGCCATGTGGCCACATTCTTGCAGCGTGCCCGGCTTCTGGCGTAGACGATGGCGCAGCCCTCCACCGATCGGAGGATGTGGAGCATCTCCTCAAACTTGTCCATGGTTTCGCGGACTACGTAGGCCAGGTTGTCGCGCTTGAAGCTCATGCGAAACACTTGACCGTCACGAAACTGCAGTTGGTGCATGATGTCTTCGATGACCCGGTTGGTGGCGGTGGCGGTCAAGGCCAGCACTGGCACGTCGGGCTTGAGTCTCCGTAACTCTGCGATTTTTAGGTATGACGGGCGGAAGTCGTAGCCCCATTGACTGATGCAGTGTGCTTCGTCGACAGTGATGAAACTCACTTTCATGTGGCGCAACTTTGCCTGAAAGATTTCAGACGACAGTCGTTCTGGCGAGACATAGAGTAGCTTGACAGCTCCGAAGACGGCATTTTCTAGTACCTTGATGATTTCGGAGCGTGCCAGCCCCGAGTAGATGGCGGCCGCCTGGATGCCCTTCTCCTTAAGATGGCTCACCTGGTCTTTCATGAGGGCGATGAGAGGTGTCACGACAATGCACACGCCTTCCTGGGCAAGGGCAGGAACCTGAAAGGTGATAGACTTGCCTCCACCTGTTGGCATCAGTCCCAAGGTGTCCTTGCCTGAGCCGATGCTTTCGATGATATTGCGCTGGATGCCCCGGAAATCGCTGTATCCCCAGTATTCCCTTAAGATCCTGATGTATTTCTCGCCGTTTTCCAATGTGTTATTCTTCTTCCTCGGTGGGGCGTATGTCTTCTATTTGCAGCTGTACTTGGTTGCGCTTGAAGATGTTTCCCTCGATGGTGTAAGCGATGTCGAACGATCTTCTCGACTTGATGTATCGCGCCGAGGCACTTTGGCCGAAGGCTATGCCGTTGACTACTGTTCCCGACTTCGAGTCGACGAGCTCCAGTTTGATGTGTTCTTGTTGTCGTCCCACCACCTTGCTCGTTCCGTAGTCGTAGACCCCTGTGGTGCAGAACACGGGTTTGGCATTGCCTGGTCCGAAGGGCGAGAAGCGCTTCAGGTCGTTGTGCAGTCTCTTGGAGATGTCCTTGAAGTCGATCACCGCGTCGATGTTGAGGATGGGCTCCGTCTGTTCGGGTTGTATGTGCTCTTCCACGTAGTGTTGGAAACGCTGTCTGAACTCGCGTATGTCGTCCCATTTCAAGGTGAGCCCCGCCGCATAAGAGTGGCCCCCGAAGTTGAGTAGCAGGTCTCGGCAACTCTTGATTGCCGCATAGACGTCAAAGCCCATCACTGAGCGTGCCGACCCTGTGGCCAGGTCACCGTCGCGTGTGAGCACGACAGTGGGGCGGAAGTAGATTTCCGTCAAGCGTGATGCCACGATGCCGATGACTCCCTTCTTCCAGTTCTCGTCATAGAGCACGATGCTCGAGTGGTGCCTCTGGCTTTCGAGTTTCGACACGATCAGATTGGCTTCTTCGGTCATCTGCTTGTCGATGTCCTTGCGCTGTTCATTGTATTCGTTGATGTGTCTTGCCTCCCGTAAGGCCAGCGAGAAGTCTTTCTCCACCAGCAGGTCCACGCTCTCCTTGCCGTTCTCCATGCGTCCTGATGCGTTGATGCGCGGTCCTATCTTGAAGATGATGTCACTCATCGAAATCTCTCGTCCGTTGAGTCCGCAGATGTCGATGATAGCCTTGAGGCCTACGCTCGGATTTTGGTTGAGCTGCTTCAGCCCGTGGAAAGCCAGGATGCGGTTCTCGTCGGTCACGGGCACGATGTCTGCGGCGATGCTCACGGCGCAGAAGTCGAGTAGGGGGATGAGGCGCGAGAATGCGATGCCGTTGTTCTTGGCGAAAGCCTGCATGAACTTGAAGCCCACACCGCAACCGCATAGCTGCTTGAAGGGGTAACTGTCATCGGCACGCTTGGGGTTGAGGATGGCCACGGCGGGTGGCATCACCTCGTCGGGCACATGGTGGTCGCAGATGATGAAGTCTATGCCCAGGCTCTTGGCATATTCAATCTCCCTGACGGCCTTGATGCCGCAGTCGAGGATGATGATGAGCTTCACCCCTGTGCGTTGCGCATAGTCCACCCCCTTGCGGCTCACTCCGTATCCCTCGTCGTAACGGTCGGGTATGTAGTAGTCGATGTTCGAGTAGAACTGTTGTAGAAACTTGTACACCAGTGCCACTGCCGTGCAACCGTCCACATCATAGTCGCCATAGACCAGGATGCGCTCCTTGCGCCCCATGGCGTCATTGAGCCGGTCGACCGCCACGTCCATGTCCTTCATGAGGAAGGGATTGATGAGGTCGGCGAGTTGGGGTCTGAAGAAGCGCTTGGCTGCGCTCTCGGTGGTGATGCCTCGCTTGATGAGGAGCTGGGCGAGGATGGGGCTCATGCTAAGTTTTTCGCTCAGTTCCTTGGCTTGCTGCGATTGTTGCGGTGTAGGTGCGTCATACTTCCATTTGAAATGCATCTTTAAGTTGTATTTGTTTCTTCAGCAAAGATACGAAAAGATGAAGACTTTTGGGGTGTCATGCCTCAATTAATTTGTTGTCGCAACGCAATTAGTTGTGGCTCATACGACATTTAGTATGTCAGGATGGGGTGCGGAACTTCCCGTAGGACTGAGGGTGGTGCCGATTTCGGGGTTCACCCGATGAAGTCCGTGGAAGTTTGCGGATGACAGTTAAGGAATAAATATCGCATTGTAAAAAAGAGGACAAACTATAGATAAAAAACTGCGTTATTTGCGACGAGGAAAACTTTGGGCGAAAATACGCGAAAATAGAGAGGTTTTTATAACTCGCTGTCAATCTGCGGCTTATGAAATATTGCCTTTTCTTTTGTCTCAAACGTAAATTCTTTTCATAACGATAGATGCCTTATCGCGTCTCAATAGGTGCCTAATCTCACTACGATTAGGCACATATCATGCCGAGATTAGGCACACATCTCACCATGATTAGGCATCAATCTCCCGATGACATGACGGGCGGACATCCGAAACTGGGCAAAATCGCTGTTTTCGCGCGCTAATTCAACTGAATTTGCTAGCAAACTTTTTGGCCAAAAAATGCGACAAAGGTTATCTGTCGCTGACAGGTCCTTGTTAGTCGCGGTCCCTAACCGACACAGACCTTCTGGGTAGCCATCATGCCTGTCCCTCGCGCGCCATGCAACGTGTGGAAGACGAGCCGCAGTCATGCCACTGACTTTGTCGGGCAGGCCGATTTCGTTCTCCATACTCTTGTTGTGAGCGAAATGAGGAAAGGCGTTCGTCTTGATTTTTCGGAAGATACGAATAATGAAAAAGGGCCATCCCCCAGTTTGTGTCACTTGGGATGGCCCTTGTCCTGTTGGTTATGTCTTGGTGGTTTAGAGACCACACTTCTTGCGGATGTCCTTAGGCACGGCGTTCTTGTTGACCATGAAATCCATGGTGTTGGCCACGATGAAGTTCTTGGTCATGTACCAAATGCCCTTGTACTTGCCACTCTCGCCCCATGAGTTCTTCACCATGTAGTATTCCTTGCCGTTCTGGTCCTTGGCAATGCCATAGATGAGCATGCCGTGGTCATCGGTGAGCTCCCAGTTGTCGTAGCGCTCCTGGCGTTGCTTCTGTGTGGGTGTGACCTCAGGCACGTTGACGCCCAGCGAGTCGATGAGGTTCTTCTTTTGGGAAGACGAAAGCTTGAGCCAGCGAGCCATGTCTGAACCCTCGAGGCTCTCCAGCTTCTTGGTGTCGTACATGTATGCCAGGCCGTCGCGCGTGAAGCCTTCCTCCGACACGTCACCGCCCCAAGCCACGGTGTATCCGTTCATGATGGCGTTGTCGATGATTTTGCTCAGGTCCTCTATGGGCACGTTCCATGACAATGGGTTGCGCCAGTTGTCCTGCACCTCCACGGCGAAGGCCGTCCAGAAGGGATGGTGCGTGTATGAGGTGAAGCTCACATAGTCGTTGCAAGCTGCAGAGTCGAGGCCGATGGCTGCAGCGAAACTCTTCGGAGAGTAGGTCTTGCCCTCATACTTGAATGTCTCGGGGCACTTGCCCAGATAGGCGTCGAGGATGCCCTGCAAACCACTCTTCCAAGCGGGTGAGAGCTTGCTGGCGTTGCTCTTGGACACGGCGTCCACATAGGGCGACATGACCTTGAAGAACTCGTTGAAGTTGAACAGCGAGTCGCCATATTGGCTTCCAGTCTGCGGCATGGCGTTCTCAGGGCAGATGCCATAGTGCTGGATGACGTAGAGGGGGTCATAGGCGCTGCCGCCCTGTGAGAACTGGCAGTCGCCGTGCAGTCGCACTACCTGGATGGCGCGGTCCATGTAGTTTTTGTTGGCGATGAAAGCCTCGCAGAGGTCATAGGTCTTGCCGCTCTTCTTCAGGATCTCAGCCTCAAAGAAGGCCAATGTGCTGTAGTCCCAGCAGGTGCCCGAACGGTTTTGGTTCTTGATGCTGGTGATAGGGTTCTCCTTGATGGTCGTGAAGACCGGGGCGTTCGCTTTGGTGTTGTCTTTCTTTTCCTCTGCCCCCACAGAGAGGGTCAGTGTGGCTGCCAACGCCGCCAAGATGATTTTTTTCATTTGCTTTAATGGTGTTATTTGTTTTTCAGAGTCTTTTAGTTGTTTGCGATGAAGGCCTCCACATCCTTGGGGTGATAGGGTATGCGGTCCTTGCCAATGAAGCGACAGCCATTCTCGGTGATGAGCAAGTCGTCCTCGATGCGGATGCCGCCGAAGTCCTTGTAGGTCTCCAGCTTGTCGAAGTTGATGAATTCCTTACAGTGTCCGCTGGCCTTCCAGTCATCAATGAGGGCGGGGATGAAGTAGATGCCCGGCTCGTCGGTGACCACGAAGCCCTTTTGCAGTCGGCGCCCCATGCGCAGGCAGTTGGTGCCAAACTGTTTGAGGTTGGGGCGCACCTCCTCATCGAATCCCACGTTGATCTGGTCGAGGTTCTCCATGTCGTGTACGTCCATGCCCATCATGTGACCCAGTCCGTGCACCATGAACATGGCGTGTGCACCGGCTGCCACAGCCTCGTCGGTGTCACCTTTCATGAGGCCGAGTTCCTTCAGCTTTTCTGTCATCAGGCGGCAGACGCCGAAGTGCACGTCCCACCACTTCACGCCAGGCTTGGCCACGGTGAGTGCATAGTCATGGCAGGCCTCCACAATGGAGTAAATCTCCAGCTGGCGCTGGTCGAAGTGGCCGCTGACCGGTGTGGTGCGCGTGTTGTCAGAGCAGTAGTTGTTCAGGGTCTCAGCGCCGGCGTCGCAGAGCATCAGCTTGCCGGCTTGTAGGGGAGCGGGCGACGGTGCGCCATGTTGTATCTCTCCGTGCTGGGAGAGAATGGTGGGGAAACTCACCATGGCGCCGAGCGAGTTGGCGATGCCGTCGAGAGTGCCGGCAATCTCTTTCTCGGTGACGCCCGGGCGGCACATCTTCATGGCCGTGGTGTGCATCTTGTAGCCGATGACGGCGGCACGCTCCAGTTCCTCAATCTCCTCATCTGTCTTCGAGGAGCGCATCTTCACCACAGCCTGGATGAGATCCATGCTGGCGCTTTCCTTCTGCTGGTTGGGGTGGATGCCGAGGAGGTCGAATATTTGTATCTTGATGTCAGCGCGATAGGGGGGCAGGAAGTGAATTTTGCGCTTCATCCGCAGGGCGTCGTTGCAGATGGTCTTCAGCGTCTTCATGGGTGCGGAGCTGGTCACGCCGACCTGTTGGGCCATGTCGTGCACACTGTCCACTGCGCCATACCACACGATGTCGTCTATTGAGATGTCATCTCCGATGAGCGCCTCTGTGTCGTTGTCGATGTCGATGACACCCACCAGGCCGTCGCGGTTCTGCCCGAAATAGTAGAGGAACGACGAGTCCTGACGGAAGGGGTAGTATCCGTTGTTGGGAAAGTTTGCGGGAGAGCTGTTGTTGCCAAACAGCACGATGATGCCACTCTTTACAAGCTTTTTCAGCTCTGCGCGGCGGCTGACGTAGGTTTCTTTGCTAAACATAAATAGATATTTTTACGTTTTATGTTGCAAAGTTATAAAAAACTTAGATAGAAATACGTATCTTTGCAAGTGAAATTACAAAAAAATATGCATATTGACAGAAATACAGGCTTGGTGCTCGAAGGAGGCGGCATGCGTGGCGTGTTTACCAGTGGTGTGCTTGATGCTTTCATGAAGCATGAGCTATACTTCCATTATGTGGTGGCCGTGTCGGCAGGTGCGTGCAATGGCATGAGCTATATTTCCAGGCAACCGCGTCGAGCGCGCTTGTCCAATATTGACTTTTTGCCGAGGTATAACTACATTGGCCTGCGCCATCTGGTGACCCAAGGTTGCATCTTCGACCAAAAGTTGCTTTACGACCGGTTCCCCAATGAGCTCATACCCTTCGACTATGACGAGTTCTTCAGGCATGCGGCGAGTTTTGAGATGGTCGCCACCAATTGCCAGACGGGCCGCGCTGAGTATCTTTGCGACTTGGGCGACCGCCAACGCGCCATTGACATTGTGCGGGCTTCGAGTTCTTTGCCCTATGTGAGCAAGATTGTTTGGGTGGACGGCAAGCCCCTGCTCGATGGAGGCATTGTCGACTCCATTCCCGTTAGGCATGCGCAGGAGATGGGCCATGCGTTCAATGTGGTGATCACCACGCGCAACTATGGTTACCGCGAGTCGGGCCACGACCGAAAGACTCCCCGTTTCATCTATCGCCATTATCCGCGTCTGCGTGTGGTGCTGAGCCATCGCATAGAGGCATACAATGAGCAGTTGCAAATGGTGGAGGACCTGGAGCGCAGTGGTGAGATAGTTGTTATACGTCCCCAACGCCCCATGGAGGTTGGCCGCATGGAGAAAGACACGGCCAAGCTGGAGCGGCTCTATGAGGAAGGCTTCCGCTTGGGCGAGGAGTTTTGTGACAAGGTGCTCTGAGAGGATGAGCCACAAGGCTGTATGAAAGTTCCAACCCCTCAGGTCGTCCAAAATGTCAGGTGAGTTGCAAAATTATTGCCGGCAAACCGTGTCGCGCGAATCTTTTTTCGTAACTTTGCATTTGACATAACAAGCAATTGGTTCTCCGCGAGGAGATTAATAGGGAACCAGGTGAGAGTCCTGGGCAGTCCCGCTGCTGTAAGCGACATCATTCATTCACACACCCATGTCACTGGTGGGTGGGCGACGTCAGCCAGAGACCCCATGCCTCTGGCGGCAAGACGGTGCAGCCCTGAAGCCGGGAAGACGTGTGAGTGGCCGCAAGCCAGAAGACCTGCCATTGCCTTAGCTGATGATTTTCAATTCTCGAGGAAGAATGCGAAAACAATTTGTTTACTCCTTTGCGCTCCTGTTGTGCCCGTTGGTGGCTGGTGCGCAAACTGATTCCATCTCGCTTCCCGGAGTGGAGGTGACCACTGTTGCCCTCAACCGCAATGTGGGCAGTGCCCATTCCACGCAGACGTTCAGTGCCACCCAGCTGAAACAGCTGGGCATTGACCAAGTGGCCGAAGCCGTGAAGCATTTTGCCGGTGTCAGCGTGAAGGATTATGGAGGCATCGGTGGCATGAAGACCGTGTCCATCCACAGCCTGGGCGCCCAGCACACGGCCGTGGTCTATGACGGCGTGACCCTCAGCAACACCCAAGCCGGACAGATAGACATTGGCCGGTATGGCACCGACAACCTACAGAGCGTCAGTCTCTCGGTGGGCGATGATGACGCGCTCATGATAGCCGCGCGCCAATACACGTCGGCTGGTGTGCTTACCCTGACCACCGAGCGGCCCCATTTCAAGAAGGGGCAGTGGCAGTCGCTGCGTATCGGTGTGAGTGCTGGCTCGTTTGGTTTGGCGTCGCCTTCGTTGCGCTGGTGGGTGAAGCCCGGTGAGCGCACGGCCCTCTCGTTTTCTGCAAAGATGACAAGGGCTGATGGCATCTACCCCTATACGCTCATCAATGGCCGCACCTCGTCTCGCGAGCGCCGTTACAACTCGGACATCACGGCCTGGCAGGCCGAGGCCAACGCCTACCACACGTTTGCCGACGGCTCCGACTTGGCCATGAAGGCCTACTGGTATCATTCGCAGCGCGGACTGCCCGGCTCCGTCATCCTCTATGCCGACCCGTCGCAAGAGCGCATGTGGGACGAGGACTTCTTTGCCCAGGCGGCTTATGGCCGGCAGTTGGGGCGCACGCTGCGGTTGCAGACCCGACTGAAATACACGCACTCGTGGAACCGCTATCGTGACTGGGGCTCCGAGTATCCCGATGGTGAGCGAACCGACATCGACCGCCAGGACGAGGGCTATGCCTCAGCCACGTTGGGCTGGTGGGTCATGCCCGGCCTCCAGTTGGCCGTGGCGCAAGACGTGGCCTACAACCGCCTGAACAACAACGTCTATGTCAACACCAACTATGACGTGCCGCACCCATCACGCTGGACCTCCATCTCGGCCTTGGCCTTGAAGGGCCAGTGGCACGGCCTGAAGGTCGACGGCAACCTGGCCTACACCTATGCGGCCGAGCACGTGGCCGTGGGCAACAAGCCCGCCGACAAGCGCCGTCTCTCTCCTTCGCTGGGAGTGAGCTATCGGTTGCTGCCCTCCACACCTTTATATGTTAGGGCCATGTACAAGCAGGCCTTTCGCGTGCCCTCGTTCAATGACCTCTATTACCGTCGGTTGGGCAACATACATCTTCGCCCCGAGACCGCCCGCCAATGGAGCTTGGGCGTGACATGGACCACCCATGCCGCATGGTTGCGCTACTTGACGCTCACCACGGATGCCTATTACCACGATGTGACCGACAAGATCGTCGCGTTTCCCAGCACCTATGTGTGGCGCATGGCCAACTTTGGTAAGGTCGAGATACTGGGGGCTGATGTGACCTTGGGCGCACAGGTCGATGTGGCAAGGGCATGGAGCCTGAACGGCAGTCTATCAGCCACATGGCAACACGCTGTCGACAAGACTGATAAGAACACCCAGAGCTACAACAACCAACTGCCCTACACGCCGCGCTGGAGCGGCAGCGGTTCGCTGGCCGTGGTGACACCGTGGTTCACCTTGGGCTACACCGTGCTGATGCAGGGCAGCCGTTACTGCCTGGCGCAGAACAAGCCCGAGTATCGCATGCCCGCCTTTTGGGAGCATAGCGTCAGCGTGTCGCGCGAGTTGACGCTTGGCCACGTGGGCATGTCGCTGAGCGCCAAGGTCACCAACCTCACCAATGAGCAGTATTCCATCATACAATATTATCCCATGCCCGGACGGCAATATGCCGTGTCGGCGGCCGTCTGCCTATAGGGGCAGGGGACATAGGCATGACATTTTATTCACTTCATTATTATTTTATTCATGAAATTCAGAAAAATTTATCTTGCGGCAGCCTTGCTGGCTACCAGTTTCGCTTTCACCGCCTGTGACGACGACAATGAGTGGAACCCGAAGGGCGACGGCAATGTGGAGTTCACCACGCCGGCGCGCGCCTTCATCCTCAACGAGGGCACAATGGGTAACAACAACTCCAACCTCATCTATTTCGACTGGTCGACAGGTGTCGTGAACGGCAAAGACCTCTTCGTGTCACAAAACGGTAAGGAACTGGGTGACACGGGCAACGACATCATCACCGTGGGCAACAACCGCCTCGTAGTGGCCGTCAATGTGAGTAATTACGTGACGCTGCTTGATGGCTATGGCGTAGAGAAGAGTCGCGTCAGCTTTGAGCAGTACAAGAACCTTGGCCAGGTGCGTTCGATCGATGAGGAGGACGGCATCGTCTATGCTACGTCCTATGGTGGCTACGTCAGCCGACTGCGCATCAAGGGCGATCAGCTGGTCTACATGGACTCACTGCGTGTGGGCGACCGTCCCGAGGATGTGGTGGAGCAGGATGGCAAGCTCTATGTCACCTTGCAGGGCGCCTATTACAATGACAATCGCATGGCTGTCGTCAACTCCGACTTCCGCACCATCAGCTATGTCACCGTCATGCAGGATCCCGCCAAGATCTACAAGGACAACGGAAAGATCTATGTCACGGGTTATGGCGCCATGTATGACAATCCCTGGGGTGTCTATGATCCCTCTACGGGAGCCTATACCGAGCTGGGCCACGTCTCCGCGGTCGGCGTGGGTGGCGATGTCATCTACACCGCTTACAGCGTGACCGATTGGACAACCTATGTCACTACGACTACGCTCGGCACCTATAACGTGAAGACTGGCGAGACCAACGCCAATTTCTTCAAGAACCAGCCCGCCGAGATCGCCACAACCAATGTCTATAGCATCAGCGTCAACCCCTACAACAACAAGGTGTACTTGGCCACATCGGCATCCGACTATGTGAGCGATGGTACCGTCTATGTGTTTGATGCCCAGGGCAACTACGAGACGAAGTTCTCTTCTCATGGCGCCAACCCCAACCAAATCGTGTTCCTGAAGTAAGATGCGCGGCATTGTTTGTATCTTAGCCTGTGTGCTGTTGCTCGCCTCGTGTGGATCCCACACCACGGGCAACGGCCCACAAGGCGACACGCTGGCCTTCGACCACGCCGACCTGCTCACGCTGGTCGAGAGTGGGTCGGAGACCAGCGTCTCTGTGAAAGACCCCTGGCACAAGGGGCAGACGCTCCAGAGCCTCACCGTGGGCCCGAAGACAGGCAAGGACGCCCTGTGCCCCCTCCGCCGTGTGGTGGTGTTCACCACGGCTCATTGCCAACTGCTCGAATATCTTGGTCTTGCCGACCGCATCGTGGGCGTGTGCGACGTGCAGTACATACACATCCCTGACATCCAACGCCGTGTGAAGGCGGGCCAGGTCGCCAATTGCGGCGATGCCATGAACCCCGACGTGGAGAAGATCGTGAGCCTCCGTCCAGATGCCATCATCCTCTCCCCGTTTGAGGGCGCCAGTTATGGGCGGCTCGAGAAACTCGGCATTCCCCTCATCTTTGCCGCAGACTACATGGAGACGTCAGCCCTGGGACGCGCCGAGTGGATGCGCTACTACGGTCGCCTGTTCGGGCAGGCCCGTCGCGCCGATTCGCTCTACCATGTGGTAGACTCCACCTATGGTTCGCTGAAGGCCTATGCCGCTCGCTTGCCCCGGGGACGCAGCATCCTCACGGAGCGCATGACGGGCTCGGTGTGGTATGTGCCTGGCGGAAAGAGCTCGAAGGGCGTGATCTTTGCCGATGCCAACAGTCCCTATGCCTTTGCCGCTGATGGGCACAGTGGTAGCCTGCCGTTGCCCTTTGAGCAGGTGCTCAGCCAAGCCGGACAGGCTGACGTTTGGGCATTTCAGATCAATGGTCAGCGCATGATGACGCGCGCCGACTTGCTGCGCGAGTATCACGGCTACAAGGCCTTGAAGGCTTTCCAAAGGGGAGACATCTATGAGTGCGACGCCGCGGTGACCCCTTACTTCGAAGAGGTCAGCTTTCGTCCCGACTACCTGCTCCGTGAGATGATTATCCTGTCACATCCGCAAGCCCGATTGGGCCAACTGCGATACTATAAGAAATTGCCACAAACCCCATCATGACCCCGACGACCGACATAAGCGCACGTAGACAGGTGGGCGTCACCCTCTTGTTGGTGGTGTCCATCGTGCTGTTGTTCATCCTGAGCCTCATGCGTGGCAGCGTGAGCATACCCATGGGCGAGGTGGGGCGCATCTTGCTGGGCGATGACAGCCAGGAGAGTTGGCGTTTCATCATCATGGAGACGCGCCTGCCCCAAGCCTTGACAGCCTGGCTGGCCGGTGGCGCGCTGGCCGCAAGTGGCCTGTTGCTCCAGACGGCCTTTGGCAATCCGCTGGCCGCACCCGACATCTTCGGTGTGACCAGTGGGGCGTCGCTGGCAGTGGCTCTGCTCACGTTGGCTCCTGTGGCCACCTTGCCCATTGCTCTAGGCTATATCTCATCGGTGGTGGCGGCTTTTGTGGGTGCCATTGCAGTCACGGCTCTTGTCTTCGGCTTGAGCCGCTGGGTGCATAGCCCCGTGGTGCTCATGGTGGTGGGCATCATGGTGGGATACCTGGCATCGAGTGCCATCACGCTGCTCAACTTCTTCGCCACAGAGCAAGGCGTCAAGAACTTCGCCGTGTGGGGCATGGGCAACTTCGGCAATGTGCCGATGGACGAGATGCCAGTGTTTGCGACGCTTGCGCTGTTGGCCACAGGGTGCGCCTTCCTGCTCGTCAAGCCGCTCAACGCACTGCTCCTCGGTGAGCGATACGCTGAGAACCTGGGGGTCAATGTCAAGGCACTTCGTCGTGAGCTCCTGTTGCTCACGGGGCTGCTCACGGCTGTGGTCACCGCCTTCTGCGGCCCCATTGCCTTTATAGCCCTCGCCGTGCCCCACATCGCCCGCCTGTCAGTGCGCACTTCCGACCACCGTCTGTTGCTCCTGGTCACGGTGCTCACAGGCCAGGCCGTGGCGTTGCTCTGCAACGTGCTGACCTCGTTGCCGGGTGAGGCGGGGGTGCTGCCGCTCAACGCAGTGACGCCGCTCATCGGCGCACCTGTCATCATCTATGTCTTAATAGCCAAAAAACGATGAATACGATTACTACCAAAAGGGGCGACACGGGCACCACATCGCTCGGCGACGGCATGCGTGTCGGCAAGGACAACCAGAGAATAGAACTCAATGGCGAGCTCGACGAACTGTCGGCTTGCCTCGGCCTGTGCAAGGCGGCCAGCGGCCAGGCGGAGCCTTTTGCCACCGTGCAGCGCGAGCTTATGGGACTCATGGCCCTTGTGGCAAAGCCCGGTCAATTGCTTTCGCTAGCCGATGAGGCTCATGTCGCCGAGGCGGTGGCACGCATGGAACGCGAGATTGACCGTCGCTGCCAGTCGGCGGAGCCGTTTGCCTTTGTCCTTCCGGGTAGCGACCTCACCGACGCCGCCCTCCACATGGCGCGTGCCAAGGCCCGCACCTGTGAGCGGCGCATGGTGGCGCTGGCCAAGGTGGAAACCGTTCCGCCCGTCATGCTCACCTATCTCAACCGCCTCTCCGACTACCTTTTTGCCCTGGCCATCGGACGAAAGGAGTAGGTTTATGCATCACGGCCAAAATCATATGGAACATCCTTTCTACAATACAGATTTTTATGAGAGCAGAGCCCATGTCCATGTGGGTAAATGTGGAACAGAAGAACTCTGCAAGGTTTGCGGGTAGAGCTGGCCAGGCAGGGCGACTTGAAGGATAAGCAAACAAAAGAAAGGCTGAAGCCCCAAAGTGTGAGGTTTCAGCCTTGATAAGATGATGAGGTGTGCCGTTGTTGCTTTGTCGTCACTTCACCTCTGACCACTTGGGCGGATTGACGTGGAGCAGGTTCTTAACGAAGAAGTCATAGCGCTTGTGCTCGCCAAACTGTTCGCCCATGGTGTGGTGGACACCTGGCAGCACCACGAGGTCGAAGTCCTTGCCGGCCTTCTCCAGTGCGTTGACCACCTGGTAGGTGCTTGATGGGTCGACGTTGTCGTCGAGCTCACCCACGACGAGCATCAAGGGACGCTCCAGCTTGTGAGCGTTGTAGACGTTGCTGCATTCCACGTAGCTTGAGTCGATGGGCCAGCCCATCCACTGCTCGTTCCACCAGATCTTGTCCATGCGGTTGTCTTGGCATCCGCAGGAGCTGTAGGCCGCCTTGTAGAAGTCGCCATGCAGGAGGACGGCGGTGGTAGACTCCTGGCCGCCGGCCGAGGCGCCGAAGATGCCCACATTGTCGGCATCCATGTAGCGATACTTGGCCGCTGCCGCCTTAATCCACAACTCACGGTCGGGGAAACCGGCGTCTTTGAGGTTCTTGTAGCAGATCTCCTCAAACTTCTTGCCGCGGTAACTGGTGCCCATGGCATCGAGCTGCACGACGATGAAGCCCAGTTCGGCCAAGGCCGTCATGCTCCAGTTGTAAGTGCTGAAACTTTTCGGGGTATAGGCGTCACCGGGGCCTGCGTAGATGTACTCGATGACGGGATACTTCTTCGAAGGGTCGAAATTGGTGGGTCGCTGGATGATGCCCCACATGTCGGTCTGTCCGTCGCGGCCCTTGGCCTTGAACACCTCGGGTGCCACCCAGCCGTTGGCCCTCAGCTTGGAGATGTCGGCCGTCTCCAAGGTCTTGATGAGGTGGCCGTCGTCCACGCTGCGCACCTCGGTGACGGGGGGCGTGTCAACCTTGCTGTAGGTGTCGACGAGATACTTGTAGTCGGGCGAGAACACCACCGAGTGGTTGCCCTCGGCTGGTGTGAGGCAGGTCATGCCCTTGCCGTCGAATCCGATCTTATAGTAATGGATGAGGTAGGGGTCTTCGTCCTTATTGACGCCCGAAGCGGCGAAGTATATGATGTGATTCTGCTCATCGACGCTCTCCACGCGGCGCACAAACCAGTCGCCCTTGGTGACCTGGCGTGGCTTGGCGATGCGCCCCTTCTTGTCGGCTTGCACATCGTAGAGGTAGATGTGGTTCCAGTTGTCGCGCTCCGAGGTCCAAAGAAGTTGTTTGCCGTCGTTAATGAACTGCCTCCAAAGGCGTGAGTAGTTGACAAACGTGTTGGAACGCTCCTCCACCACAGTTCTTAGGTTGCCTGTGGCGGCGTCCATAGCCAGCATCTGATAGAGTTGGTGCCCGCGCCGGTTGTACTCCATTGTCACCTCGCGGCTGTCGGGTGTCCACTGGAACCAGTCGAGGCTGTATTGGTTCTCCACGGTGTGTGCGTCAGCCTCCACCTTCTTCACGACCAGCCCTTGGAGCAGAGAGCCTTGCTTGTTGGCAGCCGCAGTGGCCGAGTCGGGCAGGGTGAGGGAGATGATGACGGGCCAGTGTTGCGGTAGCTCGTCGCCAGGCTTGGCGTATTCCTGCTTGTGGAGGATGGGCTGCTCCTGGTCGGCGGGCGATGACTCCACATAGTACACGTAACGCTTCTCGACGCTGTTGCGCTTGCAGACGAAGAGCTTGCGTGAGTCGGGGCTCCAGTATATGTTAGAGCTGTAGTAGCGTCCGATGGTGCCGTCTTGCGTTAGGGCGTATTTCTCAGAGTAGGGCTTGCCCACCTCGTGCACGTAGACGTTGTTGCTCTCAATCCAGACGTCGAGCTTCCCGTCGGGTGAGGCCACCACGCGCTGGCCCTGTTCGTCATCGGTCTCCATCCAGTGGCGTTGCGGATGGCGGAAGGGATCGTCGCTCGGGCGCTGCCCCCAGGGGTTGTGGCGTTCGCGGACACCTAGCGCATCCTTCATCTCTTTCTCGGAACTATAGGTCTTGCTGGCGCCAGATGAAACATCGTATGTTATATACCGTCTTCCATCTTGTGTTTCGATGTAATAGTGCAAGACAGCCGATGAGTCTTGCCATGCGATGTCGTGCGCCCAGTGTGTGACATTCTTTTGTTGGAACTTGTCGTAGAGTCCGTATGCTCGTTTGTAGTCGGCTGCCGTTCCTTGTGCAAGGGCCGTTGTGGAGGCGAGGGTTAAAGCCGCCAGCCCAATCGTTCTTAAGTTCATGGTTGTCAGTTGTATTTTTGTTTCTTTTTGTTAGTCTATCCGATGTGATTAGTGTGCCATCTTGAAACTGAGCGCCGCACCGATGGCGGTGCAATACTCCGAGTAGGTGGGGATAATGAAGTGCACATGGTAGAGCTTCTCCATGGCCGGGAACACCCGTTGGCACTGTGGCAGCAATGTCAGGTTGCCGATGAGCACATACTCGCGGATGCCCGAGTTGAGTGAGGCGAGGATGCAGCTCGACCCGATGGTCTGGAGCACGGTGGTGATGATGCCCAGTGCCGTGTCCTCGCGTGTGGCGTTGCTCTTGGCGTTGCCGAAGAGTGAGGCTGTGACATCCTTGGGGAGACCGGGCAGGGGGTTGGGGCTGATGTCACCAATCTGCACGTCGATGTTAGCCAGGTTGCCCTCATTGGCCAGTGCAACGACCTGTTTGATGTCATCGGTTTGCAGCATGATGCGGCTCATTCCCATGAGCGTGCCGCCACCCAGGCCGATGCCTCCGATATGACGGATGTCGTCGCCGTCACACTGCACGAGGCTTGTGCCCGTTCCCATCGACACCACGAGCATGCGGTTGAGACTGGTCTCGTAGCGGGCGCCGAGGCCATTGGCAATGAACTCCTCGGCCTTGTCGGTGGGCAGACCGTAGATGGGTGCGTTGATGTAGGCGGCTCCCACGCCAGTGATCATCACATGCTCTATATCTTCAAGCTTGATGTGGTTGTCGTACAGATACTTGCCGAATGCCCCATAGAGCGATGTCACGGGGTCAGTGGCCTTGATGCGTATGGGTGAGACGACCTCGCCGTCCTTGTCGATGCCAACAATCTTGGTAGTGCTGATGCCTACGTCTATTCCTATTATCATGTGTAAGATTATGTTATGGGGTTGGTGAAATGGTTGCGGTGGGCATTTACCGGTAGAGGTGGTAGGTTCCGCCGTCGCTCTGCGCATACTTGCGCAACAGTTGTTGTATGTACTCTGCATTGTTGCGCACATGATCCTCGTCACCGTCGTAGCCATTGATGAGTACTGCGAGACGTGTGGTTTCGAGGGTTATCTTGGTGCGCTCGTTGTCGGATGTGGGGGTCCCTACGCCACCTTTAGCGTCGCGGTAGACGGGCAGTCCGGCAATGTTGATCATGCCTCTCCCTATGCCTTCATAGGGTTCGCCCTCTTGGCCTATGCCTAAGGTCAGCGTGTCACCCACAAACTTGTCGGCGTCGAAACCGCCGATGCTATATCCGTAGGCGATGCTGGCGAGATTGATGAGGTCCACGAGCGTGTCGATTTGGTAGAGGCTCTTGCCTTGCAATTGGCGGCGGATGAGGGCCTCTGAGGCGGGGCGGTAGCGGGAGGGGTCCTTGCCACAGGCGCGGTAGACACGCCGTGTGGCGGCGATGCCGGGAAGCTCTTTCACGGTGTCGGTGGTCAGAAATGTGCGGTAGTGTTCGCCCAACGACTTGATCTCGTCCCACAGGGCTTTGTCATAGGGCGTATTCTTGACCGTGGCTTCCACGCAAGCGCCCACAAACGAAGGGCAGGCTTGTTCGATTTCCTTGCTTACTATGATGTTCATACACAAGCGTTTTGCTATTTTCTGTGCAAAGTTAAATAAAAAGGCAGGAGCAAGAAAGAAAAATAAGTGGAAATGTTACATTAATTCGGATAATATGCCAAAAATGTTTTTGGGTGAACATTCTTCCTGCCAAAGGCGCTTGTTACGCAGATTTTTTGTAAGTTTGTGGTTACATTTCTGGCAAGTGATACAACCGTGCCGTCAAATCATCATGAATATGGACATTACAGAGCAGATGAGACATCTTGTCGGAGAGCTCAATCGAGCTTCCGACGCCTATTATAATGGTCGTGGAGAAGTTATGACCGACTATGAGTGGGACGCCAAGTTCGACCAACTGAAGCAGTTGGAGGACCAGGTGGGCATCGTCTTGCCTGACTCGCCCACCCATCATGTGTCGGCCGACACCACGGTGGGTAAGAAGGAGGAACACGAGTTTCCCACCCTCTCGCTGGCGAAGACCAAGCAACCTGCAGACTTGGTGAAGTGGGCCGAGGGCCGCCCCATTTGGCTCTCGTGGAAACTGGATGGCCTTACGCTGGTTGTGACCTATGACGCTGGTCGGTTGACCAGCGTGGTGACGCGTGGTGATGGTCACATCGGTACAAACATCACCCATTTGGCAGCGGTCATCGATGGCATTCCGGCAAGCATCAGGGCTGATGGACATGTCGTTGTGCGTGGCGAGGCTGTCATCTCCTACGAGGATTTTGAGCGGTTCAACCTGGAGAGTGATGAGGAATATGCCAATCCCCGAAACTTGGCTTCGGGCTCATTGACCCTGAAGGATCCGCGCGAAGTGGCGCAACGCCACATCCACTGGATACCATTCACCCTCGTTTACGCTGATGAGGAAGTCGACTCCTGGGGAGCTCGCATGGATTGGCTTCGGAAGGTCGGGCTGGGATGTGTGGAGCATGAACGCATAGACAGTCCCACGCTCGACAATATAAATAAGGTAATTGACCGATGGACCGAGAAGGTCACCAAGCGCGAAAATCCCTATCCTGTGGATGGACTGGTCATCTCCTATGATGATGTGGCTTATGCCGCCACAGGCTCCGTCACGGGTCATCACGCCACCCGAGCCGGCTACGCCTTCAAGTGGGCCGATGAGAGCGCGCCGACCGAGCTCGACCACGTAGAATGGAGTTGTGCGGCGTCGACCATCTCGCCCGTGGCCGTGTTTCGCCCGGTGGAACTTGAGGGCACCACGGTGAAGCGCGCCTCATTATGCAACATCAGTGAATGTGAACGGTTGGGAATCGGTGACAAGGGGTCTGAGCTGGAGGTCATCAAGGCCAATAAGATTATCCCTAAGGTCATCAAGGTGCGCCAGGCAGTAGGCGAGTTTCATATTCCCGGCCAATGTCCCGTATGTGGTGCGCCCACCGAGGTGGCTGTTAGCGAGGTCAGTGGCACGAAGACACTCCACTGTACCAATGGGGCTTGCCCCGCCAAGCAACTTAAGAAGTTTGCACGGTTTGTGTCGAAGCAAGGCGTCAATGTTGATGGCATCTCGGAGCAGACTTTGCAAAAGTTCATTAACCTGGGTTGGATTCGTGACTACGCTGACGTCTTCAGCCTGCCAAAGCATGCGGTGGAGATAGCGGGGTTGGAAGGTTTTGGCGACAAGTCGGCTGGTAACATCTGCCAGTCGGTGGAGCGGGCGCGCCGTGTGGAGGCTCGTCGCTTGCTCTACGCCCTGTCGATACCTCTCTGTGGCCAGGATGTATGCAATCGCCTGTTGTCTGCGTATCCCTTGCAAGAGTTGATTGCCCTGGCGGAAGGAAAGGCACAACCGCAAGACCTCTTTGCTCCCCGGGCAGAAGAAACCTTGGCACTGCTGCCAGGCATCGGTCCCGAGAAGGCCAAGTCGTTTGTGGCGTGGTTTGCCCAGGAGGAGCACCAGGCGGTGGTTGGCCGGCTGCTCGACGTGCTCACTGTGGAACAGGCCTCTATGGCGGCGATGGGCGACAAGTGCAGGGCTCTCACCTTTGTTGTCACGGGGGATGTGCACCACTACAAGAACCGCAGTGAGCTCAAGGCTTACATCGAGGCACAGGGTGGTAAGGTGACAGGCTCGGTGAGCAAGTCGACTTCATTCCTCATCAACAATGATGTGACCTCCGCCAGCAGCAAGAACCAAAAGGCTCACCAGCTCAATATCCCCATCATCTCCGAAGATGAGTTCGTTGAGCGGTTTGGATAGCTTACCGACAAGCCGTCGAGCGAGGGTCATGTGGCACCTGCCACAGACTGCTTGTCGGAAGAAGATGTTGCCGACTGTTCGCCAAGTGGCATTTACACGCAAATCAAGGGCAAATACACTTATTTTTTTGTAACTTTGCACCCAATATGAGAATAGACATTATAACCGTTTTGCCCGAGATGTTGGAGGGCTTTGTCAACGAGAGCATCCTCGCCCGTGCCCAAAAGAAGGGCTTGGCCGAAATCCATTTGCACAACCTGCGCGACTACACCCGTGACAAGTGGCGCCGTGTGGACGATTATCCTTATGGAGGTTTTGCCGGCATGGTGATGCAGTGTGAGCCCATCGACAGGGCTATCAGCGCCTTGAAGGCCGAGCGCGACTACGATGACGTGATATATGTGACGCCCGATGGCGAGCGGTTTGACCAAAAGATAGCCAATAGTATGAGCCTGCAGAAGAACCTCATCATTCTCTGCGGACATTACAAGGGAATCGACCAGCGCATCCGTGAACATCTCATCACTCGTGAAATCAGTGTGGGTGACTATGTGTTGACGGGCGGTGAGCTGGCTGCAGCCTGCATAGCCGATGCGGTGGTTCGGTTGGTCCCTGGCGTGATCAGCGATGACCAGAGTGCCTTGTCCGACTGCTTCCAGGACGACTTGTTGTCTGCCCCCATCTACACCCGTCCTGCCGAATACAAGGGATGGCGCGTGCCAGATATATTGTTGTCGGGCAATGAGGCCAAAATTAAGCAGTGGGAGATGGATCAGGCTATGGAACGCACCAAACGCTTGCGTCCAGACCTGCTCTAAGGGAGATGGGCATGTGGCCCCGACAATCTTAAGGGAAATGTGGGGCGAGACGCACAACGTCCGTCATGTCGGAAAAAGAGAAAGTCCAGGGGGCGCAGTGCTAAACTGCACCCCCTGGACTTTCTTGTCGGGATTGTCTGTGCCGTAAACTTGTCTGATGCTTTGACCGACACATCTTCCCGCTATGAGGCGAGACGCATGGTCGGTCCTAGTATTAATATGCGCTTTGGAACTCTTCGAGGAAGCGCGTGTCGTTCTCCGAGAAGAGACGGAGGTCGTTGACGCCATATTTCAAGTTGGCAATGCGCTCCACGCCCATGCCGAAGGCATAACCCGTATATACCTCGGGGTCAATGTTGCAGGCGGCCAAGTCGTGTGGGTCAACCATGCCGCACCCCAAAATCTCCACCCATCCGGTGTGCTTGCAGAAGTTGCAACCCTTTCCTCCGCAGATGGTGCACGAGATGTCCATCTCTGCGCTGGGCTCGGTGAATGGGAAGAAACTGGGGCGAAGGCGGATCTTCGTGTCAGGCCCGAACATTTCGCGTGCGAAGGTAAGCAACACCTGTTTCAAATCGGTGAAGCTGACACCCTTGTCGACATAGAGGCCTTCCACTTGGTGGAAGAAGCAATGTGCGCGTGCTGAGATGGCCTCGTTGCGGTAGACGCGGCCTGGGCAGAGCACGCGGATAGGAGGCTCGTGGTTTTCCATGTAGTGGGCCTCATCGCCTGAGGTGTGTGAGCGGAGTAGCACATTCTTGGTCACGTCGTTGGGGTTCTGCGAGATGAAGAAAGTGTCCTGCATGTCGCGTGCCGGATGGTCGGCCGCAAAGTTAAGCATGGTGAACACGTGCTTGTCGTCATCAATCTCTGGCCCTTGGAAGAGTGTGAAGCCCATGCGCTGGAAGATGTCGATGATCTCGTTTCGGACAAGCGTCAGCGGATGGCGCGTTCCCAGCGCTACGGGGTAGGCCGTTCGTGTCAGGTCGAGGCTTTCCGAGCCAGTCTCTGTGGTCTCCACTTGCTCGCGGAGGGCATTGATCTTCTCTGTGGCGGCCGTTTTCAGCTCGTTGATCTTGATGCCCAGTTCGCGTTTCTGCTCTTTGGCCACATTGCGGAAATCGGCAATGATAGCATTGATTTCACCTTTCTTGCTCAGATATTTCAGTCTGAGTTGCTCCACGTCCTCTGCGTTTTTAGCTGAGAGTGCGGACACTTCTTTGAGAAGCTGGTCTATCTTGTCTGTTAACATCATCTTTTCAATAACCTTTTTCGGTTTGCAAAGTTACAAACTTTTATTTGAAAAAGCGGAGCTATATAAAAAAATATGTGTAATTTTGCCCTGGTTTATGAACGATTTTATGAGAAAGAGAATTGTATTTGTTGTTTTCTTTTTGCTCTTGCTAATGATGGTGGTGCCCTATGGTTGCACCGACCGGAAACCGACATCAGCTGACACCGTGAATTCCGACACGTTGGCTGCTGACACCTTGACCCCCGATTCCACCGAGAGCCTGATTGCCGAGACGCCCATGCCCAAGGCGGCTGATGAGCTTTTTGATGACTTCGTGTTCAATTTTGCGGCCAATCGAAAGTTGCAGATGAAGCGTGTTGTTTTCCCTTTGCCGGTCTATCGCAACGGAAGGCTCGATAAGAAGATACCCCCGTCACAATGGAAGATTGAGCACTTCTTCTTGCGTCAGGGTTACTATACGCTCATATTCGACAACGACAGGCAGAAGACTTTGCTCAAGGATACGTCCGTTAATCATGTTACCATTGAGAAAATATTCTTCAGCCGCAAGACGGTGCAACAGTTTGTGTTCGACCGACTGCGTGGTGAATGGATGTTGACCTCGATGAACTATAAGCCACTTTATCAAAACAAGAACGCCTCGTTCCTGAAGTTCTACCATCATTTTGCCACTGACTCCGCCTTTCAGGTGAAGAGTATGGCCGATGAGGTGGAGTTTACGGCACCTGATCCAGACGATGACTTCTCACAGATTTCGGGCGTCATCATGCCCCAGCAGTGGCCCGATTTCAAGCCTACGCTAATTCCTCGTGGTATCATCTACAACATCATCTATGGACAAACCTACACGGAGACCAACCGAAAGACGTTTGTCATCCGTGGCATCGCCAACGGCATGGAGATTGAGTTGTCGTTCCGTAAGGTGCAGGGCGAATGGAAACTTGTGAAATTCAACAGTTAAGACATGCAAACATTTACAAACGCTTCTCTGCTTAAGCGCAATACGTTTGGCATCGACCAGCGGTGTGACGAATTGCTGGTCTATCAGGATGAAGCAGACGCACGGGCAATCGCGCTCGATAGCCGATTGCAAACCACACCTTACTTTTTGCTTGGTGGTGGCAGTAACCTCCTCTTGACGCGCGACTTTCAAGGCCTGGTGATCACACCCGAAAAGCGTTTCGATGTGCGGGTGAAACAGGAGGACGTCGCCGAGGTGGTGCTGCGCTGTTGGGCTGGGACGACGTTTGACGATGTCGTCGCCTATGCCGTGGAGCATGGATGGCATGGCCTGGAGAACCTAAGCCTGATTCCCGGTGAATGTGGCGCTTCGGCCGTGCAGAACATCGGGGCCTATGGAGTCGAGGCCAAGGACGTCATCGTTAACGTGGAAGCAGTGGAGATCGGGACGGGCAAGACGGTTGTCATAAAGGCCGAGGACTGCGGTTACGGATACCGCCAAAGCCGGTTCAAGCACGAGTGGAAAGACAGGTATGTCATCCTGTCGGTCAGCTACAGGCTCTCCAAGATCTTCGCTCCCGATCTCGATTATGGCAACATACGCTTGGAACTGGAGCGTAGGGGCATTGCAGTTGGAGAATTGACGGCACAGCAGTTGCGTGATGCGATTATGGACATTCGTCGCGCCAAGCTTCCCGACCCCGAGGTGATGGGCAATGCGGGCTCGTTTTTCATGAACCCTATTGTGGACAAGCCTACGTTCAATCGCCTGAGGACCGACCATCCCGACTTGCGCTACTTTGAGGTGGGAGAGGGACGGTACAAGATACCTGCTGGGTGGATGATCGACCAATGTGGCTGGAAAGGGAAGAACCTCGGGCCAGCCGGTGTATACGACCGTCAAGCCCTGGTGCTTGTCAACCGTGGTGGTGCCAAGGGTGCAGACATCGTGGCGCTGATGCATGCCGTGCAGGCGGATGTCAAGGAACGTTTCGGATTGGAGTTGTGCCCTGAGGTGAATGTGATTTAACCATGAGAAGACTTACATTTTTGGGGACTGGAACCTCCACGGGCGTTCCTGTGAACGGTTGCGAGTGTGAGGTTTGCAAGAGTCATGATCCGCATGACAAGCGTTATCGCACTGCGGCACTGCTTGAGACAGAGCGGACGCGTATCCTCATTGACTGCGGGCCCGATATTCGCATGCAACTCATGCCATTGACCTTCCGCCGCATCGACGGGGTTCTTTTGACTCACGCTCACTACGACCATGTGGGCGGCCTTGATGATTTGCGCCCTTTCTGTAAGTTCGGAGACATAGACATCTATGCCAACAACGTTGCTGTGAAGTCTGTGATGCACAATTTCCCCTATTGCTTCGTACAACATCTCTACCCTGGAGTGCCGAAGTTGAACCTGCATATCATACATCGCCACCAGCAGTTTCGTATTGGCGACGTGGATGTGGTGTCCGTTGGTGTGATGCACGACAAGTTGCCCATTCTCGGTTATCGTTTTGGCGACTTGGCCTATATCACTGACATGAAGACAATGCCTAGTGAGGAGTATGACTATCTAAAGGGTGTGAAGACGTTGGTGGTCAATGCCCTGCGCTGGGACAAGGAACACCATAGTCATATGCTGGTGGATGAAGCCATCGCGTTTTCGCATAGGGTAGGGGCCGAGCGCACTTTTTTCATTCACATGGCCCACGAGATCGGACTCTATGATGAAGCCAATGCGCATTTGCCAATAGGCTTCAAGTTCGCTTATGATGGTGAGGTGATTGATGTGTGAGAATGAGGCACGCCTCTACTGTGTGACCGACGAGAAATTAGAAAAACGCATAAAAAAAGGAGTACCGCCGTACTCCAACCTTGTTAACCTTAAATCTAATACTATGAAAAACACAACGCAAAATTACAAACTTTATATAAATTTGCAAGAGTAGTAAGAAAATTGCATTATATTTATAACATACCTTAACAAATAAAACTATATTTTGTTATTTGTTAACCATTTAAACTCCTTTTATGTAATTTCTTGTCCGCTAATGCTGAAGGCTTTGCTTCCGCGGTGCAAGTTGTCGTTGACGGGGCGAACGCATGATTGCAGGATGGGAAAATCGTGGCAAGGGCTTAAGTTGTTTGTTTTGGGCCACAGTGAGTGTTGGGATGAGTGTATTCTTTCCGTTCCTCTCACCACTTGACTTTTACGCTTGTAATCCAGTCTTTCAACACTCCCGCATATTGGTTTTGCGAATCGGCCACGAGCAGCAACACCCGCGAGCCGTCGGCCAAGGCGGGCCCCAAGCACATGCCCTCATAGTTGGCGATGCTGCGCCCTAAGAGTGATAGTGATGTGCGCCATGAGGTGAGTGGTTGCTTCTCCAGTGGCTTGTCGGCTGTTGTAAGGTTGTCTGTCACATCGGGTGTCACGCGGAACAACTTGCAACTGACAAAGGCACCTACTTTCATCTTAGGCACATAGAACTCGCGCTCAAGCAATAGCACTGACCCGTCGTCGAGTGCGCAGACCGTTCCCACGCCGTGGGCATAGTGTTGTGCCTTGGAGACTGAGGCGACGGGGGCTTCCAGCTGATAGCGAAACGAGCGCTTGGGCTGTAGGTCGGCCCCAAATGATTGCAAGACGATGCTGTCCGCCTCATTGCAAGTCCAGTAAGTTTCTGTGTGTGCATTGTAAGAGAGCGCTTCCAACCCTAGGTTGCCGGGCAAGTGGGCAAACACGCTGGGCATGTGTAGCTGGCGTCCCGTCCGCTTACCGCCCATGTCGTATTCCATAATGCGGTTGTCGCTCTCGCCGCTGATCCAGATAGTGTGGGTCGCAGGATTGTAGGCTACTCCCTCATTGTCGCGGCCGGGATGCCCACTGCTTCTAAAGCCCAAGCAGGATGCTGCTTGTACCTCTCCGCTGACGCTGTCGACCTGGATGTCAAAGATGAAAAAACCATCTTCCGCCGATTTGTCACTCACTACCGCGTAGCTCGATCCCCCCAGCCAGGCGATGCCACTGTAGTTGCCGGCCGGGATGGTCTTGGGAAAAGCGTGCTGCCCATTTTTCTTCACTTCCCATTGAGCTTGGATTGTGACGGCGCAAAGCGTTAAGAGTAAGAATGATAAGATGTGACGCATAGTCTTTTCTGTTTTCAACGCATGGGAAACGCATTTATTGTCTCGCAAAAAAACAATCATTTGTTTGGAGGATAAAAAGTAAAGTCGTATATTTGCAAATGAAAAGGAGAAACCCTTTGGGAGTTGTATCGGTTCGATCGGGATACTCATCAAATTACAATGAAAACCGAGATGCTTCTTTTGCCAATGGCGGGCCACATAAATCGCATTTGCGACTAAGCATGATTGCCGGTGGATTACAAAGACGGAGAGCGCTCGCAACTTTTATAGCTGGAGTTTTCATCACATCATCGGTACGATTCCCATTTTCACTATCGGAGAATTGAGACATGAGGACATCCTCACCTCAGTTCTCCTTTTTTATAATTTATATGGATTATGTTTAGTGGAATAGTAGAAGAGATGGCGACGGTTGTCGCCGTGAAGAAATGGCAAGGCAACATGGATTTCACCTTGCGTTGCTCGTTTGTAGATAAGCTGAAGATTGATCAGAGCGTTGCTCACAATGGCGTGTGCCTCACCGTGGTGGCCATTGCCAACGGCACCTACACCGTCACGGCCATGAAGGAGACTCTCGACCGCACCAACCTCGCGTTGCTCCGAGAGGGCGACAAGGTCAATGTGGAGCGCTCCATGGTGATGAACGGACGCCTCGACGGACACATCGTGCAAGGGCATGTCGACGAGACGGCCACTTGCGTGGCCATGGACGATGCCGACGGCAGCACCTACTTCACCTTCCAGTATAAGGAAGACAGGGAGATGGCGCGGCGTGGTTACTTCACTGTCGACAAGGGTTCGGTGACCGTCAATGGCGTGTCACTCACGGTGGTCAGCCCCACCGACGACACCTTCAAGGTTGCCATCATACCTTACACCCGTGAGAACACCAACTTCCGTGATATCCAAGTCGGGACGGTGGTTAACATTGAGTTTGACATACTGGGGAAATATTTGGCTCGCTTGCGTCACTTCGAATGACATGACGCTGACGCTTGCGGTATCTTTTCCATCTTGAAACAACAATCCCGCCACACGCCGTCCATGATGGTGCTGTGGCGGGATTTCATTTGTTAGGGTATGCGTCACAACACGTCCATATCCCGGAATTTAGTTGGCGTCATGCCAGTCTGTTTCTTGAAATAACGTGTGAAGAACGACTGGTCGGGGAACTTCATGTCAACAGCTATCGACTGTATGCTGTCGTTGGTAGTGCGTAGCCGTGTCTTTATCTCCTGCACACAGTGACGGTCAATGATTTCCTTAGCAGTCTCGCGTGAGAGCTCACGCAGTATGCGGGCAAGATAGCGTGGCGTTATGCACATTTTGTCGGAGTAGAACGCCACCTCTCGCTCCTTGTCGCCATGCTCATACACAAGATGGATGAACTGCGTGAACAGCTCGTCTTGTCGGGTCATGGATTTGGGCTCTACGGACAGGAACTGTATTCTTGTTGCGTCGTACAGCTCAAACATGATGTTCTGTATGATATTCCTTATGATAAACATGTTGTGAGGCCCTGTGTTGTCATATAGGAAATGAGCAATGTCAGCGATGCGGAAAGCTATGGCATCGGCACGCTGCGTCGGTATCTTGTCCATTGGGTAACGTCTCATGAAGTCTATAAAGGAAGGCTCGGGATGTGGTATCGCCTCAACAGCCATAGAATGGTCGAACGACAAGACGCAACAACGGAACTCGTCATCCATGTCAACATACCTCACGGTCGACTTGGGTGCAAATGTGATAGCCTTGTTCTTACTCAATTCATACATGTTGAAGTCTACTTCTATATGGGCTACCCCCCTGCGTGCCAGCACCATTGTTATGTCGTCAGACTGAGAGTATTTGTCAGGTTCTATGTTTGGCCTTGTGTCTATTTGTACCTTTACGCCATTCATTTCTGAATGGTCTTTCCCTTTTGTGTTCATACCTACTTCGTTTTAATGACTACAAAGATAGCGTAATTAGGAATAAACTAAGGGATTGTATAGCTTAAAAAATGTTCAAAACGTAAATAATGTTTGTCGGTCCGTATCTTTGTTCCCGTTTTGAAAAAAACTGTACTTGTGCATGTGGATTGCTGCTGATATATTCATCTTACCTTTGCGGCAGTTTTCAGATCATAACGTATGAGAGATGAACAAAAGTGGAACTAAAGAAAAGAATTATGACAATTAGCAAAACGATTTCTTTTGTAGGTGTGGCTCTTTGCCTCGCCTTCACTACATCTTGCCAACAGAAGAAGCAAGAGACTATTGAACAGACAAGTTTTAAGACCATGTCCGTGAGCCGCTCAGACAAGGAACTCTCCACCAGCTATTCCGCTTCCATCAAGGGAAAGCAGGACATCGACATCTATCCGCAGGTGGCTGGCAAAATCCAGCGTCTTTGCGTAAGGGAGGGTGATAAGGTGAGCCGGGGGCAATTGCTCTTCGTGATTGACCAAGTGCCCTATCGCGCAGCCCTCGCCACTGCCCTTGCCGCAGAGAAGTCTGCCCAGGCGCAACTCTCGTCGGCTTTGCTGACTTATAATAGCAACAAGGAGCTTTTTGCCCAAAAGGTCGTCTCATCTTATACGCTCCAAACATCAGAGAACGCCTATCTAACGGCAAAGGCCCAGTTGGCCCAGGCAGAGGCGCAGGTAACTGATGCCCGCAACAACCTCTCTTATACAGAGGTGAGAAGTCCCGCCAATGGCGTGGTGGGTGTGTTGCCTTATCGTGTGGGAACGTTGGTGAGCGCATCGATGCCCAAGCCCTTGACTACGGTTTCCGACAACTCCCAGATGTATGTTTATTTTTCCATGACCGAGAAGCAACTGCTGTCGTTCGTGCGCCAGTACGGCTCAAAGGATGCGGCCATCAAGAACATGCCAGAGATTAGTCTTGAGCTTGGCGACCAGTCGATGTATGCCCACAAGGGTAGGGTAGAGAGCATCAGTGGCGTCATCGACACCGAGACCGGTGCCGTGACGCTTCGCGCCGAATTCCCCAACCCTGAACGTCTGCTCAACAGTGGCGGATCTGGCAATGTGATCATTCCCTCCACACATCGCTCGTGCATCGTGATACCGCAGTCGGCAACCGTGCAGCAACAAGACAAGCGCATCGTTTACAAGGTCGTCGGTGGAAAGGCCGTGTCGCAACTCATCACAGTTGAGAATGTGGATGACGGCAGAAACTTCATTGTGACAGAAGGGTTGAAACCCGGAGACGTGATCGTGAGCGAGGGAGCCGGAATGGTGAAGGAAGGAGAAAAAATCAAGTGAAGAATGAAGAATTCAACAATATTTGTGGCGGAAGCCCAACTTAACATTCAACTTTAGCAAGGGATGAAAGGCAATATATTTATCAAACGCCCAGTGATGGCCATATGCGTCGCTGTGCTGATTGTGATGGTGGGCTTGATCTCGCTGTTCAGCCTGCCTGTGGAGCAATACCCAGACATCGCGCCGCCTACTGTGCGAGTGGAAGCCACCTATACGGGAGCCGATGCCGAAGCTGTGATGAAATCTGTCATCATGCCGCTGGAGGAGAGCATCAACGGTGTGGAGAACATGCTCTACATCACCTCTACCGCCACCAACTCGGGTACGGCGCAGATCAATGTCTACTTTAAGCAGGGCACAGACCCTGATATGGCGACCGTCAACGTGCAGAACCGCGTGTCGAAGGCGCAAGGACTGCTGCCCTCGGAAGTGACCAAGATTGGTGTCACCACGCAGAAACAACAGAACAGTTTCTTGCAGATAGGCGCCCTCGTGAGCAACGATGGAGAATATGACGAGACTTTCCTCGCCAATTATCTCGACATTAATGTGGTGCCGGAGATCAAGCGTGTCAATGGTGTAGGCGAGGTGCTGGAACTTGGTGACACCTACAGTATGCGCATCTGGCTCAAGCCTGACCTTATGGCGCAGTATCGACTGCAACCGTCGGATGTAACACAGGTCTTGGGCGAACAGAACATTGAGGCTCCTACCGGGGCGCTTGGTGAGGCTTCACCGAACACCTTCCAGTACACCCTGAAGTATCACGGCCGATTAAAAAGCGTCGATGAATTCAAGAATATGGTCATCCGTAGCAATGATGACGGCACAGTGCTTCGGCTGCGCGATGTGGCAGAGGTAGAGCTGGGTCGCTTGTCATACAGTTTCCATGGTGAGGTAGATAAGAAGCCGGGTGTGACTTTCATGACCTTCCAGGTGGCGGGTGCTAACGCTACGGAGGTTAACAAGACCATCTCGGCCAAACTCGAAGAGATGTCGAAGGCATTGCCCAAGGGCTGCGAATTTGTTGAGATGCACAGCTCCAACAACTTCCTCTTCGCTTCCATACACGAGGTGGTCGAGACATTGGCCATTGCCATCATCCTTGTCATCCTTGTGGTATATTTCTTCCTGCAAGACTTCAAGAGTACGCTCATCCCATCAATCTCCATCATCGTGTCGCTTATCGGTACGTTTGCTTGCTTGACGGTGGCAGGATTCAGCATCAATATCCTGACGCTCTTCGCCCTTGTGCTGGCTATAGGAACCGTGGTCGATGACGCCATCGTGGTGGTGGAGGCCGTACAGGCCAAGTTTGACGCAGGCTATAAGTCATCGTATCTTGCCACACGCGATGCACTCCATGACGTGAGCATGGCGGTGGTGTCCTGTACGATGGTCTTCATGGCTGTGTTCATCCCTGTGTCGTTCATGGGAGGCACCTCTGGCATCTTCTACACCCAGTTTGGTATCACTATGGCCACGTCAGTCGGTCTCTCCATGATCTCGGCACTCACACTCTGCCCCGCACTTTGTGCCATGTTGATGAAACCTACTGAAGGGGCTACCGATGCCAGTGGCAATCTCTTGACCGATGCCAATGGCAATCCTCTTGACGGACATAAGAAAGGGTTCAGCGGTAGAATCCGTGCGGCGTACAACACGGCCTTCGGTGCTTTGATGGGCAAATACAAGCGTGGCGTGATGTTCTTCTTCCACCACCGCTGGTTGGCATGGGGCGGCCTGGCTGTTTCTGTGGCGCTGCTCGTAGTGCTGATGACAACCACCAAGACGGGCTTCGTGCCGCAGGAGGACCAGGGCGTGATGATGATCAACGTGAGTACCTCGCCAGGTAATACGCTGGCCGAGACCAACAAGACTATTGACAAGATAGCTGACATCCTCGCCAGACAGGAAGAGGTGCAGCACTTCAGTACTGTTGCCGGCTATGGTCTGCTCTCCGGACAAGGTACTTCCTACGGAACGATTGTCGTCCGACTGAAGAGTTGGGAGGAGCGAAAGGGCAAGGAACACTCCATAGACAATGTGATGGCCAGACTGAATGGCGAGTTCAGCAAGCTGAAGGAGGCTCAAGTGTTCTGCTTCCAACCCGCCATGATCCCTGGTTATGGCCTGGGCAATGCCATCGAACTCAATATGCAAGACAAGACAGGAGGCGACAAGAAGGTATTCTATCAGTACGTGATGAAGTTCTTGGGCGAGCTCAACAAACGTCCCGAGATAGCCGTGGCCTACACCTCTTATGGCATGAACTTCCCCCAAATATCTGTCGATGTCGATGCGGCCAAGTGCAAGCGGGCGGGCATATCGCCCTCCACGATACTCGACGCGCTGGGCAGTTACTGTGGTGGATCCTATGTGAGCAACTACAATGAGTTCGGTAAGGTGTATCGCGTGATGATAGAGTCGTCGCCGCAGTACCGTCTCGACAAGCATTCGCTCGACAATATGTTTGTGCGCAACGGTTCGGGCATGGCCCCCCTCAGTGAGTTCGTCACGCTTAAGGATGGCGTGGGTCCGCAGGTATCCAACCGTTTCAACCTTTATAGTTCCATCCAGGTCAACGTGAACGTGGCCGACGGCTATTCCACCGGTGAGGCGCAGCAGGCCATTGCAGAGGTGAAAGACCAGACGCTTCCACAGGGCTACGGCTACGAGTTTGGCGGCATGGCTCGTGAGGAGGGCAGCAGCAGTGGCGGCAAGACACTCTTCATCTACGGCATCTGCGTGATCCTCATCTACATCATCATGGCTTGTCTCTACGAGAGCTTCCTCATACCGTTTGCTGTCATCCTGAGTGTGCCGTTCGGTCTGATGGGCAGCTTCCTCTTCGCCAAACTCTTTGGGCTGGAAAATAACATATACCTGCAGACAGGTATCATCATGCTCATCGGACTGCTGGCCAAGACGGCCATCCTTATCACAGAGTATGCTGTGGAGCGTCGCCGTGCCGGCATGGGCATCATCTCATCGGCCTTCTCGGCAGCGCAAGACCGCCTGCGGCCTATCTTGATGACGGTGCTCTGTATGGTGTTCGGTATGTTGCCCCTGATGTTCTCCACCGGTGCTGGTGCCAATGGTAACAGTTCGCTCGGCACCGGTGTGGTGGGTGGATTGTTGGTTGGCTCACTGGCGTTGATATTCGTGGTTCCGGTATTCTATGTGGTGTTCGAGTGGTTGCAGGAGAAGGTGAGAAAGCCTTATCATGAGGAAGGTGACTTGCAGGTGCAGCAGGAACTCTTGAATGCCATAGAGGAAAAGAGCAGAGCAAGAAAAGAATGATCATAAAAGATAAGAGAATGAAGAAAATGTTGTTTTCAGCCGCGCTGCTCGTTTCTTTGGGCAGTTGCGGAATATATACAAAATATCAACCTGAGACGAATGTGCCGGACAAGCTCTTTGGTGATTCCATATTGGGGAAATCCATCACGGAATACCAAGGCGGAAACCTCAACGATACGATACAGAATGACTCGACGTCTTTGGGGTTTATGGATTGGCACGACCTGTTCACCGATCCGCTCTTGCAGCAATATATAGAGCGCGCGTTGCAGCAGAACATCGATTACAGGCAGTCACAACTCCGTGTGGAGGAGGCTGCTGCCACCTTGAAGGCGGCAAAGCTTGCCTTTCTGCCATCCTTCGCCATAGCACCGCAAGGTAGCGTGAGCAGTTTTGACGGTGCGAAAGCCACGCAGACGTATTCTGTGCCACTCACGGTCAGTTGGGAGATTGACATCTTCGGGCGCATGCGCAATGCCAAGGAACAGTCGAAGGCGCTCTACGCAAAAAGCAAAGATTATCGCCAGGCCGTACATACCCAGCTTATTGCGGGCGTCTCAAACATCTACTACACATTGGTTTCTCTCGACCAACAACTTTCTCTGTCCGTGGAGACAGAAGAAGCTTGGAAAGAGACCTTGGTGACTGCCCATGCCCTAATGAAGGCCGGGAGATACGATGAGTCGGGAGTGGCGCAGATGGAGGCGACATTGCAGAGTGTGCACACCTCAGTGCTTGACCTGAAGAGCCAAATAGCGCAGACGGAGAACAGCATGGCCATATTGCTCAGCGAGACACCGCGGCACTATGAGCGTTGCAAGGAAGCTGATGTGCGCATGCCTGAGACGCTGACAGTTGGCATCCCGCTTCAGTTGCTGTCTGCCAGACCCGATGTGAGGCAGGCGGAGCGTACGATAGAGGCGGCATTCTATGGGGTGAACCAGGCGCGTTCGGCTTTTTATCCGTCGCTGACACTTAGCGGCAGTGTGGGGTGGACCAACTCGGCCGGAGCCCTGATAGTCAATCCTGGCAGGTTCCTCGCCTCGGCCTTGGGTTCCATAGTCGCTCCTCTGCTCACGCGAGGCCAAAACGAGGTGCAACTCAAGATAGCCAAAGCGCAGCAGGAAGAGGCAAAACTCGCCTTCTCGCAGACATTGCTTAACGCTGGCAAGGAAGTGAACGATGTTCTGACGGCCTACCAGACAGCTGAGGAAAAAGAAGAATCAATAGAATCGCAAATTAAGTCTCTCGAAACGGCGTTGCGAAGCACCACCCTTCTGATGGATCATGGCACCAACACGTATCTTGAAGTGCTCACGGCCCGTCAGTCGCTGCTCGCGGCCCAACTATCTTTGTCAGCCAACCGGTTGGCAAAGACTCAAAACATAATCAATCTATATCAGGCTCTTGGTGGAGGGCAAGAACAATAGATTGTCATCAGTGATTACACACCTTTTCATACCTACTTAATGTAATCATCTCATGCGGGGCTGTCTGTGAAGTGATTCACGGGCAGCCTTTATTCTTTCTTGCCAGAACACCTACCGCTATTGCGTTTTCCAATAAGAGGTCTCACTGACCGGACGGGATGGTTACACAAAATTAACACATGTCTTTTTTTTTGTTAAGAAACGCTTACGTTGATAAACCTAGTTTGTCTTTTTTCATCTTACTTGTGTTTTTGGTTAATTTTTAAATGAAGACAATGAAGAAATCGTTTTTGACATCGGCCCTTGCCCTGTTGATGCTCCTGCCCGCGAGGGTGGAGGCGCGTGAGTGGACGTTGCAAGACTGCATCAGCTATGCATTGCAAAACAACATCTCACTCCAAAAGTCGCGCATACAGCACCTCAGTGCCATGGAAGATGTGAAGCAGAGTAAGGCCGAGCTGCTGCCGTCGCTGTCGGCGTCGACCTCACAAAACGTGTCGTACAACCCTTGGCCTGAGACAGGTTCCTACATGATCGCTGGCGATAAGGTGCAGACCAACGTTGACAAGGTCTACTACAATGGCTCTTACAGTGTGATGGGCAATTGGACGGTTTGGAACGGAAACCGCAACCGCAACCAAGTGAAGCTCAACCAGGTGACTGCCGACCAGGCGGCGCTCGATAGCGCCACCACCGCCAACAGCATCCAGGAACAGATCACCCAGCTCTTCGTACAGATCCTTTATTCGCAGGAAGCCATCGAAGTGAGCAAGGCCACGCTCGAGACCTCAAAGAAAAACGAGGAACGCGGCAAGGAGTTTGTGAAGGTGGGCAGTATGAGCAAGGCCGACCTGGCACAACTGACCGCCCAGCGCGCGCAGGATGAGTATGCCGTGGTGCAAGCTGAGAGCAACCTGCGTGACTATAAACGGCAGCTGAAGCAACTGCTTCAGATCACGGACCAAGACGATTTTGACGTCGTGGCAGACGCTCCTACGGATGAAGCAGCACTGCAGGCCATCCCGGGCGTGACCAACGTCTATGAGGCGGCTTTGGGCATTAGGCCAGAGATTAAGAATGCCAAGTTGGGCATTGAGAGTAGTGACTTGCAAATCAAGATCGCTAAGGCGCAGTGGATGCCTACCATCGGGCTCAATGCCGGAGTGAGCACAAATACTACATCAATGAACGACAACAGCTGGGGAACGCAGCTGAAGAACAACTTCACGGTGGGAGGTGGCCTCTCGGTGAGCATTCCCATCTGCGACAACCGCACGGCAAAGACTGCTGTCAATAAGGCCAGACTGTCCAAGCAGAGTTATGAACTCGAACTCAAGGACAAGCAGACCACATTGTATTCGACGATAGAGAACTACTGGTTGCAGGCTGTCAACAACCAGGCACAGTTCAAAAGCGCCAAGGTTAGCACGGAGAGTGCACAGGAGAGCTATGACCTGCTGAGTGAACAGTTCCGCCAAAACCTCAAGAACACCATCGAACTGATGAACGGCAAGGACGCCTTGCTCAAGGCCCAACAGAACGAGTTACAGGCGAAATACCTTGCCATTCTCAACATTAACATGCTGAAGTTCTACCAGAACGGCACGTTGAAATGATGCTCTCCATACCGGCAGAGAAAAGAATATGCAGAATTTAAGCCATAGTCATAATAAACAATGAAGAATAAGAAAATTAGTATGATTTGGATAGCGGTGGGTGTTGTCATCGTCATCGCTGCCGCAGCCTTCCTCCTGTCAGGCGGCAAGAAGAAGGAGGAAGTGAATTTTAAGACGGAGAAAGTGGCCAAGGTCAACATTCTCAACAGTATCACAGCTACCGGTACCATCGAGCCCGTGAATGAGGTGACGGTCGGTACGCAGGTGTCGGGCATTGTCAGCAAGATTTATGTCGACTACAATAGTGTGGTGAAAAAGGGGCAGGTTATTGCTGAGCTCGACAAGTCGAACCTCTTGAGCCAGTTGAACACCGCAAAGTCGCAACTCTCTCAAGCACAGGCATCTCTGAAAAGCGCTGAGAGCGACCTCGCCTATCAAAAAGCTAATTTTAACCGTTACAAGGCTCTTTATCAAAAAGGTCTCATTTCAGCCAACGACTACGAAAGTGCGCGTTTGAGCTACCAGACAAGCTCGCAGACTGTGGCCTCTCGGAAAGACCAAGTCGTGGCGGCTCAGGAAGAGGTGTCGCGCGCGCAGACAAACCTCAGTTATGCCACCATCACGTCGCCCATCGATGGTATTGTGGTTAGCAAAAGTGTGGAGGAAGGCCAGACGGTGAATGCCAACATGAGCACGCCGGACCTGTTCACCATTGCCCAAGACTTGACCAACATGCAGGTTGTGGCCGATGTGGACGAGGCTGATATAGGCGATGTGAAGAAAGGCGAGCGTGTGACGTTCACTGTCGACGCTTATCCGGATGACACCTTTGAGGGCACGGTGACCCAGGTGCGCCTGGAGGCTACAACTACCAATAATGTCGTCACTTACGAGGTGGTTATCAGTGCGCCTAATGCCGATTTGAAGTTGAAGCCTGGGCTGACCGCCAGCGTGGTTATCTACACGCAGGAGAGCAATGGCGTGCTGAGTGTGCCCAGCAAGGCTCTGCGCTACACACCCACGAAGGAAACCATTGGTGCCCGTAAGATGAAGGATGTCAGCAATGCGAAGAACAAGGTGTGGACGCTGGAAGGCAACACGCTTGTGGCCCACAAGGTGAACATTGGAATGTCTGACGGCACACATACCCAAGTGCTCAATGGCATCAAGGAAGGACAAATGGTTATCACCGGGGTGTCCGTGAGCAGTGACGAACAGACAGCCGAGGACAGCAGCGATAGCTCGGAGTCAAGTCCTTTCCAACCTGGTCCTCCGGGAAAAAACAAAAAAAGCGGTAAGTAAGTAGAGTCGTCAAAGAAATACGATAATGGCAGACAATCATATCAATAAAGACGCCGAAGGCAAGAAAGTCGTCATTGAACTGCAGAATGTCAAGCGCGACTTTCTTGTCGGAGACGAGACGGTGCATGCCTTGAGGGGCGTGTCGTTCAAAATATATGAGGGCGAGTTTGTCACGATTATGGGAAAATCGGGGTCTGGCAAGTCTACGCTACTCAATCAGCTGGGATGTCTCGACACACCTTCCAGCGGCGAGTATTACCTTGACGGTGTGTCGGTGCGTACTATGTCAAGATCGCAACGTGCAGTGCTCCGCAACAGGAAAATTGGCTTTATCTTCCAGAACTATAACCTGTTACCTAAGACGACGAGTGTGGAAAACGTGGAGTTGCCGTTGATGTACAACGCCAATGTGTCGGCCAAGGAGCGCTTTGAGCGCTCGGTGGAGGCATTGAAGGCTGTGGGACTAGGTGACCGACTCTACCATAAGTCTAACCAGATGTCGGGCGGACAGATGCAACGTGTGGCCATCGCGCGAGCTTTGGTCAACAATCCTGCCGTAATCCTTGCCGATGAGGCCACTGGAAATCTCGACACGCGTACCTCGTTTGAGATCCTGGTGCTTTTCCAGAAGTTGTATGCTGAGGGAAGAACCATCATCTTTGTCACACACAACCCGGACATAGCCCACTATTCCAGCCGAAACATTCAGTTGCGTGACGGCCATGTCATCAGTGACGAGTACAACAATAATATCCAGAGTGCTGCCGAGGGACTGGCTGCGCTTCCGGCTAATTCGGATGAATAAATGAACTATACAAATCTTTTCAAAATAGCGTTGAGGGCTATATTTGCCAACAAGATGCGTTCTTTCCTGACGGCGTTGGGAATTATCATCGGTGTGGCGTCGGTCATTACAATGCTGGCTATTGGACAGGGCTCGAAGCGAAGCATACAGGCCAACATCGCCGAGATGGGATCAAACATGATCATGGTGCATCCCGGCGCTGACATGAGAGGCGGTGTGCGACAGGATCCGTCGGCCATGCAGACACTGAAGCTAACCGATTACCAGACATTGAAGGACGAATGTTCGTACATAAAGGCGATTAGTCCAGTGGTAAGCTCCAGTGGACAGTTTATCAACGGCAACAACAACACGCAGTCGACCATCTATGGTGTCAATCAAGAATATCTCGACATACGTCAGTTGAGCGTCAGTGATGGTGAACTGTTCAGTGAACAGGAACTGAAATCGAGTGCCAAGGTGTGCATACTGGGACAGACGGTGGTAGACTATCTTTTCCCAGATGGCTCCGACCCTGTTGGTAAGGTGGTTCGCTTCAACACGATACCATTCCGAGTGATTGGCGTGTTGAAGAAGAAAGGCTACAACTCAATGGGTATGGACCAGGATAACTTGGTGCTGGCTCCCTACACCACCGTGATGAAGCGTATTCTTGCCCAAACTTATCTGAGCGAGATACAGGCTTCCGCAATCACAGAGGATGTCACCGACAAGGCCACAGATGAAATCACTACTATCTTACGGCGTACCCATAAGCTCAAGGAGGCCACAGAAACGTCAGATGGTGATGACGATGACTTCAATATCCGTTCGCAGGAAGAGTTGTCTTCAATGATGAATTCCACAACAGATATGATGACTATCTTGCTTGGCTGTGTGGCCGGCATTTCGCTCATTGTTGGCGGTATAGGCATCATGAACATTATGTATGTGAGCGTCACGGAACGTACGCGTGAGATAGGCCTGCGCATGAGTGTCGGCGCACGTGGACTGGATATTCTTAACCAGTTTCTCATTGAGGCCATCATGCTGAGCGTCACGGGCGGACTGGTTGGCGTGATCTTGGGCATAGGAGCGAGCTACGCAGTTAAGATGCTTGCACATTGGCCCATCTACATAGAGGTGTGGACCATCATCATGAGCTTCGCCGTGTGTACCTTTACGGGCGTGTTCTTTGGTTGGTATCCGGCCAAGAAGGCAGCGCGTCTGGATCCAATTGAGGCAATCAGGTATGAGTAATCATTCTTCATAGACCAACGTTCGGGATAACAGGTAAGGGCGATGACCGTTAAGGTCATCGCCCTTTAGGTATGCTCGGCATGAGTATTGTAACCATCCGAAAACGAACGCCTTGCCCACCTTCAAAAACATAGCGACCTTTGC
>CAVBFJ010000012.1:0-57461 GCA_963594895.1 bacterium | reverse complement strand
ATAGCCGGTTACGAAAATTGCTCTATTTTCGCGTATTTCCACCAAAATATTTTTTGGTTGAGAATACGCGAAAATAGAGCATATAGTTTGTTGCCTTTTTTACAATGTATCACTGTACCAATTGGACAGAGCAATTTCTGGACCTAATAACCCATGTTAGACAATGCTCATGCCTAGCCATTCAAAATGAGGCCACGACTCACGTCGCGACCTCACAACAACACAAACACAAAAATGCGGAGGCGAACCCCCGCCTTTATTTTGTTTGCTTAAGAATGGAATTACATAACGCCATCCTCACGCAATTTCTTCTGCCATTTCCAAGCTGATACGAGCACATCCTCAAGTGGGGTGTTGGCAGACCAGCCAAGGACCTTGTTGGCCTTGGTGCAATCACCCCATATCTTCTCGATATCACCCTCACGGCGGGGACCATACTTCCAGTTGAGCTTCACGCCCGTAGCCTTCTCAAATGTCTCTACGATTTCAAGCGTGGAGTTGCCATGTCCCGTACCGATGTTGAAATAGTCTATAACAGGCGAATCCACATCATCAAGTACCCGGCGCATGGCTGCCACATGAGCCTTAGCCAGGTCAACGACATAAATATAATCACGGATACAGGTGCCATCAGGTGTGTCATAGTCGTTACCAAAGATAGTCAACTCCTTGCGAAGGCCAATTGCTGTCTGCGTGACATAAGGAATCAAGTTGGCAGGAACCCCACTGGGCAACTCGCCAATGAAAGCTGTCGGATGGGCACCGATTGGGTTGAAATATCTCAAGACGATGCTCTTGATAGGCGCACCACTATGGATGTAGTCATAGATAATCTGTTCGTTGACCTCTTTGGTATTGCCATACGGCGATGTGGCCTTCTGGTGGGGCGCAGCCTCTGTGACAGGCAAATTCTCCGGCTTCGGCTGACCATAGACCGTGCAACTAGAGGAGAAGATAATTCCCTTGACGTTATACTTCGGCATCAACTCCAAGAGATTGACCAAAGAAACAATGTTATTCCGGTAGTACAACAAAGGCTTTTGGACACTTTCTCCGACTGCCTTACTGGCAGCAAAATGGATAATTCCCTCAATATCAGGATACTTTTGGAAGACAGCCTCTGTAGCAGCTTTATCGCGAAGATCAACCTTTTCAAAGGCTGGACGAATGCCCGTAATCTTCTCAATGCCATCAAGCACCTGGGCGTTAGAATTGGACAAGTTATCAATGATGACAACCTTATAGCCTGCTTGTTGCAATTCTACAGTGGTGTGAGAACCAATAAAACCGGTTCCACCTGTAACAAGAATAGTCTGTTTCATGACTGGTATAGTATTATAAAATTTGGTCTATAACTGTTGACAAAGTTACAAAATCTTTTTATGAAAGTACCCAAAAACCTTAAAAAAAACACATTAATCCACCTTTATTGTAGTCCGAGCATCTGACGGAGACCAAGGTCCACACCCGAGAAGCCCATGAAAGCCAAGGAAAGGAGTCCGGCCGTCACCAACACGATAGCCATCCCCCGCATGCCACGAGGTACTTTCACGAGAGACAACTGTTCGCGTATGCCCGCAAAGACCGTCAGAGCAAGCGCAAAGCCCAATGCCGTGGAAAAGGCATACACAACACTTGAGAGCAAATCAAAATCTTTCTGGATGACGACAATAGCCACCCCAAGCACCGCACAATTCGTAGTTATCAAGGGCAAGAAAATGCCCAAAGCCTGATAAAGCGTAGGGCTCACTTTCTTAAGAATGATTTCTACCATCTGCACCAACGCTGCTATGACAAGAATGAAGGCAAGAGTTTGCAAGTACTGGAGTCCAAGTGGGTTGAGCACACAGGTCTGCACCAACCATGTGACAACAGTCGATAGTGTGAGCACAAAGGCCACAGCGGCACCCATACCCAATGCCGTGTCGATCTTGCGCGATACACCAAGGAACGGACATATACCAAGAAATTGGCTCAAAATGATATTATTGACAAATATCGCACTGATAAAGATAAGCAAATATTCCATGATAAAGTTTCAAATTAATGACAAGAAAACAGACACATCGCCTGGGACATCATTTCGATTTCAGCCGGTTCAAGATTGCAATAAGGTAGCCCAGCGTGATGAACGCACCTGGAGGAAGAATAAAAAGGAGCATGTTGGTGGTTTCTGGCAAGAGGACGACCCCAAACACGGCCCCAGCCCCCAACAGCTCGCGAACCATCCCCAGCAGAGTCAAGGCCACTGTAAATCCAAGTCCAATCCCCACCCCATCGCACAAACTCTCCATGGGTGTGTGCTTGCAAGCGAAGCTCTCGGCACGCCCCAAAATGATACAGTTGACCACGATGAGTGGAATGTAAATTCCCAACGCCTTATTGATACTATCGGGCGCATAGGCAGACATGAACATCTGCAACAACGTAACAAAAGCCGCAATAACAATAATAAACACTGGTATGTGCACTTGGTCAGGCGTAATGTTCTTGATACATGAAATGACCGTGTTGGTGCACAACAGGACTACCATAGTGGCCAAGCCCATCGACAACCCATTGACCGCACTGGTCGTTGTGGCCAATGTGGGACACATGCCCAGTAACAACACAAATGTCGGGTTCTCCTTGATGAGCCCATTCAATATAATTTTATATTTGCTCATGTTATAACATCATTTATTAATTCGACTGCTTGCTCCGCTGTTTCCGTCAATGCCAGGGTGGGCATAAGCGGCATAAGCCTGATTGATGGCCTTTAGGAAAGCGCGGCTCGTGATGGTGGAGGCTGTGATGGCATCCACATCGCCGCCATCCTTGCTGACCACAAGTTCGGCATCAGCAAGACGCTTTCCGATGACGTTGCCTTTGCCATCTTTTTGAAACCACTTGTCTGCCTTCAAGCCTAAGCCTGGCGTTTCTGATGTTTGTAGGATTGTGTATCCCAATATTCGACCATCTGTATCAAAACCGACAAGTACTTTTAGGTCACCTCCGAAACCCATGGCGGTACTCTCCACAGCGGCTCCCATGTTTTTTCCCGTGGCATCGGCTACACGATGAACAACATATACCTCCTGCTTGCCATTCTTCGTCAGCTTGACCGTGTCAGCCTCAACTACTTTGATCGCCTGCGCTTGCATCACGGTCTGTATGCCTTCCCGCAGGGTCTTGTCCACCTTCTCAGCGATTGGACCTTCAGTCACATGATTGGCCAATGCCAACAAAGCACCAATCAAAACCGAAAAGCCCACCAAGACGAGAAGCATATTTGACAAGGATGATTTTATCTTTTCCATAACCTATCTAGTTATTTTAATTTGTTCAAGACAACCTTATCACCAAACCGTTTGGGTTTCACATAAAAGTTGATAAGCGGGGTAAATGCATTCATGATGAGTATTGCAAATGACATACCCTCCGGATAGCTACCCCAATTACGGATAACCACTGTCAAGAAACCAATCGCCACGCCATAGACGAGCTGGCCACGGTGATTCATCGGAGAGGTGACATAGTCGGTAGCCATAAAAATAGCGCCCAACAGAAGGCCTCCGCTAAGAATGACCTCAACGGGATTGGCATAGACAGGGTCAGCGAGATGCAACAATCCACTGAAGACGAGCACAGACAGGATGATGCTAATGGGTATATGCCATGTGATGATGCGTCGGCAAAGCATATAGGCCAGCCCCAACAACAAGGCCAGGGCACACACTTCGCCCATGGTGCCAGCCCCCATCCCATTGTTCATATTGCCCAACAGGCTATCCAATGCGCTTGGCAACTTGTCAAGCACTTGTGCATTTCCTGTCTTAATGGCTGTCTTCATGACACTCAGGGGGGTGGCCGCCGTCACGGCATCGGTGTATGAGGTCAACTGTCCAGCAATAGGCCACGAGGTCATGGCTGCAGGAAAACTGACCAGTAAAAAGCAACGTCCAACTAGGGCCGGATTAAATATGTTGGTGCCCAACCCACCAAAAGTCATTTTACCAACCCCAATAGCCACCAACGAACCAAGAATAATCATCCAAATGGGGAAGTTGCTAGGGAGATTGAGCCCTAGCAACAGGCCTGTCAGCATCGCTGACCCATCGCTCAGCGTGGTGGGATGATGAAAAAGGTATCGTGTGATGGCCCATTCGAAAAACATGCATGACGCCACACTTGTGAGGCAAACCACCACAGCTCCAAGGCCAAAGAAATAGAGTGAGACCAAGAATGTTGGCAGCAATGCTACCATCACGCCACGCATATTGCGCTCCACACTGTCATGGCCGTGGGCATGAGGAGATAGAGAAACTATTATTTTTCCCATAATATGTGCTTCAATAAATAATGTGCTAATGAGTCTATTTTTTAGTGTTCCGGGCCTTAATCCTCCGCATCACCTCTCCCTTTCCATGAAGGATATTATCAAGTATTGGGCGATGAGACGGACATGTGAATTGACACGAACCGCACGATATGCAACTGGTTATCCCCTCTTTTTCCAGTCTTTCAAACTCCTGGAGACTTGACAAAGTTGCCAACAGATAAGGTTCGAGCCCCATCGGGCATGCATCCAAGCACTTTCCACAGCGAATGCAGGGACGCACCGACTTACGGTGTGCATCATCGTCCGTCAGCACGGTTATGGAATTGGTCCCTTTGCATACAGGCACTTCCATGCTCACCACAGCCTTGCCCATCATGGGGCCTCCAGCCAACACCTTGTTATCACCTTCGGGCAGACCTCCGCAAGCCTCAAGCAATTGGCTAAAGGGCGTCCCCATCCTGACTAAGAAGTTGCCCGGATGCTTGACATGTTTGCCCGTCACTGTGGTATAGCGCTCAAAAAGGGGTTTGTGTTTCATGACAGCTTGGTAGACGGCAAACGCCGTACCCACATTTTGCACCACAGCCCCCACGTTAACCGGGATGGCGGGAGGAGCGGGTACCTGCCGGCCGATGACAGCGTCCACCAATTGCTTCTCGCCACCTTGCGGGTACTTTTGCTTCAGGGGAATCACGGCAATGCGAGGATCATTCGCTACCTTTTTCGAGAGCAATGCGATGGCGTCAGGCTTGTTTTCCTCAATTCCAATATATCCTTTCTCCACATTGACTGCCTTCATCAGCAGCTCAAGCCCCACCAAGACTTCGTCAGCATGTTCAATCATCAGACGGTAATCGGCAGTGATATAAGGTTCACACTCCACGCCATTGAGAATGACACACTCGGCCTTTGCAGTCGGCGGGGGAGTCAACTTGATGAACGTGGGGAAGCCCGCTCCCCCCATACCCGTCACGCCAGCACGCTTGATTCGGTCAATGATCTCTTCAGGTGTCAGCTCTGGGTGCGCCGACAATGGTTCCAGCGTGTTCGTCCTGTCGATACACCCTTCCCATTCGTCACCTTCCACACTGACATAGATTGCAGGCCTTCGGTAGCCCGTGGCGTCAACCACTGTGTCGACTTTGACAACAGTGCCTGACACCGACGAATGTATAGGCGCTGACACAAATCCTCCAGCTTCAGCAAGCAAGGTTCCGACCTTTACCCTGTCGCCACGGTTCACCACCGGTTTAGCAGGTGCGCCAATGTGTTGTGACAATGGGAAGACTGCCGTCTTTGGAAGACTGGCAGCTACAACAGGAATATCTGCCGTCAACTTGTTTTCTTCGGGGTGAACTCCTCCTATTCTAAATGTATGCAGTTTCATGCTTTCTCCTCCTCTACTGGTTTCGGGACAACGGATTTTCTGACTGGGAAATTAACTTTCGCAATGGCATGTGTCGGACATGCGTCTACACATTTTGTGCAAAGCCGACACTTGCTGTCATCAATATAGGATAGATTGTTAGTGACGGTGATGGCTTCAAATTTGCATACCGTCTGACATTTTCCACAACCAATGCAAGATGCCAGACATGCCTTGCGAGACACTGCACCTTTGTCTTGGTTAATACAAGACACAAAGACGCGTCTGTTCTTAATGCCTTTCTTGCGGAGTTCGATGATATGTCTTGGACAGGCGTTGGCACAGGCGCCACAGGCCGTACACACTTTTTCGTCTATCTCAGGCAGCCCGGTCGCCTCATTCATGCGAAGGCCACCAAACTGACAAGCCGAAACGCAATCGCCACACCCGAGGCAGCCATAACCACACGCTGTCTCACCAGCCCCCGTCGCATTCATTGCCGCACACGTGTGGAGGCCATCGTACTCAGCCACGCGAGGCCTGTTGTCACAACTACCATTGCAACGGACGACCGCCACCCGGAGCTCACTTTGACCAAGAGCCATACCCAACAGGCTGGAGACCTGTTCCATGACAGCCAATCCGCCTACCGGACAACTCAGCCCGGAGATGTCTCCCTTATCGGCACCAGCCACAAGAGCAGACGCCATGCCCGAGCATCCCGCAAAGCCACAACCTCCACAATTAGCGCCCGGAAGCAGTTCTTGCACTTGTCCAATACGATGATCCTCCTCCACCGCAAACTTCCTGGACACGACAAAAAGGACCACTGCCGCGACCAAGGCGATTGCCCCCAAAGCAATTACTGCCGTCAAGATAAAATCCATAATGTTCTTGTATTCGTTTATTATTTGGTATTATCCTCTGCACCAGCGACTTTTTTCAGTCGAAAGACGACCTTACGCCGCACTACTCCGCGGAAGAGGCGAAGCGCTACATAATAAGGAAAGAGCGCAACCAAGCCACAAAGTGCAGCTGCTACATCATCATGCGTCGCCTCACGCACAAGAACAATCACGCCCACAAACAACACAAGGGGCACCCCAAATGCCAAGAGGACCGCAAAACGCCCTACACAGGCATCAGTGCCCACAAACACAATGTCACCCACCCGATAGTTTACGCCATCGCCAACCGGCACATCAATGAGCTTGTCGCGACTATCGGTAGAATGGCAACGCTCCAACATCTGACACGAGGAACAAGCCGACAACTGAGTGACTCGTACCACCACCATACCGTTAGACACGGCGTCGACTATGCCTTTGTGTTGTATTTTGTTATGCATTGATGAAGCGTAATTGTTATTCAAAAGTAACACTAAAATTTCAATCGGTCAAATGTTTTGCCATATATTTCACATCTGAAGCAAAAAAAGGCAATATTTCTTTGCACAGTAACAATTATATGCTATATTTGCATCGAACCAAATAAGCAAAATATTATGGAAGCTACAGAGCAAACTTTTCTTCAGACAGAACGCTTTTTGAGAAAAATTGCCGAGAAATTCCCCCCTTGTGATGAAACACCCATCATGACAGACATTCATGTGTGCGCCTCACAAGAGAGCGGGGAACTCATTGCATTCAATGATGATGACCAAGAGATCACACGGTGCGTAGTGGAACAATGGATTGGCAATGAGGACGAATTGTTCTACGACAACGCTGCCCACATCTTACGCGAGGGCATGAAGAAATGTCATCAAGCGATAGACAAGATGGGAATCATGAAGCCTTTCAGCTTTGTGCTGGAAGACGAGGAAAAGACATTTGTCGCTGAGCTTTATGTAGCCGATGACGACACAGTCATTTTGGGTGGCGACCTCATGGAAGGGCTAGACCAAGACCTCGACCACTTTCTCAACAACCTGTTCAAAGATTGAAACGGCACCCCACTAATACCACCAAAAGGAAGCCAACCTTCCGACCCACACGATAAGAGCGATGACACAACTACATAGTTGTAATTGTGCCACCGCTCTACCTATTGAGTCCACGCCGGTTTAAAGTTTCACCTTCACTTTCTTAGCTTTGCTTTCATTTTGCAAGCGGTCAAGGGCCGTCACGACATAGGTGTATTTCTCGGTTCCCTTACTATAAGGCAACTGATACATTGTCTTTTCGGTGATGGTTATAATCTTGGACGGGTCTTCCAGATTGACCTTTTCGTTTTTGGAAAAACGGTAGATTACAAACTTAGAAGCAATGTCTCCCCAGTCTTTTCCCTTGGGCACCTGCCAAAACAGGTAATAGCCACCTGGAGTCCAGACGGGTTTTACCTTGCGGGGAGATTTCGGACGTTTGCCATCAATGAAGGGCATCAAGGGTTGGAGGGCAGGATATTTCCAATAGTTGGTCTTAAGCACCGTTCCGTAGTTGCCCACATTATCGACAACGGCCTTGGCATACCACAGTACGGTGCCCTCGACATGGCGCATATCCTGGTGCAAGGCATGCTTTGCTGACATTTGGTGGCTCTTCGGATTCATCAAATCGGGATATTTGCAAGTCCGCTCCACATCCTCCCCAATGAAGAGAGGACGCGCTGCGGCGTACTTATCCCACCACTTGATGAGCGTCTCGTAATCGGCAGCAGAATGCCCAATCTGCCAATAGATTTGTGGCACGCAATAGTCGACCCACCCATTGTTGACCCACTTCAACACATCGGCATAAAGGTCGTCATAGTTTTGTAAGCCATTGGTCAGCGATCCTTTTTCTGGGTCTGACTTGCGATTGCGGTAAATACCAAAAGGCGAAACGCCAAACTTCACCCAAGGTTTGCAATGATGGATTGTCTCGTAGAGTTGTTTGATGAAAAGGTTCACATTGTCACGCCTCCAGTCACCAATATTGGAGAAACCGCGTCGATCGGCTTCAAACTGTTGTTGGTCTGGAATCGCTTGGCCTACCACAGGATATGGATAAAAATAGTCGTCGATGTGAAAACCGTCTATATCGTAACGGGAAACAATGTCTTCTGCAACCTTGCAGATATAATCACGGTTTTCTTGAAAAGCCGGATTGAGAATGTATTGTCCATCATAGGTGAAACAACGCTCCGGATGCAAGCTCGCAATATGATTAGTGGCCAAGCTGGCGGTGCCCTTGGTCTTGGCACGGAAAGGATTAATCCAAGCATGGATTTCCATGCAGCGCTTGTGGCACTGTTCCACCATCCATTGCAAAGGATCCCAATAAGGTTGCGGGGTTGCGCCTTGCCGGCCAGTTAGAAAACGGCTCCAAGGCTCAAGCTGACTTTCGTAAAGGGCGTCACACTCGGGGCGGACCTGGAAGATGATGGCGTTCACGCCGTCTTTTTGCAGTTCGTCCAACTGATAGGTCAGCACCTTTTGCATCTGGTCGCGCGACATTCCTGTAAACTGTCCGTTCACTGCTTGTATCCAAGCTCCACGGAACTCTCGCTTCTGCGCCTGAACTGCCATCAGACACAAAAACATCAAATAAAGTAATATGCAGATTCGTCTCATATCTTTTTTTAGAAGTTCAAAAAGGCACATAGCCTATTTCATTTGGGATCGCACAAATGGGCACCACGAAAAATCGCTTTCATAAGTCCAAGCACCACCCTTTCCCATGCAAAGATACAAAAGATTAATGACATTCCGCATAATTCACGACATTTTTCGTTTCATTGTAGGCAGGGCACAAAAAGAGACGCTTCCAGCCCTTACCCTAAAAGCAAAGGTTGGAAGCGTCACACTAAACCCGTTAGCGAGTATGATATTAAAAGCGATAGCCCAAAGTCAGAAGCAACTGATTGCGCTTGTTGCTCACCTTGACACCATCAACAATACAGTTATCTGCAGAATTGGCGTCATCAGCAACGTAGTTCATGAAAGGATAGAAATCTCCATTGGTCTGACTGTACTGATAAGCCAAGTCCACAAAAAATTTCTTCACCTGATAGCCAAGTCCTGCAGTGACACGATTGGTCGACATCCAATTTGTGTAGTCGGTCGAAGTGGCATAAGCGGACCCTGCACTCTCAAGGCTTCCGTCACGATAGCCTGAATGGTTGAACATTGGGCTGACATAGTTGTAACCCAAACGGATGGAGAATTCAGGCAAAGGCTTGCACTCCAGACCGAACTTGAGAGTGCTGACACCCTTTAGGGTGGCTTTGGTATGACTGTTCATCACGCGGTCGCTGGAGCTCTCCTCATAGAAACTTCCCCAATAGTCATAATAGCCACCATCGTTCACACGGTTGTCGATTGCCCCGTAGTCCGCATATTCGTAAGTAGCACCCAGTGCAAGGCAATTGGCCACCGTGTGCCCTAAACTCACACCAAATTTCCATGGCGTAAACACCTTATATTTATAATCCGCATTCTGTCCTTTCTTGACCGCCCCCTGCGCATCAGCCATTGTCACATCATTGGCCGATGAAAGGGAGAGGTCATACCACGTAGGGGTGTTGACATAAAGACCGACACGGAAGGGTGAGCTATCAATCGGACGGAAGATGACACCGGCCTTAACATCAAATCCAGTTCCGTCAATACGGAGATCTTCCCACGACTCGGCAGTGGTGTTTTGTTCGAGATTCTCAGAGTAATAGCTGTTGGCGCGATAATTCACGTCACGCAATCCAATGGTCAACCCAAGAAAGACACGGTCATTCAAGTTACCGCTGATATTGAAGTCGTATTCTCCAATATAGCCTTTCTGATACTGACCAAAAAGATATTCCGTACCATTAAGGTAATCAAGGCCAACCTGCTGCCCTTTCTCGTTGTTGATGGGGGTCAGCATGGAGGCGTAATTGGCATCCGCCGCGTTCCAGTTATAATCGCTGCCATAGGGATATTTCTTTGCCGTCAACTTGTTTTGGGAGGCTTTGTCCAGTATTCCCCCAGCTGTGAGAATTTGGTCAAAGTTGCGGCTCTTGTGATAGTTGAAGGCAAAGTTCAAGAAACTCTGCTGTCCGGTGCGCATGGCATAGACCAGTCCGACCTGATCAAAGCTTGCATTTGTCTTGTTGCCGTCGATACGCGCCTTGATGCCTCCAAAGGATGGAGTTGTCGTCGCATCACCCTGCGAAACGAAACCGCCCGACAGAGACACTTGACTGGAGCGAAAGAGGCCCACACCCGCAGGATTGCTGCCAATGGTCGAGATGTCTGCACCAAGTGCCTCGAGCGCTCCACCCATACCAACATATCGCGCCGTACCGTTAAGATCACTGTCCACCAGTTTCGTGTCTTGGTAGGTCTCTTGCGCTGAAAGAGGAACCGCCATCATGGCCAAGGCCGCAAGGATTCCATATCTTGATTTCTTCATATTCGATTTTTTACTTTAAGTTGGAATATAACTGATTTACAATAACTATGCAGGACTAACGCCGGCCACCTCCAAAGTGACCACCGCCGCCACCTCCAAAGTGGCCGCCACCAAAACCGCCACTTGAGCGTCCACTACCAAGACTGCCTCCTGTGGAGCCGCCAAAGCTACCCATAGAGCGCGCGTTGTTTCCAAAAGTGGTTGCGGAACGATTGGGGGTGTAGTTGCGGTTGGGGGAATTGTTCGGAGATGCGTTGTTGTTAATGCGCGAACCAAATGAACGATTCCTACTGCTGCGCGACGTGTAGGTGTTGGGAGAGCCTACACTACCTAAGCCGCCAGAAGTTCCAACGTAGCGGCCAGTCATTGCGCCGCCTCTGTAGCTCCAGGTGCGGTTGCCGGTCAAGCCATGTGGGTTTCCTCCTACATAGTGGACGCGGCCACCACCCCAATAAGGGTAGTTCCAACCCCAGGCATACCAGCTGCCATAATAGGGCCTGCACCAACCATGGTACCCATAGAACCAGGGGTCATACCAGCCCGCATAGGCACCATAGTACCAAGGATCATACCAAACATCGTAGAATCCCCACATGCTTGGTCCCCAATAGTTGTAAAGCCAAGGATCATAATAACCATACCAGCGGCTCAACCGCCGGGTGTAAGGATAGTCCTCATACTCCCAGTCGGGACTGCAACGATAAGAGAAGGTGGTGTCCACATAGCTGGAATCAGGGTAAATGCCAGTTCCTTTCTGGAAGGCAAAGACATCATTGCAAAGAGAGTCGGCACCTATAGGCTGATAATAGCTGCCAAAACGACCTCTACGGTTATACTCATCCACATCACGATTGCTCCCAACATAATAAACCGGGGCCTCTTGAGGCGTACCTTTTGTCTTCGACTTGCTGGGCGAGAAATACATATCGTCACTTTGAGCCCATGACTGGACAGCAAACGCCCCCGCAAAAGCTAAGAGAAGAAATGATTTTTTCATATCTGTTTGCTTTTATATTAAATTCAATTTCACGCAACAAAAATACAACTATTCTGTATGCAAAAGTAAGGAAAAACCCTAAACCGCAATAGGTTTTTCCCTATATTTTTTTTAATTTTGCATTATTAAAGACACAAAATAATGAAATACAAAGTTGCAGACTTTAAGGTTACAGGGCCAGAAACGTTGACGCAAACGGCCCGCGACCTCATAGCGGACGTTGCAGGCGAGATTGGCTTTGAGGCCTTCGAAGACACAGACTGCGGTCTTAAGGGCTATGTGCAAAGAGACTTGTTCGACCAAGGCTCACTCGATTATACGATGTCCACATTGCCCCTTGAGGGCATCAGCATCACTTATTCCCTGGAAGATGTGGAAGACAAGGACTGGAATGAGCAATGGGAAGAGACCGGATTTGATCCCATTGACATCAACGGGAAAGTCATAGTGTATGACGCAAGGCGCAGACAACCAGCGCATGCGCAAGACGAAACGCTAGTAGGCATCAAGGCCACGCAGGCCTTTGGGACGGGCACGCACAACACCACGCAGATGGTCATAGAGTCGTTGCTCGAACTTGGTGTGGAGCACAAGCGCGTGCTAGACTGCGGATGCGGGACTGGCATTCTTGGTGTCACCGCTTCGAAGCTGGGCGCCTCAGAGATAGTCGGTTACGACATTGATGAGTGGAGTGCGGACAACGCTAAGGATAACGCCCATCTTAATGGTGTAGACAATATGCAAGTGTTGTTTGGTGACGCCTCTGTGCTCACCCATATTTCAGGGCTTTTCGATCTGGTGCTGGCCAATATCAACCGCAACATTCTACTGAACGACATGAGCGCCTTCGTGGGAGTGATGGCTTCCAAGGCGCAACTTATCATGAGCGGTTTTTATGAAGAGGACATACCCTTGTTGCTTAACAAAGCTGCCACCTTAGGCTTGGAGGAAAAAGGCAGGAAGAAAAAAGGAGAGTGGTGCTGTCTGCAACTGCAATTGAAAGCGTAACGGAAATTTGTTTGTCGCAACGTCACTCACTCGATTCAAAATGAGCAATTTGTTGAATGACAGACATTTTATAAAAAGAGGTGCCAAGGAGCAGACAAATGTCCCCTGGCACCTCTAATTTCAGGTATACGATCATCTTCAATTGTTGGCAGAGCCTCCCACAATATCAAGAAGTTCGTTTGTGATAGCAGCCTGACGACTCTTGTTGAACTCAAGATTAAGCGACTTTAGCAGCTCATCAGCATTATCCGTAGCAGTCTGCATAGCCACCATACGAGCCGCATGCTCCGACGCATTGCTGTCGAGAAGGGCCGTGTAGACCATCAGGTTGAGGAGTTTGGGGATCAGCGACTTGAGCACAGTCTCCATGTCGGGCTCCACAATAAAGTCATCATTGAGTTCCACAACATCATCGTTCTTGTTGCCTTTGGCTTGACCTTTCTTCCGCAGATACTCCTGAGCTTTTTGCGTCGCTATGTTTGAAGTTAGGTCACGGTCATTATATGCGCCAATCTTCTCGGTTGACAAGTCAATGGGCAGGAAAGTACGACGTGTGAGTATTTGTGTACCCGCACTTTGGAAATGGTGGTAAATCATTTCTACCTTGTCATATTCACGACCGACAAACTTCGAGGTGATTTCTTCCGCAATAGCAGCACAATCAGCCGCCTTAGGCTTGTCTGCCAACTCCGTGAAGTCACCAGCACAAAGCAAACCCAGTTTCGTCACCTGCTCAGCCACCTTGCGACCTATGGGATAAACCGTTATGTCGCTGACGCCTTGAGCTTGATAACCCGCAATAGCCCGCATCATCATCCTGATTACATTGCCGTTGTAACCGCCACAGAGTGAGCTGTTGGACGAGTACACAATCAGCGCCACACGCTTTATTTCACTTCTCTCCGTGTCATAAACACTTTGGGCATCAGGCACGGATAACAAAAAAGCCTTGAGAATGTGCTCCAACATGTTCTCATAAGGGAGCATGTTTTGAATGGCAGTCTGTGCGTGGTGGAGCTTGGATGACGCGACCATCTTCATGGCACTCGTAATCTTACGGGTGCTCTTTACAGAGGCAATGCGGGTCTTGATCTCTTTTAATGACGGCATAGGCTTTTACTTCTTAAACTGTCCAGTGACGTTAGCCATTACCCCTTCGAGGGTCTTGACATCCTCATCGAGGAGTTTTCCAGCTGCAAGGTTTTCGATGACATTCTGGTGTTTGGTGCGCATCTGCTCCAAGAACTGGTCTTGGCATGCACGCACTTGCTCCACTTCCACATCATGCATGAGGCCATGCACACCACAATACAAGATTGCGATCTGCTCACCAACAGGCATTGGGCTGTACTGAGGCTGGATGAGCAATTGGTTGTTCTTTCTGCCCCTGTCGATTGTCATGGCGGTCACAGGGTCCATGTCGCTGGAGAACTTGGAGAAGCTCTCCAACTCACGATACTGGGCCATATCTATCTTCAGCGTTCCAGCCACCTTCTTCATGCTCTTTACCTGTGCAGAACCTCCCACACGACTGACTGAGATACCCACATTGATAGCTGGGCGGAAGCCCTGGTTGAACAAGTCGGTCTCCAAATAGATCTGTCCGTCTGTAATTGATATCACATTGGTGGGGATATAAGCCGACACATCACCCGCCTGGGTCTCAATGATTGGCAAGGCTGTCAGCGATCCTCCACCCTTCACGTGCCCGCGCAGACTCTCTGGCAAGTCGTTCATGCATTCCGCAATCTCCTGCTGGTCGTTGATACGTGCAGCGCGCTCCAACAATCGAGAGTGGAGATAGAAGACATCTCCAGGATAAGCCTCACGGCCTGAAGGGCGTCTTAGAATCAGAGAAACCTCACGGTAAGCAACAGCCTGTTTGGACAGGTCATCGTAAACCACCAAGGCGTCAAAGCCGCGGTCACGGAAATATTCGCCAATGGCAGCCCCTGCAAACGGTGCGTAATACTGCATAGCAGCGGGATCTGCAGCCGTAGCACTTACAATGATTGTGTAAGGCAAGGCTCCATGCTCCTTTAATGTCTGCACCAATGCGGCAACTGTAGATGCCTTTTGGCCAATGGCCACATAAATACAATAGACAGGCTTTCCTGCCTCAAAGTTAGTTTTCTGGTTGATAATGGTGTCTACCGCAATAGCGGTCTTACCCGTCTGACGGTCACCGATAATCAGCTCACGTTGGCCACGACCGATAGGGATCATTGAGTCTACAGCCTTCAAGCCGGTCTGCAAAGGAGTCTTCACTGGCTGACGATAGATAACACCCGGAGCCTTTCGGTCGAGGGGCATCTCAAACGATTCCGCCAAGTCAATGTCACCCTTGCCATCAATGGGTTCTCCAAGAGGATTGACAACACGTCCCAAGAAATTGTCATTCACACGAATGGAAGCAATGTGGTACGTGCGTTTTACCTTCTGCCCCTCCTTGATACCAGCCGTAGAACCCAAAAGGATACAACCCACGTTGTCCTCCTCCAAGTTCATCACGATAGCCATGGTGCCGTTCTCAAACTCAAGCAACTCACTGGCCTCCGCATTGCGCAGTCCATAGATACGCGCCACGCCATCCGAAACGGTCAGCACCGTACCCACTTCATCAAACTGCTCCTCCGCATTGACTCCCTCAAGTTGTTTCAGCAGAACCTCAGACACCTCGCTTGGTCTAATTTTATCTGACATTGATTATTTCTTTAATTGATTAAGTATCGTGTTAAGTTTTGTCTTGACACTTGCATCCATACGGTAGGTGTCATACTCCAAGATAAATCCTCCGATAATGCCGGGATTGACCTCGGTATTAAACTCTACCGTTCCATGAGTTTTGCTTTCCACCATCGCTTTCATCTTGTTCTCCGTCTCTGGAGACACAGCGACAGCGGTAACAAGTTTTCCTCGGGTGACGTTTTTCTGTTGACGATAAATTGTCACATAAGAAGCAGCCATAAATTGCAGGGTGCCCTCCCTATCCTCCTTGAGGACAAGCTGCAAGAAACGAAGCGTCAGTTCCGTGACATTTCCGCCACAAGCCGTCTGAAGCAAAGCTTCCTTCTTGTCTTTTCCGAGCATGGGATTGTCTATCGTGGAGCGAAGGGCTGGCACTTGGAGAAAGCTCTGCGAGAGAACCAGCATCTCCTTGTAAACAGCATCCTCTAGCTTCCTGTCCGTAGCGCTCTTCAGAAGTGCTCGGGCGTACCTGACCGATATTACACCTAAATCCATAAGCTACACTTATTTACTGGTTTTGTCATCAACAGTCACCTCATCCAGCAGTTTGTCTATCAGTTCCATCTGCTTGTCATCGTCAGAAAGCTTCTCACGCACAATGCGCTCGGCTATCTTCACTGACAACTCAGCAACCTGAGCCCGGATTTCACGAATGGCCTGTTGCTTCTCATTAGTGATTTCAGCTTTCGCATCGTTCACTATGCGAGCACTTTCCGCTTTCGCTTTCTCCTGAGCTTTCATGACAATCGCCTCACGGGTATCGGTAGCCTCCTTAAGAATGGCCGCCTGCTTCTCGCGGGCTTCCTGCAGAATGGATTCTCCTTCTTTTTGTATGTTGGCAAGCTTCTCGTTAGCCTCATGAGCTTTACGGAGACTGTCGTCGATGAAAGCCTTACGTTCCTTCACCATGTTGGTGATGGCAGGGAGGCCCCATTTTCCCAATATGCATAGCACAACCAGGAATACGACAGTCATCCAGAAAAGCAAGCCCGTACTTGGCATTAACAAATCCATACGCAGCGATTATCTCTTACGATGATTAGATGCAAAGGAATGCGACAACCACTGCAAACAGGGCAACGCCCTCAACCAGAGCGGCCGCAACAATCATATTCGTGAAAATCTTGTTCATCACCTCAGGCTGGCGAGCCATAGCATCCATGGCCTGGCCACCAATGCGACCAATACCAATACCTGCGCCGATAACAGCGATACCTGCGCCAAGACCAGCGCCTAACTTTGCAAGACCTGCTGCAGCTTCAGCTGCCAATAATAATGAAATCATAATCTTTAAGGTTTTTATTGTTATTTATAATGTTTATTTTTCTCGAGCAAGTCCGATAAAGATCGAACTCAACATGGTGAACACCATGGCCTGAATGAAGCAAACCATGCACTCAAGCAACATCATGAACACAGCCATCACGATGCTCAGCACAGACATGCCTATCAACACAGCCAAAGCCTTGGACACCACAATAAAGATGATGCAGACCAACGACACAGCGATGGCGTGCCCGGCCATCATGTTGGCAAAGAGACGAATCATCAAGGCGAAAGGCTTTGTGAAGATACCCACAAACTCAATGATGGGAATCAGCGGGAACGCCTTCAAGGCCAAAGGCACGTCAGGCCAAAAGATGTCCTTCCAATAGTGCTTGGTACCACTGAACTGTGTGACAATGAATGTGCATACAGCAAGGAAGAAAGTGACCGCAATATTGCCAGTCACATTTCCCGATCCCGGCGGGAAAGGCACAATACCCATCAAGTTGCAGGTAAGGATAAAGAAGAAACACGTCATCAAGTAGGGCGAGTACTTCTCGTAACCATTTTCCCCCACACCTGGTTTGATGATACTATCCTCCACATACGTCACCAACATTTCTATTAGTCCCGTGAAGCCACCTGGAGCTGGGTCACTAGCCTTGTGCCTGCGATACCAACGGGCAGGGATCATGATGCAACAGAGCAAAATCACAACATTGACGAACATGACCGCCACCGTCTTGGTGATAGAGATGTCAAAAGGTCTCTCCTCATGGCCATTAACTAGCTCCACGACCTTGCCTGCATAAGTGCCTTTCGTGGCCAAGGCCAAATGGTCAGGCCCCATCCGATAGCCTTGGGCGTCAGCCTGGGAAGCGAACTTCCCGGTGCTGAACACATGCCAACCGGTAGAACTCTTGACAATGACAGGTAGGTTGATGACTATATGGCGATTGCCAATGTCAGTCACGTGCCAATCATAGGAGTCCTTGATATGTTCGAGAACTATCTCACTTACGTTGGGTGTTTGGGACTTTTCTTTTGTCTCAGCACCAGCCATAGAGAGTGTCGTCGTCAACACTACCAACAGACAGACAATATGTTTAACTAATTTCATTTATACACTTATCAATTAATGTTTTATCACATACGTAATCACCATCATCAAGCCATACATGATGAGTGCCATGCCCGCAAAGGCCTTAGACTCAGCGAGACTGCCTGATAGGCAAAACACATACGTTCCAATAACAGCCAAAACCACCGTCAGACGCACCACCGTAAAGAGGACGCAGAAAGCAACAAGGTGCTGAGGGGCCAACCTCTTGACAAGTCCAAGCCCGAAAATCCACGCCAGTCCGAGGATAACGAACAACAATGCGCACCAGATGAAACTTGTCAAAGATGGCATGCCCATCTACCCTACTCGGTCCTACTCTTACGGGTTACCACGCAGGATATGACGGCTGTGACAACAAGCCAAACTACCAATGCGGCCAATGCAATCAAAACAACTACGTTCAAAAACGAAGTCTCTTGAATAACATTTAGGACCAACAGTGTAGCCAGGGTCACCCCCACTATCAACCACAATCCTATTTTCCGCACTCTCTTGATATAGTTCATCCTCTTCGCTGTTAATGATCACACCTCCACGCAAACACTGACCTCGTTTTTCTTCACTTCGACGAAGCCACCCCGCACATTGATGCATTGTTTGCCTTCGCGGTTGGTATATTCCACGGTTCCATTGGTCAAGGAGGAGATGATGGGGGCATGGTTGTTGAGTATCTCAAACTGACCGAGCAAGCCCGGCACGAGCACACTCTCCGCGCCACCGTCATACACGACCTTTTCTGGACTAACAATCTTAAGTTTCAGCATGAGCTAAAGTTTTAAAATCCCTCAAACCGATGCTTATCCTTTTGCAGCCTCAAGGAGTTTCTTACCTTTTGCCTTTGCATCCTCAATGGTGCCGACGTTCATGAATGCCTGCTCTGGGAGGTCGTCGACCTCACCGTTGAGGATAGCGTTGAAGCCCTTGATGGTGTCCTCAATGCTCACCATCACACCCGGTACACCCGTGAACTGTTCTGCCACCGCAAACGGCTGGCTGAGGAATCGCTGCACGCGACGCGCACGGTTCACAACAAGTTTGTCCTCATCAGACAACTCATCCATACCCAAAATTGCGATGATGTCCTGCAACTCGTTGTAGTGCTGCAAAGTCTCCTTCACGCGCTGCGCACATTCATAATGTTCCTTGCCTACAATGAGCGGATCCAAAATGCGCGATGTGGAAGCCAATGGGTCAACAGCGGGATATATGCCGAGCTCAGTGATCTTACGGTCAAGCACCGTGGTGGCGTCAAGGTGGGAGAAAGTCGTAGCAGGCGCAGGGTCTGTCAAGTCATCGGCCGGCACATAGACAGCCTGCACAGACGTGATGGAGCCTCGCTTTGTGGAGGTAATGCGTTCCTGCATGGAGCCCATCTCTGAGGCCAACGTGGGTTGGTAACCCACAGCCGAAGGCATGCGTCCCAACAGTGCTGACACCTCTGACCCAGCTTGTGTGAAACGAAAGATGTTATCGATGAAGAACATGATGTCAGCGGGCGCACCATCCTTGCCACCATGGTCACGGAACTCCTCGGCTACCGTCAAGCCTGACAGAGCCACTGAAGCACGCGCCCCAGGCGGCTCATTCATCTGCCCATAGACAAGGGTTGCTTGCGACTTGCGCAACTCCTCTGGGTCAACGAGCGAGAGATCCCATTTGCCTTCTTCCATGGCCTTTTTAAACTTGTCACCATAGCGGATCACACCCGACTCAAGCATATCACGCACAAGGTCGTTACCCTCACGAGTACGCTCACCTACGCCTGCAAAGACCGAGTAACCATCATGCCCCTTTGCAATGTTGTTGATGAGCTCCATGATCAATACGGTCTTGCCCACACCAGCACCGCCAAACAATCCGATTTTTCCACCTTTCATGTAGGGTTCCAAGAGGTCTATGACCTTGATGCCCGTAGCTAACATCTCCTTGTGGGTTGACAACTCGTCAAACTTAGGGGCGGGGCGATGAATGGGATAACTGCCTTTCATGTCGAGCGTCTTCATCCCGTCAATGGGCTGACCTATTACATTCATCATACGGCCTTTGATTTGCTCACCAGCAGGCATAGTGATAGGGCTTCCTGTCGGAATAACCTCCAAGCCACGCTGCAAACCGTCGGTATTGTCCATAGCTACACACCGCACCGTGTCCTCGCCAATGTGTTGTTGCACCTCAATGACAAGATTGGAGCCGTCAGGACGTTTCACAGTCAAGGCTTCATAAATTTTAGGCAACACCTTCTCAGCGTCTTGTCCCTGGGTGTCGAAATAGACATCCACCACAGGGCCAATGATTTGGGAGATGCGTCCGTTTATTTGTGCCATATAGTATCTTGATTAAAAAATTGTTTTTACTTGTCCAATAAGATTTCCACGTCTATTATGTGTTTATATGCTCAAGTCGTCGAGCACCTTGATGAGCTTTCTGTCAAAGGGCTTGTCAGAGCGGATTGCCTCAGAGAGAGGCACATAGACCACTTCGTTGTTGTGGATGCCCACCATGACATTGCGTTGCCCCTGGATAATGGCGTCGATGGCCCCCACTCCCGTTCGGCTAGCCAAAATGCGGTCGTGGGCAGAGGGACGTCCGCCACGCTGCAGGTGACCAAGGATTGACACCCGGACGTCATATCCCGGAAACTCTTTCTTCACACGATCGGCATAATACAATGCGCCACACTTCGGACTCTCCGACACGATGACAATACAACTCTTCTTCGACTTGCGAATGCCACGTTCCATGAACTGTGCCAACTGGTCGACATCGGTTGTGTCCTCAGGGATGATTGCCGCCTCAGCTCCGCTGGCAATGGCTGAATTTTGCGCCAAGAATCCGGCATCGCGCCCCATCACTTCCACAAAGAAGATGCGTTCATGACTCTGCGCAGTGTCGCGAATGCGGTCCACGCACTCAACAATGGTGTTGAGCGTGGTGTCATAACCAATGGTGGAATCTGTGCCATACAAGTCATTGTCGATGGTGCCCGGCAAGCCAATGCAGCAAACATCATATTCACTGGCAAAATCCCGGGCTCCCGTTAGGGACCCGTTGCCGCCGATGACTACAAGGGCATCGATTTCCTCTTTCTGCAATGTCTCATAAGCTTTCTGCTTACCTTCAGGCGTCAAGAACTCCTTCGAGCGGGCCGTACGCAAGATGGTGCCACCCTGCATAATGATTCCCGACACGTTCTCGGTGGTGAAAGGCATCACCTCGCCGTTAATCAAGCCATCGTAGCCTCTATAAATTGCCTTGATATTAAACCCATTGCAAATGCCCGCACGAGTAACTGCACGAATGGCAGCGTTCATTCCAGGGGAGTCGCCACCAGATGTCAGAATGCCAATTGTCTTAATCTTTGCCATAACCTTTCATTATTTTATTATTAGTGATTTAAAACATATAGTATCAGCATGAGAACCAAGTATCCCATCACAGCTCCCAAGGCTGCCATGCCTCCCACATTCTTAAAATACCAGCCCATATGTATGCGCTCAGTCTTCATCAGCGTCATGCCAGCCACCGAACCTATTGCCAACACATTGCCACCGATAGCTGCACCGTAAGCCACGAAACTCCAATATACCGCATTCGTCTCCATAGAGGGATTGACCGATATAAAACTGGCAGCGGTGGCAAAATTGTCGAGCACGGAGCTTATTGCACCAGCGCAAATCCCAAGCATCCAGTCGGTCACGGACATGCCCTGCATAAACTGCCAAAACTGCGTCAAGATGCCAGTCTCCTTGACCACGCCAAGTGCCAAGATGATGCCCATGACAAAAAGAATGAGCTGGTGATTTCCATAGAACAGGGCCTGAGGCATGCGACGGCGCTCCATGGCGTCCATGTTCATCAGCTTGCGGTTGAATGCCTCATTGACAATCCATAACACACCCAACACACACAACGCCCCAAGGAATGGGCTTAACTTCGTAATATTATGAAAGGTGGGTATAAACCATAACCCACCGATGCCCACAATGAGCATGAGCAACCTTTGCCACACGTTGAGCCGCGTGTCATCTCCACGATAAGGCATGGCGATCCACTCTGTCTCCACACGTAACGGAACACAATGACTAAGCCACAATGTGGGGACGAACCACGCCACGAGACACGGGGCGACAAGCGTCATGGAGTAATGAGTGGCACTGACGAAGCCATTGTTCCACAACATCAGCCCAGTAGGATCGCCGATGACCGTCATGCCCCCGCCACAGTTGGCGGCCACGACAATTGCAGACCCGAAAACCATCCGTTGACGGCGATTGGGTATGATCTTGCGCATGATGACAAGCATCATCAACGTAGTGGTAAAATTGTCGAGATTTGCAGATATAAGCAATGTCACAACCGACAACGTCCACAGGATGCGTTTGCCATTGCGTGTCTTAAGCAATTGGGGAATAAAATCAAAACAAGCGTTATTATCCAATATTTCGACAATGGTCATCGTCGCAAGTAAGAAAAGCACTATTTCTGAGGCTTTTCCAACATATTTCAAGAATACATTGCTGGCTATGAATTCCTTGACGGAGACGCTCGTCGGCTCTGCACCATTCAAGTAAGCCGTATATTCTGAAGGATGTTGGCACATGACGAAGTCTGTGCCATAGCTGACATAAAGCACCCAACCTGCCGTACATGCAAAAATTGCTACTGCAGCCTTGTTCACTTGTGTGAAGCTTTCGGTTGCAATAAGCAGGTATCCTGCGAGCAATATAGCGACGATAATCAATGCCATCATCCTTGTTTTTGTTCGTTGCAAAGTTAACGAATTAATTCAAATATACAAGCATCGAATTCAAAAAATTAAATTGGTTTAACGCAATTAAAACAACGTGTTTTTCAATCTTGGTACATTCCATCACACAACTGTCCAAAATGTACTCTCACCATTCTTTGTACCCCTGTTCAGTCAAGAAACACCCCACTTTTATCCTTCGAAGTACAGTGCGCTCAACCAATGATATCGGAGCGGGAACGAGACTTCACATCTACAATGTGATAGGCAATATAAAGAGTATAAAAAATGTGACAAGCTACAATTTCAAACGCCCCATTCCTTCAACGAGTAAAACTTTGGGCGGAAGCACGAGAAATTAGACAACTTCGCAAAACTCAGCGCTAAAAGTAAACGAATTTCATAAGCATAAGTACTAAATCGCAACATGACACGCACTCCATCGAGACTCGAAACGGCACCTATCATGCAACGGTTCGGCATCAATCGAGAGACGACAGGGCGTCAAGGTTCACCCCGACCTCTTTTCAGGTTGCTGCAAACATAACAAATGCCCCCTTCGCTTTCTACTTCCCACGAAAAAGCTGACAAACTTTTTGGTAAAAACTACTCAACTGCAAGCACACGCTCGCCTCAGGACACTTCTCGTTGGCCTACCAAGTTACAGCACACTAAAGGCCGCTCCCACAAAAGGAGTAACGCCTCCCTACAGACGGCCCAACAAACGACGCAAACGGAAATAGATCTGTTCTTGCAAGAGGAACAGACGCCAATGTCCCACAAAAGGCACATAACCAAATTTGCACCTTAAGGCAGGCTTCAGCCGCCACGTCTCGATAGTCCGCCAACTGTTCCTCACGAGCGCCAGGGCCTTACGGCGGTCATTGGCGTTCAACTCACGGCCATGCTTAAACCACAACATGTACATGTCGACCACATTCAACCAACGGTGATTCTCGTAGAGATTCAGCAAATCGTCACTCACACGGATACACTCAAGCTGGCGTTTCATACTTTGGTTGGCCAACAAATAATCAAACCTCCGGAGCGAGAACTGATGAGAAACAGATGTAGGCCGTTGCCTATAATAATAGGTGCCTGCGCAAAGGCGCACCTCAGTAGAGGCTAAATAATGGAGACGCGTCGTGTTGTCGTCACTGAAAGCATGGGCACTCTCGTCGTAAGGATATCGCTTGTGGATGTCTGCTCGAACCATATAAACCCCATGTATCCGCCACGTAAGCGACAAGACAAAAGCTTCATAGCCACTAAGTGCATCAAATGTTGCCATGGGAAAACTTTCCTGCCGCGACGCGCTATAATAATATAAGGTATCGAACAACACACATCCCGTTTTTTGATGTGCCCTAAACACCGACACGGCCCGTTCCAAGCAGTCGACAGCCATCCAGTCATCGCTGTCAAGAAAGCAGATAAACTCGCCCTTCGCCCGTCCTAATCCAACGTTGCGTGCGTGGGCCTGTCCTTGATTGCGTGGCAGACCAATCACCTCTATACGGTCATCGAGCGCCGCATATCTCTGCAACACGACCAGCGAATCGTCAGTGGACGCATCGTCCACACACACCACTTGTATGTCACGCAAAGTCTGGCGGCATAGTGAGTCCAGACACTGCGGCAGATAGTCAGCCGTGTTCCAAACGGAAACAAGGACGGTCACTTGAGGTATTCTCATGAGGCCTACTTGTTTTGGTGGAAACGTTTGAGAATACGACCCGCAAAACCTCCCCTCATGGCTTGCCACAGGTTGGACTTAGCATGGAACACACCAACAGATATAGACAACGACAGGACAACTAATCCCCCCCCCACTATCCAATAAAGCCATCCCTCCAAAAGACAGGTCTCCACATATGCCAACACCCCCAAGGGTATCTGAAGGACCGCATAGACTTTGACCTCATGTGAGGCTACAAAATGGTATCGCCAACGCGAAAAGGCCATGACAACGACAAAATTAGCCAGGCTGGCCACAAGCAGCCCCACTCCAGTCCCCAAAAGTGAGAAATAATGGTAACCCAGGATGACCAAAAGTGTGAACATCACATCATATATGGCCTCAAGCAACAGGTAAGCGTGCGAGTCACTCCGCGAAAGCGCTATGTACTCGACAGGCAACGTGAGGGCTCGGAAGTACATGGCCAACACAACTACTTTCATCATGCCGAGAATGGGAAGGAAGCGTCCGCTATAAAGCAAGGGCAAGAGGACAGGAAGGAAAACCACAAATAGGACAAGCAGAGGAGCCACCAGCAACAACGACACCTCCATTTGGTGGTTAACCACCTGGTTGAGCCGGCCACCCAGCGTGGGAATACCCGACAACCGGGGGAAATAATCTGTTTCCATGGCCGAGAATACCATGCCCGCATAAGTCATTGTCATCACGTAGCCCGCATTATAGAGACCTACGGCAGTCAACTGTCCAGTAGTGTTAAGATAAGATCGCACCACGAACTCGGCGCCACTGCCCAAAACGCCTGCCAACACAAAAGCGATGCCCAGTCGCACCATGCCACTTCCTTCACCCATCAGCTTGCGTGACAGGGAATAGCGAGGGGCATACAGGCGAAACGAAAACACTATGGTTGACAAGCATTGCGCAAGGGCAAACAACACGAGCGAAGGCACGATGCCCGATTGGCCCCACTTATAATAGACAGGGACAGAGCACAACAGCGCCAAGAACACACAACACAGTGTGATGATGGCCAAGCAACGCAACTGACGCACGGCTTTCAAGATAGCCGTCTCACCACTGGTGATAGCCATCAGCCCTATCACGGGAGACAACAGGACAAAATGTAGGGTGTGATCGCCCCAAGAGAACGTCCACTTGTTGAGAAACGGGCTGAGTGCCACACAAACAAGCACACCCAGCAAGGCCGTAAACAGACTCCAGGAGCGAACCAGGCTCACGACATGGCGAACACGCTCCTCATCACCGGTATCGTAGGCCTCGGACAGACTCTTCACAGCACTAAGTGACAACCCAAAATTCGTGGAGTCGCTAACCAATTTGATGGTAGAGTTGAAAAGCGACACCAATCCCATTCCGTCTGGGCCTAAAATGAGTGCCACAAGCTTATTGCGCACAATTCCGACCAAAATGCCAAGGCCCTGCACACCACCAAAAAGACTGGTGTATTTTAGGATATGTGAATAGGAGCCATCCTTATCTCGATTTTCCATTAATATTTCAACGCCATTATTCTCATATTATTATAATAAATAGTAACTTTGCATAAACATTTAGCCCGAATTTCGCAATAGGGAAATATGCGGGCTCAGTCCACTTGACAACATGGCCACTATGCAAAACAAGAACGAACAACCGCTCGTCAGTTTTATCGTGACGACCTACAACTTGCCAACGACCTTATTACGAGAGTGCCTGCAGAGCATCCTTTCACTCTCGCTTAGCAAGGAAGAGCGTGAAATCATCATCATCGACGACGGCTCGGAGGTGTCACCTCTCAATGACCTAGTGGAACTGCGCGACGAGTTCATCTACATACGCCAGCGCAACATGGGACTGTCCATAGCCCGCAACATGGGACTGGTCTGTGCACAGGGCAAATTCATTCAGTTTGTCGATGGAGACGATCACTTGATACAGGCGCCCTACGAGCACTGCCTCGACTTAGCCCGATACAAGGAGGCCGACATCATTCTCTTTCACGAGACACAACAGGCGGAGCCCGAGGTGCCCTTCGAATATGAAGGGCCAATGACAGGCGCCGCTTACATGCACCAACACAACTTGAAAGCTTCGGCTTGTGGGTACATGTTCAAAAAGCAAATCTTAAGGTCGCTCCGCTTCACCCCAGGCCGATTGCATGAGGACGAGGAGTTCACACCCCAGTTGTACCTAAGGGCTGAGCATGTGTTCTTCACAAAATCTAAGGCTTACTTTTACAGACAACGTCCAGGGTCCATTACCACCGAAGACAACATGCGCCATACCGCCAAGCGGCTAAACGACACTGAAAGCATCATCTTGAAATTACTTGAGATTGCCCAACGATCTCCTGAGATGGAGCGGGTAGCACTCAACAGACGCATTGCACAACTGACAATGGACTATCTCTACAACATCATACAACTGACACACAGCTCCCGACACCTTGATGAGGCCATCGAAAGATTGCGCAAACAAGGACTATTCCCCCTACCCGACAAGAACTACACGAAAAAGTATACAGCATTCAGAAAAATGATCAACTCAAGGGTGGGACGCCACATATTGTTGTTGATAGTCAGGTGAATGGCATGAAAATACTACTGATCGGCGAATACAGCAACGTTCACGCCACACTTGCTGAAGGGCTTAGGGCGTTGGGGCATCGGGTGACCGTGGTGAGCAATGGTGACTTTTGGAAAAACTATCCACGAGACATCGACCTCAGCAGAAATCCAGGAAAGAGGGGCGGTGTATCCTATTTGGCACGCACCATTGCCCTGTTGCCCAAGATGACGGGATTTGACGTGGTGCAACTCATCAACCCTATGTTCCTGGAACTCAAAGCACAACGCATCATTCCAATCTACAAGTTCTTGAGAAAGCACAACAAAAAAGTGTTTTTGGGCGCATATGGAATGGACTATTACTGGGTGCATGAGAACATCACACGCAAGCCCCTACGCTACAGCGACTTCAACATAGGCAACGCCCTGCGCACGGATGAAGCAGCCCAAAGTGAACAACGTGACTGGATAGGAACAGCCAAGGAGAAGCTAAACAAGATGATAGCCGCCGACTGTGATGGCATCATAGCAGGCCTCTACGAGTACTGGGCGTGCTACAAGCCCATATACCCTAGCAAAACGACTTTCATTCCCTACCCCATCAAGCCGAAGAAAACACCTTTCGGACTGGATGAAAAGCATCCGCCCTATCCTCTGCGATTTTTCATCGGCATAAGCAAAGGGCGCTCTGCCTACAAGGGAACAGACATCATGCTGGCGGCAGCCAAAGCCATCAAGGAGAAATATCCCAAGAAGGTAGAGTTGCGCATCGCCGAAGGGATTCCTTTTGAACAATACACACAAATGATGAAGGGCGCAGACGCCATACTCGACCAGCTCTATAGCTACACGCCTTCCATGAACCCGTTGGAAGCTATGAGCCAAGGCATCATATGCATAGGCGGAGGAGAGCCGGAAAACTACGAAATCCTGGGGGACAAAGACTTAAAGCCTATCATCAACGTGCTGCCCAACTACGAAAACGTCTACAAGGCCCTGGAAAGGATGGTGGAGCACCCTGAGGAAGCCGAACAACTTAAAAGGGAAAGCGTTGAATATATCCTACGTTACCACGAATACATAAAAGTGGCACAGCAGTATGTGGACTTTTACCAAAACCCAACCAAGGCTTCAACAGGTACCCTTTTGAACAAGCTATGAGGAAAGCTATAAAAAATAAGAATGATTTGTTTGCAATTTAGGATTTTAATCGTATTTTTGCAGCAACATAAAAAATGACTATGAAAGAAAAGAAAGCCATTACGCTTAAAGCATTGACCAAGAGCAACGTATGGGATATTCAGGAGAATGATGTCTTCCGCATGTGGACGGCAGCAGAGAAGGACGTAGACCTGAAAGACAATGCCCGAAAGTACTTAGACATCATCAGAAGCGCGTTCGAGATTGAAGAGATCAAGATTGACAAACCTGAAATCATCAAGAAATACGAAGCTCGCGGCATGAAAGTCGGTGTCATCCGACTGGATGAGAGCACAAAACAAAAAATCGCAATCAAGAAGAGGCCCATCTCGCGAGTAACCGACCTTACTTACGAGAATATCCGCCACATATCCGCCACAAAGCTCATCGAAGTACTCGACAGGAACTTCGGAGGAGGATGGGAGTCGTTGCCACAGAGCATCCAGGACATCATTCAAAGCGCATTCGACATCTCATCCACCACACTGCCCAAAGATCGCATGCATAAGCCTGGTGGCCTCTATGAGAAAAAGGTGAAAGATGGTTATGAGGTGCTGGAAATCGCCAAAGGCCTTTGGATTGAGGCCATTTTCGCCAAGGAGAAACCACAGGCTGAAGCCATAAAATCTGGGGTTGACGACTTAGACAAGTTGCCCAACAGAGACGAAGATTCCACCGAAGAAGAGACGGATCTTCCTGAAGACAGCTTCAAGCACGACGAGGATGAGGACGATGACACATACGACGACGATAAATTGACAGAAGAGAGTTATCGCACGACATTTGAGACTAATCCCGAAGACCTAATCAACGAGGCGGAAGACATCTCCGACGAGGAAGAGTTCTAAAAACACACAAGAGCAAAATCCTTTGTAATAATCATAGGACAAAGGATATACATAAAAACAAAAACACTCGTTACATAGCCGTCACAACGTTCGGCAACGAGTGTTTTTTATTTAATTGTCATTTCATAAACCCACCATAGCATTTTATAGCGATGATAGGTTTTCCATGAAATATTGTTTCGACACTTAAGTCATTAGGAAAAGACAACTACATTTCTTGATTTTCCGGATGGTGCTTTTCCAAATAATAATCCAGGAAAAGCCGAAGGGCCTTGTTGGTTGCAATGGCCAAATTGATGTCACGCCCAAAATCCTCACTCAATTGGAATGTGCGGACATCATCTTTTGAACCATACCCTAGCCAAATGGTACCAGTGGGTATCTTGGGGGTGCCACCACCAGGACCAGCTATGCCTGTTGCGGAAATGGCATAATCAACGCCAAGAGCTTCACATGCACCAATCACCATCTCGCGAGCCACCTCCTCACACACAGCCGTTTGTGCCTCTAGTACCTCATGCGACACATGGAGCAACTTTTCCTTAATCTCATTGGTATATGAGACGACGCCACCCTTAAAATAATTGGATGCGCCGGGGACGGAAATAATGGCTTCGGCTATACGGCCTCCGGTGCAACTCTCAGCCGTTCCTAATGTGTTGCCATTATCATAAAGAGCCGATTGGATTTCCCGACTCAACACCTTTGTTTCTAATTCCATTGCTTGGGAAAATTTTCAAGCAACAAGAGTGAAACTCTCGCTGCCATAATATTTATGATGATTATTTGAATGTCACCTTTGAGAATGCGGGCGCATCAATAGAACAAAAGTCCTTATCCTTATATTTGCAATAGCCCACAATTCCTATCATTGCCGCATTGTCAGTGGTATAGCTGAACTTCGGGATATAGATGGTCCATCCAAAACGCTCAGCATGATCCTTGAAAGCCTGGCGCAAAACGGAATTGGCGGAGACACCTCCTGCCACAGCCACATGTTTGATACCAGTCTGTTTCACAGCCATTCGCAACTTTTTCATCAAGATGTCTACGATGGTGAACTCCAAGCTTGCGGCCAAATCTTCTTTGTGGTGCTCCACAAAGTCAGGATCTTCCGCAACCCACTTGCGCAGATTATAAAGGAAAGACGTCTTCAGGCCCGAGAAACTATAATTAAGTCCAGGAATGTTTGGTTCTGAGAATTTGTATGCTTTAGGATTGCCCATCTTGCCCAAGCGGTCAATGATTGGGCCTCCTGGATACCCCAGTCCCATCACTTTTGAACATTTGTCAATGGCCTCACCCGCCGCATCATCGATGGTTTGCCCCAACACTTCCATATCATTGTAAGCGTTCACCTTGACTATTTGCGAGTTGCCTCCTGAGACAAGAAGACAAATGAAAGGAAAGGGTGGCATACCATTGTCGTCATCACTCTCCTTAATGAAATGCGCCATGACATGTCCCTGCAAATGATTGACGTCTATCAAGGGGATGTCCAAACTCCGCGCAAAGCCCTTGGCAAAGCTCACACCTACAAGCAGCGACCCCATCAACCCTGGGCCGCGTGTGAAGGCCACTGCCGACAATTGGTCTTTGGTAATGCCTGCACGCTTGATAGCCTGATCCACTACAGGCACCACATTTTGCTGATGGGCGCGGCTTGCCAACTCTGGGACCACACCCCCATAAGCGCGATGCACTTCTTGGGAAGCAGTCACGTTGCTCAGTAAGACACCATCACGCAACACTGCTGCCGAGGTGTCATCGCAACTACTCTCTATTCCCAATATGTAAATGTCATTCATACAACGAGCTATTTTATCATTCGGAAAGCACTTCCACGCCTGTCTCTGTCATCAAGAAAGTATGCTCCCACTGGGCGCTGGGCTTCTCATCGCCACTAATCACCTCCCAACCATAGGGGTCATCTGCATCGATGTAAACCTTCCAAGTGCCCATATTGATCATGGGTTCAATGGTAAATACCATTCCCGGTACCAGCAACATGCCGGTTCCCTTGTGACCATAATGCAGTATCTCCGGCTCCTCATGCATGGCCAAGCCCACACCATGACCACAAAGGTCTCGCACCACACCATAACCATACTTCTCTGCATGTTTCTGGATAGCATGACCGATATCGCCTACAAAACAATAAGGTTTGGCAGCCTCAGCCCCAATTTCAAGGCATTCCTTTGTCACGCGGACCAATTGTTCCTTTTCCGGAGTCGTCTTTCCACCTATTATAAACATGCGTGAAGCATCACCGTAATATCCATTGTAATCAAGCGTCATGTCCACATTCACGATGTCGCCCTCTTTGAGCACGTCTTCCTTCTTGGGTATGCCATGGCACACCACTTCGTTAATGCTGGTACAAACGCTTTTGGGGAACCCCTCGTAGTTGAGGCACGAGGGATGGCAATGTTTGTCCTCGCAATATTTCATGCAGATGTCATCAATATCTTGAGTGGTCATGCCTGGATGAATAGCAGCTTCAACAGCGTCGAGGCATCCCGTGTTCATCTTACCCGCAATACGAATACCCTCAATCTGTTCCGGAGTTCTAATCATATCACGCGTGGGAACCAATTTGCCCTTACTTTCCCAATACATGACTTTCTCGTCAAGTTCAGTCAATGGCTGCCCGCTAATAGCATGCCATCTCTTCTTCTTATTCAACATCTTCTAACTAATTAAAATCTGCATACAAAGTTAATACATTTCACCTAAATGACGAAATCACACAAGCTAAAATTACATTGCTCACACTTTTTAATCATTCATCGTTCTCACCGTCCCATCAAACATTGCCTATCCTTTGTTGTCACCAAACAAATTCAACTTGTTTTTACGCGCCACTTCCAACGAGACGATGCGTTGTTGTTCTTGCTGATAATCTTGTCGCAATTTTGCATATCTTTCATTGAGCTCACCTTGATAGGTGGAAGAATCTTGTTCGTTCAACATTCTGGCTGCCGCCAACACATTTTGCGAGGCGTCTTTCATCCAAGCAACAATGCCGCCATACACAGGAGCAATCTTCAATGCCACGTGAAGTTCTGACGTAGTCGCTCCACCAATCATAATGGGCACATGAAGCCCCGCCTTTTCCAGTTCCATAGCGACATGCACCATCTCATCCAAGGAGGGAGTTATGAGACCGCTGAGCCCCACAATATCGGCTTTTACATCCATCACCTTCTTCACAATTTGTTCAGCAGGCACCATCACTCCCATGTCTATCACCTCATAATTGTTACAAGCCATGATAACGCCAACAATGTTCTTGCCGATGTCATGCACATCACCTTTCACTGTAGCCAACACTACTTTCCCTGCCCTGCTTGTTCCTTCTTTCTTTTCCGCCTCAATGTAGGGTTGCAAGATTGACACCGCTTGTTTCATGGTACGGGCAGTTTTCACCACCTGGGGCAAGAACATCTTACCCTCACCGAAGAGCGTCCCCACTTCATTCATACCGTCCATAAGTGGAATTTCGATAATGTTAACTGCATGAGGATACTTCTGCAGGGCCTCATGCAAGTCATGGTCCAAATAGTCTGCCACCCCCTTTCGCAAGGCATACTTCAGCCTCCCTTCGACCGTCCCGTTTCTCCAAGCCTCTTGAGTTGTCGCCGCTGACGCCATTGCCACACCCACCGAGCCACTCGCAGCAGCCTTTCGGGCGTCTTGTTCCTCCTTGATGCGTTGCGCCAATTCTATCAAGTCTTCAGCAGCACCTTTACGGCGGTTGAGAACCACATCCTCAATAACAACCAGCTGATCCGCAGGAATATCATCATAGGCGACCTTTGTGGCAGGGTTAACAATGCCAAAATCCATTCCCTGTTGAATGGCATGATAAAGGAAAACAGCATGCATGGCCTCGCGAATGAAATTATTTCCCCTGAAAGAAAAACTCAGATTGCTCACCCCTCCACTGACATGCGCACCTGGCAGATGCCGCTTCATCCATCCTGTAGCTCGTATGAAGTCCACCGCATAATTATCGTGTTCTTCCATGCCTGTCGCAATGGCCAACACATTCGGGTCAAAGATGATGTCCAAAGGGTTCATTCCGACCTCGTCAACCAACAAGTGATAAGCCCGTTCTGCAATCTCGATGCGTCTCTCATACGATGTGGCCTGTCCCTGTTCGTCAAAACACATGACCACCACGGCAGCACCAAATCGCTTAACGTCCCGAGCGTGCCTCAGAAAGACTTCTTGCCCTTCCTTAAGAGATATGGAATTGACGATGCATTTGCCCTGCACACATTTCAACCCAGCGACTACAACGTCCCAGTTGGAAGAGTCAATCATCACGGGGACTTTAGCTATTTCGGGTTCAGAGGCAACAAGGTTAAGAAAGTTTACCATCTCCGCCTTTGCGTCAAGCAAACCATCATCCATGTTCACATCAATGACCAAGGCGCCATTTTCCACTTGTTTTCGAGCTATGGTCAGAGCCTCATCGTAGTTTTTTTCCTTGATTAATCTCAAGAACTTTCGGGAGCCGGCGACATTACACCGCTCACCCACATTGACAAAACGAACCTCTGGCGTGACATCCAGCAATTCCAAGCCGGAAAGCCACATGGTCGTGGGGGATGGCTGAGGCACACGCGGAATTTTCCCCTTTGCGAGTTGAGCATATCTCCTAATAAACTCATCATCCGTACCACAACATCCTCCCACGATGTTGATTAGCCCCTCATCCATCAGTTCCTCTATCTGCGGCGACATGCTCTCCGCAGTCTCATCATACAGTCCCATCGAATTGGGAAGGCCGGCGTTGGGATATGCCGACACATAATAAGGAGCCCTAGAAGCCAATTCCGCCAAGAAAGGCTTCATCTGCTTGGCACCAAATGAACAATTGAGTCCCACGGAAAAGATGTCATACTCACTGATACTGGCCAAAAAGGCGTCAAGCGTTTGGCCACTCAGCGTGCGACCCGCCAAGTCACTAACGGTGACGCTAAGCATGATGGGAACCTTGCGGCTGGTGGCGCGCATCACCTGATTGGAAGCGTCAATGGCACACTTGGCATTCAAAGAGTCAAAAATAGTCTCGATCAATATCACGTCGACGCCCTCGTCAACGAGGGGGAATATCTGCTCATAATAGGCTTCACACAACTCATCATAAGACAGGTCTCGTGCCGCAGGGTTGCTGACATCGGGACTCATCGAACAAGTTTTGTTGGTCGGCCCTACTGCTCCCGCCACAAAGCGCGGCTTCTCCTCCGTGGAGAACAGGTCTGCTTCCAAGCGAGCGAGGCGCGCTCCGACGCGCGCCATCTCAGCACTATCATCCTGCAAATGATAATCAGCTTGAGAGATGCGTTGTGATGAGAATGTGTTTGTCTCAATCAAGTCGGCACCCGCCTCCAAATACCTCCGGTGGATATCGCGTATCACATCAGGGCGCGTTAGGTTCAGCACGTCATTATTGCCCTTCATTTGTCCCTGCAGATCCGCATAGCGTTCGCCGCGAAAGTCCTGCTCCGTCAGGTGATACCCCTGTATCATCGTGCCCATCGCACCATCCAGGATCAATATCCTCTCTTTTACAACATCTTGAATGCTCTTCATGCCTATTGTTTAGAAATGCTTGATGGCACGATCCATCTCACGGCGGTCTTCCTTTTCCTTGAGCGTCTGTCGCTTGTCATACTCCTTCTTGCCTCGCGCCAATGCGATATCAAGCTTTGCCCGTCCGTTCTCATCAATAAACAACAGTGTCGGCACTATGGTAAATCCCACAGGTTTCGTATCCTCGACCAGTCGTCTGATTTCCCGCTTGTTGAGCAACAACTTACGGTCTCTCTTGGCCTCATGATTGGCGTAAGAACCATAGAAATACGGGCTGACATTCATGCCTTTCACCCATATCTCCCCATTACTGATAAAGCAGAAGCTGTCCACCAACGATGCTTTTCCATTGCGTATCGATTTGATCTCTGTGCCTGTCAACACGATACCGGCCGTATAAGTATCCACAAAATAGTACTCAAACGAGGCTTTTTTGTTTCTTATTTGGACAGGGCTTTTCTTCCTGATTTCCTGTTGTTCCTTGTTCATTTCTCAATGCGTGCAAAATGTTCAATGTGCTCGTCGACATAGTGTGCGACTGCCGAGGTGAAATTTTCCTCATACTCCACAAAAGCGTCATCAAAATCATCAAAACAGGGATAGCGCTCATAAAGAGCATCAAACTCCTCTTGAGTACAGTCTGCCTCTATTTCCTCGTGATAAAGGTTATAATATCGGTGGCACTTGTTGATGAGTTTATAGAGGTCGCGGAGCCCCCAGTTGCGCATGGCCCTGTCGAATGGATTCTTGAAGAAGAAGGGGCCATATCCATTGTGTATGAGTTGCACAAAGCCTCCGTCCATCACCTCATCTCGCAAGGTGACATATGCCAACAAGGTGATTTGGTCCGCGTTCAACTCTTGCATGTTGTCCGCATCCAGTTCACCGCCGATGGCACTATGTATGGCATCCGTAAACACCTGGAGAAAAGCGTCCATGCCTTCACCTGCAGCCTTTTGCAGGTCTGCGTCCTTGACTATTACCTCTTTCATGTACTTGAACTTTTAAGTTGCAAAGATACATTAAATAGTTGAGAAACAAAAAAGATGGTGAAAAAAGGTTTTAATCATGCGGGCTGAATGAAAGGCTTTATCAAGGACCACGTTTTCCTCACATTAGGCAGGACTGTATCGTCGTCTCAGTAGCCAATCATGTTTGACTCCATTAGTTCCTACGTGATACGCATTCCTCACATACACCTTTGTAATAAAGCTGCGCCTCATCGACCATATGACCTCCCAACAACCGAGGAGTCTCTATCGCGGGAGCCTGCTCGCCCATTAAGTCAAACACCTTTCCACATTGTCGGCAATAAAAGTGGACATGAGGATGAATATCTCCATCATAACATATGCGATGGTCATCGATGGTGATCATCTGCGCCGCATGATGCTCAGAGAAGAGACGAAGCGTGTTGTAGACTGTCGTACGGCTTAGCGTTGGTATGGTTTTAATGATCCCTTGATACACCTCTTCCACCGTCGGATGAGTGCGATGGGATTGCAGATATGCCATAATGGCCACTCGTTGTACCGAGGGGCGCAAACCACATTCGACAAGCCTGTCGTAAGCCTCTTGTCTCTTATCCATCAACTCTACCATTAGATCTTCTTTGTCATCATGTTTGCAAAGTTAGGAAATCATCTTCAAACGACCGAATGTTTCTGTAATAATTTCATTTTTACCACTTATACCATGCCGTTACATAAACAAACACTAATTGCCATTTCTGTTAACCCGACAAAGTCCGATGATGATCCCAAATGACCAGCGAAGGAACATGTAGGCGTAGTGTAAAAAAAGAGACAAACTATAGACAAAAAAGCGCGTTATTTCAAACGAGAACATACTTGGGCGAAAATACGCAAAAATAGCACAGTTTTCGTAATACGCTGAAAATGTGAAACTTACAGAATTTCATCTTTAATTTTGCTCGAAAAGTAAATACTTTTCATAACAATAGGTGCCTAATCTCACCACGATAGGTGCCTAATCTTAGTGAGATTAGGCACCTATCACGCCATGATTCGGCACCTATCGCACATAGATTAGGCACATTCTTCCAGGAAGTGGGCTGGAAACACATCCAGAGGCAGGGCAAAAACACTTTTTCGCGCTCTAGTTCACCCGAATTTTCCAACAAACTTTTTGGCAAATAATCTTGACAAATGTCGCGATTTCCGAACAGTTCTTGCTAATCACAGTTCCTAATCGACTGCCCCTCTACGAAATCATCCTGCAGGTATCTCTCCATGAGCCATGCATATGAGGCGCCCCTGTCCTGCCACAGAGTTTGTCGGGTGAGTAGCCATTTCTCTCTTTATAATATAAGGTGAAAGCCACGGTAGATGTTTTCCATCACACGAGCAACGCTTTAACAAACATCAAGGAACTTACGTTTTTGATGTTTTTTCACAAAAAACATATCTTTTTGTTGGTATTTAGCAACAAAATATTTACCTTTGCAATTGGATTGCAAAAGAAGAAATAGATAATTACTCGGTAAGACCCACAAGTCATTACACGAAGTCTGAACAACAACGAAACAACAACCAATAAATTAATTATGAAAGCAACTGAAGTAATAGAGAAATTGCAGCAGCGGTATCCTGGCCAGCCAGAGTACATCCAGGCAGTGAGCCAGGTATTGAGCACGATTGAAGATGAGTACAATAAGCACCCTGAGTTTGACCGCGAAAATCTCATTGACCGCTTATGCATCCCCGACCGCATCATCAAGTTCCGCGTGAACTGGGTTGATGACAAGGGCAACGTGCAAACCAACAATGGCTACCGCGTGCAACACAACAACGCCATTGGCCCGTATAAGGGTGGCCTCCGTTTCCACGCCTCAGTGAACGAGAGCATCTTGAAGTTCTTGGCTTTCGAGCAGACCTTCAAAAACTCCCTTACCACACTACCCATGGGTGGTGCCAAGGGCGGTTCCGACTTCTCTCCCCGTGGCAAGTCAAGCGCCGAGGTGATGCGTTTCTGCCAGGCTTTCATGAAAGAGCTGTGGCACTACATTGGCCCAGACTGTGATGTTCCCGCAGGTGACATCGGAGTGGGAGGCCGTGAGGTAGGCTACATGTTTGGCCAGTACAAGTCCCTAACCCACCAGTTCGTCGGCATCCTCACAGGCAAAGGCCAAGAGTTTGGCGGTTCGCTCATCCGCCCCGAGGCCACAGGTTACGGCAATGTCTACTTCCTGGAGAACATGCTCAAGACACGCGGTATCGACTTGAAGGGGAAAACTGTCCTCGTGTCGGGTTCAGGCAATGTGGCCCAGTACACATTGGAGAAGCTCCTGCAGTTGGGTGCCAAGCCTCTGACCTGCTCCGATTCCGACGGCTACATCTACGACCCTGAAGGCATCGACGAGCAGAAGTTAGCCTACATCATGGAGCTGAAGAACGTGGAGCGCGGACGCATCAAGGAATATGCTGAGGAATATCCCAACGCCAAATATGTTGCTGGCGCAAAGCCTTGGTTCGAGAAGGCCGACATCGCCACACCTTGCGCCACACAGAACGAGATCAACGGCGAGGCGGCCGAGGCCCTCGTAAAGAACGGTGTCATTGCTGTCAGCGAGGGTGCCAACATGCCATCCACCCCCGAAGCCATCAAGGTGTTCCAGGACGCTAAGATACTCTACTGCCCGGGCAAGGCCAGCAACGCTGGTGGCGTGGCCGTGTCGGGCCTGGAGATGACCCAAAATTCCGAGCGTCTGAAGTGGACATGCGAGGAAGTCGACGCCAAGCTTCACAGCATCATGAACGAGATTCACGCCGAGTGCGTCAAGTATGGTACGCAGCCCGACGGTTACATCAACTACGTGAAGGGTGCCAATGTGGCCGGTTTCCTGAAGGTTGCCAAGGCCATGATGGCCCAGGGTATCGTTTAACACAAACACAATGGATGGAAAACCAACACAAGCCCATCCTTATTCAGAAAGCCGCATTCCGACATCGGAATACGGCTTTTAATTTTCTTATCAAGAAGGCATAAAAAACGCCACACGCATCAAAGCTGTGGCGTAATATAGAACTTATTTGATGATGCCTTGCTCAACAAAAATCTTCTTGAGCGTCTGCACGCCCTCTTCCACTTGCTCTTTGGAATGGGAGGCCATCAAGGCAAAACGGACCAATGTGTCCTGCGGCGCACATGCTGGCGGAATGACAGGATTGATGAATACCCCTGCGTCGAAAGCAAGCTTGGTTACCAAGAAAGTTTTCTCGATGTCACGCACATAGAGTGGGATGATCGGGCTCTCGGTCTCACCTATTTCAAAACCCTCCTCACGGAAACGCCCCAAAGCGTAACGGGTGACATCCCACAAGTGCTCAATGCGCTCCGGTTCATCCTGAATGATGTGAAGTGCCTCAAGAGCTGCTGCGGTGGCAGCAGGAGTGTCGCTGGCAGAGAAGATATAAGTACGTGCGGTGTGACGCAAGTAGTTAATGGTGTCCTTGTCGGAAGCGATAAATCCACCAATGGAAGCCATGCTCTTAGAGAACGTGCCCATGATAAGATCCACCTCATCAGAGAGACCGAAGTGGTCGCAGACACCACGTCCTTGCTTGCCAAACACGCCCAAGCCATGAGCCTCATCGACCATAATGGAACAGTTATACTTATGTTTCAAGTCAACAATTGCCGGCAAATTGGCCAAATCACCCTCCATGGAGAACACGCCATCGACCACGATCAGCTTGACAGCCTCGTGGGGCAACTTAGCGAGCACACGCTCCAAGTCGGCCATGTCATTATGCTTGTAATGAAGTTGCGTAGCAAAGCTAAGTCGACGACCATCCACGATAGACGCATGGTCGCGGTCATCACAGATGAGATAATCACCACGACCCACCACTGCTGGAATCACACCCGAGTTAACGAAAAAGCCTGTGGAGAAACAGAGCGCATCATCCTTGTGCTCGAACTCAGCCAACTCTTTCTCCAGCTGCACGTGGATGTCAAGAGTTCCATTGAGGAAACGGCTACCCGCACATCCTGACCCATACTTGTCAAGGGCTTGCTTGGCAGCCTCGATGACACGGTCGTCGCCCGTCAACCCTGTATAAGCATTACTGCCAAACATCAGAACCCTATGACCACCCATGGTCACCACAGGCCCCTGCTTGCTGGTGATGGCCCTGAAATAAGGATAAACACCGGCCTCCATGAACTTCTGAGGCTCACGGTAATTCTTGTATCTTTCTTGTAATTGTCCCATCATTAATAATAGGTGTAGATAATCTACTGTTTATTGTTTAGGCTGCAAAGATAATCATTTTTTCCCACACTGGGCACAAAAAACCGAGAAATCGCTTTATGACATCAAAAATTGCCAGCAAATAACGTCAAGTCATAAATATTTGCATTAATTTTGCAGTATGAAAAAACGCATCCTCTTCATTATCAATCCCATGTCGGGAGTCGCCAGCAAAGCTGGAATTCCGGAGGCCATCGAGACACATCTCGACCATGACCTCTATGAGCACCACATCGTGGAGACAAAATATGCAGGGCACGCTGCCTCGCTGGCCCGTGACGCCAGCGTGGAAGGCGTGGATGTGGTGGTGGCCGTTGGGGGTGACGGGACTGTCAACGAAGTGGCACGTGGCATCGTGCACACCAACACGGCACTGGGCATCATCCCCTGCGGCTCAGGCAATGGATTGGCGCGCCACCTGTTGCTGCCAATCAATCTGCGTAAATGCATTGAGATAATCAATCGCTACGAGGTACGCGCCCTTGATTATGGGATCATCAATGAGTACCCTTTCTTCTGCACTTGCGGCATGGGCTTTGACGCTTTCGTCAGCCAAAAGTTTGCCGAGGCCGGAAAGCGCGGCCCCATCACCTATGCACAGAAGATCCTGGAGGAGGGAACAAAATACAAGCCAGAAACTTACGATGTGGATGCCGACGGCATCAGCACCAGCTACAAAGCGTTTCTCATCTCTTGCGCCAATGCGTCGCAGTATGGCAACAACGCCTACATTGCCCCACAAGCTTCGATGAGCGACGGGCTCCTCGATGTGGTGATCATGGAACCCTTTGACATCCTCGACGCCCCACAGATTGCCATCGACATGTTCAGCAAGACACTCGACATGAGTTCCAAGATTAAGAGTTTCCGAACCCGCCACCTACACATACGAAGGTCACATCCGGGCGTAATCCACTATGATGGTGACCCTGTCATGACAGGTGCAGACATCGACGTGCGCATCGAGGCCAAGGGCATCAACATCATCGTGAATCCCGATGGCGACAAGCGGCAACGGCAGCCTAATGCGTTACAGACGGCCGCATGCGAACTGTTCAATGACCTCAGCGCCATCCGACATGACTTCTTCACACAGACCAAGCGAGGCGTGCGCTTGGCCAAACTCATCCAACGAACCATCGAACGCAATTTACCAGGGCTCAACTAGTATCCCATCACAAAAATAGGTCCAAATATCTCATATTAGATTAATGAAGGCAAGTGCTGTATGTCAATGGATATAAAAATCTTTCGTCAAGTCGGAATACCAATCACTGCGTCCTCCGTCCGCTTGAAGTAGGCAATGCTCGGTGCGCACCAGAGGGCGGGAAAAGCTCTTAGTGAAGGCAAGTAGTTGACGCTTGAACGGTTTGCGTTCCGTTGTCTTCAAGAGGGATTGCTTGCACATTCTAAAACCTGTAAGATAGGCTATTTCGGAGAATTGTTCAACTACTTCTGTAGGAAGAATAACACTAAGCTGACCTGTTTCGGTCAGCCACCGTTTGGCAAAAGACAGGATGTCCGCAAACGACAAATCCACATCATGTCGAGCCATGGAAAGTTGTGAAGAGCGATTTTTGAGACTGTCAATAAAAAACGGAGGATTGCTCACAATGCAATCATAAGGTTCCCGTGGCATCCAGTCTTGCAACCTCACGGCATGGATAGCTACTTGCGGAAAAGAGTCCGCGTTACTGGTAGCTTGTCTTGCGGCATCGGCATCAGCCTCCACCCCATCAATCTGACTGTCAGGAAACCGCTGAGCCATCATGAGGGAGATGACACCTGTGCCAGCTCCTATGTCCAAGATGTGGGTGCCACCATCTGCCCAAGCTCCCAAAAGCACCGCGTCAGTTCCCACCTTCATGGCGCAATGATCCTGACGGACAGCAAACCGCTTGAATGTGAAAACATCTTTTGTCATTTTGTTACCATAAATCCTTATTATGATAATAACGCCATTTCGCCCCGTTTATTACGCAAACATGCCTAAAGACACTAAATTTCAGCCCCAGCGACAAGGATTGTCGAAGTTTTTTAGTAACTTTGCACGCTAATCATAAGACAGGAATAAAAGAAAGCAATTTAGGATAAGTCCATGAGTAACATGCCAAATACGTCCATACAAATGTTTGCCGACTACGAGGGAGACATTACCAATCTCCTCCAAACCGAAGCGCCCGATGAGCTCCCGGTGCTGGCCACACGCAACATGGTGGTCTTCCCTGGTGTGCTCGTTCCCATCTTCATTGGCAGGAAGGAGAGCGTAAGCCTCATACGAAAACTTTCAAAATCCCAAGACACCATCTGTGCCATCTTCTCGCAGAAAGATGCGGAGATCGACACGCCAAAGAGCAAGGATCTCTACCACATGGGCGTTTACGCACACCTTGTGCGCATCATCGACATGCCTGGCAGCGACAACATGACAGCCATCTTCCAAGCCCATGGGCGCTGTGCGCTTGACAAGATTGTGGCCACACGCCCCTTCCTCAAGGCAAAGGTGTCGAAGGTGGAAGACGTCATACCCACAACCATCAACAAGGAGCTACAGGCTATCATCGAGGATGTGAGGGCCACCACATCCGATCTCATCAAGCATAGCGAGGACATCCCAAACGAGACCATGATGACGCTGAAAAACATCACCAATGACCTGTTGCTCATCAACTTTCTCTGCACCACCCTGCCCTTCAGCTCGAAGGATAAGATGAAGCTGCTCATGAAGGATGACATCGAGGAGCGCGCCATTGGGTTGCTCAAACTGGAGAACCGCGACATACAACTGCAAGAGCTCAAGAACCAAATACGCCAGAAGACTCACGAAGATCTGGACGAGCAACAACGCGAATACTTTCTCCAGCAACAGATGAAAAACATCAAGGAAGAGTTGGGAGGCGACGAGAGGTCGCCCGAGAAAAAGGAACTGCTGGAAAAATCGAAAAACAAGAAGTGGTCCGAGGATGTCGCAAAAATCTTCAACAAGGAGCTGGACAAGCTGGACATGTTCAACCAGCAGAGCCCCGAATATAGCGTACAGCTCAACTACCTTCAGCAGATGCTAGCTCTGCCATGGAACGAATACACCATTGACAACCTCGACCTCAAGCGTGCCAAGCGTATCCTTGACCATGACCACTACGGAATGGAAAAAGTGAAAGAACGCATCTTGGAGTATTTGGCGGTACTGCAATTGCGCGGAGACCTGAAATCTCCCATCATCTGCCTCTACGGACCTCCGGGAGTAGGAAAGACATCGCTGGGCAAGAGCATCGCCGCAGCCATGAAGCGCAAGTATGTGCGCATGTCGCTCGGCGGACTACATGACGAAAGCGAGATTCGAGGACATCGGCGCACCTACGTGGGTGCCATGCCCGGACGCATTGTCAAAAGCATACAGAAAGCAGGATCATCTAACCCCGTCTTCATCCTCGATGAAATCGACAAGGTGACCCCAAATGCCATCAACGGCGATCCATCGTCAGCCCTGCTTGAGGTGCTAGACCCAGAGCAAAACAATGCCTTCCACGACAACTTCCTCGATGTCGACTACGACTTGTCTAAAGTGCTTTTCATCGCCACGGCCAATGACCTAAGCACACTACCCGCCCCCCTACTCGACCGCATGGAAATCATCGAGGTGCCAGGCTACGTCACAGAAGAGAAAGTGGAGATCAGCAAACGCCACCTTATACCGCGCGAGTTAGAGAACACTGGTTTCGATAAGCTTGACGTCAAGCCGTTGTTCACCAAACCCACACTGGTGAAAATCATAGAACAGTACACACGCGAAAGCGGTGTCCGACAACTGGAGAAGCAGATCAACAAAGCTCTGCGCAAGATGGCACTCATGTATGCCAGCGAAGGCAAGTTGCCCTACGAGAAGATTATGCCGACGCAGGTGGAAGAACTTCTCGGCAAGCCGCCTTTCTACCGCGACACCTACCAAGGGAACAGCGATGCCGGCGTGGTGACCGGATTAGCTTGGACCAGCGTAGGCGGAGAGATTCTGTTCATCGAGACCAGCCTCAACAAGGGACATGGCAGTCGACTGACACTGACAGGCAACCTCGGCGAGGTGATGAAAGAGTCGGCCATGATCGCCCTGCAATATGTCAAAGCCCATGTGGACCAACTGAACATCGACTATCGCATCTTCGACAACTGGGACATACACATCCACGTGCCCGAGGGGGCCACACCTAAAGACGGACCCTCAGCAGGCATCACCATCGCCACATCCATCGCCTCGGCAATCACCCAACGCAAAGTGCGCAAGAACACGGCCATGACGGGTGAAATCACGCTTCGGGGCAAAGTGTTGCCAGTGGGGGGCATCAAGGAGAAGATACTGGCCGCCAAACGGGCAGGCATGACCGACATCGTCATCTGCAAGGAGAACCGCAAAGACATCGAGGAGATATCTGAGAACTACCGAGATGGATTATCGTTCCACTATGTGGAGAACATACAAGAGGTCTGGAACTACGCACTCACCGACGAACTGGTGGCCAAGCCCCTCGAATTTATTAGGAAGAACGAGGAAAGAATCGGATTCTGAGCCCGAAGGCTTAGTTTCCTTACCGTCATATTATGAAATTTAAACTACAACATACAGACAAGGCCTCTGACGCTCGCGCCGGTCTCATCACGACCGCCCATGGACAAATAGAAACGCCCATTTTCATGCCTGTGGGCACCTGCGGGTCGGTGAAGGGGTTGCATTTCTCCGAACTGCGCGAACAGGTGAAAGCGCAAATCATCTTGGGCAACACCTACCACCTCTACCTACGCCCCGGGCTGGATGTGCTGCGCGCCGCCGGCGGTTTGCACGGCTTCAACGGGTGGGACCGCCCCATCCTCACCGATTCTGGCGGGTTTCAGGTGTTCTCCCTCACAGGCATCCGCAAGCTGAGAGAAGAAGGGTGCGAGTTTCGCTCACACATTGATGGCTCCAAGCATTTTTTCACACCCGAGAATGTAATGGACACGGAACGCGTCATCGGCGCAGACATCATGATGGCACTCGACGAATGCCCACCGGGCAAGAGCGACTATGCCTACGCCAAGAAAAGTTTAGCCATGACCCAACGCTGGTTGGACCGTTGCATAAAGCGCTTCAACGAGACAGAGCCTATCTATGGCTACGAGCAGACATTGTTCCCAATCGTGCAGGGCTGCGCCTACAAGGACTTGAGACGAGATGCTGCCAAATATGTGGCCGACAAAGGGGCTGACGGCAATGCCATTGGCGGACTGGCTGTCGGAGAACCCACCGAAGTGATGTATGAAATGGTCGAGGTGGTCAACGATATCCTTCCAAAGGACAAGCCGCGCTATCTCATGGGCGTGGGTACGCCGCAAAACATCCTGGAAGCTATCGAGCGAGGTGTCGACATGTTTGACTGCGTCATGCCCACACGCAACGGGCGCAACGCCATGCTCTTCACATACCAGGGAACCATGAACATGAGGAACAAGAAATGGGAGACCGACTTCTCTCCCATCGACCCCGACGGCTGCTACACAGACCAAGTGTACACCAAGGCATACTTGCACCACCTGTTCAAGGCGGGCGAACTGTTGGCCATGCAAATCGCATCCATCCACAACCTGGCGTTCTACCTCCGTCTAGTGGCCGATGCCAGACAACACATCATCGACGGCGACTTTACGACATGGAAGGCCGGTATCATCGACCAACTGGGAAGGCGCATCTAAACAAAGGGCATGAAAAGCTATAGCAAGATAAGGAAACACCGCAGGGTGTACAGGGCGAGAAGATGGGCGAGCCAGCACCCTGCTTGGCTCCACAGACTCTTTGCATGGATAGCGGCACACTCCCTGCCGCTCCAAAGGGCAGCAGGGTGGACAGGAAGGAGATTATGCTTCCTGAGAATGCTCAAACCCTCTAATTACATCAAGCGAATAGATTGGTACATCATCAAGAAGTTCATCGGCACCTACTTCTTCTCCATCATACTGATTATCTCCATCTCTATTGTCTTTGACGTAAACGAAAATTTGGCCAAGTTCACACAATACCACGCGCCCCTGCGCGCCATTGTATTCGACTATTACGCCAACTTCGTGCCCTACTTCGCCAATCTGTTCTCTGCGTTGTTCGTCTTCATAGCCGTCATCTACTTCACCTCCAAATTGGCGGGAAACTCGGAAATCATCGCCATGTTGGCCACAGGCATCTCCTTCAAACGATTGCTGAGACCCTACATGATTTCATGCGTGCTCATCTCCGGGCTATCCTACTACCTGTCGGCATACGTCATTCCACACGGAACGGTCATCCGACAGAACTTTGAAACGATGTACAAGAACAAGAAGAAGAACACCTCTGCGGAGAATGTGCAACTGCAAGTGGCACAAGGTGTCATTGCCTACATCCAACACTATGACAACAACATGAAGAAGGGGTATGGCTTCTGCTTGGACAAGTTTGAAAACAAGAAGCTCGTGTCGCACCTAACGGCCATGGAAGTGCAATACGACACCATCTCGGACAGCAAGTACCACTGGAAGTTGCACAATTGGAAAGTGAGACAACTCAAGGGGTTACGGGAGCACATCACCAGCGGAATGGAAAAGGACTCGGTTATCATGATGGAGCCAACTGACCTTGTCTACTCCAAGGGACAGCAAGAGACGTTCACCTCGCCAGAGTTGTATGAATACATTTCCAAGCAAATCAACAGGGGGTCAGGCAATGTGGCACAGTATCAGGTGGAGTACCACAAACGCATCGCCTCATCATTTGCATCATTCATCCTCACCATCATTGGTGCGTCGCTCTCATCAAGAAAACGGAAAGGAGGAATGGGCATGTACCTAGGCATCGGACTGGCGCTGAGCTTTGCCTACATCATGCTGCAAACAGTTTCGGCGACATTTGCCATCAACGCAGGGTTCCCGCCCATGCTTGCGGCGTGGATGCCTAACATCATTTTTGCCGTGGTAGCATGGTTCTGTTACCTCAAGGCACCTAACTAATTAGAGAACACATGAAATTTACAGATTTAGACTTAAATGACGACATCCTCGATGCGCTCTACGACATGCGCTTCGACGATTGCACTCCCGTACAGGAAAATTGTATCCCGGAAATATTAAAAGGGAAGGATGTGCTCGGTGTGGCACAGACAGGAACGGGTAAGACAGCTGCTTACCTGTTACCCGTTTTGTCGAAACTCGCTGACGGCGGTTACCCCAAAGCCTCCATCAACTGCCTCATCATGTCGCCCACCCGCGAGTTGGCTCAGCAAATCGACCAGGCCATGCAGGGATTTTCCTATTACATTCCTGATGTGTCAAGTGTCGCCGTGTATGGAGGCAACGATGGAAACCGCTACGACCAAGAGCTGAAGAGCATGCGTCTGGGCGCCGACGTCATCATCGCCACCCCAGGACGCCTCATCTCACACCTCTCCCTGGGCAACGTGGACCTGTCAAAGGTGAGTTTCTTCATACTCGATGAGGCTGACCGAATGCTCGACATGGGCTTCTCGGAAGACATCATGAAAATAGCCTCTTACTTGCCCAAGGATTGCCAAACCATCATGTTCTCGGCCACCATGCCCCAAGACATCGAGAAATTAGCACAGACTCTGCTCAAGGATCCCGTGGAAATCAAGTTAGCTGTCAGCAAGCCTGCAGAGAAAATCCAGCAAAGCGCCTACATCTGCTATGAGACGCAGAAACTGGAGATTATCAAGGACATTTTCAAGGCTGGCGACCTAAAGCGCGTGATCATCTTCTCAGGCTCTAAGCAAAAGGTTAAGCGCATCAACCAAGCGCTAACAAAGCTTCACATAAACAGTGGTGAGATGCACTCGGATCTTGACCAGGCGCAACGAGACGAGATGATGTTTAAGTTTAAGAGCGGACAACTTGATGTGCTGGTGGCAACAGACATCCTGGCTCGCGGCATCGACATCGACGACATCGCAATGGTCATCAACTATGACGTTCCGCACGACTGTGAGGACTACGTGCACCGCATCGGCCGCACGGCACGCGCTGACCGTGACGGACGCGCCATCACTCTTGTCAATGAGGATGACATGTTCGCCTTCCACCAAGTTGAGAAGTTCCTGGACAAGGAGATAACCAAAAACCCACTGCCTGAAGGATGCGGAGAAGGCCCCGAGTATGTCGTTTCTAAACGGAAGGCTTCAGCCAAGAGCAACCGACGCAAAGACCGTGACAACACCTCGCACAAGAGCAACAAGCAACGCAACAAGCGAAACACACGTGAAGAGAAGCAGGCGAAGGACGGACAACGAAACGACAAGAGCAACAAGCAACGCAACAACGACACTGAGGCCAAGAAGTCTTCACAAAACGACAATGCCAACACCAAAGAACAGCAAAAGGCTAAAGAATCTCAGAAGTCTGTTGCAAATAAGGAGCAGCACGAGCCTAACAATGGGCAAAAACAACACAGAAAAAAAAGGAATAATCCAAAGAAAAGCAACTCGCAAACAACACCAAATGTCAGCGATGGCACAAGCACGGAGCCCAAGAAGGAAAGCAACAAACAACGCCAGAGAAAACCCAAGCGCCGTCATCCGCAAGATCCCGAAGCGCCAAAGAGTGGACGGACTACACGGTACAACGGCCTACCCGATGACTTCAAAGCTCCTCAAGAACAAGAGAGCGGCCTAAAGAAACTCATCAAGCGCCCCCTCAACTGGATCAAGAACATTGGTAAGAAATAGCAACCTAATAAAGCGAACAAAGGGTATGTCAATAGCCATACCCTTTGTTCGCGTTGTTAATCATCTAGGCCATATCCCCCTACCGTTCGTTCTTGGCCGATCGCTTGTCACTGCTATCCCTAATTTTCAAGATCATGGGGACAATTTTCTTATAAACTTTTCTGTCTCCATTGATGCGCCTTAGAAGCAGTTCGCAGGCTGCAGTCCCTTGCTCGTGCGCTTGGTCCATGATGGCCGACAGGGCTGGGGTGACAAAGGCAGCGTTATCACACTCTGTAAAACCAATGATGGCCACGTCTTGCGGAATGCGCAACCCCAAGCATTTCACAGCATCAAACGCCGCATATGTAATGATGTCATTGAATGCCAATATGGCGTCTGGCGGGTTAGGGGAACGCAACATCTCAAGTGTTCTTGCGCGTGCCTCGTCAAATTCGATCTTTCCACACACGACAAGGCTTCGGTCAATGGGAAGGTTAGCCTCGCGCAAAGCTTCCAGATAACCATGCTTGCGACGCTTCACCATATCAAGATGATTGGGACCGCCCAAGAAAGCAACGCGCCGAGAACCTGTAGAAAGCAAATGCTGGGTGGCTTCATAGGCTGCCTCGTCACCATTGGCAACAACCTGCGAAAAACGATCGGGAAGGCAAGTTCTCGCAAAAAACACCAAGGGCACATCCAAGGCTTCCATCTGCTCATAGTGAGAATAGTCGGTAGTGTCTTGTGCCAAACAAGATATCACACCATCCACATGCATTGACAAGAAACTCTCCACAGCTCGTTCTTCTCTCACATGATTCTCATGGCTATTAGCCGAAAAGACCAAGAAACCATGTTGCAACGCATAATCCTCAATGCCATCAAGCACAGCCGCGTAATAATGGGTGACCAGATTGGGGACCACGACACCGATGATATGTGGAACATCCTTCCGTAGACTTTGAGCAAAAGGATTAGGATGATAATTCCGTTTCTTGGCCAACTGCTGAACTTTCTTGCGAACTTTTTCGCTCACCTCATGGCTACCATGCAACGCTCGCGACACGGTAGCAATGCTCACATGAAGTTCAGAAGCCAAATCCTTCAAGGATGTTCGATGTAGTTTCACAATAGAATTGTCGTTTGTCATGTTGATGGCTCTTAGCATTGCAAAGATATAAATTTTACGCCAAGAACACAAAGGGCACTTTGATTTTATTGCTTTTAAGAAGCGAAAACGAAATAAGCCGACATCTCAAAGTAAAAAAACAGACCACGACACCAACCTAAGACAATCATCAGAAGATGCAATTGACACACCAGCAAGGACAAAATGGACTGCTGCAATATTAGTTGTGAAAACTCAAATTAAAAAAGGAAGCTGAAACTCAACTTCCTTTTTCGGTCGGGATTACTGGACTCGAACCAGCGACCTCACGCCCCCCAGACGCGTGCGCTACCAACTGCGCTAAATCCCGTTCCTTAATTGCGATGCAAAGGTAATTACTTTCCTTGAAACATCCAAATTTTCAAGAGACTTTTTGCTAAAAATGTGTTATTTTACCCTATTAGAGGCTAAAATCCTTTGGTTTAAAAAATAAAATAGCTAACTTTGTCTTAAATAAAATAGGTAATACACCATCATTAAGAAAGCGCACTATGACATACAAAATAACCGCACCACAACAATTAGCAGCAGCCATCAAGTTGCCGGCGTCCAAAAGCATCAGCAATCGGGCTCTAATCATCCACGCCTTATCTGGCGGCAACATCATGCCCGACAACCTTTCGGTATGCGACGACACTCACGTTGTCGTAAAGGCCTTGGAGACCATGCCCTACGCCATCGACATCAAGGCTGCAGGAACAGCCATGCGCTTCTTGACGGCTTACTTGTCTGTCACACCTGGGGAGCATGTCATTACAGGTACAGAACGCATGAAGCACCGCCCCATAGGAGTCCTGGTGGAGGCCTTGCGCACTTTGGGGGCTGACATCACTTATGTTGAAGGGGAAGGATATCCCCCGCTCCAAATCCATGGAGCCGCATTGGAAGGTGGCCGGGTATGCATACCAGGAAATGTCAGTTCACAATATGTGTCCGCCTTATTGCTTGTTGGGCCCACCTTAAAGAGAGGGTTGGAACTGCAACTAATGGGCAGTATCGTCTCGCGTCCCTATATCGACTTGACACTATGGCTCATGAGAGAGTATGGCGCAGATGCCGACTGGACAGCGGGCGACACCATCACCGTGAAGCCAAGACCATATGTCCAACGTCGTTTTCTCATCGAGAACGATTGGAGCGCAGCGAGCTATTGGTATGAGATGACCGCCCTCTACAACTGTGACATGGCCAAGGTAAGGTTGGGTGGCCTGATGGACGCCTCGAAGCAGGGCGATTCCATCGTCAAGCACATATTCTCACTCCTGGGAGTGAAAACCGCATTTGGCGATCATGAGGAAGGCAAGCCCACATTGGTCACCTTAACTCCAAGGATGGGGTCAGTAAGCCGCATAGACTTCGATTTCAACAATTGTCCTGACTTGGCGCAAACAGTCGTTGTTACGTGTTGTGCACTTGACATTCCGTTCCATTTCAAAGGTTTGGCAAGCCTAAAAATCAAGGAGACGGATCGCATTGAGGCCTTAAAGTGCGAGTTGCGCAAGGTAGGCTATCTCGTACAAAGCGTCAATGATAGCGAACTAACATGGGACGGCAGTCGGTGTGAGCCTTCGATGGCTCCCATCGACACTTATGAGGACCATCGCATGGCCATGGCCTTCGCGCCACTAGCCATCAAGCACCCAGGACTGACCATCAACCACCCCGAAGTGGTATCAAAATCATATCCGACATTTTGGGATGACTTGCAATCCGCGGGATTTATTATCCAAAAAGTTAGCACAGAATAACTCATCTTATTCATTATTCATCACATCTGACACAAATGTTATATCTTCTCATTGGGCTAATCGCATTGGGACTCATAACAGCCTTGCTAACCCAACTCACACACCACAAAGGCGATAAAGATGAACAACCTATCGTGACACACGTCAGCTGCTCATCCTGTAGTGGCACCAATGACCGTTGTGAGCAGGTGTGCATGATGGAGGCCGCCACAAAAGATGTCGAATACTACGACGATGAGGAACTGGACCAGTATCAAGGAAGGCCTTCTGACCAATACACCATTGAGGAGACAGAACAGTTTGCTGAAGTGCTGGAGACGCTACGCCCCCAAGAGGTGAAAACCTGGGGACGAAGTTTAACACTTAGGGGCATCAACATGCCCGATGGAATCAAAGACGAATATGCTGTGCTAATTGAATAATTAGCATCAAGAGTAAGCAATAATAGACAAGCCCTTATCGTTATCAACACATTGAACATGAAACGATACATCCACCTATTGCTGGTTTTCACTGGCGTGATAGTACTAACAGCATGCTCCACAGAGAAGAACACTGCGAAATCTCGGTGGTGGCAGGCCTTCAACACACGCTACAACGTATATTACAATGGCACCTTAGCCTACATAGACGGATCCTTGGCTAAAGAAAATGGCAACAAAGACAATTTCACGGAAATCATCCCTCTCTACACGGTGGGCAACAAGGCAAGTCGCGAATTGGGCAAAGGAGACTTTGACAAGGCCATAGAGAAAGCCGAAAAAGCAATCAAGTTGCACAGCATAAAGCGCAAACCGGAATGGACCAAAAACCGGAAAAAAAATGCAAAAGACTTGGAATGGCTTAACAGGAAGGAGTACAACCCTTTCCTGTGGAAGGCATGGATGCTCATGGGGCGTTCCCAGTTCCATCAAGGCGACTTTGATGGCGCAGCTTCCACTTTCAACTACATGAGCCGCCTTTACGCCACGCAGCCTGCCATCTACGGCCGTGCACGCGCTTGGCTAGCCAAAAGCTACATTGAGAACGATTTTCTCTACGATGCCGAAGACGTCATACGCAACATGCAACGTGACAGCCTACATTGGAGAACACGAAAGGAATGGGACTACACTTACGCAGACTATTACATCCACACGGGCAATTACGCCAAGGCCATCCCGTACCTTCGGAACGTCATCAAACACGAGATGCGCAAAAAGCAACGTGCCCGCGAATGGTATCTCATGGGCCAACTGCAAGCCGCGCTGGGACAAAAAGCGGAAGCCTACAAGGCGTTCAAAAAGGTTATCAGGCAAAACCCACCCTATGAATTGGAGTTTAACGCACGTATTGCACAAACGGAAGTGTTGGCTTCAAACCAATCGAACCAGATGATACGTCGGCTGAAACACATGGCTATCTCAGACAACAACAAGGATTATCTCGATCAAGTATATTATGCCATCGGCAATATTTATTTAGCACAAAAAGATACGGCAAACGCCATCGCCAACTATGAGAAGGGCGCAAAAAAAGCAACCCGCAGTGGCATTGAGAAAGGTGTGTTGCTTCTGAAATTGGGTGACCTGTACTGGACAAAAAAGAAATTCGCGGATGCCCAACGTTGCTACGGAGCAGCCATCGGACTGCTCGACAAGGAACGAAAGGATTATGAGCAATTGTCGAACCGTTCGAAGGTGCTCGACGAACTGGTGCCCTACACTGAGGCAGTGCACTTGCAAGACTCGTTGCAGGAACTGGCCAAGATGCCAGAAAAGGAACGCAACGAAGCTATAGACCGTGTCATCGAGGCCTTGAAAAAGAAGGAGAAAGAAGAAAAGAACAAGCAAGCAGAAGCCAACGCACAACAGGCACAACAAAGAAACAACGCAGTGGGCAACAGAAATCAAAACCGAAACACGCAGGCGACCACTCAACAGACCAACGGCCAATGGTACTTCTACAACCCCATGGCCGTACAACAGGGAAAGCAATTGTTTCAGCGCCAATGGGGAAAGCGAGAGAACGCAGACAACTGGCAACGGGCCAACACAACAGTTGTTGCAGGAATGGGGGGCAACGCATCTACAGAACTCACAGAGACGCAACGAGACTCCATCAGCAAGGCAGAAGCCATGCAGGACTCTTTGGCACAAATGAAGGACAGCACGCAGAACGACCCTCACAAGCGCGAATATTACTTGGCACAAATCCCATTCGATGAGGAGCAATTGGCTGCCAGCAACACCATTATCATGGATGGCTTGTTCCATAGTGGCGTGATATTCAAGGATAAGCTTGACGAGCTCCCACTTTCAGAGAAGACATTTTTGAGACTCACCGAACAATTCCCCACCTATGAGCATATGGATGAGGCCTTTTACCACTTATTCCTACTCTACTCACGGATCGGGCAGCACCAGACCGCCGAAACTTATGTGGAAAAACTAAAGGTGAATTTCCCCGAGAGCCAATGGACCACCCTGTTGACCGATCCCTACTTTACACAAAATGCCCGTGAAGGTGTGCATCTTGAGGACTCGCTTTATGCAGCCACATACAATGCTTTCAAGGCTGACCGCTTCGGAGAGGTTAACGCCAACGCATACTTATCAGAAAGCCGTTTTCCCTTGGGGGCCAACCGCGACAAGTTTATCTTCATCGACGGACTGAGCAAACTCAACAATGGGGATGGTGCAGGTTGCCTGACGGCCATGCACACCATAGTGGAGAAATATCCCAAGAGCAGCGTGTCGGAGCTGGCAGGCATGATCATCAATGGCGTGAAGGAAGGCAAGAAATTGCGTGGTGGCAAGTTTGACATTGGAAACGTATGGAGCAGACGCAGTGTGGTGCTTAATGACAGCGACTCAATTCATGCACGCCAATTCACCAACGAACGCAACACAAACTTCGTGTTCATGTTCGTCTACAAGCCCGACAGTGTCAATGAGAACAAACTTCTCTTTGAGCTAGCCCGATACAACTTCACAAACTATCTTGTCCGCGACTTCAACATCTCCACCAATGAGAGCGAAGGCGTCCTTCATATGTGTGTTTCGGGTTTCAGAAGTTACGATGAGGCCTTACAATATGCACACTTGATGTTGAAGCAAGAAGCAATCCTGCGCCTCATCGGAAAATCACGTCCCATCATCATCAGCGAAGAGAACTTGCCCCTACTGGGAACCACATACAGCTACGATGACTATGATGCGTACTATAACAAGCATTTTGCACCCCTGAAGGTCTCCACAGCACGTCTGCTCACAGAGCCAGCAGAAATCACTACGATAACGCCCGCCAAGCAGCTTGAAACGGAAGAAGAAGAAGTGGATGACTATTTGGACGGATCACTCATCTCTCCAAGCAACCAAGAACCCACATCGACAGGCACGCTCATCTCTACTGATGGCGAGACAAGCTCCAAGTCTCAAACAGGAACTGTGGTACCTGCCAATGACAGTACAACACAGCCGGAACAACAAAAGACCATTGTTCCCGTGGAGACCGACGACAAGGTTGTGACGCCAGACAACACGGCCGCCCCAGACAACGGGACGGTAGTTCACACTGACGACCAGCCCACTAACAACCAACGAACAACAACAATCATTGATGACATAAAAGAGGATTCCCCAAAGTCCAAGGATGCTACACCTGCGGCCACTCAATCGTCAAACCCGGCCACTACAGGAAACCACAAACAACAGGCCCAAACCCAAGAACCGACCATCACGACTCCACGACCTACAAACAAGGGCAATGGAGAAGAAAAAGGGCAATCCACCACTGCAAATGGGACCAACATCATTTTCGACGATGGCGATGTGCTTCCTACTAGCAAGAGCAACAACATACCCAAGAAAAAGGAAAACGGCGCCATCCAAAAGGCTAAGAGTGGAGAAAAAAAGAACGACACCGACAACACACAGAAGGACCAAGAGCCCAAGAAAGTCAAGGAAGAGGAGTCGTTTGATCTCGAGGACGAATACTACGACCTCGACGGTTTCTAAAATCATGAGAAAAGGAGAAACTACATGATAACAAACAATGGATACATACTATGGGTCGATGATGAAATTGAATTGCTGAAGGCTCATATCATTTTCCTTCAAAAAAAAGGCTATGACGTGACAACGGTGAACAATGGCGCTGATGCCATTGAGGAGTGCCGGCAACGCACGTTCGACTTGATCATGCTCGATGAGATGATGCCTGGGCTGACAGGGCTCGACACCCTGCAACAAATCAAAACGATACAACCACAGACACCCGTAGTCATGGTCACTAAGAGCGAGGAAGAAAACATCATGGATCAAGCCATTGGTGCTAAAATCGCAGATTACCTCATCAAGCCTGTCAACCCCAGCCAAATCTTGCTGACGCTCAAGAAAAACATTCATCGCCGTGAAATCGTAACCGAAATGACGCAGAGCAGCTACCAACAGGCATATCAGCAATTGGCCATGAAAATCACGGACTGCAAAAGTTGGGAAGATTGGACCAACGTCTACAGACAACTGGTACATTGGGAGCTGGAGCTGAGCGACACCGACAGCCAAATGACAGACATGTTGGCCATGCAAAAAGAGGAAGCAGACAACAGTTTCGCTAAGTTTGTAAAGAGCAACTACCTGGAATGGGTTGCCCCCGAAAAGATGGGCAACCACCACTATCCTCGCCCAATAATGAGCCCCGACTTATTTAAGGAGAAAGTGTTCCCCTACATCAATGCTGGAGAAAAGGTGTTTTTAATCGTAATCGACAATTTCCGCTATGATCAGTGGCGCATACTCGCCAAGCAAATTGGCGACCAATTTGACATCGATGAAGACATCTACATGAGCATCCTACCCACATCCACACAGTATGCGCGCAATGCGATCTTCAGCGGCTTGATGCCCAACAAGATTCAACAAATGTTTCCCGACCTGTGGGTCGATGAAGATGAGGAGGAAGGGAAAAATCTCAATGAAGAGCCACTCATTCAGACGCAGATTGACCGCTTCCGCCGCCATGACTCCTTCACGTATAATAAGATCAACGATTCAAACGCAGCAGAGAAGTTTATCAAGCAATTTAATCACCTGAAGGAAAACGACCTAAACGTTGTGGTCATCAATTTCATCGACATGCTATCGCATGCTCGCACCGAGTCGAAGATGGTGCGCGAACTGGCTAATAATGAGAGTGCCTACCGCAGCATCACCCTATCATGGTTTCGCCATTCGGTCATGGCGGAGCTGTTTAGGTTGTTGTCGCAGTCAGACTATCGCATCATCGTGACTACCGATCACGGCTCCATCCGAGCATCCAAGCCCATCAAGATCATCGGAGACCGAAACACAAACACAAACTTAAGATACAAATTGGGAAAAAACCTTAGTTACAATCCCAAGGAGGTGTTTGTCATTAAGAATCCAAAATGTGCTCAACTACCAGTGCCCAACGTAAGCACGAGCTATGTTTTTGCAACAGGGAATTCTTTCTTCGCATATCCCAACAACTACAATTACTATGTGTCTTATTATAAAGATACTTTTCAACATGGAGGCATCTCAATGGAAGAAATGATGGTACCACTCATAACCATGCGGCCAAGGAGAAAATAAGTTTGTGGTAGAGGTTTCACTAATTAGGGTCCACTAATTAACTAGGGTGTCCAATTAGATGTACCGAAAAACAGATGCAGAAAAACACCCTGT
>CAVBFJ010000011.1:0-57480 GCA_963594895.1 bacterium | reverse complement strand
TCGCTCGATGCCAACAACGAGAGAAGCATCGTGGAGAACTTGGACAAGTTCTATAGGGGCAAGACGGTTGTGATTGTGGCTCATCGCCTAAGCACGGTGAAGAATGCAGACCAAATCGTGGTCATAGACCAAGGCAAGGTGGTTGAGACAGGCAACCATGAGTCTTTGACCGCCAAGCGAGGGGCATATTATAACCTTGTGAAGAACCAGTTGGAATTGGGAAACTAAAAAGCGTTTGATATGGAACAGAAAGAAAAGGAATCTGATAATATAGAGTTGAGAAGCGAGAAGGTGAGTAACGTGATAGGCAAAGTTCCTCCTCGCCTCGTCAGCTTGGGGACAGTTATCATTACAATCATAGTCCTCGCCCTCGCAGTTGCTTTCTACAAGATACCTTATCCTATATCCATAGAGGCTAATGGTGAGGTCATCTATCAAAGAACAGTGCAAGTGTTTGTGCCATACAAATATTTGCATCTTTTCGATGAGCCAAGGACGGCTCATGTATCTTTCGAGGGCAACGACAAAACATCTTATAACTGCAACATTATAAGCCATAATGCCAAGCTCATACATAGAGAAGATGGCAACTATTTTATGGCTATAGCCACAGTGAACGAACAGGGACAAAATGCCACCATGTTGCAAAAGTACATGAAAGCCAATGTCAGCATCATCGTCAGCAACAAAACGTTATGGCAGCAGGTATTCGGGTAAGCCATACCCCAGCTCGGGATAAAAATAAGGTTCATCCGAAATCTCGGGCAAACTTTTTGGCAATAAATCATTACAAACAAATCACCACGAAGAATGCCCCACACGAGTTTTTGCAGGTGTTCCAGTAATTGTTCATTTAGCGACTTGCGTCCTCTCCCCGCTGCAGGGCCTTGAGCCGCATGAGTGCCTCCAGGTAGTAGTAGTCGGCATAGATGATGCTGGCGTCAATCTCTGATCCGGCGGGATGATGACCCGTGCTGTGGAGCAGGAAACTCACATTTTTGTCGCCACTCTGATAGGCGGGCGTGCTCAGCTGGCGTAAGGTCTCCTCAGCGAAGCGGCGATAGAACACACCATACTCGCCCTCCACACACTGGCTCAACTCCAACAGGGCATCGGCGACCACGCAGGCGGCGCTGGCATCCTTGGGCGCCGCGGGGTCGGGATCACAGAAGTCCCACTTCGGCACAAGGTCGTAGCGGCTGAGATCGGTGCTCGCTGTCACCGTGCCTTGTCGCTCAGTCCGCAGGGGTGCCGGCGTGAGGGCACGGATATAGGCATCGGCCACACGGCGCGCGAAACTGAGGAAGACCGGTCGCCGGGTCCAGCGGTAGACCATGGTGTAGCCATAGATGGCCCACGCCTGTCCGCGAGCCCACATCGACTCGTCGCCGTAGCCCTGATGGGTGACGCCGTGGATGAAGTGGCCATCGAGGGTGTCGTAGACGGCCACATGGTAGCACGAGCCATCGGGGCGAAACTGGTGGCGCATGGTGGTCGCGGCATGGGCCACGGCCATGTCGCCGAGCAAGGGGCTGCCGCCGTTGTGCGCCGCCCAGAACAGCAGGTCGAGGTTCATCATGTTGTCCATGATGGTGTTGTGTCCGCCAAACATCTTCACGTTGCGCGGCCAGCTCAGCAGCGTTCCCACGAGCGGATTGTAGAGTGTGGCGAGCGTGTCGGCCGAGGCCAGCAACACCCGCCTGTAGGCTTCGTCGTGGTTGACCTCATAGCCCTTGCCGTAAGAGCAGTACATGAGGAAGCCGATGTCGTGGTCGAAGGCGGGCCGATAGGCGATGTCACGCAGGGCGCCCGTGTAGCCCTCGGCCGCCCGGCGCACCTCCGCATCGCCTGTCAAGGCATAGTCCATCCACAGGATACCGGGCCAGAAGCCGGAGCACCACTCCTCGGCCGACACCTTGCGGCAGTTCCATCCCGGCTGTCTATCGGTGGCCAGGATGTTGCGCGGCATCAGGGTGAAGTCGTAAGAGCCATCGGCTTGGCGCAGTTGCGCCAGGGCGCGCTTCACCTGTCGGCTGCAATAGTTGAGCTCATGGTCTGCCGACAGGCCTCCCTTGGCCAAGGCCTCGTTTGCCGACAAAACCATGACAAGTGCCAGGAGCGCCCATGTGAGTATGTTCCATACGGCTGTCGTAAGCGTCTTTTTCATGTTGTTATCGTTGTTTCTTTTGTTTTCAGTTTATTTATCTCACCACACACCGTCCCTTGACGGTCAGGCCCTGGTAGCTCATCTCGCTACCGTCCGCCGACGAGAAGACATAGCGCGTGCGACCATCCTTCAGGTCAATGCGCACGCCCACGGCCGCCGGGTCAACGCTTTGGGGCTTGAAGAAGCTCACCCCGGCAATCTCGGAAGGCTCGGAGGCCGACGAGGGCTCATAGACGGCCACAAACGGATGGGTCCACGCCTCGCCACGCTGGCGCGCCACGTAGGTCAGCACGGGTTGCCGGTCGATGTCGTAAGGCTCCTCCCTCATGCGCTCATACTCGCGGTTGACTGGCGACAAGGCGCTGAACACCTCGCGCGCGCTGTCGCCCCGCATCCACAGGGTCATGGTGACGGGGTCGTTGGGGTCGGCCAGCGCATTCTTGTTGGTGGGGGTCATGGTGAACGAGGCCCGCACATCGGCGGCTGCCGGAGCGCTCCGCTTGTCGTAGAGGTAGGAGTAAGCGTAGAGGTGTCCGCCGGCAAAGGCCAGCTCATCGGTGGGCCGCAGGCCAAGGTCGGAGCCATCGGCGGCAGTGAGACGCATGTCCTGGCCGAGGTTGTGGTAAAAATAATCATGGAACTTGTCGTTGCCGTCGCGCCTGCGACTACGGAAGATGTCCACATAGAAGCCGCCCGTGGCCGAGGTCTTCACAAGGGCGTTGGTGCGTTGCTGGTCGCTCTGCGTCTCAGGCTCCACAAACGCCACCACACTGAAGAGCGCCCGTGTGCCGTCGGACATGGCCATCCGCCCACTGTCGACGACGGCGAAGGCGTGCTGGGACATCATGGTCGGATAGCTCGACACACCGTCGACACACACCGTGTTGTGGGCCGGCATCTGCGAGTAGTACTCCTGGTAGTCGAGTCCGCTGTAGAGATGCTCGCCGATGCCCGCGTCGGGGCCCAGCACCCATCCCTTGCCATAAAGCTCCATGGAGATGCCGTTGGCGTGCTGGTGATTGCCCAGCGATCCGTTGAGCGACACCATGAGGTCGTGCCGCCGGTTCATGCCCGACCGCATGGCGAGCCACGACACGTTCTTCGCATGGAAAAGGGGCGACACGTAGCGCGCCACGGCCGTGTCGGCGGCCGCAGGTTGCACCGCCGCCTTCAGGCGGGCCAACGCGCTGACGGTGGCCCCGTCGTGATGGCGCGTGGCATAGCTGGCGTAGGCGTCAATGGCCTTGGTGCTGAGATAGCCGGGGTGGGTGTCGCCAAAGCCCGCTATCATGCGGTTGGGGAAGAGGTATTGAGGCAGGGCAAACACGGCCTTGCGCAGCACGGGCAGACGGCTGAAGACGTCAACGCTGGCCTCCCGGTCGAGCTCGTCGGCGAACGCGCAGAAGTCGCCCACCACCATCTGGCTGTAGCCCGGCGCCTCATACCAGATGCCTGTGGCACTGTCGAACCCGAAGTCGGCCAACGGCTTGAGCCCCCACTGGCGGATGCTGCTGCGCTCCACGATGCAGTCGAGATAATGCTCGCGCCCGCGCCCGTCGGCATAGTGCTTGTCGGGGCCCAGCACCTGGGCGATCTTCGCCACAAACTCGGCTTGCAGCAGGTCCCAGTTGTTGTGGGGCACTCCGTTGGCGATGATGTTGTCGGCCCATTTCTTGAAGGCCGCGTCATAGAGGTCGCGGTCTTTCTTGACATACTTGCCCAAGAGGCGGTAAGTATTCACCAGGGGCTTGACGGCCTCCTCATGGATGACCTCGAAGGTGGTCATGCCGACCAGCGTCTGTTGGTGGCCATGATTGAGATCGATGGGCACATTGCGATGGTAGATGCCCCGCATGAACGTGTCGAAGACGCCCAAGGCCAACTGGGCGCAGCGCTTGTCACCCTCCAGGGCATAGAGCTGTGCGGCATCGGCGGCCAACCCTAAGATCTGGCGGTTCAGTCCGTCGATGTTGCAGCCCGTCTTCGAGGGGTGCGCCTTCTCCATCTTGCCCGTGGCGCGGTTGACAAAGGTGACGTTGCCCAGGCTGTCGTCATCGTAGGGGACGACGTCCTCAAGCGCCGGACGATTGTAGGACGACGCCGTGCCGCGCGTGCCATTGAACTTCACCGTGGGGACGGGAGCGCGTCCGCCACCCGGGTGGTCAAACGCCTCGCCACGCACAAAGACATCGGTGGCGTGGGTCGTCCAGTACATCTGCAGGCGCGACAGGAGCCAGTCGGGCTGCGTGGCCACGTGCCGCAGGATGGGGTCCACACGTCGGTGCAACTGGCTGGCGTCTTGCGCCTGCAGCCGCAGGCATAGGGCCAAGGCACAGAGAGACAGGAGAAGGATACATCTTTTCATGGTCATGAATCATTGGTGGGATCGTGGCGTCGGGGCGCCTTTTTGATATATATACGTCTGTCAAGCCAAAAACACTTACAGCTGCCATGGTCTGTTTTATGTGGAAACCGACCAGGCGCAGTAAACATTGTTGCGATTTTTGGCCAAAAAGTTTGTTCGCGAATCCCAATGAACTAGCGCGCGAAAATGCCGTTTTTAGCCCGCCTCGGGTGCGTTTGTGACCCGGCACCTCAAAGAATGTGCCTAATCTATGTGCGATAAGTACCGAATCACGACGTGATTGATGCCTAATCGCAGTGAGATTAGGCACCTATCGCAAGTAGATTAGGCACATATCGTTATGAAAAGAATTTACGATTGAGATAAAATAGAAGATACTTTTCCATAAGTTACTCGTTGACAGACAGTTATAAAAACCGCTCTATTTTCGCGTATTTGCGCCCAAAGATTTTCTCGTTGAGAATAACGGAAATTTCAGACTATAGTTTGTTGCATTTTTTACAAGGCCGCACGCTTCCATTGCCCGCTGTCCGTCACCAAAAAGGCGCACCATCAGGGGAGCCTAACTCATGAAGAACATGATGATCACCTGGGCTATCACGACCCTAAGGAACATGGCCATGGGGTAGACGGAAGCATAGCTGATGCTGGCCGTGTCGCCCTTCAGCGTGTCGTTGGCATAGCCCAAGGCCATCGGGTTGGCCATGCTGCCACAGATAATGCCACACACCGTGCCGAAGTCGTACTTGTGCTTGTGCAGGGCGATGGCACCGACAATGACCGTCGGGACGACCGTGATGAGAACGCCCAAGCCCAGCCACAACAAGCCCTCAGGGCGCACCACGGTGGCAAAGAAATCCTTGCCGGCCGAAAGGCCGAGACACGCCAGGTAGATGGCGAGGCCCAGGCTACGCAGCATGAGCGAAGCCGAACGGGTGGTATAAGAGATGAAGTGCAGCCGCGGACCCAGCGCACCGACGATGATGCCCATGATGATGGGGCCACCAGCGATGCCCAGGCGGATGGGCGACTCCATGCCCGGCAGGCTGATGGGTATGGTTCCCAGTGCCAAGCCGAGGACGATGCCCAGGAAGATGCTGCCGATGTTGGGCTTGTCGAGCGTCTTCACCGAGTTGCCGAAGAAGTTCTCCACATTGTTCACCGCCTCGCTACGGCCCACCACCGTGACGCGGTCACCATACTGCAGGCGCAGGTCGTCGCTGGCCAAGAGCTTGATGTCGCCACGCAGCACACGGCTGACGTTGACCCCATAGGTGTGGCGCAACTGCAGCTCGCCCAGGTGGCGGCCGTTCAGGGCGGTACGCGTCACGACGCAGACACGGCTTTCCACATTGGAGTCGATGGCGTTCCAGTCAATCTCCCCACCGTTCCAGTCTTTCTCCACCTGCTTGCCGAAGAGCACCACCATGGCATCCTCATCCTCCTTGGTGGTGACCACGAGCAGCGAGTCGCCCGTCTTGATGACCGTGGACGACACGGGCATGATGACCTGCCCATTGCGCCAGATGCGGGATATGATAAACTTCAGGTGTGTCAACTCGGCAATCTGCGCGATGGTCTTGTCGGCAATGGCGGGGTTCATGGCAATGAACTGCGCTATGTATGTGTGGTCGTCATCGGTGAAGGGCTTCACCTCAAGGTCGCACGGCTTAACGAAACACTTGCGGATGAGCATCATCGCAATGATGACGCCGACCACACCGAGCGGATAGGTCACGGCCGTGGCCAGGGCCACGCTGTCTGACGGCAGCCCCAGCGCGCCCAGGGTCTGCGTGGCCGCACCAAGGGCCGGGGTGTTGGTGGTGGCGCCACAGAGCAAGCCCACCATGTCGGGAAGGCTGACGCCCATGAAGGGCATCAAGGCAAGGGCGAACGCCGTGCCCGCAACGATGATGCCCAGGCTCCACAGGTTGAGCGCCATGCCCTCATGGCGGAGCGATCCGAAGATGTTGGGGCCAACGTGGAGGCCAAGACAATAGACAAATATCGACAGGCCGAAGGTCTCAGCATAATCGAGCACCGTCTTGTCGACGGTCAGTCCCAGGTGTCCGGCAAAGATTCCGATGAAGAATACGAACGCCACGCCCAGCGAGACACCCATCACCTTGATCTTGCCCAAGGCCATGCCAATGGCGATGATCAGCGAAATGACAACCATCGACTCCGTGGCCGAGTGGACGGAGAAGAGCGAAAGTAACCAGTCCATCAGAGAATGTTCAAGTGTTTTTCCAGCGGAATGCCGCAGTTCTTGTCTTCGTTGTCCTTATTCAAATCAATCAACTGGTAGACGGCATCCATGGCCTTCCGTGTGGCTGACAACAGCGCCTCCCCACCAAGCAGATGACCAATGAGCACGGCCGAGAAGATGTCGCCCGTGCCGGGGAAATGGACAGGTATCTCGGTGTAGGGCAACGAGAAATAGGCGTCCGCCAAATGATTGTAGCCCACCACGCTGGGCTGTCCTTCGACCCTGACCGACGTGATGAGCACCGACTTGCTGCCGATGGCGCGCAAGCCGTCGACCAAGGCCACGGCCTCGTCATGGCTCACCCCCTCAGCGCGGTAGTCGGAACCAGTGAGGTAGCAGGCCTCCGTGTGGTTGGGATAGATGAGGTCGGCCACGGCGATCATCTCCCTCATGCTCTGTATGGTGGCCGGCGTCACACCATTGTAGAGCTTCCCCTCGTCGCCCATGATGGGATCCACATAGATGGCGGTTCCATGGGCGGCCTGCTCCCGGCAATATTGCGACACGATGCGCGCCTGTCGCTCCGAGGCGATGAAGCCCGTGGCGATGGCGTCATAGCGGAAGCCAAGCTTCTTCCACACCGGGAAGACGCCCGTGATGTAGTCGGTGGTGTCGAGAAGGTTGAACTGGCCATAGTCGAGCGTGTTGGACACGATGGCCGTCGGCAGGTTGTAGGTGGAATGGCCCATATAGGAGAGGACGGGCAACATGGCCGCCGTGGCCACCTTGCCATATCCGCAAATATCATTGATCAGAAGGATCTGCTTCGTTGTCATGGTTGGTTGTTCGCAATTCTTATGCAAAGTTAGCAAAAAGATATTGGGGGCAGAAATGGTTTGGTGAAAATATTAAAAAGTTGTCCAAATAAATACTAAAGGGCGTGGCCGTCTCGTTTTATTATTGTAACTTCGCATTGTGAAATTTTAAATCTATACTTAGCCCATGACATCTGTTGACCATAATTATTGCTTGATCCTCGCCGGTGGCAAGGGGCGCCGCCTGTGGCCCTGCAGCCGCGAGATGCACCCCAAGCAATTCATCGACTTCTTCGGGACAGGCCGCACCCAGTTGCAGCAGACCTACGACAGGATGGCGAAGATACTGGACCCCGAACACATATTTGTCAACACCAACATCGATTACCTCGACCTGGTGACAGAGCAACTTCCTGACGTGCCCCGCGAGCGCATCATGGCGGAGCCCATCCACCGCAACACCGCCCCCAGCATCGCCTGGGCCAACCACCGCATTTCGAAGATTGACGAAGACGCTTGCATGATTGCCGTGCCGTCAGACCAGTTGGTCTTCAACGAGGACGCGTTCCGCAAAAACGTGCTGGAGGGGCTGGCCTTCGTGGCCGCCAACGACAGCTTCCTCACGATGGGCGTCAAGCCGACGCGCCCCGAGCCTGGCTACGGCTACATCCAGATGGGCGAACCGCAGGAGAGAAACGTCTACAAGGTGAAGGCCTTCACCGAGAAGCCCGACCGCGAGTTTGCGAAAATGTTCATGGACAGCGGAGAGTTCTTTTGGAACACGGGACTGTTCCTGTCCAATGTGCGCCATCTGCGCAAGGAGTTCTCGCACATCCTGCCTCCCGTGTTGCGCATCCTCGACCAGCTCAACAACCACGCCACCACCAAGGAGGAGGGCGACTACATGATGGAGCACTTCACGGCCTACCCCAACCTGTCGGTCGACATGGGCATCCTGGAGAAGTCGGACCACGTGAGCGTGATGAAATGCGACTTCGGATGGGCTGACGTGGGCACGTGGCACGGCATCTACGAGGCCTTGCCCAAGACCGACGACGACAATGTGGTCATCGACTCCGAGGTGATGATCGAGAACAGCCACGGCAACATCATCAAGTTGCCGAAGGGTCGACTGGGCGTCATCAACGGCCTGGAAGACTTCATCGTGGCCGAGCAAGGCAACGTGTTGCTCATCTGCAAGAAAGAAGACTCATCGGCCCTGATCCGCAAGTACGTCAACGAGACACAACTGAAAAAGGGCGAGGAATTCGTGTAGGCCGTGACGGAGGCGGCTTCCGAAGTCGTCCGCATGCGCCACCCCACACCGACAAGCGCAGACAATCGCAGAAAGCCATTCCTGTCAGGCAATCGACAGGAATGGCTTTCTGCGTTGATGGGGACGAGAGGGGAAGTGCAAGCTCAAGGACCGGGGCTGACACGCCCCACCCAAAAAGAAAAAAATCCTTGCGGTGGAGAACGCCCGAGAGCGTCTCGTCCGCAAGGATTTTTCGTGTATCAGCTTTCCTTACTTGGTGCCCAGGGGGGCAATGTGGAAGGTGAATGTCATGTCCTTGTAAGCCAGGCGGTGCTGCGGCAGGGGCCATGAGCCCCAACTGTTCTCACCACCGAGGCCAAACTGCGCCAAGTCGAGGCAGAGCTCAGTGTACTTGCTCTTGGGCACCTCGGGTGAGTGGCGCTGCGCCTTGCTGTCGCCCTCGTCGAGGTCGCTGATGTTGTAGTGCAAGGCACTGGCGTCGAAGAAGCTCTCCTGGGCGGTCACGCAGAAGCCTAAGCCCTCGGCCGTGGTCTGCTTCCACCAACGGATGTCGCTCTTGGTACCAGTCTCCTGCGGACGCATGTAGGGGAAGAACTGCTGGTCGGCGGTCTGCTTGTAGATGCCGATGTTCTGGCTGGCCTTGCGGTCGATGTAGTTCTCCACAGGTCCGCGTCCGTAGAACTCGCTCTGGTCCATGTTGTAAGCGAGGTCCATCACCATGCCGAAGCGCAGCAAGTCGCTGACCTTGGCGTCGGGAGTGGTCTTCATCTGCTCAGAGACGGTCATGGCTCCCCCACCGTCGATGTCGTAGGTGAGGGTCAGGGTAGCCTTCACGTCAGGCATGTCGTAGACGGCCACCACACGGGCACCCACCTTGCCGACCTTCTCCGAGGTCACGGACGTGAGGTTCATGGTCGGGTTGCGCCAAGCCTTGAAACGGCCCTGCAAGCCTGCGCCCATGTCATTGTCGGTCACGGCGCGCCAGAAGTTGGGGCGCAGCGTGCCACCCTCGGGCAGCAGGCTCTTGCCGGCCACGTTGTAAGTCTTCAGCAGGCCGGTGGCCTTGTCGAACACAATGTCGAACTGCTCCTTGACGGCCACACTGATCACGTTGGCCTTCTTGTCGTCGGTCACCTTCAGCTTGGCCTTCTGCGTGGGTTGCTGGACAGCAGCGGGCTTCGCCTCGCGGACAGCCAACTGGCGGTAGGCCACCACCTGTCCCTTGCTCATGAGCGGCTCGGCGCTCTTCAGGCGGAACTCGATGTTGAGCATCACCTCGCCCTCGGCCGGAACGGTGTAAGGCAACGTGAGGTTCACCTTCTGCTGGGGCTTGACGTTGAGCTGCTCCACCTTTCCGTTCTGCACGGCCTTGCCGTCCTGCTTCAGGGTCCACACGAGCTCATAGTTGCTCAAGTCGCGGAAGAAATACTCGTTGTAGACAGAGACCAGTCCCTTGGCGAGGTCGACGGCCTCCGCCCAAATGTTCTGGTGCACATAGGCTATCTCGTAGGCATGCGGGTTGTACTGGCGGTCGGGTGAGATGATGCCGTTGCAGTTGAAGTTGTTGTCCGACGCGTCGTGGTCGTTGTAGTCGCCTCCATAGGTGTACAGGGGTGACATGTTACCGGTTCCGGGCTGCAGTTTCGCAGAGATGGCCTCATAGTCGGCCACGGTGCGCGCAGCCTTGAAGGCCGGCTTGCGGTGCAGTCCCTGGTCCACGAAGTCCCAGATGTATCCGCCCTGGTACTTGGGGTACTTGCGCACGAGCTCCCAGTACTCGAGGAAGCCGCCGCTGGAGTTGCCCATGGTGTGGTTGTACTCACACTGTATGAGCGGGCGCTTCTCGGCATCGTTCTTGGCATACTTTTCGGAGGCTGCGTGACTATAGTACATCGGGCAATAGATGTCGCTGTCGTCGCCATGTCCCCAGAGGCCGCGCTCATACTGCACGGGGCGGCTCTTGTCCTGGCCCTTGATCCAGTTGTAAGCGTCGACGAAGTTCTGGCTGTTGTCGGTCTCATTGCCCAAGCTCCACACGATGACTGACGGGTGGTTGTACTGCATCTCGACGTTGTGCTGGTTGCGCTCGAGGATCTGCTTGGCGAAGGCCTTGGTCACCACGGGCGAGTTTTGGCCGTATCCGAAGCCGTGGCTCTCCTGGTTGGCTTCCGCCGTGACATAGAGACCATACTCGTCGCAGAGGTCATACCACACGGGGTCGTCGGGATAGTGGCAGGTTCTCACGGCGTTGATGTTAAGACGCTTCATGATCATGATGTCCTGGATCATGCGCTCACGCGTGACGACATAGCCACCGTCGGGATCCATCTCGTGGCGGTCGGCACCCTTGATGAGCACGGGCTGGCCGTTGACGAGCATCTGGCTGTTCTTGATTTCGACCTTGCGGAAGCCCACCTTCTGCGGGATGACCTCCACGACATTGCCGTTGCGGTCCTTGACGATGGTGAGCAGGGTATATAAATAAGGTGTCTCGGCGGTCCACTTCTTGACGTTGCGGACGGTGAAACGTGCCGAGCCGGTGGTCATGTTATGGAAGCTTCCCGATGACTTGCCCACCACCTGGTCGTTGGCGTTGAGCAACTGGAAGTCGATGATGGGGTTGCCCTTCACGTTGACGTTGATGAGCAGCTCGCCATCCTGGTAGCCATTGAGCAGGTCGGGGGTCAACTTGACGTTGCTGACCTGTATGGCCGGGTTCTTGGCGAAGAGGTAGCTGTTGCGTGCCACACCCGAGAGGCGCCAGAAATCCTGGTCCTCATCCCATGAGCCGTCGCACCAGCGGAAGGTCTGGAAGGCGATGAGGTTCTTGCCCGGCTTGACAAACTTGGTGATGTCGAACTCTGCGGCGACCTTAGCGTCCTCCGCGTAGCCGACGTAATGGCCGTTGACAAAGAGATAGATGTTGGAGGTGACGGAACCGAAGTGGGCCACGATCTGCTTGCCGTCCCAGTTGGCAGGCACCTCAATGACGCGGCGATAGGTGCCGACATGGTTGTCGGTGATGGGGACGGGCACGCTGTCCTCGGTCACCTTGTACTCCTTCTTGAAGCCCTTGAAGTAGTCCTGGTCGTTGAACATGTATCTCCATGCGAAGCCCGAGTTGACATACTCGGGATCGCCATAACCGTTGACCTCCCAGATGCCGGGCACCTGCATGGTCTTCCAGGCTGAGTCGTCGTAGTCGGCCTTGTAGAAATCGGTGGGACGCTGGTCGGCGTTGGCCACCCAGTTGAACTTCCACACGCCCTCGAGCGAGAGGTAGTTGGCCGACTTGGTCATGTCACCGGCCAAGGCGCTCTGCTCGTTCTCATAGGCGAAGAAGTTGGTGTGCAGAGGATAGCGGTTGACCTCGTTGACCTGCAGGTCGTGCCATTCGGTCCATGTGGGCATTTGCTCCACGGGAGCCGCCTTCTTCACTCGGGCCGCGCTCAGGTTGAGAGCCATGGCTGCCATGGCTGTGATGAACAATGCTTTTCTCATGTGTTTATGGTTTTAGTTATTTCTGTTTGTCTAAGTAGCGGTGGTACTCGCAGGCAGCGAGGAGGAAGGCTCCGACGCCAAAGTTGGCCTGAGAGTTCTTGTCGATGACCTGTCCGGGAATGGCTTTCTCTCCGATGGGCTGCACGAAGCCTACCTTGCCATCGGCCTGGAGAGCCGTCTCAGTGAGATATTTCCATGCGCGGTCGATGGTCTTGCGATACTGCTTGGCGCTGAGCAGGCCGTTGTTGACGCCCCATAGATAGCCGTAGGTGAAGAAGGCCGTGCCACTGGTCTCGGGGCCGGGCGCCTGCTCGGGATCCATCATGGAGCGTGTCCAGTAGCCCTGCTTCTGCTGCAACTGCTGCACGGCAGCGGCCAGGCGCTGGTACTTCTTGACGAAGAAGTCACGATGGGCATAGTCTTCGGGCATGTCCTGCAGCACCTTGGCCAGCCCGGCCAGCACCCAGCCGTCGCCACGGGCCCAGAAGTCCTTCTTGCCCGATGCCGTCTTGTGCTTGGGGTAGACATACTTGCCGTCGCGGAAGTAAAGCCCGGTCTCCTCGTCGAGCATGATGCTGTCAGAATAGAGCAGGTTCTCGTAGAGCTTGTCGAGATACTGGCGGTCACCGGTGAGCTTGTACATCTTGGTCATGACGGGCATCACCATGTAGAGGGCGTCCGACCACCACCAGTAGTCGTGCGCCTTGGAATAGGCCTCATGGCCCATCACCTCCCTGGCGCGTTGCACCATGCTCTCATTGCGTGCCGAGCCTCCCTTGGCATTGGCGATCCAGTAGAGGTCGATGTAGGTCTGGAAGCAGATCTGCCAGTCGCCGAAGAGCACATACTGCTGGCCTTCACCGTAGTTGCGGTACTTCCACTTGGCGGGGTCGGCCTCCGTGGCGCCCATCCAGCGGTTATGCTCGGCCCAGCGTGTGCTGTAGTCGAGCCATTCGGCCTTTCCCAGGAGCTTGTAGGCCTCCATGTTGCCGGTGTGGTAGGCGGCGTTGTCCCAGAAGGAGCGCACTTCCGCCTTGTTGTGCTGTTGCCAGTAGTCGTTGACCTTGGCGATGGTCGCGTCCACCTGCTCGGTCGTCCATCCCTTGGCCTGTGCGCCCAGGGCTACAAGAGCCACAAGGGCCGTCAGAATGATTTTTCTCATAGTTTATGTTTGTTTTCAGTTATTATGCAAACAGATGTCGCGTCACCCTTAGGGGGTAAGCCTATTTTCTGCAAAGATACAACAAAGAAACGAGAACCACCTATTTAAATAGGTCGAAAAAGACACCATTTGGGTAAAATCATAATGATTTGGGATGATTTTGCACACCAGGCGACTATTCGGAGAGTGAGGCGGGCGCCTGCCACCCAAAACGACGGGGCTACCCACCCATCAAGCCACAGGTGGGCTTTGGGCTGAGCGCGCCGGACAGGTAGGACACATCCTGCCGGCTATCTGTTTTGTCATCCATTTTCTGAAAAACCACGTCTTTGCGGGCAACACATTCCAAAGAAGAAAAACAAAGACAATTTGTAGAATATTTTACCCGCGTTTTCGCTCCCGCGCTCACCGTTTTACGATGAGCGTCATGCCGTCTCGCTCGGGCAGGATGACGTTCTCCACCCGCGGGTCGGCAGCCACATGGTCGTTGAAGCGGCGTATGCCCACGGTCTGGTGGTCGTGGTCATAGGCAGGGTCGACCACATGGCCGTCCCACAAGGTGTTGTCGGCCAGAATGGCGCCGCCCCTGGCCACAAGGGGCAGCAACGCCTCATAGGCCTCCAGATAGGTGCGCTTGTCGCCATCGAGAAACACCAAGTCGAAAGTCAGGCCGAGCTTCGGGGCCTCCACGACGGCGTCGCCGATGCGAAAGTCGATGTAGTCGGCCACTGGTGACCGCTCAATCCACGGCCGCGTGAAGTCCTCCATCTCGTCGTTGATCTCATATGTGTAGAGCATGGGGCGGACGGCCTCGCCCACCGGGTCGGCACCTTGCGGCAAGGCAGACTGGTGGAGCTGCTTCAGGCCCTCGGCCATGCAGAGAGCCGAATAGCCCGAGAACGTGCCCACCTCCAGGATGCGACGGGGCTTGAGCATGAGCACCATCAACTTGAGCAACCGCCCTTGCAGGTGGCCGCTCACCATGCGCCCGTGGATGGTGTGTATGTTGGTGGCGCGCCAGAGACTGTGCAGGTAGTCGCCCTCAGGCTCGATGTGCGCCAGGATGTAGTCGTCGATGGTCATCGCGTCAGCCTTCCTGTTGCGGGTTGTCGGCCAGCAGCGCCTCCACGGCCAGCCGGTAACTGTCGAGGCCGAAGCCACAGATCACACCCTTGCACCCGGCCGAGATCATGGAGTGGTGGCGGTACTCCTCGCGCTGGTGCACGTTGGAGATGTGCACCTCCACCACGGGGCAACGGAGCGAGCGGATGCAGTCGAGCAACGCGATTGACGTGTGGGTGTAGGCGCCAGCATTGAGCACGATGCCGTCGCAGTCGAAGCCCACCTCCTGCATCTTGTCGATGAGCTCGCCCTCGATGTTGCTTTGGTAATAGTCGACCTGCACATCGGGATAGCGCTGGCGCAACACGGGCAAGTAACTCTCAAAGGAGCTCTTGCCGTAGATGCCCGGTTCGCGCTTTCCGAGCAGGTTGAGGTTGGGTCCGTTGATAATCTGAATTTTCTTCATTTCCTTGGTCTTTTCCTTCGTTTTCGCTAATTTTGCCATGGAGAAGGTGTCGAAAGGCGGGGCGCAGCCACGCTCACGCCCCACCGTCATCGCCCTCTCTAATGCAAAGGTAAGCGAAAATGGATAAAGCGCAAAGCGATTCGGCGACAAAATTGGGAAATGAGCCAGCCGGCGGCACACCGCAGGACGGGCTTGTGCGCCGCTATGTCCGCTACCTCAAACTGGAGCGCAGCTACTCGCCGAACACCCTCGACGCCTACCGCCACGACATCGGCCTGCTGTTCGGCCACCTCGCCGAGCAACAGCTCACGCCCCTGGACGTGAAACTCGAGGACCTGGAGCACTTCGCCGCTTGGCTCCACGAGCGCGGCATCGGAGCCAAGAGCCAGGCGCGCATCCTCAGCGGCGTGCGGTCGTTCTACCGTTTCCTAGTCATCGACGGATATCTCGACATCGACCCGACGGAGCTGCTCGAGTCGCCCCACCTGCCCCAGCACATTCCCGAGTACCTGTCGACGGAGGAGGTGGACAGGCTGGAGGAAGCCGTCGACCTCACCTCGTCCGAGGGTCACCGCAACCGCGCCATCGTGGAGGTGTTCTTCTCCTGCGGCTTGCGCGTCAGCGAACTGGTCAACCTGCGGTTGTCGGACCTCTTCCTCGACGACCGCTTCCTGCGCGTCATCGGCAAGGGCAACAAGGAGCGGCTGGTGCCCATCTCAGACCGGGCGGTCAGCGAACTGGAGCTGTGGTTTGACGACCGTCGCCAGATGACCATCAAGCCGGGCGAGGAGGACTATGTGTTTCTCAACCGCCGGGGCCACCACCTCACCCGCACCATGATCCTCATCATGATCAAGCGGCTGGGTGAGGCCGCCGGCATCCGCAAGACCATCTCGCCCCACACCCTGCGCCACAGCTTTGCCACGGCACTGCTGCGCGGGGGCGCCGACCTGCGCGTCATCCAGGTGTTGCTTGGGCACGCCAGCATCGGGACCACGGAGATTTACACACACATGGACGACGAGTCGCTCCGCGAGGAGGTGCTGTTGCACCATCCGCGCAACATCCGAAACGGCAACCGATAACCTGTCCACCCAACGGGCACACCCGCAGCGACCCTGTCCATCCCACCATAACCCCAAAGCCCATGAGACTGAAAAACCTGTTGTTGACTCTCCTGATGTCGCCCCTCTGCCTCTTGGCACAGATACCCCAGCTGGGGTCGCTGACGCAAGAGGACGGACTGCACAACGCCTCGGTGACAAGCGTGCTGCGCGACGGCCATGGCTTCGTCTTTCTCGGCACCGAGCAAGGCGTGTCGCGCTTCGACGGCACCAACATCCTCAACATCGACTTCCCCAAGAGTGACGCCCAGCGCAACCTCGCGGTCAACGCGATGGTCGAGCAGGACGCCCAGTCGTTGCTCCTTGGCAACAAGGCGGGCCTGTGGCAACTCGACAAGCGGCGCCTCGCCATCCGCCGCATCCACCAGGACGCCATCGACGTGGAGGTCTTCGACATGGTGCGGACAGACGGCGGCACCCTCTTCGTCGCCACGGCGCAAGGGCTCTTCCGGTTGCGGGGCGACCAGGTGGAGCCCGTGGGAATCTTCACCCGCAAGCAGGTGGCCAACCATGCCGTCAGGCACTTGGCGCTCTGCGGCCAGCGTCTCTTCCTGCTCACGGGCCAATGGCTGGCCGAGGTGCCAACAGCCAGGCCCGAGGCCGCGACCTTCCACCACCTACCCACCACCTTGTCCGACGCGCATCCCACCTCGCTGGCCAGTGCCAGGGGCCTCATCTTCCTGGGGACGCGCGAGCGGGGCGTCCTGGCCTTCAATCCCAAGACGCACCAGTTCACCCCTTTCGCCAGCGACATCCGCGGCGTGTCGGGCCTGTCGGCCGACGGCCAGGGCCACTTGTTGGTCGCCACGTTGTTTGACGGTTGCATGGAACTGTCGATTGCCAATCGCAAGGTGACCCACCGCTACACGAGCCAGGCCGTGCCCTCCTCGCCCGGTGTCAGCCGCACACGCATCAGCAACGCGGTGGTCTTCAGCCGCGACGACGAGGGCATCAGCTGGATCGGCTACAAGTTTTTCGGCATCGACTACAGCTTCTTGAACCGCGGCGTCTTCCACACCTTTGGCGTGCCCGGCGTGTTCGACAGCGCCGACCATGCCGTGCGCAGTTTCCTGCTCGACGGGCCGCGCACATTGCTCGGCACGCGAAGCGGGCTCCATGTGGTCGACAAGGACCGCCCGGCAGTGACGCGCTTAGGCCGCGAGGTTCTCGGCTCCGACATCGTGACGTGCATCCGACGCGTGGGCGCCACCTACCTGGTGGGGACCATCGGCGGCGGTCTGCACCGCCTCAACGCCAGCTCGCTCGCCCCGGTGCCGTCGCCCCAACTGTCACAACTGGCCGGAGCCAACATCTACGACATGGTGAGCGACCAGCAGGGAGGCCTGTGGATCTGCTCATCGGCGGGCCTGGGCCACTACGAGGCCACCTCGGGCACCCTGCGTCTCTACACCACCCGCAACTCCCAGCTGCCCGACAACGAGGTGTTCTGCATGGGATTGGCGCGCGACGGGCGCGGATGGGTGTCGACGGCGGGCGGCCTGTGCATGTGGTCTCCCGACCAGCACATGGTGACCACGACGGGCATGATGCCGCAGGTGGTCAGGCTGGGCATGCTGCGGAGCGTCAAGCGCCTGGACGACGGGCACATGCTCCTCATCCCACAAAACGGCAATCCCGCCATGCTCAACCCCGACAACAACAGCTTGCGGAACCTCTCCTTCGACGCGTTGGGGCCGGGGCAGACATTTCTCGACATCCAGCCACTTGGACACAAGCGCTACATCGTGACCTGCTCTGACGCCGTCTATCTCGTCAGTCCTGGCAGACAGGTGCGCCGCTTCGGCCACATCGACGGCTTGGCCAACTCACAGTTTCAGTCGCACGCCATCCGTTTCGACCCGTCGACGGACACCTACTGGGCGGCCACCAACGGCGGCCTGGTCTACGCGCGGCTGAGCAACATCAGCCAGACACGGTTTCGCCACATACCCATCACCCTGTCGGAGATACAGACCGACCACTGGTTCACGCCCCAGGAGGTCAGTGGCGTGGTGCTCGACAGCCTGCTGACGCTGAGCCGCCACAACAACGAGTTCACGGCGCGCTTCACGCCGCTCGCCTTTGGCAACACCCGCGACTTGGTGTTCCGCTATCGCCTGGAGGGCCACGACAAGGCTTGGCGGCTGGCCGAACGGTCGCACACCATCGCCTATCACGGCCTGTGGCCCGGCCGCTACACTCTCCGCATCGAGGCCGTCGGCATGCCTGAGATGAACGGCAGTCTGGTGGTCGACGTGCCCATGACCACCACGGCCATCCTCGTCCTCCTCGCCACGCTGCTGCTGGCGGCGCTGGCGGGCCATGTGCTGTGGTGCCGCCACTACCGGAAGCCTTACTTATGGAAACGGCTTGCGCCACAACCCGAGAAATACCAGAAGAGCCGTCTTGACGAGAAGGAGTGCAGAAAGCTACAGCAGGCATTGTTGCGACACATGGAAGAGGAGCGCCCCTATCTCAACGCCGACCTGCAGATGGCCGACTTGGCCAAGGCTCTCGGCTGCTCCACCCACACCCTCTCGCAACTCTTCTCCCAACAGCTCCACCGCAACTACTACGACTTCATTGCCGAGTATCGCATCAAGGCCTTCCAGCGGATAGCCCAGCAACCCGCCAACCGCAACCTCACCATCACAGCCCTGGCCGAGCAGTGCGGCTTCAAGAGCCGCAACCCCTTCCTCGTGGCATTCAAGAAGGCTACGGGCATGACACCCAAGGACTACATGAAAAGCCTCAAAAAGTGAGATTTTCGGTTATTCACAATTACACCCTTTGCACTTTCCAACGGAAAAGTGCAAAGGCTTTTCGTTTATAAATAGCTGTTCATCAACTTGTTTGCAGAAAAGTGCATCGCTTTGACGGGAAAGACATTCCACAATGGGAAATAGCTTGCAAGAAAATGACATCTTCACTATCTTTGCCAGTGAAATCATTTCTAAAACCGACCTAAATGGAAAAGAATACTGCCCTACGCCAGGAGACGATTGGCCGTCTGTATGACAAGGCGCGCCCCATGCTCCTATCCATTTTTAGAAAAGCCCACATACCCGAGGAGGACGGCAAGGACCTCGTGCAGGAGGTGTTTGTCAAGCTGATGACGCTCGACATCCTTCTCGCCGACCACCTCTTGGGGCTCGCCGTGACCATCGCCTACCAGAAGCGAAGCGACTGGCTGCGCCACCATGTGTACTGCCGCCGATTGCAGAGCCAGCGGCGCCTGCAAGACACCGTGGTGCCGTGCGACGTGGAGTGCCGCCAGCTCCTACAAGCCGAGCGGCAGGTGGTCGACCACATGACAGACCGCGACGCCTTGATCTACAGCCTCAGCCGTTTCGACGGCAAGACGCCACAAGAGATCACACACATCACGGCCCTCTCGCTGCGCGCCGTGGAGGGCCGGCTCTACCGCACACGCAAGATGGTGAGGCAGACGTTGCGGGCAGCCGGCTTCTGAGCCTATTGGCAACTGCGGTGCCCAGCCATTCGCTTGACAGGGGGAACCATCATTTGGAAAATGGCAAACATATCATCAAGGAAAAAACATAAAACATAAGGAAAAAACATAAAACATCATAAGACATGAAGAAAGCTTGCTTACTACTCACGGCTTTGTTTCTCGCGCTGGGCGCTGTGGCACATGCCTACAATCGCGACCGCGGTTTCGCGCATCCCGGCGGACTGCACACACAAGAAGACTTCGACCGCATCAAGAGCCTGCTGGCCAAGGGCGACCCCACCATCACCGCCGCCGTCAACATGCTGACGAGTGCCGCCTACGCCCAGTCGACAGCAGCCACCTATCCCGTGCAGACCATCGTGCGCGGCGGGGGCAATGGTGAGAACTACATCAACGCCGCACGCGGCGCGACCATCGCCTACCAGAACGCCCTCGTGTGGAAGATCACGGGAAACACCGCCAACGCCAGCCATGCCGTCAGCGTGCTCATGCAGTGGGCCAACACCACCAAGGGCATCGGCGGTGACTCCAACTATGCCCTGGCAGCCGGCCTCTACGGCTATCAGTTTGCGCAAGCCGCCGAGCTGTTGCGCGACTACGACGGCTGGGAACCCGCGCGCTTCGAGCAGTTCCGCCAGTGGATGCTACGCGTGTGGTATCCGTCGGCCATCGGCTTCCTGCGAGGCCGCAACGGCACTTGGGAGAACGCCTCCCGCTGGTGGCAGGCACCTGGCCACTACTGGAGCAACTGGGGACTGTGCAACGCCCTCTGCGTGATGTCGATTGGCGTGCTCTGCGACGACGTGTTCATATACAACCAAGGCCTCAGTTACATCAAGTATGACCAGGTGGGAACCTTCACCGATCCCCGCACGGCCGACCCCATCCTCAACGACGGCCTCACCGAGTTCATGGGCAACCTCGTGGTGACCACCAGCAAGACACCTTCCAACATGAAGGCATCCTCCTATGGCCGCATCGGCCAGATGCAGGAGAGCGGGCGCGACATCGGCCACGCCACAATGGCTCTCGGACTGGCTGTCGACATCGCACACATGGCCTGGAACCAAGGCGACGACCTCTTCTCCTTCATGGACAACCGCCTGGCGGCAGGCATCGAGTATGTGGCTGCGCAGATACAGAGCGTAGATGGACTACCCTGGACCAACTACAAGTATGGCACCAGTGGCCTCTATTACACCGACAGCCGCGTGTGGACACAGACAGGGCCAGCCCTTGGTAGCCAAGTCCGCCCGTACTGGGGCACCGTCATCGGCCATTACGAAGGCGTGCTGGGCGCCAAGATGCCCTATTCGGAGATGGCCTACGCCGACCTGACCCAAAACGGACCCGACGGTGGCGGACAAGGCTCCACCAGCGGAGGCTACGACCACCTGGGCTACTCCGTGCTGATGAACTACCGCGACCACACAGCCACCGCCGAGGAGGTGCCCACACTCCTGGCGCCGAAAATGGTGGTGAACGGAGACACACTCTGCCACAACGAACTGGGAGGACTGGCCAACACTTTCAAGACCAACAACAACACGGGCGTGGACAAGGGAACCGTCATCACACTCCTGCCCCAACTGCGCGACAGCAGTGAGGACACCGGCCTATGGCAATGGAACACGGGCGAGACCACGCGCGACATCACCATCACCGCCAACGAGAGCCATGTCTACCGCGTCACCTACACCAACCGCAACGGCGTGAAGAGCCATCTCTGCTTCTCCATCGCCGTGCAAGGCGACTGCGAGCCATCACCCGTCACAGCCTCCGCCACCTATAATGGCGTGACGGCCAACGACTCCATCACCATATTCTACGATGACGCCGTGACGCTCAACGCCTCGGCCACCAGCGGTTGGGGCACCTACCAATGGAGCACGGGCGCCACAAGCAGCAGCATCACTGCCAAGAACATCCGCAAGGACAGCACCTTCGTCGTGACATTCAAGAACCAGGGCGGCGCCCTCTCACACGACACCATCCGCGTCCACCTGAAATACTTCCGCCCACAAATGGCGGTCAACGGACAAGTGAAGGTCGACACCGTACAGTATGTGTGCCAGCCAGGCGACAAGGTAGCCTTCGCCCCCTACGTGCCCAGCACGTTCCGGGACATCACCTTCCATTGGAGCAGTGGTGCCGAAGGCCATAGCGTCACCTACGACAACATCAGGACAAGTGTCATCGATACCCTCGTCTACACCATCTACGGCAAGAGCGACACCGTGTACTACGCAGCCTACGTCAGCGACTCGCTAGACAGCCCCATCCCCGAGGGCTACTATCTCATCCGCGACAGGTTCCACGACACCTATCTCACCAACAACTCCGTCGAGGGCACGTCCTACGCCACTGCTACTTTCACCCCCAAGAAAGAAGGCGACGCCCTGCAGGAGCAGGCATGGAAAATCACCAATGAGAACCCTGTCGGCCCCTGTTACGACCTGCTGAACCTAGCTGACCAACGATACCTGGCCCTCACCATGCGCATGACCGCCAGCACACGCACACCTTATTACTTCCGCAAGGCATCGGGCACCAACTGGTATCACATCCGCAACAAGCGCCCCTGCTACTTCACCATCGGTGACGATGGCACGGTGGACCACGCCACTTACTCGGTGCCCACCAGCTTCCCCATCGAACTGATTCCCTACAGCAACCCCATGGGCATCAGCGACGTGAGCACCCTTCGCCCGACAGACGACAAGTGCTACAACCTCAGCGGCCAACGCGTCGGTGCCAGCTACAAGGGCATCATCATCCGCAACGGCAAGAAACACATCAATCGTTAAGACATGAAACATCGCACATTCTTCCTCCTGCTGCTCCTGCTCACAACGTCGGCTCTCGCGGCCGCCACGCTGACCACCTACCCGGCTCCAGCGGGCGCGCCCCTCAACCACGACTTCTCGGTGCGTGTGCGCACGGAGGGCGGCACGTGGCAGGCAGTCGACGCCTACTCGTGGAACGTGGACCACACCGACAACGGACGCCACCGCGTGGAGAAAACATCCGTGGCCTACTTCGACTTTGACGGAACGGCCGACGTCGAGGTGACATGGAACAAGGGCGACGTCAAGGCCGCACGCGTCCGCCCGTTGTCGAAGAACATCGCCGCCACCATCCACGGCAACACCATCCGCTTCTCCATCGACCGGCCGCTCGACCTATCGGTGGAGGTCAACGGTGACACCTACCACAACCTGCAGCTCTTCGCCAACGCCGCCACACCCATCTACAAGAACGCCCAACAGGTGGCCAAGGCCTATGGCGTGAAGCGCAAGGACGTGCTCTTCTATGGCCCCGGTTACCATGACCTCGGGCAGGACTCCATCCGCGTGGGCTCCGGGCAGGTGCTCTATGTGGCTGGCGGCGCTTACATCAAGGGCTACGCCTCGGTGTGGCACGCCACGGGCGCCAAGGTCATCGGCCACGGCATCGTGACCCCTGAGCGTCAGCAGGAGGGCATCATGGTCAGGTATTCGAGCGACGTGGTGGTCGACGGCCCCATCACCACACAGATACCCGTGGGCGGCAGCGAGCGTGTCAGCGTGCGCAACGCCAAAGTCATCAGCTGGTACAGCTGGGGCGACGGCATGAACGTCTTTGCCAGCAACGACGTCAGTTACAATCACGTCTTCTGCCGCACCAGCGACGACTGCTCCACCATCTACTGCACGCGGAAGGGCTATCACGGCGGTTGCCGCAACATCAGCGTGAAAGACGCCGTCTACTGGGCCGACGTGGCCCACCCCATCATGATCGGCCTCCACGGTGACATCGACCGGCACGAGGTCATCGAGCAAGTGGACTATGAGGACATCGACATCCTCCAGCAGCGCGAGAAGCAGGTGGACTACCAGGGATGCATCGCCATCAACAACGGCGACAACATCATGGTGCGCGACATGACCTTCCGCAACATCCGCATCGAGGACATCGACGAGGGCATGCTCCTCAACTTCCGCGTGTGCTACAACCGCAAGTATTGCCACGCTCCCGGCGGCGGCATCCGCAACATAACGATAGAGGACCTCAGCTACAACGGCTCACGCGCCAACCTCTCGCTCATCACCGGTTACGACGAGGGCCGCACCGTCAGCGGCATCCATTTCAAGAACCTGCGCATCAACGGCCAGCGCATCTTTGACAAGATGCCAGGCAAGCCAAGCTGGTACAAGACCGCCGACTTCGCCCACCTCTTCATCGGCGAGCATGTGGACGACGTGACCTTCGAGTAAGCAGGCTTCCGGAAGCGGGCCGGCAAAACACGCCAGAAACAAAGCAAGGGCCATCCCCGTCTTGGCATGACGGGGATGGCCCTTGCTTTGTTTGCTCGGTCGGCCGAGCGTTATTTCACCACAAACTTCCTGCCGCCGCGGATGTAGACGCCGGGCTGTGTGGCCTTGCTGACACGCACACCCTGCAGCGTGTAGACCGCCGTGTCGGGAATGCGGCCCACCGCAGGGTTCCCAATCCCATCCGTCTGCCTCTGCTCCTCATAGAGGAAGGGGAAGATGTTGTCGGCCTGCTTGTCGGTGCCATAGTTGCCATACGACTTGTACTTGGCGCTGTACATGATGACATTGCCCGAGTCGGAAGCCTTGATGGTGTAGGTGCCGTCGCCGTTGGCGGTCACCACCCACACGTCGGCGTCGCTCAGCGAGGTGGTCGGGGTGAACGTGTTGTACGACTGGTCCTGATAGTAGTAGCGTCCCTGGCTGTCCTTCAGGTAATAGCCGCCGTCGGCCTCCTCGAAGGTGTAGGCGTCGTTGTCCTCGCTCAGGGTGACCTTGCCGTTCTCGTCCATCACGCCATCAGTGTAGAGATACCCATAGGTCTTGCCGGATGAGAGCGCCACGGGCTTGGCGGCATAGAGCTTGGCGGCCGACTGGGCCACGATGAGGTAGCGCTTGCCGGCTGTGGGCAGTCCCTGCTCCAGCTTGGAGAAGACATAACTGCCCTCGACATGGGTCGAGTCGTCCGGCGTGGGCGGGGTCGGCGTGAAGGTGCCATAGCGGCTGTCGTCGGAAGCCGTCGTGATGGCATTGTCAGGGTCGAAAGCCACGTTCACGCTGTCGCCCCACACATATTCGCACAGGTAAGGGTAGTCGACAAAGAGGTTGCGGTTGTTCTGGATGCTGGCCACGGCGTTGTTGCGCGCCACCTCCAGGCTGTCGGCCTTGTCTTGGCCGCTCCAGGTGCGATAGAGGTCGGTGGCCCACTGCAGCATGCCGGGATAGCCGGAGGCGTCGGCCTGCATGGTCAGCAGCCCTGTCTTCTGGTACGTGAGGTTCGAGTAGGTGACGGCCATGTACATGTAGCCGCGCGCGAAGTCGCCCTTGTAGCGGTCGCCCGGCTCCCATGCCTTGCCGCTGACGTGCGTGGCGGTGCCCACCTTGTCGTAGCCATCCTCCTCGGCAGTGGCGTTGCTCACCACGTCCATGGGGTAGTTGCTCTTGTCGCCATTGACGTCAGAGGGCGAGGGATAGAGCTCATAGAGGTCTTGGTAGGCGGCGTTCTTGGAGCCGCCCCACCAGCTTTTGGGGAACGAGTGCTCGATGTTCATGCCGGTGACAGCGTTGCCCCGCTTGCCGAAGTAGTATTTCCCACTGCTGTACCGGTTGGTGACCTCGTTGGTGTTCGGGTCGCGGTCGGTGACATAGAAGCCCCACCAGGTGCCTGCCGAGCCACTGCCGTATGACAGGGTCTGCTTCCCGCTGTTCATCAGTTGGTAGAGGGCCGTCTTCAGCTCGGCCTTTTTCTTGCCCTTCAGCGACGTGGCGTAGGTGGCCAGCTGCTGGCGCGTGATGGCGTCAGCCGCGCCGACAGTCCATGCCAGGAGGGCGACAAGTATCCATGCGTAATGTCTTTTCATATTTCTAATGATCCTCGATGAATGGATGATGTTCGTTGTCTGGGTGATGATGTTTTTGACTTTTCCGCGACGTGCGGCACTCACTTGGCGGGCTCTATCCATCCCTCTTCCACGAAACGCTCGTAGAGAGGCTTCGCCAAAGCCTTGGCGTCAGGATGAGGGGCGCCCGTCGTCCCCAGCGCGCGGAGGTCGAAGAAATGCTTCCAGTCGGTCACGAATGCCGTGTGGACCAGTTCGGTGTTGGTGTCGAGCGGCAACACCACGCGTGCCTCCTGTGGCTTGCGGCCCGCGGCCACGAGGTTCATGTAGGCCTTCTCGGCCGCGGCGTTGGCGAAGAGCCAGTTCTCCATGTCGTCCGCCTGGCCTGTTGCCACCTGGTGCGCCAGAAACATGAAGTCGTCTTCCGTGAGGTCGACGTCGCCTGCCTCGATGTCCTCTGACAGGTGTCCATCCTTGAGCAGGCCGGCGACAAACTGGGGCAAGTTGACGGATATCTCATTGTCAAACTTGTCCTTGGAGTAGTTGCAATAGCGCGTCGACTGCTCGGCCATGGAGTCGGCGCGATGGCGGTTGAACTCGCGTGTGATGGCTATCTGGGTGGTGAAGTGCACGGTGACACGGCGCTCATGGTGCTCCGTGGGCTCACAGAGCAACCGCAGGTCATCCATCCATCCGTTCTCTGCCAGCACGCGGAGGTTGGTGGTGATGTGGGCCAGGCCGTCGCATACGTGGACCATGGAATACTTGTTGCTGGCGTATCGGCCGTGGACACTCTGGGGGCCTGCCTCCGCAGGTGTCTGCAGGTAGACCGTGCCATGCTCGAGCATGGCCAAATGGCGGTTTTTCAGCATGCGCTCCACGAAGGGGCGGGCCGAGGTGGAGGTGCAGTGGTCCTCACTCTTGTAGCACACGCGGCCTACCCGCTCAATCTGGCGGTACATGCCGTCGAGGCCTGGCGCTTGGGGCCATATCTCAAATTGGGGTTGGATGATTTTCATTGCCGTTTGTTTTCTGTTGTGCAAAGGTAGCGGAAACAAGCGGATTGGCAAAGGAAAACAAATGGTTTTCCGTGTTTTGTCGCCAAAATGCATCAAGGGGCGTGGGAAGGCAAAGGCTTGCGCGGAAGCCTGTTGTCATGAAAGTTCGGAAAGACACGTCTCTCATGGCTGTGCGAAACAGGACATGGCAATAGGCGGTGGGAGGTCTTTACCATGATGATTCCACGGGAGCTTTCTTCCGCCTTTTTCTTGCCCATCCCGACAGATATGCTTACCTTTGCGCTGACCATTAGACTTAACAACGATATGGATGAAACTACCTGCGTAAAACTGTTGGAGCAGCATGGCATCAAGCCCACGGCCAACCGCATCGTGGTGGCGAAGGCCCTGGCGGCCAATGAGCATCCCGCCTCTCTGTCGGAGCTGGAGGAGCGCATCGTCACCATCGACAAGAGTGGCATCTTCCGCGCCGTGGTCATCTTTCGCGAGCACCACCTGGTGCACCAGCTCGAGGACGGCGACGGCGGCGTGAAGTATGAGCTATGCCTCAGCCATGGCGACAGCGACGACGACGATGACATGCACGTCCACTTCTATTGTGTGCGCTGCCACCGCATCTTCTGCTTCCACGACACCCCCATCCCCTCGGTGGACATGCCCAGCGGCTACGTGACCCACACGGTGAACTACATGATCAAGGGCGTCTGCCCGCAGTGCGCAAGGATTCGATGATGGACGCGGCGGCTTTCTTGGGCAAGCTGACGGAGTGGTATCATAGTCATGGGCGCGACTTGCCGTGGCGTCACACCCGCGACCCTTACGCCATCTGGCTCAGCGAGATCATCCTGCAGCAGACCCGCATCGCACAGGGACAGGCCTACTGGGAGCGCTTCATGCGCCACTTCCCCACCGTGGCCGACCTGGCCGGGGCCTCAGAGGATGAGGTGCTGAAGCTCTGGCAAGGGCTGGGCTATTATTCGCGAGCGCGCAATCTCCATGCGGCGGCCCGGCAAGTGGTGGCCCAGGGCCACTTCCCCGACACCGTGGAGACCATCCGCCAACTGAAAGGCGTGGGTGACTACACGGCCTCGGCCATCGCCGCGTTTGCCTTCGACCGGCCCGCAGTGGCCATCGACGGCAACGCCTATCGCGTCTTTGCCCGGCTGCTCGGCATCGCCACACCCATCAACAGCACCGAGGGGAAACGCGAGTTTCGGCTGGCGGGCGAGCATCTCTTTGGACTGACGACAGAAAGCAAAAGCCACCGCATAGCCGAGGGAAAGGGGTTGGCGGCAACGTCACAGGTGAGCCGTGTGTCCTGGCGCGAGGCCAACTCGGCGCTCATGGACCTGGGCGCCACGGTGTGCACACCACAGTCTCCGCAATGCGACGATTGCCCCCTGGCAGACGACTGTGTGGCCTGCCACGAGGGCTTGGCAAGCCAACTGCCCGTAAAGCGGAAAGCCGTGAAAACGAAGACGCGCCGCATGGCCTTCGTGTGGATGCGCTGCCAAGGCAAGGTGGCCTTGAGAAAACGGGGCGAGGGCGACATCTGGCAAGGATTGTGGGAGCCGCCCCTTTATGAGGATGGCCCTGTACCTTCCTTTGACGGACGACTGACACTCTTGCGACAAGGCGTGCGACATGTGCTCACCCATCGCGTCATCATGGCCGACTTCTACCTTCTTGAGACCGACAAACGCCCAACGTTGCCCAACGACGACTACATGTGGGTGGCCGAGGAGACCATCGACCACTATGCCGTGCCACGCCTGGTGGAGAAACTGCTGGCCCTCATCTGATCGCAAATGGATAATTTGCAAACACGAAAGGCGCATTACTTCATTGAAAATAGCACATTACTTAATTTAAAATGGCCCATTACTAAATTAAAATTAGTAATTTTGCATCATATTAATGCAATAACAACAAAATACAGATGGAAGAAAAGAAATTCAAGCGTACCACTGTCACCGCCGCCCTGCCTTATGCCAACGGCGGTGTTCACATCGGCCACCTGGCCGGTGTATATGTTCCTTCGGACATTTACGTGCGTTATCTTCGACTGAAAAAGGAGGATGTCATCTTCATCGGCGGTTCAGACGAGCACGGCGTGCCCATCACCATCCGCGCAAAGAAAGAGGGCATCACCCCACAGGACGTGTGCGACCGCTACCACAAGATCATCAAGGACTCGTTCAAGGAGTTTGGCATCTCGTTTGACATTTACAGCCGCACCACATCGAAGGTGCACAACCACTTCGCATCCGACTTCTTCAGCAAGCTCTACAAGGACGGCAAGCTCGTGGAGAAGGAGAGCGAGCAATACTATGATCCCGAGGCCCACCAGTTCCTCGCCGACCGCTACATCATGGGCACCTGCCCCCACTGCGGCAACCCCAACGCCTATGGCGACCAGTGTGAGAAGTGTGGCAGCGACCTCTCGCCCATGGAGCTCGTCAACCCCCATTCCACCATCAGCGGCGCCAAGCCCGAGGTGCGCAAGACCAAGAACTGGTACCTGCCGCTCAACGAGTATCAAGGGTGGCTGAAAGAGTGGATCCTCAGCGGCCACAAGGAATGGCGCCCCAATGTCTACGGGCAGTGCAAGTCGTGGCTCGACATGGACCTGCAGCCACGTGCCATGACACGCGACCTCGACTGGGGCATCCCCGTGCCCGTGGAGGGCGCAGAGGGCAAGGTGCTCTACGTGTGGTTTGACGCGCCCATCGGATACGTCAGCAACACCAAGGAGCTCTGCGACGCCCAGCCGGAGCGATGGGGCTCATGGGAGAAATGGTGGAAGGACCCCGAGACACGCCTCGTCCACTTCATCGGCAAGGACAACATCGTGTTCCACTGCCTCATCTTCCCCACCATGCTCAAGGCCCACGGTAGCTACATCCTGCCCGACAACGTGCCGGCCAACGAGTTTCTCAACCTCGAGAACGACAAGATATCCACCTCGCGCAACTGGGCCGTGTGGCTCGACGAATACCTCAAGGACTTCCCTGGCAAGCAAGATGTCCTGCGCTACGTGCTCACGGCCAACGCGCCAGAGACCAAGGACAACAACTTCACCTGGCGCGACTTCCAAGAGCGCAACAACTCGGAGCTCGTGGCCATCTATGGCAACTTCGTCAACCGAGCCCTGCAGCTCACCAAGAAGTATTGGGACGGCGTGGTCCCCGAGTGCGGCGAACTGCTCGATGTCGACCAGCGCGCCATCAACGAGTTCAAGGATGTGAAGGAGAAGGTGGAGCAATACCTCGACAACTTCAAGTTCCGCGAAGCACAGAAGGAGGCCATGAACCTGGCGCGCATCGGCAACAAGTACATCACCGAGTGTGAGCCGTGGAAGGTGTGGAAGACCGATCCCAAGCGCGTGGAGACCATCCTCTACATCTCGCTGCAATTGGTGGCCAACCTCGCCATCGCCTTTGAGCCGTTCCTGCCCTTCTCGAGCAAGGGGCTGCGCGAGATGATTGGCATGGACGCGTTCGACTGGGCACAGCTGGGCCGCACCGACCTGCTGAAGCCGGGCCACCAGTTGGCCGAGCCTCACCTGCTCTTCCAGAAGATCGAGGACGAGGAGATACAAAAACAGCTCGACAAGCTGGCAGCCACCAAGGAGGCCAACGAGAAAGCGCAAGCCGCCAAGGACTACAAGGCGGAGCCCATCAAGCCCAACGTGCCCTTCGAGGAGTGGGAGAAGCTCGACATCCGTGTAGGCCACATCAAGGACTGCCAGAAGGTCAAGAAGTCGAACAAGCTCTTGCAGTTCACCATCGACGACGGCAGCGGCAAGGACCGCACCATCCTCTCGGGCATCGCCAAATACTACGAGCCCGCCGACCTCATCGGCAAGGATGTGCTCTTCATCGCCAACTTCGCAGCCCGCAAGATGATGGGCATTGAGAGCCAGGGCATGATACTCTCGGCCGTCAACTTCGACGGGTCGCTCAATGTCACCACCACGATTGGCCAGGTGAAGCCGGGAAGCCAAGTGGGATAACGCTGGCCACTGGCAAACACGGAAATCATTAAAGGGTGGTTCTATAAACTACCACCGAACCTATTCATTATTCGGTGGTAATTTATAGAACCACCCTTAAGCCTCGCTAGCAGGAAATGCATCCTGCCAGCGAGGCTTTTTGCTGGGCACATGCACCGACCTGCGTCGGACATGATGATGCAGGTCATGCGGTCACACGCCACCTGGCCCCACCGTCATGCGCATCGGCAACGACAAAAGACTGACAGCCCTTTTCATCGGGGGGCAATCAGCATTGGCGCCGTAGCGCCTGTGTTTTAAGGATATGCTTTGAAAATGCGTAGAAAACAAAACCTACGCTGTGTCGACACTTGGATTCGAACCAAGGACCCCCACCATGTCAAGGTGATACTCTAACCAACTGAGCTATGCCGACAGGCTTTAAACAATATGCCAAGCGGACAAGACGTCCTTCACTTAAGCGGGTGCAAAGTTACGACATTCTTTTCATCCCCACAAATTTTTCGGCAATTATTTTCAAAGATATTTGTTGTTCGATGTGCTTTCCACCAAAAAACCGTAACTTTGCATGGCAACAAAAACACATCCGACAATGGAAAACCCATACATCAAACAATATCCCGACTTGATGCGGGGCAAGAAGATCATGTACAATCACGGCTTTGGCTCATCGGCCGCCTCTGGCACAGTGACGCGCATCCGCGAGACACTCCCCGAGGCCACCGTCGTGGCTTACGACCTGCCGCTCCATCCCGGGGAGGCCATGGCACTGCTCAAGGCCAAGGTGGCCGAGGAGCGTCCCGACCTCATCCTCGGCACATCGATGGGCGGCATGTACACGGAGATGCTCTACGGCTACGACCGCATCTGCGTGAACCCCGCCTTCGAGATGGCCAAGACCATGAAGAGCCACGGCATGACGGGCAAGCAGACGTGGGACAACCCGCGGCAAGACGGCGAGAAGGAGTTCATGGTGACCAAGGCGCTTGAGAAGGAGTACCAGGAGATGACCGACCAGTGCTTCACCGCGCTCGAAGCCATGGAGCCACAGGAGCGCGAGCAGGAGCGCCACCGCGTGTGGGGACTGTTTGGCGACAAGGACGAGCTCGTCGACACCTTCGGCATCTACACCGCCCACTATCCGCAGGCGGCCCACTTCCATGGCGGCCACCGCATGGACGACCGCTCGTTCCTCGACGGCGTGGTGCCCGTAATCCGTTGGATCGACGACCGCCAGGAGAGACGCGAGCGCCCCATCGTCTACATCGACGCCTCGGCGCTCATGGACGACTACGGGCACCCGAAGTCATGCCTGCAGAAGGCCTTCAGCATGCTCATCGAGCACTACCAGGTCTACATCGTCGGCCCCGCCCCCACCAATGCGCACGGCGACCTCGGCCAGCTGGCCGCATGGACGGAGCGATACCTGAGCACACCAGCCCACGACCATGTGGTCTACACCAACCAGAAGGCACTGCTCTATGGCGACTATTTCATCGACGCCCATCCCTCGCCCGACCTCATGGCCACAGGCATCGCCCTTGGCTCCGACAGCTTCAAGACGTGGGAAGACATCATCACCTTCTTCGAGCGACTGGGCGGCCAGTGACCCAGCGGCCACCCCAGCACCCGCCCTGGCAACGTGGGGCCAACGCCTCTGCTGCGTCAATATGCGGTCTTGTCGCGCTTCTCCATCCACATGTCAAAGGCGCGGCGGCCCTCCTCAGGCAGCAACACGCTGAACACCTTGCCGCGCTTTGCCGGGTCCATCATCAGCTCATCATAGATGAAGTTGTCGGCAAAGCCTATGCGCGCGGCGTCCTTCCGGTCGTTGGCGTAATACACGCGGTCGAGGCGCGCCCAATAGATGGCGCCCAGGCACATGGGGCACGGCTCACACGAGCAATAGATGTCGCAGCCGCTCAGGTCAAACGTCTTCAGTCCACGACAGGCCATGCGGATGGCGTTCACCTCGGCATGGGCCGTCGGGTCATCGTCGAGCGTCACACTGTTTGACGCCTCGGCCACTACCTCTCCACCACGGGCTATGACGGCACCGAAGGGGCCGCCTCCCGTCCTCACACTCTTCTCGCTCAGGGCTATGGCCCGGCGCATCAGTTCCTCTTGTGTCATAAGCATTATTTCTTGCAACAGGGATTTCCCATTTTCAAAAGACAAAAATAAAAATAATTTCAGAACTACACCTTGTCAACGACCTTTCTCACGCGTTAAAAAAAAAGAAAAGAACAAAATCACACTGATTCATAGTCCTTGCCGTCTTCTTTTTAACTCGAAACCACTATCTTTGCACACATGAGCGACTTGATAGAATACGGATTTAGCGAGTGCCCCTTCGGCGACATCATCGTGGCGCGCACCTCTGAGGGTGTGTGCGACTTGCAGTTTCTCGACTTCAACCGCCTGGAGACCATCCACGAGCTGGCCGAGCGGTGGGGCAAGTACACTCCCACCACGCAAGACGACACCATGGCCCACACCGTGGAGCGCGTGGCCTTTGAGCGCTATGACCACCCCCTGCGGCTCGACCTCAGGGGCACGGCCTTCCAGGTGCGCGTGTGGCAGGCCTTGCTGCAGATACCCTTCGGCCAGACACGCTCCTACCAGCAGGTGGCCGAGGCCATCGGCGAGCCCAAGGCCGTGCGCGCCGTGGCCACCGCCATCGCGCAAAACCCCATCGCCATGCTCGTGCCCTGCCATAGGGTGATCCACAGCGACGGCACCTACGGCGAGTATCACTGGGGGCACGACCTGAAGCGGCGCCTCATCGAATGGGAGAAGGCGCAGCTCGACCGCCAACAACCTTAAATCCCCCACCCCACCATGACTTCCAACATCACCGCCACCGAGTTGTTCCATCGCGTGGCCTACATAGCCTGTGCCACTGACGTGGCCCCGTCCACCCTCAACAAGCTGATGCACGAGACGCTGGTGCTCGCCTGCGCCGCCGGCCTGGCGGGAACACCCGACGCCATCGGCTCGCTCTTTGCCAAGGTCGACGTGCTCTGCAAGCTGCGGCGCATCGGCCAGGGTGACGCTTTCGACATCCAGAAGATGCGCCACGACTCCAACAGCACGGAGCCGCTGAGCCGCGAGGACCTGCTGCAGGACTGTCGCGCGTTGGCCGTCCTCATCTCCAAGGTGTTCGACACCGACCTGCCCGCGGAGCTCATCGGCAAGATACCCATGACACGCAAGCCGCCGACGACACGCCGGCACATCGACTACCGCTGCGTGAGGGCCGTCGTCAGGCGGACGGAGGGCAGCGTCATGACCGTGGAGGTGGCGCAAGACGCCGACGAGAAGACGCTCCGCGTGGACTGCAGCGACCCCAAGTTCGCCGACCTCTTCGGCCTGCTGCACGAGGGCTCGCAGGTCAACCTCATCGACGTGACAGCACAACCCGACGGTGACCTGCGCCAGGCCCGCCAAGTCATCGTGGAGCCTGACTTTCTCATCGACATCAGTTCGCTGGCGGCTTGCTTCACACCCTATGGCCACTCGCCGCTCGTCTACACCATCAACCGGCTGAAGCCGCAGGCCAACTCGCAGGCCATCCTCATCGGAAACTTCGCGGGAAGCGCCCTCGACGACATCATCAACAGGGGCGACGACTACGACTGGCGCGAGACCTTCAAGACCAACTTCCGCGAGAAGGCACTCGAATATTGCACGTGTGAAGACCTCAACCAGCGCGAGCCCTTCCACCAGGAGGCCCAGGTCCAGGCGAGAAACATACGGCAGGCGGTCGACACGCTCTTCCAGTCGGCCTACGACCGGCGCAAGGCCATCCTCGAGCCAAGCTTCGTGTGCGAGCAGATGGGGCTGCAGGGCCGCGTCGACCTCATGACGACCGACCTGCAGTTGCTGGTCGAGCAGAAGTCGGGCAAGAACTACGCCATCGACCGCGGCAACCCCATGGCGCATGGCAGCATGCTCACCGAGCCCCACTACGTGCAACTGTTGCTCTACTACGAGTGTCTGAGCCGCAACTTCGCCCTGCCCTACAACAGCATCGACGGCCGGCTGCTCTACTCCAGATACGCCATGCCCACGAGCTTGCCACGGGCCACCTACTACCGCAAGCTCATCGACGAGGCCGTCAACCTGCGCAACCAGATCGTGGCGCAGGAGGTCAGCATGGCCCGCCAGGGAGGCTTCGCCGCGGTCATCGACCAGCTCCAGCCTCTCGCGCTGCGCACCCAGCCCGTCAACGAGAACCTCTGGAACAACTGGCTCTACCCACAGTTGTGCGCCGTCACCACGCCCCTGCACGACATGGACGCGCTCACCCACGGATACTTCTGCCACATGGCCGACTTTGTCTACCGCGAGCAGCTAGCCAGCCGGCTGGGCGTCGTGGAAGGCACGGGCAACGCGGCGGCCGACCTCTGGAACATGCCCATCACGGAGAAGAAGGAGACGGGCAACATCTACACCGACCTGCGCATCACCGACAAGCGGCAGTCGTCGTCCTACAACGGCTACGACACCATCACCCTCAGCGTGCCCGACCAGGGCGAAGACTTCCTACCCAACTTCCGGCTGGGCGACACTGTCTACCTCTATCCCTACCTCGACGGCACGCTACCCGACGTGCGCCGGGCGCTGCTCTTCCGCGGCGCGCTCACCGGGATCCGATCCGACCAGGTGACGGTGCACCTGAGCGACGGTCAGCAAAACCCCGACATCTTCGAGGCGGCGGGGCGACGCAACACCACGGGCGACCACCAGGTGCTGTGGTGCATCGAGCACGCGGGAGCTGGGGGCAGTGCCACGGCGGCCCTGCGCAGCCTGCAGCAGCTCATCAGCGGCCACGCCGAGAAGCGCCAGCTGCTGCTCGGGCAGCGACCGCCACAGCGTGACACGGCCGTCACCCTCAGCCGCACCTACAATCCCTCTTACGACGACATCGTCCTGCGCGCCATGCAGGCCGACGACTATTTCCTGCTCATTGGGCCTCCCGGCACGGGCAAGACGAGCATGGCACTGCAGTATCTCGTCAGGGAGACCATCGCACCGGCCGGCGACAACGAGGGAGCGTGCCCGGCCGGCGGCCAGCGGAAGAACGTGCTGCTCATGGCCTACACCAACCGGGCGGTCGACGAGATATGCGGCATGCTCTCAGACAACGCCATCGACTACCTGCGCATCGGCAACGAGTACACCTGCGACCGGCGCCACCGCGACCATCTGCTCGACCACGCCCTGGAGCAATACGGCAAACTCGCGGAGATCAAGGGCAAGATCCTCGACACGCAGGTCATCGTCGGCACCACGTCGACCATGCTCAGCCGCAGCTATCTCTTCTCACTGAAGCACTTCGACCTGGCCATCGTCGACGAGGCCAGCCAGATCCTCGAACCCAACATCGTGGGGCTCCTGACCCATCCCGACAAGTTCATCCTCATCGGAGACTACAAGCAACTGCCGGCCGTGGTGCAGCAAGACGCCAGCCTCTCGATCGTCACCGATGCGCAGCTCAACGCCATCGGCCTCACCGACTGCCGCAACTCACTCTTCGAGCGGCTCATCCGCATCGAGCAGATGAACCACCGCACCGACTTCATGGGCGTGCTCTCACGCCAGGGCCGCATGCACCCGGACATCGCCGAGTTCCCCAACCATGAGTTTTATTTCGCCGAGCACCTGCGCCCCGTGCCCCTCGCCCACCAGTGCGAGGGCTCGCTGGGCTACACGCCCACAACCGGCGACGCGCTCGACCAAGCGCTCACGGATCACCGCCTGGTCTTCATCGCCTCGGCCGACTGCCGCCGTCCCGACATCTCCGACAAGGTCAACACCGACGAGGCGCGCATCGTGGCCGACGTGCTCCGGCGCACGCGCCGCTTCTATGGCGACCGCTTTGACGCCGCCAAGACCGTGGGCGTCATCGTGCCCTACCGCAACCAGATAGCCATGATACGCAAGGAGATCGAGCGGCTCGGCATGCCCGAACTGGCCGACATCAGCATCGACACCGTGGAGCGCTACCAAGGGTCGCAGCGCGACGTCATCATCTATTCGTTCACCATACAGCAACGCTACCAGCTCGACTTCCTCACGGCCAACTCGTTCGCCGAGGACGGACACGTCATCGACCGCAAGCTCAACGTGGCCCTCACCCGGGCACGCAAGCAGCTCGTCCTCACGGGCAATGTCGGCACACTCCGGCAAAGCCCCGTCTTCAGCCGCCTCATCAGCTTCATCAAGCGGAACGGAGGCTACATCGAAGCGGAAACACAACAAGAAAAATAATCATTTTCTTCATTTTTGTCCTGTCCATAGGACAAAATACTCCCCACAGGACACCAAACACAACGAGCTCCTGTTCCCAACCCCGAGGGTCACGGAACAGGAGCTCGTCTTTTCATGTAGGGGCTCATGGGTGCCGGGCACCCACTGGCGCCGGGCTTATCTCACGATCTTCAGGCTTCTCGCGGAGCCGTCGGCACGCATCTCCTTGCGGATGTAGATGCCGTGGCCTTGCGGCGCGGCCGCGCCGAGGCAGGTGCCGTCCACACTGTAATAGGTCACGCCGACCACCTTGGCGTTGGCGTCGGCAGCCACGCCACCCTCAGGCAGGGCGATGGCCGTGGCATCCTCGATGAGCTTGCTGTTGTCGATGGGGGCGATGCCCTCGCGCGTCGGCGTCACGGGGTTGATGCGGCCCATGTCGTCGAACGTCAGCTTGTCGACACACACCTCGCGGTGGACGCCCGGGCTGTTGTTCAGGTAGTGCTTGTTGATGCGGTGATAGACGATGTACCAGTCGTCGGTGCCTGGCACGTTGACCACAGAGTTGTGCGCCGTGCCATAGATCTCCTTCGACGGGTCCTGGATGATGATGATCGGCTTGGCGGCCACCTCGATGGGACCCGTGGGCGACTTGGCGGTGCCGTAGGCCACATGATAGTTGGCCGCCCCGGTGTCATCGACACTCCAGAGGAAGTAGTAGATGCCGTTGCGGTAGAACACATACGTGCCCTCGCGGTAAGCGTAGTCGGCGAGCGTGCCACCGCTGGGCGTGATGGTGTACTCGTCGCCCACGGTCGACATCATGTCGTCGGCCAGCAGGCGGTAGTGCATCTGCCCGTTGCCATAGTAGAAGTAGGTCTGTCCCGACTCTGGGTCGGTGAAGACATCGGAGTCGATCATCTGGCCACCGCTGGTGGTCGTGAAGAGTGGCTTGGCGGCAGCCTTGAAGGGTCCGGTGGGATTGTCGGCCACGGCCACGCCAAGGGTCTTCTTGTTCAGGCTCTTGTTTTGTCCGCTGAAGTAGAAGAAGTACTTCCACTTGCCGTCCATCCATTTCTCCTCGATGCACGGCGCCCATGCGTTGCCCGTGGCCCAGGCCACATCGCCCCCGCTCTTGAGGTTGAGGATGGTGCCCTCATTGGTGAAATGCACCAGGTCGGGACTGGAGAACACGTCGAAATAGGAACCGCCCCAACCAGCGTAGCCGTCGGTGGTGGGATAGACATAGAAGCGTCCGGTCTTACGTGAGGCCAGCACCTCGGGGTCGGCATGGAAGCCGGGCAGGATGGGGTTGCCGTCGGCCTCGACCGTCACGGCGTAGGTCTTCGATGTCGTGCCCTGGCTCACGGTGTAGCTCACCGCGCCCTTGGTGAAGTCCTGGGGCCCTTGCGGCGTGACGGTTGCGCCGAGGCTCACCTCCAGCTGGGGGTCGTAGTGGCTCAGGTCGGTGCCCTGCTCCACGGGGATAAAGGCGGTGTGGTCGGTGACCGACACGTTCTCCTGCTTCACGTTCACGTCATTGGCGCCCTGCAGGGCCACCGTGGCGGTCTCCTGCATCGGGAAGGCGGCGAGCAGCGCCTCCGTCTCCTCGGCGGTGATGGGGATGACGGTGCCGTGACGAGGCGTGAAGGCGCCCGCCAGTGTGGTGTTCTGCACGAAGGTGAAGGTGTTGAGGTCCGGGCTGGAGCAGAACTGGTAGTGGCCGGCGGTGTAGCAGTCGTACATCAGCACCCAGCTGTCCTTGTTGATGAGCTTAAACACACCGGCGCCCTCCACGGCCTCGGTGGTCTGCTGGAGCGTGGCCGACGGGGCCGACCACTGGCTGCCGAGCGGCTGGCCCTCGGGTGCGGTGAGGGTGCTCGCGGTGACCTGGCAGATGCCGCCCGTGCCCTCGTTCTTGAAGAAGCCATGGTAGAGCGAGTCGGTCTCGTTGTAGACGATGTCCATGTCGATGGTGGCAGAGCCGCGGTCATAGAGATAGGTGGGCTCGCCCTCCAGGTCGCTGAAGTCGGCGTTGGCGTAGCAGTAGTAGTCCTTGTCGTAGCGGATGGTGCCGTCGTTGGTGAGCAGTGAGAAGTAGACCATGTACTTCTTGGCCTTCGGGTCCCAGATGGTCTCGGGCGCCCAGACGCGTGTCACGTTGGCGAAGGGCGTGCCGGTGTACTTCGTGGGGAAGTGCACCGTGTGGTGGGTCCAGTGGATGAGGTCCTTCGACTTCATCAGGACGAGGCCGCGGTTGCTGCTCCATCCGAGCGAGCACTTCATGTCGGTGACGACCATGTAGAACCATCCGTCCTCGCCGCGGAGGATATGGGGGTCGCGCAGGCCGCCCATGATGGTGGTGGTGTCGGCCGTGAGGAACGCCTGCCCGTTGTTGAGCGGCGTGTAGTTGTAGCCGTCCTCGGAGATGGCGTAGTAGAGGTTCTCGTTGGTGTTGCTGGGGAAGTAGACGAAGAGATAGTTCTTGTAGGGTTCCTGCTGGTGGATGTAGACGTCGAAGGTCTTGGTCTGGCGCAGCTGTCCGCGGAGCAGGGTGGCGGTGAGCGTCACGTGGTGCTTCTCCGTCTCCGATGTCTTCAGCACGCGCCCGTTGTCAGAGAGCCACTCGGTGTCGCCCGACTTCCAGGTGATGATGGAGCCCATGCGCCCCACGGTGGGCAGCGCCAGCTGGTCGTAGAGGTTGTTGCGCTTGTTGGCCAGCGTCAGGTTGTCGAAGTCATAGGCCAGGCTCTCCTCCTCCGAGAGGTTGGGCATGACCGACACCTCAAACGCCTTCTCGACACGCGCGTGGCGCAGCGAGAGGTGGGCCGTCAGCGTGGCGGTCGTCTCCTGCGCGCCGAAGGGCGGGCGGGTGATGATGCCATCGGCCGTGATGACGGACGCGTCGCTGGTGGTCCACTCCACCGTTCCGCCCTGGAAGGCGGTCGGCAGGTCGACGTTGTCCACGAGATGGTGCAGGTCGGCCATGGTGAAGGTGGCGAGCGTGGCCTCGTCCTCGATCCGCTGGAGCGAGTCCTTGTGGGCCTGCTGCAGCGAGTCGATGTAGGCGTTCATGGCCGAGCGTGTGGCGTCGTTTCTGATCTCCTTCAGCTCGGGCGACGAGATGTCATAGTTCCACAACTTGAAGTTGCTGTACATGGCGCCCTTCAGCGGCGCGTCGCCGTCGTAGCAGCTCCGGCCGAGGTAGTTCTGCACCAGTTCGTTGAGGTCGGCAGGTGTCGTCGACACCTTGGCCATGGCGGCGCCTGCACCATTGATGTCGACATAGAGCCGGCCGTTGGGGCGCATGATGACGGCCACGTTGTACCAGCGTCCCAGCTGGGGCATCTGGGTGGCGCGTGTCGACACCACCTCCTCGCCGGTGTAGGTGGTCTTGGAGATGGCGTAGCGCTGGCCCTTGGCACTGTAGAACAGGTAGCCGGTGGCCGACGAGTTGGCGAAGCACCAGACGAAGTTGCCATTCTGCGTGGTGTCCGTCGTCTCGGGGATAAACACGTCGGTGGAGATGGTGAACGACTTGAGGCTTCTCAGCGCCTGTCCAAAGGCCCGGTCAAACTCGAAGTAGCCTCCGTTGTCGCCCAGCGCCAGCACGGGGCGCCCGGCAAACGTGGTCAGGCGGGCGCCGTTCTTCAGGCTGCCCGTGTAGGCGCCGTCGGTGCTGGCGACCGTGGTGAAGTCGAAGGTCACCACGGTGCTGTCACCCTCGGCAGCCCATAGCGATGCCACACCGACAATCAGCAGTGTGAGCGTCGTAAATAACTTATTCATAAGCGATTTTCTGATTGATACTAATTACCTATTTATAATTAATACGAAAAAGCCCCATTTTTCACGCGAGGATTTTTGACCATTGGGAAATAAATGCCTATCTTTGCGCAAACCAAAACCTACTCGCATGAAAAAAACAATCTTTGCCGCCCTGCTTGCCGCGACATCCTTTTCGGCCCACGCCCAAAACCCGGTGAAGGGCGACTACGGCTATCTCTACTGCCACATGAGCGACCGCGGGGAGTGGACGGCCTATGCCGTCAGCCGCGACGGATACCACTACCAGGACATCATGGACGGCAAGCCTGTCTTCGACCCCAAGGAGCACGCGCGCATCGAGGGCGGCACACGCGACGCCTACATCACACGCGCCTGGAACAAGAAGGGGTATGTCATGGTGACCACCGACATGTGTGTGGCCAAGAGCCACAAGTGGGACAACTACGGCATCGACCTGCTACGCTCAAGGGACCTCGTCAACTGGCAGTCGGTGACGTTCGACTTCCGCAAGGGCATGTCCATCTTCTGCGACGGGGCGACCGCCAAGAGTCCCTACAAGGACTGGTCGGCGATCAACCGCGTGTGGGCGCCGCAGGTCTTTTGGGACCCCGACTACGTGTGGCCCGGCGGCGAGCACGGCGGCTACATGATCTACTACTCGATGCTCAACCGCGCCGAGGAGCAGTATGACCGCATGTACTACAGCCACGCGTCGAAAGACTTCACGCGGCTGACCACGCCACGCCTGCTCTTCGACTGGGGCTACGCCACCATCGACGCCGACATCAACCTGCTGGCCGACGGAAAGTACCACATGCTCATCAAGAAGGAGGGTGGCAAGCCGGGCATCTACACCGCCGTGTCAGACCACCTGACCTATGGCTGGGGCGAGCCCGTGGAAGACGACTACGTGAGCTTCGAGGGGCGCAAGAAGTGTGAGGGCTCCAGCGCCTTCCAGCTCATCGGCGACAAGACATGGCGCGTGGCCTACATCCAATACAGCGACTCGCCCAAGCACTATCGCATCTGCAAGGCCGACGAGAACCTGCGCAACTTCCACGACCCTGTCGACATCGAGGGTGTCACGGGTCCGCAGCACGGCTCGTTCATGCGCATCACCAAGAAGGAATACAAGAGCCTGCTGAAGCTCAACGAGCGGAAACGCTGACCGCGCCGAGTGCCTGACGGCATGTCACACATAGCGCCAGCTCCCAAGGAAGGGGGCTGGCGCTATGTGTTGTCAGGGGTCGATAGGTCGGGTGGGCAGGGCCATGCGAGATATGGGATGCGCACCCCTTACTCCCCCAGCGACGGGGCGCTGCCATAACACCGCTCGACCATGGGTATGATGGCCGGGGGCACAAGGCCGCCGACAGGCTGGCCGAGCGCCACACGCTGGCGGATGGCGGTGCTGCTGACCGGGTAGAGGCCCGTGTCGACAAGCGTGACACGGGGCGGCAGCGAGGCGCGGTCGACGGGGCATCCCTCGCGCGGATAGACGATGACGGGATGGTGGCGCAGGATGTCATCGGGATGGGCCCAACGGTCGAACGCCAACCAGTTGTCGGCGCCGATGATGAGCGTGAACAATCGGTCGGGATGGTCTTCGCGCAGGCGGGCCAGCGTCTGCCACGTGTAGGACGGCCGGGGCAGGCCAAACTCATAGTCGGACGCCACGAGGCCCGGCTCGTCGGCCAGGGCGCGGCGCACCATGTCGAAGCGCAGGCGGTCGTCGAGCAAGTCGACCGACCGCTGCTTGAAGGGGTTGAGGGGCGACACCAGAAACCACACCTCACGCAAGGGGGTGAGGCGCAGGATGTCGCGGGCCAAGCCTATGTGGCCCATGTGGATGGGGTTGAACGACCCACCGAAGATGCCTGTCGGTACCTGCTCGGACATGGCGGTCAACGCTTCAGGAAGTCGCTCACCAGGCGATAGGCCTCAGCCTCGGCGGCGGCCAGGTCGTCGTTGACCACGATATGGTCGAAGCGGGGCGCGAAGGTCAGCTCATAGGCGGCCTTGGCCAGGCGCTGCTCGATGACCTCGGGCGCGTCGGTGGCGCGGCCCTCCAGGCGGCGGCGCAGCTCCTCGACCGACGGTGGCTGGATGAAGACGCTGAGGGCGCGGTCGCCATAATACTGCTTGATGTTGCAACCGCCCTTCACATCGACGTCGAAGACCACGTTCTCGCCCTTGCGGCACTGGGTCTCGACCTGCTCCTTCAGCGTGCCGTAGAAGCGGCCGGGATAGACCTCCTCATGCTCCAGGAACTCGCCCGCGGCGATCTTCGTCCGAAACTCAGGCTCCGAGAGGAACAGGTATTCCACGCCGTGGCGCTCGGTGCCGCGCGGGGCACGTGTGGTGGCGCTCACCGAGAATGCCAGCCGCAACTCGGGATGCTCGTCCATGAGCCATTTCACGATGGTGCTCTTGCCGCTGCCCGACGGCGCTGAGAAGATCAGCAACCGGCCCTCCCCCTGCTGGGCGGGCGCCGCGGACTGTGTGTCAGGGATATTGTTGTTGTCTGCCATAGTGCATAGTATGAGGGTGATGGTACATAAAAAGGCAGGCTCCTCACCGAAACCTGCCCATGGGGTTAGAGCGCATTGAGCACCTGCTCCTTGATCTGCTCCAGTTGGTCTTTCATCTTCACCACGATGTTCTGCATCTCCGCCTGGTTGCTCTTCGATCCCGTGGTGTTGATCTCGCGGCCCATCTCCTGTGCGATGAAGCCCAGCTTCTTACCGTTGGGCTGGTTCTCGGCCATGGTCTCACGGAAATACTTCAGGTGGTTGGCGAGGCGTTGCTTCTCCTCGCTGATGTCGAGCTTCTCGATGTAGTAGATGAGCTCCTGCTCCAGCCGGTTCTTGTCATACTCCACGCCGTGGATCATCTCGAGGCCCTTGACGATGGTCTCGCGGATCTTCGCCACACGGCTCTTCTCGTAGGGCTCTATCTCGTGGAGCAGCCGCTCGATGTTGTCCACTTTCTCGTGGAACTTGCGCTCGAGGGCCGCGCCCTCCTGGCGGCGGAAGGCCGTGAGGGCGTCGATGGCCGTGCGGATGGCCTGGAGCACAGCCTCCCACTCGGCGTCGTCAAGCTTCTCCACCTCGGTCTTGGTGAGCACGTCGGGCATGCGCATGAGCGTGGCAAGCCAGTCGGCCGGAGCGGGGATGCCCGCCTGCTCGGTGATGGTCTTCAGTTGGTGGTAATAATTTTCCACAAGGGCCGCATTGACCGGTGTGGCGTCGACAAGGGTGTCCTTCTCCACCCATATGGCGAAGTCGACCTTGCCCCTTGTCAGCGAGTGAGCGATGAGTTGCCGGATCTCCATCTCCTTCTCCCGGTAGAGGGGCGCGATGCGTGTGGAGAGGTCGAGAGCCTTGCTGTTCAATGATTTAATCTCAACATTAATCTTCTTGTCCTTGTAGGCCACGACCGCCTTGCCGTAACCTGTCATTGATTGTATCATGCTTCTTTCGCGTTAAATTTCTGCAAATGTACTAAGAAATCGTGGAAAAAACTGTAAATTTGCACTTTATTTAGATAGATTTTTCAAAACTATGTCGTGCATCTTGAACATCGAAACGAGCACCAACGTGTGCTCAGTGGCCGTCAGCCTTGACGGCGCGTGCATCTTTGACAAGGAAGACCACAGCGGCCCAAACCATGCCGAGCGTCTCGGCGCGTTTGTCGACGAGGCACTCTCGTTCACCGACAACCACGCCATACCCCTCGACGCCGTGGCCGTGAGCTGCGGCCCCGGCTCCTACACGGGCCTCCGCATCGGTGTGTCGATGGCCAAGGGCATCTGCTACGGCCGCGGCCTGAAGCTCGTGTCGGTGCCCACACTGGAGCTGCTCTGCGTGCCGGTGCTGCTGGAGGAGCTGGTGACCGACGACGACGCACTGCTCTGCCCCATGCTCGACGCCCGGCGCATGGAGGTCTACGCCCAGCTCTTCGACCGCTCCCTGCATGAGGTGCGGCCCATCAGCGCTGACGTGGTGGAGCCCGACACCTACAAGGAATACCTCGACCAACACCCCGTCTACTTCTTCGGCAACGGCGCCAAGAAGTGCCAGGACGTGATCCGCCACCCCAACGCCCACTTCATCGGCGGCGTCGAGGCACTGGCCAAGAATATGCTGCCACTGGCTGAGCGGCGCATGGCCGAGGAGCGCTTTGAGGACGTGGCCTACTTCGTGCCTTTCTACCTCAAGGACTTTGTGGCCAAGCAGCCGCGCAAGTTGCTCTGAGCCCCATGCGACATACCCCCTTAACAACATCCCAACAAGACACATGAACATCAACGGATTGGACTACAACACCCAGCGCGAGAGACTCATCTTGCCAGAGTATGGGCGTGAGATACAGAACATGGTGGACCACTGCGTGGCCCTGCCCACCAAGGAGGAGCGCCAGCGCTGCGCAGCCACCATCGTCGCCACCATGGACCGCATGGCACCACAAAACCGCAGCAACGCCAACTACAAGCAGAAGCTGTGGGACCACTTGGCACTGATGAGCGACTTCAAGCTCGACATCGACTGGCCATACGACATCAGCGAGGCACGGTCGATGCAGACCAAGCCCGAGCCGATGAAGTACCCCACCGAGAACATACGCGTGCGCCACTACGGGCGATACATCTTCAAGCTCTTCGACAAGCTCAAGACCATGGAGCCCGGCAGCGAGCGCGACGACCTGGTGCGCCTCACCGCCAACCAGATGAAGCGCGACCTCACGCTGTGGAGCCACGGATACACCGACGACGAGAAGGTGGCCGACGACCTGGCGCACTACACCGACGGGAAAATCCAGCTGGACCTCGACAACTTCAAGTTTGCCAAGGTCGACACCAGGGACACGGAAAAGAAACGCAAACGAAAATAAGCAAGCGTATGGAGTCATTCATCATCGAAGGCGGGCATCCGCTCAGCGGTGAGATCACACCGCAGGGCGCCAAGAACGAGGCGCTGCAGGTGATCTGCGCCACCCTGCTCACTTCCGACCCCGTGAGGATCAAGAACATCCCCGACATCCTCGACGTGAACAACCTCATCAAGCTGCTCGCCGACATGGGGGTGAAGGTGACCCGCAACGGCGAGGGCGACTACACGTTCCAGGCTGACGACCTCAACCTCGACTACCTGGACAGCCTCGAGTTTGTGCGCAAGTGCTCGTCGCTGCGCGGCTCGGTGCTCATGATAGGCCCGCTGCTCGGCCGCTTCGGCATGGCCACGGTGGCACAGCCCGGCGGCGACAAGATAGGGCGGCGGCGCCTGGACACCCACTTCCTCGGCTTCAAGAACCTGGGCGCTCAGTTTGTGCACGACGAGGGCCGCAACGTCTACCAGATACGCGCCAAGCAACTCAAGGGCACCTACATGCTTCTCGACGAGGCCTCGGTGACCGGCACGGCCAACATCATCATGGCATCGGTCTTCGCCAAGGGAACCACCACCATCTACAACGCCGCCTGCGAGCCATACATACAGCAGTTGTGCCACATGCTCAACCACATGGGCGCCAACATCAGCGGCATCGCCAGCAACCTCATCACCATCGTCGGTGTGGAGACGCTCCACGGCGCCACCCACCGCGTGCTGCCCGACATGATCGAGGTCGGATCCTTCATCGGCATGGCGGCCATGGTGGGAGACGGCATCCGCATCAAGGACGTGTCGGTGAGAGACCTCGGCATCATACCCGACGCCTTTCGACGCCTCGGCGTGCGCATCAAGGTGGAGGGCGACGACCTCGTCATCCCACACCACAGCCACTACCAGGTGCAGTCGTTCATCGACGGCACCATCATGACCCTGGCCGACGCACCCTGGCCGGGCCTGACGCCCGACCTCATCTCGGTGCTGCTCGTGGTGGCCACACAGGCGCGCGGCTCGGTGCTCATCCACCAGAAGATGTTTGAGAGCCGCCTCTTCTTCGTCGACAAGCTCATCGACATGGGCGCGCAGATCATCCTGTGCGACCCGCACCGCGCCGTGGTCGTCGGACAAGACCACCGCATCCAGTTGCGGGCCGGCAACATGACGTCGCCCGACATCCGCGCCGGCATCGCACTGCTCATCGCGGCCATGAGCGCACGCGGCACCAGCCGCATCGCCAACATCGCGCAGATCGACCGTGGCTACCAGGACATCGAGCGACGCCTCAACAAGCTGGGCGCCAAGATACAACGCGTGAACGACTAACACCCACCGACCACCATGATCAAGCAAGACGACGTGTACCGCATAGGCCGCCTGGGCAAGCCCCACGGCGTGAGAGGGGAGCTGTCGTTCCAGTTCGACGATGACATCTTCGACCGCGTGGACGCCGACTACCTCATTCTCGACATCGACGGCATCCTGGTGCCGTTCTTCATCGAGGAGTACCGCTTCCGCTCCAACGAGATCTGCCTGCTGAAGCTCTGTGACATCGACAGCGAGGAGCGCGCCCGCGAACTGACGGGGTGCGACGTCTTCTTCCCCCGCGCCTTGGCGCAAGAGGAGGAGGGCGGGGCCTCATGGGCGGAGATCATCGGCTTCCGCGTCATCGACCATGCCTCGGGAGTGGTCGCGGGAACCATCCGGAGCGTGGACGACAGCACCATCAACGTGCTCTTCACCCTCGACACGCCACACGGCGACGTGCTCATCCCCGCCAGCGACGACCTCATACACGATGTCGACCGGCAGGCGCAGACACTCACCATGACCATCCCCGAAGGCCTCATGGACCTCTGACATGCCGGAGGCCTCCTTATTATATTGCACACGAGGCGGGGCCGCATGACCCGCCATTCCCACTACACAGAAATGAAGAAACAACAGATATGCGTCTTGGGCAGCACCGGCTCCATCGGCACCCAAGCGCTCGATGTCATCAGCCAGCACCCCGACCGCTATGAGGTGTACTGCCTGACGGCCAACAACAGCGTGGACAAACTGGCACAGCAGGCCCGGCAGTTCAGCCCCGCCGCCGTGGTCATCGCCAACGAGGACCACTACGGGGCGCTGCAAGCGCTCCTCGCCGACCGCCCCGACATCAAGGTCTACGCCGGCAGGCAGGCGCTCAACGAGGTGGTGGAGGCCGGACCCGTCGACATGGTGCTCGCCTCCATGGTGGGCTTCGCGGGACTGGAGCCTACCATACACGCCATCAAGGCCCACAAGAAGATCTGCCTGGCCAACAAGGAGACGCTTGTCGTGGCCGGCGAGCTCATCCTCCGGCTGGTGAGCGAGAACCACGTGGACCTGCTGCCCGTCGACTCGGAGCACTCCGCCATCTTCCAGAGCCTGGTGGGCGAGGACATGAACGAGGTCGACAAGATCCTGCTCACCTGCTCGGGCGGCCCGTTCCGCCTGTTGGACCATGAGCGCCTGCGCCACGTCACGGCGGCCGACGCCCTGCGCCACCCCACATGGGACATGGGCGCCAAGATCACCATCGACTCGGCGTCGCTCATGAACAAGGGCTTTGAGGTCATGGAGGCCAAGTGGCTCTTCGGTGTGCCCGCCGACCGCATCCAGGTGCTCATCCACCCCCAGTCGGTGGTCCACAGCGGCGTGCAGTTCAAGGACGGCGCCGTCAAGGCGCAGCTGGGCGTGCCCGACATGCGGCTGCCCATCCAGTATGCGTTCTCGTTCCCCGAGCGCCTGCCGCTCACTGGCGACCGCCTCGATCTCTTCCAGACGCAGAGGCTCGAGTTCTTTGAGCCTGACGTGGAGAAGTTCCCCTGCCTACAACTGGCCTACGACGCCATCCGCCAGGGGGGCAACGTGCCCTGCGTGCTCAACGCCGCCAACGAGGTGGCCAACGCCGCCTTCCGCAAGGGCCAGTGCTCCTTCCTCGGCATGGCCGACATCATCAGCCAGACCATGAGCCGCGTGCCCTTCGACGCCAACCCCGACCTCGACGTCTACCTCAGCACCGACCGCGAGGCGCGGCAGGTGGCGGCATCGCTCCTCTGACCGTCTCACATCCGTCATCCCAACCCTATAGTCTTTTAATCGCATAGCACATCATTTGAAATGGAAGTATTTTTCATAAAACTCCTACAACTCATCCTTTCCATCTCCCTGCTCGTCTTCCTGCACGAGGGCGGCCACATGCTGGCCTCCAAGCTCTTCGGCGTTAGGGTGGAAAAGTTCTTCATCTTCTTCGACGTCTCCGTGGGCAAGTGGAGCGGCAAGCTCTTCAGCTTCAAGCCCAGGAACGGCGCCACAGAGTATGGCATGGGGTGGCTGCCTTTGGGCGGCTACTGCAAGATCGCCGGCATGGTCGACGAGAGCTTCGACACCGAGCAGATGAAGCAGCCCGCGCAGCCATGGGAGTTTCGCAGCAAGCCCGCCTGGCAACGCCTCATCATCATGATTGGCGGCGTGACCGTCAACTTCCTGCTGGCGCTCTTCATCTACTCGATGATCATGTTCCACTGGGGCGAGAGCTATGTCAAGGTGGCCGACATGTCACAAGGCATGAAGTTCAACACCGAGGCCAAGCAGTATGGCTTCCGCGACCACGACATCCTCGTGGGCACCGACATCCGGCCGTTCAAGGATTTCAACGTCGACGTCTACCGCGACCTCTCTGAGGCGCGCTATTGCGACGTCATCCGCGATGGCAAGACGGTGCGCGTCAACCTCCCGGGCGACCTCAACCTGCTCAGCATGCTGAAGGTGACGCCCCAGTTCCTGCGCCCGTTCATCCCGGCCGTCATCGACTCCGTTTGCAAGGAGCTGCCCGCCACCGATGACAACAGCCGTCGGGTGCCCTCACCGGCCTGGTCGCTCGGCCTCGGCAAGGGCGACACCCTGCTGGCCGTCAACGGCAAGGCCATCGACTCCTACAATGAGTTCACGGAGGAGATCGGGCGTGTCGGCGACCAGCTGACGGCCGCCAAGACCCGCAACGATAGCCTCCGCCTGCGCACCATCGGCCTCGTGGTGGCCAAGGCTGGGACGGGCAGGCGCGACACCCTGCGCGCCACGCTCACGCCCGACCTGATGATGGGCTTCACCATCCCCAGCGTCATGGGCCTCTACAAGGACCGCATCACGCACGACGACTATGGCTTCTTCGAGAGCTTCCCCGCCGGCGTGAAGTACGGGTGGGACGTGCTGGCCGGCTACATCAGCGACATGCAGTATGTCTTCACCGCCGACGGCGCCAAGTCGCTGGGGGGCTTCGGATCCATCGGCAGCCTCTTCCCCGACACCTGGGACTGGTACTTGTTCTGGAAGATGACGGCCTTCCTGAGCATCATCCTGGCCTTCATGAACATCCTTCCGATACCGGCGCTCGATGGCGGACACGTGCTCTTCCTGCTCTATGAGATCATCACGCGACGCAAGCCGTCGGAGAAGTTCATGGTCCGCGCCGAGTATGTGGGCATCACCATCCTCATCCTGCTCATGGTGGTGGCCAACCTCAACGACATCCTGCGCTGGCTGGGCATCATGTATTAACATTCCGCAACCATAAAACCGACACACAATGAGACACAGACTGACGCTCCTCCTGGCGCTCATCGCCTATGCCGTGACCATGATGGCCGACGGCTGGACGACCATCACCAACGGCACCTTGTGGCACGACACCGACGGCAACGTGGTGCAAGCCCACGCACCGGGCTTCCTCCGCGAGGGCAACACGTGGTACATGGTGGGCGAAGACCGCTCCGACTCATGGAACCCCGATGTCAACCTCTATGCCAGCGAGGATCTGCAGCACTGGCGCTTCATGGGCAAGATCATCGAGAACGGCAAGACCACACCCGAGCTGGGCACCTCGCGCTTCATCGAGCGCGCCAAGATCCTGCACAACAAGAAGACGGGCAAGTATGTCGTCTGGTGCCACTGGGAGGGCAACAACTACGGCGCCTCTGAGGCGGCATGCTTCGTGGCCGACAAGATAACGGGTCCCTACCGCCTGCAGTGGAGCGGGCGCCCGCTGGGCGTGAAGAGCCGCGACTGCAACGTGTTTGTCGACGACAACGGCACAGCCTATTTCATCTCCACCACCAACGAGAACACCGACCTGGGCCTCTTCCGCCTGTCGGACGACTACCTGAGCGTGAAGCGGCACACGCCCCTCATGACGGGCGAGCGCCGCGAGGCGCCCGCCATCGTGCGCGTGGACGGACGATACTACATGCTGTCATCGGCCTGCACGGGATGGGCGCCCAACCAGTGCAAGCTCAGCGTGACAAAGAACCTGCGCAAGGGCTGGACGCCGCTCGAGAACATCGGTGACAACAGGGCCTTTGGCACGCAGGCCGCTGCCATCCTCAAGGTGGAGGGCACCAAGCAGACCACCTACCTCTACGTGGGCGACAGGTGGATGGACCCCGACCTGCCCCGGACGAAGACCATCATCTTCCCCGTGACGTTCAAGGACGGGAAGTGTGTCTTCGAATACCGCGACAGCTTCAAGATCAACTTCGAGACGGGCGAGGTGCAATGACCGACAGGCAGCGAGGCGCCTGAACCACCGGCGGCGCCCCACCACAGACGACACAAGTCCCGAAGGGACGACATACTGATCCAGGCGCAGCAGGGGGCGCTTCTTCCCCACCGCGCGCCACGGCATGTCCTCCCTGCGGGATTTATCATGTAACGGCGGCTTATCATTTTTGCATCACCCTTTTTACAGGCATGCAACATGGCTGCAACACGACAGCTGTACCTTTGCCCCCGTGATCGCAAGGGCCGCGTCCGGACGGATGCTGGCGCCACATTATCAACAACAAAACTCAAAAAACAGAAAAATGATTGTCAGAAGCAACGCGAAAGGCATGAGCGCTTTCGCATGCCTCGCCCTGCTGGCGTGGGCCGGAACCGTGGAGGCCGGCACCGCGAAGGCCAAGGGCGTGGGAAGGGATAACAAAGCGTGGACGGCAACGGTCGCCACACGCGAGGGCGACAGTCCGCGCACGGCACCCAAGCTCAGCGGTATCATCACGGACAAGAACAACGAAGAGCGGATCGCGGGCGCCGTGGTCATACCCGACGGCAACGTGCAGGACGCCGTGGTGACGGACGCCGAAGGGGCCTTCAGCATCGGCCTGGAGGGCGTGAGGAGCCTGAAGGTGACATGCGTGGGCTACACGCCCATGACCATACTGGTCGACGGCAACGGCGTGCCCTCCGCAAAAGGCATGGTGAGGAAGGCCGACACTTACGTGATAGCGCTCGACGAGGACTACTTCAAGATCAACGAGGTCGTCGTCACCGGACAGGGCGCGGAGATCAGCAAGCGGCGGCTGTCGTCGAACATCACGACGGTGAGCGCCGCCGACCTCGCCAAGGTGAAGGTGGGACGCATGGACCAGATGCTGCAGGACGCGCTGCCCAACGTGCAGATCAACCTCACCAACGGACAACCCGGCTCCACATCGGTCATCAAGTCGAGGGGACTGTCGTCGGCCTACACCAACTCGACTCCCGTCATCTACGTCGACGGCGTGCGCGTGGACAACATGAACACGGGCGCCACACTCAACAACTCGCTCAGCGGCAACACGGCCGTGTCGGGCTCCATAGGCGACATACCCATGGAGAACATCGACCACATCGAGTATGTGACGGGCGGGGCGGCCACCACGCTCTACGGCTCCGACGCCGCCAACGGCGTGATACAGATCTTCACCAAGAAAGGATCCAACAACAAGACGTCCTTCTACGCCGGCGTCGACATGGGCGCCGACGTGGCCTCCGGCCAGTTCTACCACTTCAAGCGGACGAAAGACCTGCTCCACCAGACGGGCTTCCAGCAGAAGTACCGCTTCGGCTTCGACGGCGGCACCGACCGCTACGGATACAGCTTCGGGGCCAGCATGAGCGAGAACACGGGGACGCTGATACACAACGGCAACAAGGACCGCAAGTATGACCTGCGCTTCGGGTCGCACGTGAAGTTCAACAAACTGCTCGAGTACCAGAACTCCTTCGGCTTCGTGGTGGAGGACTTCAGCCGCCGGCGCAACGGCAACCAGGGCGGATACACCGGACTGTGGTTCACCGAGGGCGCGGCCTGCGTGAACTTCCACTACACCGACGAGAACGGGGAGACGAGGAACTACGGGGCCGACATCGACGCGCTCGACGACGACAGCTACGCGAAGATGAAGGCGTTTGTGGACAAGGCCGAGAGCCTGCAGAACAACACTGAGTCGGTGAAACGCTTCCAGACATCGCAGAGCCTCGTCTTCAAGCCGATGGCCAACCTCACCGTGAAGGGCACCATCGGCGTGGACTACCGCGTGAACAGCAACAAGGACATCACCACCAACGAGTATCTCATACACACGCAGCAGAAACCCGTGGGCACGTCCAACGCCGGAAGCATCAACAACTTCGACAGGAAGTACTTCGGGCTCACGGCCGACGTGAACGGCCAGTACCGCCTGCGCTACAAGGAATGGCTCAGCTCGGTGACCACCGCCGGCTTCCAGTTTTTCAGCACCTACGACCACCAGTCGGTCTACAACGGCACCAACGTGCGCGACGGCGCGCAGATCATTGCCGGAGCCGGCACACAGACGGCCAACGAGTGGCTCAGCTACCTCTACAGCTACGGTGTGTTCGCACAGGAGAACATCGGCATCCTCGACAAGTACTTCATCGACCTCGGCGTGCGCTCCGACTACAACACGGCCTTCGGCGACAACGTGGGATGGCAATGCTACCCCAAGGTGGGCATATCGTATGTGATGAGCGACGAGCCGTTCATGAGGGCGCTGACACGCAGCGGACTGGTCAACAACGTGCGTATCATGGCCAACTACGGCGTGGCGGGCAGCTACCCGCCCGCCTTCGAGTACCAGCGCACCGTGTCGTTCGGCGCCTACAACGACCAGCAGGCCGCCTACTTCGGCAAGTACGGCAACCCCGACCTCGCACCGGAGAAGAAGCACAGCTTCGAGGCTGGCTTCAACGCCACTCTGTTCCACCAGGTGATCAACATCGGCTTCACCTACTATTACGCGCTCACGAGGAACGCCCTCTTCAACGTGCCGTCACTGCCCTCCTCCGGACAGTCGGCCAGCTACCTGGCCAACGTGGGCAAGATTGAGAACAAGGGCATCGAGCTGAGCGTCGGCGCGCAAGTCGTGAACACCAAGGACTGGACGGTGCGCGTCAACGCCTCGCTCAACACCAACAAGAACAAGGTGCTCGACATCGGCACCGCCGTGCCGTTCGCCGTGGGCGGCTTCTCGTCGCGCACGGTGCAGACGGTGGTGGCCAAGGGCGAGCCCGTGGGCTTCATACGCGGCTACAAGGCCGTGCTCAACGACGACGGATCGCTCAAGGAGGTGCTGCCCCTGCAGAACCTCGGATCGACGCTGCCAACTCATTACGGCAACTTCTCCGTGACGGGCAACTGGCGCAAGCTGGCGTTCATCATCAGCGGCGACTGGCAGACGGGCGCTTACGTCCACTCCTTCGACCGCCAGTTCCGCTTCTCCAAGGGACTGAAGGACCCCGCCGTGCCGGAGAAGGCGCTCGAGGGCACCACACAGGCGCAGCAGTGGCTCAACTTCACCAACTTCTTCGTGGAGAAGGCCGACTACCTGAAGATCCGAAACATCGGCGTGAGCTACGAGTGGGCCTTCGACCGGGTCATCAAGACCATGACGGTGGGCTTCAACGTCTACAACGCCTTCGCCTTCACCACGGCGTCGGTGGACCCGGAGGCGTCGCTCTCGGGAGCGCGATCGCAGGGCGCCGTGGCCGTGGGGGGCCTCAACTACTCGTCCTACTCCACACCGCGCAGCTTCGTCGGATCGGTGTCGGTGACCTTCTGACACACCGGCAAGACTCATCATCCATGACACACCAAACAACAAGACTACAATGAACAACCGCATAATCACCAAGACGCTGGCCACCGGCGCGCTGGCCATCATGTCGCTTGCCTCGTGCGACCTGGTCACACCGGGAGACATCATCAACCCCAATGTCGACGAGGACGCGTTCAAGAAGACGGACAACGCCCTGCAAACATGGGTCAACGGCACCAACAGCACGTTCGCCACGACCGTCAGCAAGTTTGTGGAACTCACCGAGATCCTCTCTGACGACTATTTCAACAACTACAGCATGAGCAGCAAGGTCTTCGACTTCCCCACCCTGCTCTACACCGACCAGGACGTGACGACCCTGCAACGGGGCGTGGGGTCGCTCCGCGAGATGGCGCTCAACGGCCTCAACAACATCGCCAAGGCCGACAAGTCGATGACCACCAGCCAGGAGTTCAACCTGCGATACATCGAGGGATACTCCTACCTGCTCGCCGGGGAGCTCTTCACAGGACTGCCCGTGGAGAACGGGGGCGTGGTGAAGTCGTGGAGCGACAACCTCGACAAGGCCATCGAGACCTTCACCGCCTGCCTGCCACTGGCACAGACCGACGACGACAGGGCGTTCGTCAACACGCTCCTGGCAAGGGCCTGCTACAAGCTGGGTGACAAGCGGCGCGCCGTCGACTACGCCAACGCCGCCCTGCGACTGTCGCCGACGTTCACCAAGCAGGTGACGTTCGACGGCAAGAACAGCGTGGACAACATCTTCCAGGGGTACATCTACGGGTCGCCCTACGGCACGGCCTTCCAGCCGCTGCCGCGCCTCGACTTCCTCGACCCCAAGTATTTCCAGACCGACGACCCGCTGGAGCAACGGCCCATCTGCATCGCGAAGGCTGAGGAGCCCTACCTCATCATCGCCGAGGCGCAGATCGCCGACGGCGACCTGCAGGCGGCCAAGGAGACGCTCGCCAAGCTCCTCCAGCTGGTGAAGGCACGGCCTGTGCAGAAGGGCGTCAACGACCAACTGGAGCAGCGCGACAACGGCGGATACAAGAAGTACCCCGACAGCGCGCTCTTCAAGGTGGCGGCCTCGGCGACCGACAGCCTGCGCAGCAACCTGATACTCGACAGGAAGGCGCCTCACCTCATCGACATTCCGTATGTGTCGGGCACCTCCGTGACCGGCGCAATGATCGACCGCTGCGGCAGCCTGGACGACCTGCTGCAACTGCTCTACCTCATGCGCCAGGAGATCTTCTTCGGCGAGGGACGGCGCGCCGCCGACCTGGGCCTGCGACTGCCGGTGTGCGAGATCGAGGCCGCCAACACGCCCGCAGACAACTACACCAAGGCGCAGATACCGCCCTTCATCCCGCTCAACCAGGACATGGACGCCTTCACCATCGACAACGAGGCGAAGACGGTTGTCATCAAGTATAACATGAACAAGGTAATCGTTGAAAACAAAAACTCCGAATATGTCGCACCGTTCTTTAATTAGTCTCCTGCCGGCCATGCTCCTTGTGGCCACCACCGCCACGGCACAGCCGCACCACGCCACGCCCCAGCCGCGCAACGCGGCGCACGTGCTGCTCATCACCATCGACGGCATGCGGGGTGAGATGATCACCGACCCCACCGCCGCCACTGAGAACCTGAAGCAGATGAGGGCCGACGGCCTCTACGTGGAGCGCATCGAGGGCGTCACGCCGTCGGCAACCTATCCCTCGCACACCACCATCATCACCGGCGCACGGCCCGCGCAACACCACATCTACTACAACGCGCCGTTCACGGGCAACCACCCGCGCACCGTGAGCTACTGGTACGCCGACTCCATCAAGGCCGAGACGGTGTGGCAGGCCGTCAGCGACAGGGGGGGCACGGTGGCGTCGCTCTTCTGGCCCGTGTCGGAGGGCGCGCGCCATGTCACGTATAACGTGCCCGAATACTGGTCCATCGAGCCCGGCACAGACCAGATGGCGTTCCTCCACGGCCACTGCTCGCCGGCGGGGCTGCTCGACACGCTGGAGCTGCACGCCACGGGCAGGCTCGACGACGAGAACTTCTTCGCCGGATCCATCAACCGCGACGTGCGCGAGGCGTACATGGCCAACTACATCATGAACCACTACCGTCCCACGCTGCTGACGCTGCACCTCATCACCACCGACTATGCGCAGCACCAGACGGGCACCACCTCGCCACGCACGCGCCGCACCGTGGAGTCGGTCGACGCCGCCGTCGGCGTGATACTCGACAACCTGCGCACCACAGGCATGATCGACAGCACGGCGGTCATCGTGACGGGCGACCACGGCTTCGTAGACACCGACCGCCAGCTGGCACCCAACACGCTGCTCGTGGCCGACGGACTGCTCGGCGCCGAGTACGGCAGCGACTGGAAGGCGTGCTTCCACGGTGCGGGGGCCATGGGCTTCCTCTACCTGAAGAGGGCGGACGACACGAAGACGCTGAGACGCGTGGAGAAACGGCTCGCCACCCTGCCCGACAGCGTGAGGAGCCTGTTCCGCGTCATCGGACGCGACGAACTGCAACGGCTGGGATGCGACCCCAAGGTGGCCCTGGCCATCGAGCCCGTGGGCGGCGTCGACATCTCCAACGCGCGGCAGGGCGGCTTCGTGCAGCCTCGCAAGGGCGGAACGCACGGCTACTCCAGCGGCGTCGACCACACGGCGCTCGTGGCCTGCGGCGCGGGCATCAGCCACCAGACGGTGCCCGTGATGAAGCAGACTGACATCAAGCAGTTTGTGCTCGACCTGCTCTACGGGAAGCAATAGCCCCATGGCCCCGTAGGGGCGACATAATATAGGATAGGGCCTCGGCCCTATCTATGGACATTTGCCGATAGACGTGCCCCTGTAGGGGGCGCATAATTCATCCGATCCCATTTAATTATGCGCCCCTTACAGGGGCAGATGGTCAAAACACAACCCCTAAACGTAGGGGCGAGCCCCTACGCTATATTATGCCGCACCTACGGGGCTATGGGACTATGGGGCAAATGGTAAGGTTGTAAAAAGTTGTATGAGTTGTCTGAGTTGTCTTAATAGAAGCCTTCCTCATCAGCAATTGGG
>CAVBFJ010000010.1:0-65759 GCA_963594895.1 bacterium | reverse complement strand
CTTTAAGCAGTATCGTATAACCGCAGGTTCCCTTCGGTCACCCGCGGTTATGCAGAGTTGGCCCTCTTCGAGGACTGCTATTTTCGGACGTAAGCACCTTATGCTAAAAAAGCAATAAGATCAAGGTGAACAACGTTTTATGAACTTATCATTTAATTTTAGCGGACACCAATAAAACCTGAAGGTGGAATAGACATGAGAGGCTTATTGCGCGGCGTACCGCCCGAAGTATCCGAGGCACGTGTCGCGCCACTCCCTGGCGCTGGCCGCCTGCTCGCGCAGCAGGGCCTCGACACGCCGCCAGCGGGCGCCGTCGGCATCGCCATGGGCCATCTCTTCATCGCGGAGCGACTGCCACACGGGCAGGTAGCCCTCAACGGCCCTCACGCCGCGGTCGTAGTGGTTCTGGAGGTTGCGCCACAGGGTCTGCCCATTCCTCATCTTGTGGTTCCATCCCACATGGTGGAACCACAGCAGGTACTCCTCAGGACACGTGGTGGGGTCGTCGTATTGTGAGCGGTAGGGCTCGCGATATTGCCCGGTGGCCCCTGACCCGCGGGTGGACCGGTCGAAGCCCACCCCTGCGCTGTCGGCCTTGTGATAATAGACGGGGCACCACTCGAGCGGATAGTCGGCCTTGTAGCCGTCGGGCTCGGGGCCATTGTGGTGGTCGAAGCGGAAGATGTGGTGCAGCCCCAGGGGCATCATGTAGTCGACACAGTCTTCGCGGCTGCGCATCATGACCGGTCTCATGCGTGCCGCCAGCTCACGGCTGTCGCCAAAGGTGAGGCGCAGCCACTCGTCGGCGATGCTATCAGCGCTGAGCGTCGGGTCCCATGCCAGGCGGCCGAAGGCATACCAGTTGGCCTGCGAGAAGTCGTGGCCGCACCAGTTGCGGTCATCACCGATGTTGCTCACGCCCGACACGCCCCGCAGGCGTGACGGCGCCACGAAGCCGAGAAACTCCTTCCACATCGTGGCGAGGTAGACCAGGTGCTTGGCTTGCCCCGTGTATTCCTGTGTGATCTGCCACTCGGCCATCTGGCCGGTGCGTGTCATCTGGTCGAAGATGGGTGCGTAGGGCTCGCGCGGCTGGAAGTCGAGCGGTCCGTTCTTGCTCTGCAGGATCACGTTGTCGGCAAAGTGGCCGTCGAGGTCCTTGAACTCCGAGACGGCTTGCTTCACGCGGTCTTCGCCCTTGTGCTTGGCGCCATAGACAAACGAGCGCCATATCACGATGCCGCCGTGGGGCCGCAGGGCCGCCGCGAGCATGTTGGCGCCGTCGGCGTGTGAGCGCCCATAGTCGAAGGGGCCGGGCTGGCCCTCGGAGTTGGCCTTGACGAGAAACCCGCCGAAGTCGGGTATCATCCGGTAGATCTCGTCGGCCTTCGCCGCCCACCACTGGCTGACGGCCGGGTCGAGCGGGTCGGCCGTCGGTGTGTCGCCGAGGGCCTTGGGCGTGCCGAAGTTGACCGAGAGATAGACGCGCAGTCCCCACGGGCGCAGGATGTTGGCGATCATCCGCACCGAGTCGAGGTAGGCGTGTGTGAGCATCTGCGGCGAGGCGTTCACGTTGTTGAGCACCGTCCCGTTGATGCCCACCGACGCGTTGGCGCGGGCATAGTCGTCGAGGCGCTGCGCCTGTGGCGACGGATGCGCGGTGAAGAAGGTCTCGGGGCGCAGCCCGCAGTTCCAGAAGATGCTTTTGCCGGCGTATCCCCGTTCGATGGTGCCGTCGAGATTGTCCCAGTGGTTGAGCAGGCGCAGCCCGAAGGCGGGCTTGAAGAGGCTGTCCATCTCGTGCATCTGTCCGAGCGCGGCGAGGCGTTGTGCGGTGAACTTGCCGTGCAGCAGGCTGGCTTGCGTGGCGGCCTTGATGGTCAGCCGTCCCCGCTTGTCGCAGGTGAGGCGGAACGAGCCGTCGTCGGCCATGCGCTTGTCGAGGCGCAAGCGGGCGTTGGCCGCATAACGTGAAAGGCGCTCCAGCCACAGGCCCCGGCCGTCATTGGCCTGGGAGGCGAGTGGCTGGAGCGCCAGGATGAATGCAAAGAGGGTCTTGATCAGTCTTGTCATTTGAGATAGGGATAGGGTTTGGCGACAAAGTTACGACAAGTTTGCCGGATCGTCATTCCCTGATGTCTCTGTCTCTTTGCTGTAAGTCTCATAATATTCGGTGGGGTTCATGCCGAAATGCTTCTTGAAGGCGGTGGAGAAGTGCGCCCGGTTGTTGAAGCCGACGGAGTAGGCCACTTGCGTGACGTTGATCGTTCCCTCCCTGAGGAGCTTGGCCGCCTGCTCCAGCCGCAGGTTGCGGATGAAGTCGGAGGTCGATATGCCCGTGATCTCCTTCATCTTGCGGTGTAGGTGCGCTCGGCTGATGCCGACGATGTCGGTGAGCATCTCCACGTTGAAGTCGGGGTTCTGGAGGTTGTCGTTGACACATTTCATGATGCGCTCCATGAGTGCGTCGTTGTTGCCCTTGACGCTGATGTCCTTCACCTTGTCCTGCTGCTCCTGCGCTCCTGAGAACTTGCCGCGCAGTCGCCGCACGTTGTCCACGAGGTTGTCGATGAGCACATGCAGCTCGTCCATGTTGAAGGGCTTGGCCAGGTAGGCGTCGGCGCCGCGCCGCAGGCCCTCCAGCCTGTTTGCCACGTCGGCCTTGGATGTGAGCAGGATGACCGGTATGTCGCTGATGTTGGGGTTGCCCTTGATCTCCTTGAGCAGGGTGATGCCGTCCATGGTGGGCATCACCACATCCGAGATGACGAGGTCGTAGCTGCCGGTGAGCAGCTTGTCGAGGGCTTCCTTGCCGTCGCTGGCGGTGGTGAAGCGGTACCAGGTGCCCAGCTCGTTGGCGATGTACTTGGGTATCTCGGTGTCGTCGTCGACGACGAGTATGCGCAGGTTGCGGTTGGCCGTGGCCTTGCGCTTCTCGCGTGTGGGCTCCGCCGTTTCCTCCTTCTCCATGATCTCGTCGGGCCGGAAGTGTGCGTTGCCCTCGCGGAGCGTGACCTCGAAGCAGGCGCCGTGGCTGCCGTCGGTGCGGTTGTACGCGCAGATCTTGCCGTGGTGCAGCTCCACGATGGCCTGGCAGAGGTTGAGGCCGATGCCCGTGCCGACGTGCTGCTCGCCCGCCAGGCTCTTGCCTTGGTAGAAGCGGTCGAAGAGGCGGTGCGTGTCGCCCTTGCCCAGTCCGGGCCCGTCGTCGACCACCGCGAGGGTGACGGTCCCGTCCTCGCGTCCCACGCGCACGTCGATCTGTCCGCCGTCGGGCGTGTATTTCATGGCGTTGGACAAGAGGTTTGCCACCACCTTGTCGAAGTTGATGCGGTCGATCCACACCTTCACGGCCTCGTGCTCGGTGGGGTAGGGGTTGCCCTTGGTGTCGGTGAGGCGCAGTGTGATGTGCTTCTCCTCGGCGTGGAACTTGTACAGCCGTATGATGGGTTCTACGAAGCTGACGAGGTCTGTCTCCTGGCACTCGAGCTTGAGTTGTTTCTTGTCGATCTTCCGCTCGTCGAGTATCTGGTTGACGAGCATCATCAGGCGCTGCGCATTGCGGTCGATGACGTCGATCTCCTCCTTGCAGTCGGCTCCGTCGAGCTTCTTCCTCAACTTCGCGAGCGGCCCCATGATGAGCGACAGGGGTGAGCGTATGTCGTGTGTGGCGTTGATGAGGAAGCGCATCTTCTGCTCGTCGAGGTCCGCCTTGCGCTTGCGCTCATGGGTGAGCAGGACGAAGGCCAGCAGCGAGGCGAAGAGGATGAAGTAGATGACGTAGGCCACCGTCGAGGCGTACCACGGCGCGCGCACGGTGATTTTGATCGTCGTCGTGCGCTCCGAGAGGCTGCCGTTGTAGGAGGCGCGCACCTCGATGGTGTAGGCGCCCGGCTCCAGCTTGTTGAACGGGATGGCGTTGACGCCCTCGTCGGTGCTGGTCCACTTGCCGCCGTTGATGCGGTAGGCGAAGGCGATGTCGGCCTGGTGCCTGAAGTTGAGCAGTGAGAACTCCAGTGTGAACGAGTTCTCGTCGTAGGGCAGGGTGATGGCGTCGCCCAGGCAGGGTCGCCGCTTGCCGTCGACGATGAGGTTGGTGAGATGGGCCTCGCCCACCTTGTCGTGGCGGTGGTTGACCTCGCGCGGGTAGAACGTGGTGACGCCGCCGGTGGTGCCATAGAGGATGCGGTCGTCGGCCATGCGCGCCATGGCGCCCCGCACATACTCGTGGCCGGCGAGGCCGCTGCCGCTGACATATCCGCGAAACTGCCGGCTGGCGGCGTTCCACTGCCAGATGCCCATCGTGGTGCTGGCCCACAGGTTGCCGTCGCGGTCGGCCACGAGCGAGCATACCTGCTTGTCGTCGAGCGCCTCGCTGCCCGGGAAGCGTGCGGCGCGCTTGCTCTTGGCGTCGTAGCGGAAGAGGCCGTTGTCGGTGCCGATGATGATGTTGCCCTGTCGGTCGGCGGTGAGGGCGTTGGCCTGCATGTCGGGCAGGATGATGCTCCACCCGAGGTCGTCGAAGCGCAGTGTCTGTGTGTTGAGGTTGCACACGCCGTTTGACGTGGCTATCCACAAGCGGTGGCCGCCGTCGAAGTAGAGCGCGCGCACCCAGTCGTTGCAGAGCCGTCCGCCCGCCGCCTTGCTGCTCATGTTGAGCGTGGTGACGCGGCCGTCGCGGGTGTCGAGCACATAGAGGCCCTTGCTGTAGATGGAGACGAAGAGGCGCCCCTGCCCGTCGTCGGCGATGCTGTAGACGCCCGCGCTCTCAAACGCCATGCGCTGCTGCGCCACGCCTGTCTCGGGCTGGTAGCTGTAGAGGGCGTTGCCCGTGCCGAGCCAGTAGCCGCCCTGCCGGTCGCGGTAGATGATGCCGGTGCCTGTGGGCGCCTTCGGGTGTGCGGTGATGCGTCCGAAGCGGTCGAAGCGGAAGACGCCGCTGTTCTGCACCACGCACCACGTGTCGCCGTGGTCGCCCTGGGCCAGTGACGACACGGCGCTTCCCGTGTTGTAGTTTTGCGCCTCGAAGGTCCATGTGCTGAAGTCGTTCTGCTCGTGGTCGGCCAGGAGCAGCAGCCCTTTCTTGTGGCAACTGGCCCATAGGTTGTGGTCCTTGTCCATGAGCAGGGCCTTGACGTAGGCGGCCTGCGGGTCAAAGCCCCTGATGTTGATGCCGGGATAGGGCACAAAGCGCTTGGTGCCGCGCCTTGCCACGAGCACGCCGCTCTCCGATGTGCCGATGTAGCTGTTGCCCTGGCTGTCGGTCAGGGCTGCGTTGATGGTGATGTTGCCGGTGAGGTCGCCGAAGTCGTAGCCCGCGTCGCTGATCTGGTGGGTGCGGTAGTCGTACTGCGCGATGCCAAACATGCAGGTGATGAGCAGCTTGCCGCCCCGCTGGGTGAAGGCGACGGGTGCGCCGCAGGGCGACTGGAAGCGCGTGGCCGTCATGCGGTCGCCCTCTCGGTGGTAACGGGTGAACGTCGAGAGGTGGCTGGCCTGCCAGAGGTCTCCCTGCTGGTCTTCATAGAGGTGCACGATGAACTCGTCGGACCCTTGCTGGCGGTACTCCTCGAGGGCCCTGACCTGGTCGGTGCCCTGGCCGATGGCGTAGAGGCCGTAGCCGGCCGATCCGATGAGGATGTCGCCCGTGCGGCTCTCGATGATCTCAGAGATGCGCGGCGTGCGCCCGCCCGGCATATTATAGTGGTGAAACGAGTCGCTGGCGTAGTCGTATCTCATGAGGCCCTTGGCGCTGCCTATCCACAGGCGCCCCTGGCTGTCGACGAGGAAGGTGACGATGGTGTTGTGGGTGATGGTCGTGGTGTCGGCGTCGTCATGGAGATAGTTGACGAAGTGGTAGCCGTCGAAGCGGCTCAGCCCATAGTCGGTGCCCACCCAGATGTATCCCTGGCGGTCTTGCGCGATGCAGTTGATCAGGCTGCTGGGCAGCTTGTCGGCCGTGAAGAGCTGGCCGCTGTCGGCACGCACGATGAGGGTCAGCAGGAGCAACAGGCCTATGGCGGATTGGTAAACGAAATGTCTCATATCGGTTATTTTGTGTGCAAATATAACTAAAAAAATCACAACGAGAAAAGAAATGAGACATTTTGAAACACCTGGGCTACATAAAATGATTTTTTTGTGGCCATTAATCCATAACTTTGCCACATCAATCTCCGTAGACCATGAAAAGACTCCTATTCTATCTTATTCTCTTGTTCCTGTCGCTGCAGGCCTCGGCCCAGCGCCATCGCTCCGCCGCCGGCCCATCCGCCGCCCCGTGGGTGGGCACCTTCGCCACGGCGCCCGAGTTCACCGGGCCGGGCGACATGCCCCAGCACGTCGGCCTCTCGGGCAACACCCTGCGCCAGGTGGTGCGCGTGTCGCTGGGCGGCCAGCGGCTGAAGGTGGAGCTGTCCAATGCCTTCAGCGACGAGCCGGTGGAGATACGCTCGGTGTATGTGGCCGATGCCGCCGACTCGTCGGCCATCGTGGCGCGCAGCGCCCGCTACCTCTCGTTCGGCGGCAAGCGGCAGCTGACGATCGCCCCCGGCCAGACCGCCACCTCCGATGCGCTCGACTATGCGCTCCGCCCCCTGCAGCGCCTGGCGGTGACCATCACCTACGGCGCCTCGACACCCGCCCACATGACCTCCCATCGCGGCTCGCGCACGTATTCGTATATTGCCCAGGGCACGGTGAAGCCCGGCCAACGCTTCCGCACCGCGGAGCGGCTGGCCCACTGGTACAGCCTGACCAAGATCAGCGTCGAGGCTGACGCGAAGGCTGTGGCGGTGCTTGGCAACTCGCTCACCGACGGCCGCGGCAGCACCACCGACGCCCAGAACCGATGGCCCGACCGCATGGCCGAGGCCCTCGGCGGCCAGACGGGCGTGCTCAACCTGGGCATCGGCGCCAACTGCGTCATCCGCGGGGGCATCAGCGAGCCGGGCCTGAAGCGCTTCGACCGCGACATCCTCGGCCAAGAGGGCCTCGAGGCGGTCATTGTCTTTCAGGGCACCAACGACATCGGCACGGCCCAGGGCAACAGTGAGCAGGTGGCCCAGGAGCTCATCGCCGCCTACCAGACCATGGCGGCGAAGGTCCACGCGCGGGGCCTGAAGGCCTATGTGGGCACCATCACGCCGTTCAAGGGCAATGGCTGGTACTCCTTCTTCCACGAGGCCGCGCGGCAGACGGTCAACGAGTGGATACGCCACAACACGGTCTTCGACGGCGTCATCGACTTCGACCAGCTGGTGCGCGACCCGCAGCAGCCCGACCGCCTGCGCCCCGACTATTCCGACGACTGGCTACACCTCAACCCCGCCGGCTATGAGGCCATGGGCCACTATGCCGCACAGTGCCTGACGGCGCGCGCCCGCTGACCGCCGCGACAAAACCAAGACAACCAATAACCATCAACCCATAACGCAACTCCCGACCATGGAAAACCCTGGAACAAACGCCGCCTCACGCGGCTTCTATAAGCTCAACTGGCTGCAGCGCATCGGCTTCGGCTCTGGCGACCTGGCCCAAAACCTCATCTACCAGACCATCTGCATGTACCTGCTGTTCTTCTACACCGACATCTACGGCCTGCGCCCGGGCGTGGCGGCCACGATGTTTCTCGTGGTGCGCCTCGTCGACGTCTTGTGGGATCCCCTCGTGGGCACCTACGTCGACAAGCACAACCCCCGCTGGGGCAAGTATCGATCCTACCTCATCCTGGCGGGCCTGCCGCTGACGGTGCTGGCCATCCTCTGCTTCTGGAACGGCATGGAGGGACAGACCGACACGGTGAAGCTCATCTACGCCTACGTGACCTACGTCGGCCTGTCGATGCTCTACACGCTGGTCAACGTGCCCTATGGCGCCCTCAACTCCTCGCTGACGCGCGACACCGATGAGATCACCATCCTCACCTCCGTGCGCATGTTCATGGCCAACGTGGGCGGCCTGTGCGTGTCGGCCGGCGTGCCCATCCTCGTGGCGCTGCTCGCGGCGGCGCGTGAGCTGCCCACCGAGATGGCGCTCTTCATGGGCCTGGGCTCCCTGCCCTCGTTCATCTTCATGCCCCTGGTGCCGGCCATCAAGCGGCGCGTGGGCAAGAAGAACATGTTCTACATCTTCCTCACCGTGGCCATCATCGGCATGGCCCTGCTCTACGTCATCAGCCGCATGGGGCCGGTGGAGGACCACATCACGCTCGTCTACGTCGCACAGTTCATCAAGTCGACCGGCGTCATCGTCGCCACGGGCTACATGTGGGCGCTGGTGCCCGAGGTCATCTCCTATGCCGAGTACACCAGCGGCAAGCGCATCGCGGGCATCGTCAACGCCCTGACGGGCATCTTCTACAAGGCCGGCATGGCCTTGGGCGGCGTGGTGCCGGGAGCGGTGCTGGCCTTCACGGGCTACCGCGCCGCGGCCCAGCAGCAGGGCAGCTCACTGCCGTCGGACAGCAACGCCTGGTTTGTGGCGATGCTCATCTACGCTCTCGTGGGCCTGGCCCTGCTCGTCTTCTGCTTCACGCAGACCAAGGAGCGCGTGGTGATGGACGAGAAAGACACGAAGAACGTCAAGGTCAGCGACCTCTGGACGGAGTTCTTCCACAACAGGCCCCTCCGCATCGTGGCCCTGTTCTTCATCACCGCCTTCGCCATGATGTCGGTGGGCAACGCGGCCGGCGCTTACTTCATGAACGGCCTGGAGCAGCAGACGCCCCTCGCGCAGGAGGGCATCCGCTGGCTGGTCTGCGTCATACCCGCCCTGCTGCTCGTGCTGGCCATGTGGATCATCTCCAAGTATGAGCTCACCGATGAGGTCATCGACGACATCAACCGACAGATAGAGACCCGCCACGCCGGCGGCGACCAGTGAATATCCCAACGGTGGCCCCCGACGGAGCCACCCTTAACCCCATAACCAACCGAAACATGAAAAAGAACCTGATTGTCCTGGCCCTCGCCGTGGCCAGCCTGGTGCCCGCACAGGGCCAAACCCTCAAAGAGGCCGCCGCCGGAAAGTTCCTGATGGGCGCCGCCGTCAACACTGATGTGGTGTGGGAGCGCGACGCCCAGGCCGCCGACATCGTGAAGCAACAGTTCAACTCCATCGTGGCCGAGAACTGCATGAAGGGTGAGAAGATACACCCCGAGGAGCACCGCTACGACTGGGCCGACGCCGACCAAACCATGAAGTTTGGCGAGGAGAACGGCATGACCGTCATCGGCCACACCCTCGTCTGGCACTCGCAGCCACCCGTCTGGATGTTCACCGACAGCCAGGGCAAGCGCGTCTCGCGCGAGGTGCTCATCGACCGCATGTACCACCACATCACCGACGTCGTGTCGCGCTACAAGGGACGCATCAAGGGATGGGACGTGATCAACGAGGCGTTCAATGACGACGGCACCTACCGCAAGACACCCTACTACGAAATCATCGGCCCCGACTACTTCGTGCTCGCCTTCCAGTTTGCCCATGCCGCCGACCCCGACGCCGAGCTCTACTACAACGACTACTCGCTCGACAAGCCCGCCAAGCGCGACGCCGTCGTGCGCCTGGTCAAGATGCTCAAGGACAAGGGCTGCCGCATCGACGCTGTGGGCATGCAGAGCCACTGCGGCCTCGGCTATCCCAACATCAGCGACTATGAGCAGTCGATACAAGCCTTCATCGGCGCCGGCGTGAACGTGCAGTTCACCGAGCTTGACATGAACGTGCTGCCCAACCCCAAGGGCTTCGGCGGAGCAGCCATCGAGCAGAACAGCGCCTACCTCGAGCAGATAGACCCCTACCGCAAGGGCCTGCCCAAGAAGGTTGAGAAACAGTTCAACCAGCGATACCTCGACCTCTTCAACCTCTATAATAAGTATGCCGACCACGTCAACCGCGTCACCTTCTGGGGTGTCTACGACAAGACGTCGTGGCTCAACGACTGGCCCGTGCACGGCCGCACCAACTATCCCCTCTTCTTCGACCGCAACTACAAGGCCAAGCCCGTCATGAAGGAGGTCGTCAAATTGCTCACCGACAAACAAAAATAAACAGAGAAAGGAAACAACCATGAACACAAGATACCTGTTCCCCGAGGACTACATGGCCGACCCGTCGGCCAACGTCTTCAACGGCAAACTCTACGTCTACCCCTCACACGACCGCGACACCGGGGCGGCGTTCGACGACGACGGCGGTCACTTCCAGATGCGCGACTACCACGTGCTGCGCCTCGAGGGTGACCCGATGACGGCGCCCGTGACCGACTGCGGCCGCGTGCTCGACGTCGACGAGGTGCCCTGGGCGGAGAAGCAGATGTGGGACAACGACGTGGTGGAGATCAACGGCCGCTACCACCTCATCTTCTCGGCCAAGGACTACAATGGCGTCTTCCGCCTCGGCGTGGCCGTGGCCGACAGCCCCGAGGGGCCCTTCACACCGCAGCCCGACCCCATCCGCGGCTCATACAGCATCGACCCCTGCGTCTTCAAGGACGACGACGGACAGGTCTACTGCTACTTCGGCGGCATCTGGGGCGGACAGCTGCAGTGGTACCGCGACAACAAGGCGCTCAAGGACGAGTACCTGCCCGAGGGCAAGGAGGCGCCGCTGCCGTCGCGCGTGGCCCGCATGACGGCCGACGGCCTCCAGTTTGCCGAGGCGCCGCGCCCCGTGGTCATCGTCGACGACGAGGGCCATCCGCTGCCAGCCGATGACCCGCACCGCTTCTTCGAGGCCAGCTGGATGCACAAGTACCAGGGCCGCTACTACTTCAGCTACTCCACGGGCGACTCACACCTGCTCTGCTACGGCGTGGGCGACAACCCCTACGGGCCGTTCACCTACCGCGGCGAACTGTTGCAGCCCGTCGTCGGCTGGACCTCACACCACAGCATCGTCGAGTTCCAGGGACAATGGTACCTCTTCCACCACGACTGCGTGCCGTCGGAGGGCGTCACGTGGCTGCGCAGTGTGAAGGTGGCGCCGCTCACCTACGACGACCACGGCGACATGCACGTGTAGGGCCGGGGCGCGACCACTTGTCGTGATTTTTGGCCAAAAAGTTTGTTCGCGCTTTCACTCGAAATAGCGAGAAAAAATGCCCTTTTTCACCCGCCGCGCGAGCCGACGAGCCCCGCCGGATGGAGATAGATGCCTAATCGCACCATGATAGATGCCTAATCTCAGTGAGATTAGGCATCTATCATCTCATGATTAGGCATCTATCATGATTAGATTCGGTACTAATGATGATGAAAAGTCTTTACTATTGTGGGTGATTTGATGGCTCGTTTTATTCAAGTCGCTGATAGACAAAGTATTACGAAAAACGCTCTATTTTCGCGTATTTGCGGCCCAAGACTTTCCCGTCGGCAAATACGCGATTTTTCAGACTATAGATTGTCCTCTTTTTTTTGTCGTGCGACCCATTGTGATTATGCCACCGGCAACACGCCGGCGGCATAATCGTGATGGGTGCTTTCCCGCGGTTTCTGTTCTGTCACTGTGTTCAAGCCCCTATTATTAGAGAGTGTGTTTTCGCCGAAAGGCCAATGTCCGTGTCATTGGTTCACTTTCATGATCCTTTTCACGACCGTTCCGTTGTCGGTCTTCAGCACCACATTGTACAGTCCGTCCACGATGGAGGCGACATCCATGCCGTTTTCGGTGTAGCTGTCCGTTTTGGCCACCACCACGCCGTTGTTCGCTATGACGTAGACGCCCTTGAGGCGCGCTATGTCACCGTTCACATACAGGGTGTTCCTGACGGGGTTCGGATAGATGTTGTAGTCGCCGTTGTCCGCGGTGCCGTTGATGCCCGCTGCGCCGCCTATCGTCAACTTGTACGGGCTGGCCACCGTGCCGATCAACGCATTGGCGAACTTCACCGTTTCCACGATGGCATACTCCTCTTGGCTGGTGTTCTCCACGGCCTTGAACGTCATCGTCTCGGCGGTGCTGATGTCACCATACATCGTCATGTACAGCTTGTCGCCGACATATTGTCCGACGCCCCGGCACTCGCCGCCCACAAAGGCGCCTATGGTGAAGAGGCCGGCCGGTGCCGTGCCGCTTTCTGTCTGCACCGTGGCTATCAGGTTCATGTTGTACGGATACTTGTGGCTGTCGAAGTGCCAGGGCGATATGGCCTCGGCCTTGGCCTGGCCCTCCTCCGCGCTCTCCACGGGGAACACGCGCTGCACGGGGTAGTGGAACGACTGGCTCTTGCCCGAGCGGTACATGTATCCGACGCCCGGCGCCATGGTCGTCAGTGTGCCTTCCCACCTGCCGGCCGTGTAGGTGGCAAAGTGGGTGTAGTCCTTGATGATGTCGCCCTCGCTGGGAGTGAGCTCCTCGAGGGCTTGATCCAATGAGTTCGCCTCGACGGGCAGGTAGCCGATCCAGTTCCATCCCTTCTTCAGTGTCACGGCCGTCGTCTCCGGCTTGTGGGCGTGGCCGCTCCAGGTGTGGTCCACGGCGGCGTTGGCCTGCAGGAGGTAGCCGGCCGCCGGGGTGAGCGTGGCCAGGTCGCCCGTCAGTCCCTGTTGCGGGTCGCGGGAGAGCTCAGCGTCGGCCCCCACAAGGCGATCCACCCTGTCGGCTATCGGCTTGATGAAGTCGGCCGTCTTCTGGTAGCCCTCGTCGGCCAGGTTGGTCGACACCCAGTTCCAGCCCTTCGCCAGGCTCATGGTCAGGTCGCACTGGTCGGACACCTGCACGCGGTAGGCCCGCGACGGGGCCGACAGGCACGAGCCGCTGCCGATGGCCACATAGTAGGTGCCGTCCTCCGTCGGCGTGAACTTTTGCTCTGTTGCCCCCTCTACAGGTGTGCCATCTTCTTTGAACCAGTGGTTGTTCTTTTCCGCAGAAGAAACTAAGGTGCACGAGCCTTCCACCGTCACCTTGGGGGCGTCGAGGTGGGGAAGCACCGTCAGCTGGAGCATGTACACGCTGTCGCACATGTATTCGTTGCTCTGGGTGTAGTAGTAGGTGCCGGCCTTCTCGTATTCCTTGCCGTGGAAGTCATAGACGTCGCCCTCGCAGATGTCCACCGCCAGGGTGTCCACCTTCGGCTTTTCCAATACGTTCTTTAGATGCAGCACGAAAGGCTTTTCATACGAGAGGCCGCCCTCGTCGGTCGTGCTGACGCGTATCTTATAGATGGTGTCGCTGGCGCACTTGAAGGTGTTCTTGGCCTGCAGCTGCGATCCTTGGATCTGGAACAGATCGTTGTGCACGGCGCCCTCGCCCTCCGCCAGGGCGTAGGTGAAGGAGCTGCCGTCCACGTCCGTGGCGCTCAGTTCGCCGATGAAGCCCTCGGGCGCGATGTCGTCCTGGAAGACCGTGTCAGACAGGGCGATGTCGGTGGGCGCGCCGTTGATGTTGATGAGGAAGTCGGGTTCGCTCTTCAGCGGCTCGCGGTTGCCCACGTTGTCCTCGGCCAGCGAGTAGAACCGGTACTGTCTTCCCGGCTCGGCCTCGAAGTCGATGACCGTGTCCACGGGACACACGGCATACTCCTCGTAGACGCCGAAGTTGTTGGCGAGATACATCGTCACCTTCCTCAGTCCCGATCCGCCCTTGTCGTCCTCGGCCGTCAGCGTGAGGTGGTAGAGGTTCTCGTTTTTCGAGTCGGCCTTGCCCTTCACCTTGCTGGTGGGCATGCCGGCGTCGATCACGTTCGTCCAGCGGTTGGTCGGTATGGTGTCGTTCTGGTCAAACACGATGTTGGCTGCGATGCTGATGGTGTCGCCCGTCTTCAGTCCCTCGTAGGGCTTCAGGCTGAAGCGCACGTAGCCCTCACCCACATGCGTGGAGTCGTTGACGGGCAGCAGGCCGCGGTCCACCTGCCAGGGATGCAGGCCCGTCTCCGGGTCGATGGTCGAGAAGGTCCAGAAGGCTTGCTTCCTCACCACGTCGATGCCCGCGTTGAGGTCGACGTAGATGTTCATGGAGTCGCGCAGGTCGAGGCGGTTCTGATAAGCAGCCGGACTCTTGTCGATGTCCCATGAGTAGTTGGCAAAGCCATAGCTGCCCAGCCCGAAGCCACGCATCCATGCCTTGTCGTCGAAGCCGAACCTCACATCCACCTTCTGCGCATTCGCCGATGCAAACTCAGGGTCGTTCTCGAAGAGAATGGTGTAGTTGAGCACATCGTTGATGCTCACCCAACGCACCGAGTCGTAGCCCACAGGACCGATGATCTCGTTGGGGTCGCCGGAGATGCCGCCGGAGGAGGTGATGCTGTCGGCAGGGTGCTGGGGATGGTCATGCTGATGAGGAGGATCTTGACATCCTTTTTTACAATCTGTCACCCTCTTTTGTCCATAACAACCTATAGATAGAATAAGAAATGTGAATAATGTAATAATCTTTTTCATAATATTCTTATTATAATTCACAATACCCTGACTGAGGCAATGAATGTTGTAAGACATGGTCTGGTATCATAATAAATGTAAACATACCTAATCTGTCCCCTAATATTTTCCCTAATTTCCCAAGAAAGTTTCCTATTTTAGCAAACTTTCCCAATAAATTGGAACTATTAGGTATTGAGGGTTGTAGTTTTGGGAAATATGATTTCCCATTAAATGTGTCGCCCGCAGATTTTTTATATAGTTCCCAAACACTCATCTTATTTACACTTGAACCCTGGAATCTTCCTCCTGTATTAGAATTCATTTTACCTCTGCCAGAATTATCCCATGATAGTATTTGTGCTATACGATTACCCATTAAGTCTATATTAACAATGGGAGAATTATTAACATAATCATAATCATTCATTCCATCCACATACATCAATGGGTCTTTTTGCATAAACCTACCGACCATCGGGTGCATGCTTCTTGCCCTAAAGAAGTAGTCTCCCGTCTCGGCGTCATATTCGCGCCCGGTGAACAGGATGTTGTTACCCACGGCGGAAGCCGCGAGCACCTTGCCGTCAGTGTCGATGAATGTGGGCGTGCCATACACGTCGTAGTCCACCCGTTCCGCTACCTTGCCTTCCGCATTGGTAAGGGCCATGGTGGAGCCCAAGTGGTTAGTGTGATAATAGTAAGCCTCACCCTTGCGGCTCATCTGCAGAGCCTCGTCGATGTTGTTGCCATAGAGATAGGAGGTCACGGTGCCATCCGTCGACTCTTCCACCATCTGGTCGCCAGCGTAATAGCATGAGGTGTTGTTCTTGGCGATGCGACGGCCTAAGGCGTCATACTTGTAGACGACCGACTTGTTGCCCACGGAGGCCAACTTGTTGTTGTAGTCGTAGGCATACTGGTGCTTGTCATCGTTGAGCAGGTTGCCGTTGCCGTCGTATGACGGTGTGAACGACAGGCCGCCGGAGACCGACGTGTAGGCGTTCACGTTGTTGGCGGTGTAGTTGGTGACGACGCCGTTCTCAATAGTTTTCACGCGGTTGCCCAGCAAGTCGAACTCATACGTCTTGTTGACCGTCTTGCCACAGGAGAAGGACGTGAGCTGCGAGATGACGTCGTAGCCATAGCTCTCGGTGCGTGCGGCGTCGAGGTTGTCGGCACGCTGTGTCATGTTGCCGATGGCGTCATAGGCCATGGCGAGGTCGATCACCTTGTGGTCGTCCTTGATAGACGATAGCCAGCCGTTCTCGTTGTAGCCGTAGTCCGTGGCGACGCCGTTGGCGTAGGTCTGCCGGGTCTTCTGCCCAGCCACATTGTAGTCCATCGTCACCACCTCGTTGCCGTCCTGCAGGATCGAGGCGATGAGGCCACGGGCATTCAAGTGTTCCTCCACCTTCATGCCGCTCGGATAGGTCAGCGTGCGCTTGCCCGCCGCCACGTCATAGGTGTAGCTGGTGGACTTGCCGTCCAGGGTCTCAGCCAACAGGCGGTTGGCCTTGTCGTAGGCGAAGGTGACGGTAGCGTCCTTGTTGACAGCAGAAAGCATGCGGCTGACGCGGTCGTAGGAGTATCGGTCGGTCGTGCCATCGGGATACGTCTTGGCGAGCAGGTTGCCCAAGGCGTTGTAGGCATAGCGGAACTCATTGCCGGCGCGGTCTCTCGACGCGATGACGTTGCCCAGCTCGTCGTAGGTGTACTGCAGCGAGGCGCCGTTGGCGAAGGTGATGGCCGTGTTCTGGTCGAGCGCGTCGTAAGCGTAGGCCGTGGCGTTGCCCTTGGCGTCGGTGGCCTTCGACAGGTTGCCGTTGGCGTCATACTCAAACTTGGTCACGGCGTTCAGGGCGTCGGTGTGCGTCAGTTGCTGGTTGAGCGAGCTGTAGGTGTAGCTCGTCGCGTGGCCCAGCGCGTCGGTCACGGAGAGCAGGTTGGAGTTGGCGTCATACTGGTAGCGCGTCGTCGCGCCCGACGGCAGTGTCTCCGAGGTCTTGCGGTTCAGGGCGTCGTAGGCGTAGGTCATCGTGCGGTTGAGGCCGTCGGTCATCGTGAGCTGGTTGCCGTTGCCGTCGTAGGCGTATCTGGCTATCACGCCCATGTTGTCGGTCATCTGCTCGATGCGGTCGAGCTTGTCGTAGAAGTAGTTGATCGTGTTGCCGTTGGGCTGGAACACCGCTATGAGGTTGCCCTTGGCGTCATAGTCGTAGCCCGTCGTCTCCCCAGCCGCATTGGTCTGCGAGGTCAGCTTGTTCTTCTCGTTCCATGCGAACGTCTGCTCGTCGCCCAAGGGGTCGGTGACGCTCACCACGTTGCCCTTGCCGTCGTACTTGTAGGTGTAGACACCGCCCATCGGGTCGGTCATGGTCAGCACGTTGCCCAGAGCGTCATAGCTGTAGGCGCGTATCTGGTTCTTGGCGTTCTTCACGCGCACGATGTTGCCCACCTTGTCGTAGCTCAGTGTGGAGGTGTTGCCCAGGGCGTCGGTCTGCGCCGTGATTTGGTTGTTGCTGTCGTAAGCGTAGGAGGTCGTGTTGCCCCGGCCGTCGGTCATGGTGACGATGTTGCCGCACTCGTCATACGAGTAGGTGGTGGTGTGCCCCGCCGCGTCCATCACCTTCGATGTCGTGCCGTCGGCATTGTAGGTGGTGGCCGTCACGTTGCCGTTGGCATCTGTCGTGTTGAGCGGCCATCCCTTGTCATTATAAGTAAAACTGTTGCTGAAGCCCAGTGGCCCAGCCAGCGATGTCAGGTTGCCCTTGCCGTCGTAGGCGAAGCGGTAGGTGTTGCCGTTCTTGTCCTGGAACGACGTCACCTGGTTGAACTTGTTGTCATAGGTGTAACGCTCCGTGCCCCCCAGGGCGTCGGTGAGCGAGAGCATGTTGCCGCGGTCGTCGTAGGTGTATGACGTGATGTTGCCGTTGGCGTCGGTGCGCTTCACCACATTGTCGTCATCGTCGTATTCGAGCGTCGACTGTATGCCGCAGCACAAGCCCACCTTCTCGACGACACGCCCCTGGCTGTCCCAGCGATAGTAGGAGTACAGGTTTTGCGGCGCGGTGTAGTCGACGAACACCGTCTTGTCGCCCTCGTATCGGATCGACTTGTCCGACACGTCCGTCTTCATGCGGCTCACCATGCCGCCGTTGTTGTAGGCGATGAGCGTCTTGTGGCCGTTGGCGTCGGTGATCTCACAGATGCGGTTCTGCTTGTCGTAGCCGTAGAGCGTGCTGTGGCCCATGGCGTCGGTGCGCTTCTTCAGGCGGTGCAGGCCGTCGTACTCATAGCTGACGCTGCCCTTGTGGAAGGAGGCGGTGGCCGTGCGGAGCATGCCGTCGGCATAGCTGAGGTTGAGCGTGTGGCCGGCGGCGTCCTGCACCTTCACCAGGAGGCTGTCCTGGTAGGTGAAGGTGGTCTTGTTGCCGTTGCGGTCGGTCATCGCCGTCACCTTGCCATACTTGGCGTCGTCGAAGAAATACTGCTCGCCCGACTTCTCCGTCAGCCGGTACTTGCCGCTCTCGTATTCCTCCACCTTGCCGAACACGCCGGCGGGCGCCTCAAAGTCCTTGCCAAACTTCTTGTAGGTGTCCGATCGGCCGTCGCCCGTCTCGATGACCACGCCGCCGATCTCATTGATGCGGTAGCGCATCTCGTAGCCCAGCGAGAAGCCGAGGCCATAGCCGTAGTTGGTCGACTGTGCCGAACTGTTGTAGTAGAAGCGCAGCTGCATCGGCATTTGCGAGTTTTGCGTCTCCATGTCCGTCTGTCCGAAGAACAGCACGCCATTGTAGCTGTTGACCCAGAGGCCGTTGGGCCCCGCTATCTTCGGGCGGATGATATTTTGCGCCCCGGAAGGCAGGACCGCGCACAGCAGTCCCGCTCCCAAGAGCATGGTCTTGATATGTTGCTTGATGTTCATTGCTTGTAAGTATGATTATTTCACCACATAGATTGTCAGGTGGCTGGTGGCGACCGTCTGGTACATGAAGAGGTTGATGGTCTTCTGTGTGCCGGGCGGTATGGCCGTGTAGCCGCGGCTGTCGCTCTCGCCTCCCAGGTCGAGGTAGAGCACCGACTGGTGGCGGTCCAGGTCCTTGATGGTCGTGCCGAGATAGCCGTCGTCGATGACCAGCATCAGGCGGTAGACCTCACAGTCGGTGTTGCCGCCATTGGCATAAGACACGGAGATGGGGGCGTAGCTGCCCACGCGCACCAGGCTCGGTGCGTCGATCTTCGCGCCCAGGCTGACCGCGGCGCCCGGGACGACCCTGAAGCCCTTGGGCAGGGTGGCCACGGTGCCGTCGGGCAGTTCCGACACCACATCGTAGGCCCCGGTGGACGCCTTGTTGAGGTTGAAGGTCACACGCGAGCTCGACATGCCGTTGAAGGAGACAGCCTCGGCCGGGATGGTCTCTTCCGCCAACTTCAGGCGGAAGTCCATGATCGAGTCGAACAGTGCGCCCCGCACATCCGTAGACACCCAACCGCCATTGCCGCCCTCAGCGATGCTCAGTGAGGTGGCGCCAAAGTTCACCTCCTGCGCACGGAGCGTCATGGTGGTGGCCGTCGCCCATTCGCTGCCTGCCTCCGAGAACACGTTGCCGGTGGCGTTGACCAGGGCTGCGTTGTCCTGTGCCAGGATGTAGTAGTCGCCCGCCTTCACGTTAGGCAGCAGCAGCTCCTGCTGCGTGCCTTGGCTGGCGGTGGACGCCACGTCATACTTGGCGGTGGACGGCACGGCCCCGTAAGCCGCATATAGGCCCGCGGAGGCCCCCTCCGGATGGTCCAGGTAGAAGCCGATGGTCTTGCCTTCGTAACCGCCCGGTATCTCCAGCTTGTAATAGCCGGAGGTGTTCACGCTGGCGCTGCCGCCCAGGTTGATGGTCCGGAAAGACAGCTTGCTCGGCGAGGCGGCCACAATCGTGTTGTTGTCCTCCTTCGACTCGGCGATGGTCTTGGTCGAGTTGGTCTTGACGATCACATAGTAATCGCCCTCGGCCACATTGGTGATGCGGCCCGTGACGGAGCGCGTCGCCTGCTCGCCGGGCTCGATGCTCACCTTGCCCGACACCACGCCCACCATCACGTCGTCCTTGTCCCACGTCTTGTTCTTGGAGAGATAGATGACATCGTTGAGCGTGCCGTCGGCCGCAAACTCGCCCATGTTGCCCACCTGGTAGGAGATGGTGACATCCTCGCCGGCCTTGATGGCTGCCGGGGCGTGGATGCCCGTTATCGACAAGTCGGCCGGCGTGTCGGCATAGCCGTTCACATATATGGGGATGCTCTTCACATTGTTGTTCTCATCCAGCTCGGCGACCGCGTCCGACGCGTCCGTCACGACAAACAGCATGAAGTTGCCTTGCATGTCGGCTGGCATGTTGAGGCTCACCTCGTTGGTGTATTCGCCATTCACGCCCACCGTCCCGACGTGCGTCTTGCTGCCTATCATGGTTGCCGTGTTGACATTCAGCACGGTGCTCGCCGACAGGTAGTAAGTGTCAGACCACTTGTCGGTGCGCGTGGCGTTTTTGCCCGTGTTGGCGACGGTCGTCCTGACCGTCATGGCCTGGCCACTGGTGGGCGCGCCCTCGACGGAGAGCTCACGGACGGTCAGGTCGGGGAGCGGCGACTGCAATATCGTGATGGGAATGACCGTCAGGTTGTTGTCCTCATCCAGTTCGCGGACACTGTGGTCGGCGTCCGTCCGCACCAGGATGTTCCACTTGCCGTAGTCCTTGTCCGTGACGCTGAAGGAGACCGTGCTCTCCGTGTGCCCGCCCTTGTTGATGGCACCTATGGCGGCGGAGGCCAGCTGCTTGGCATTGCCGCCCAGCGTGTTGGAGGAGGACAGGTAGACGACGGCTTTTGACTTTGCGGCATCCCATTCGCCTTGGTTCGTGGTGGTGAACGTCAGTGTGACATCCGTGGACGTATGGATGGTGTCGGCCAGCGTGTAGGCCGTGACTTTCAGGTCCGGCAGGTTGCCGTTTATGTAGAAGGAGGCCAGGGCGTGGTTGTCACTTGTCACCTTCTCGCCCAACTCATTGGCGCGGTCGGCAAACAGGTGGATGTACTTGTTGCCACCCATCATCGTGGTCGGCATCCTGAACGTCAGGGAGATGGTGGTTCCCTTGCCCGCCTTCAAGTTCTTGACCGAACCCTTCTGGGCCGTTATCGCGCATCCCTGTGCTTTGGCTTCGGAGAAGTCCCTGTCGGAAGAGACAAAGATCTCATGGGTCACCTCCTTGTCGGCCAGGTCGGCGTCACCCGTGTTGCGTGCCGTGTAGGTGACGGTCACTTCCTCGCCAGGCTTCACCGTGCTGTTGATGGACAGGTTCTCCACATACAGGTTGGCTCCCTTCACCTTGGGAGGCGTGGGGACCGCCTCATACTTGCACCACGACTTCACGAGCGCCGAAGCGTTGTTCGTCGTCGACTCCTCCTGCACGGCGTTGTCGCTGTTGGTCTTGACAAAGATGTAGCGCAGGCCGTCGAGACGGGCATTGCTCGGTATCTTGATGTTGGCGCGGAGCGTCTTCTCGGATCCTGCCGCTATCCACACGGTGTTCTCCGCCGTTCCCAACAATTCGCCGTTCGTCCCGTCTTGGTTGACGGTGGCATAGAAGGCGTCGGTGACCTTGGCGTTCTGGATGTCGCCAGACCCGGTGTTCTTCAGTTTCCATGTGAAGGCGACCTCCTTGCCGGTGGCCAGGGTGTCCTCCGAGATGGAGATTAGCTCGGCCGTGAGGTCCGGTTGCACAAACTTGATCGGTCCCGCGCACACCACATTGTTGCCCTCGCCCTCAAACTCATACAGGTCGTCGTCGGCATCAGTCTTCAGGTAAGCGTAGTAGGTGCCCGTAGTCAGGCCCTTGGGACTCACGGTGATGGTGTTGCTGTAGTTGTCGCCCTTGTAGCTGAACGCCTCGGGCTTGAGCCTGGCCGAGCCCTGCGTGGTGGGCCCTTCGAAATATCCGCTTCGCGTGACAGTGGACAGAAGCACGGCGCTGTCGTCCAGGCCAGTGCTCTTCTTCGAGAGATACAACCGGTCCTTCCAATGGCCCGCATACAGGCTTCCGTTGGTCGGCAGGGGTATGCCAGTGCCCTTGTTGGCCACCTTGTAGGTCACGTCGAACGATGCCGACGGGGCGATGCTCGACGGCACGCTCAGGTCGCTCGGCACCAGGTCGGCGCCCGGGCAGAGTAGCACGTCGACCTTGTCGCTCTTGCCCCAGTTGTTCACGGTGTTGGCCAATTCGTACACGGCATCGTCGATGTCGGCGTAGGCATGGAAATAGGTGTCGCCATGCCAGCGGTAGGGCAGGTAGAAGGCCAGCGTGAGCGTGGTGTCGCGGCCGGCCGCAATGTTTGTGGGACAACTGACGGAGCCTATCGTGGTCAGCGGGGCGGCGTCCCTGTCGGGCGACGACGACATGTAGACCACGGTGCGGAAAGCGTTCTTCGTGTCCTTGCCGCCCTTGTTGGCAACCTTCACCCTGACGGCAATCTTCTTTCCCGAGTAGTAGCTCTCGGAGTAGCGCAAGCCGGCGGCGGTGATGGGCGATGGCACCCAGCACTCCTGCCACGTGGCGAGCTGTCCGTCGGCAGACGTTGTCTCCGTGTCGACCGTGGGAACGACAAACGACGTGATGGAGGGTATCTGCAGGTCGGCCAGGTCGGGCACGGCGATGTTGATCTTCTTGTAGAAGAAGTTGTCGCTGAGTGTCGGGGTCTCTCCCTGCTCAAACACCTTATTATATGAGGCGGAAGTCGTGGCGTAGAGATGCTTGTAGGATGTGGAGCCGTCCTGTGAGGGATTGTAGGGGTTCAAGACCGAACCGCCGATGGCGCTCCACTGTATGTCGGTGACGCTGTACATGTCGGCAGCCACAATGATGTAGTAGTTGCCATAGATGCGCTCGTCCAAGGTCACGTCGACGCTGTTGTCGTATGCCTCGCCGTTTTCAAGAGCCTTGACATTCTGCACGGTGGCCAACAGCTTGGCGTTGTTGGTGGAGCTTCCCGATGGTGTGGTGCCGCCGTAGACGTCTGTCACGAGCCATACATAGTCGTTCCATCGTGTGTCGCCCGTGGAGCCGGCACCATCGTTCTTGACCGTCCACCTGACCGTGAACTTCTTGCCTGCCACCGCTTCCGAGCAGTCCACGGCGTAGACGTGCAGGTCCGGCAGGCTTCTGACGGCAAACGTCATCGTGTCGCTTGCCAGTTGCTGCCCGTCGTTCCTTGCGACGATCTGCCATTTGTAGGTGTTGCCGTTTTGGCAGAAGTTCTGCGACGTGTACCGCAAGTCGGAGATGCCTGTGGCGCTTGGCGTCGACGGGCGCTGGTTTTGCGCGTTCCACAGGTAGACGTCATAGACCGCATTCTTGATGTTGTTCCAGGTCAGCGTGACCGTGGTCGACTCCGAGACGGTGCCGTTGGTGGGAGACAGGTTGGAAAACAAGCCCACCAGGGCTGGTGTCACGGTGATCTCATGGGTGAACTCGCAGAAGGTCTCGCCGTTGTGTTTGGCGGTAACCAGGTAGGTCAGCTTCGCGGTGCCGTCGCCCTCGTTGACGATGGTCATGGCGGGTATCACGCGCTCGCCAGTCTCCTGGGCGCCTGTCACCCCGGATGGCTCAGACTGCAAGTTCCATGTGAAGGTGAGGTCGGTGCTGATGGGTGAGAAATCCACCTCTTCCGTTTTCTCGCCCGACCTGATGGCTTGGCTCTGTGTCTTGTGGATTTGCGAGGGGTTGAAGCCGATGTTCCACAACTTCATTTCCACGCCCTCACACTCCAGGCATCCGTTGTTTGCGACGAGGAGATCCACGAAGTCCTTGTTGATGGCTTCGTTGCCATCGCCGAAGTTCATGACCGGGTTGCGCCCGCTTCCCCATTTGTTGAAAGTGAGCGTATGGCCGGATGCCGCCAGCGACTGGAATAACTCGCTCATCACTTGCATGTGGGAGGCGTTCAGCGAATAGGTGAAGTCCTTGCCGGCCTGGATGGCCACTCTCACGTTGCCGGCGACGGGAGCGCCGGCAATGAACTGGAACAGGGAGTCGGTCGAGGTGAAATAGCGGACGCCCTTTTCCTCATCCGTCAGGTAGAACGTGCCGTCCACCTTCCACGTGCTCTCGTCGTTGACGAAGACCGTCATCTCCGCAACGTCGTTGTCCACCTCGCCTTTGGCCGTCAGCGTCACGGTGTAGGACCCCGATTTCTGGTAGACATGGATCGGCGACTTCTCGGCGCTTGTCGTCCCGTCGCCGAAGTCCCACAGGTAGCTGGTGGCCTTTCCCGAAGAGAGGTTGGTGAACTTCACCCTCCCCTGCAGTTTGTCGAAGGAGAACTTGGCGTACAACCCGTCTTCAGAAACTTTCTCCACGTAGATGTTGCCGCTGCGCACAGATATGGCAGACTGTGTGCTGTCTGCCGCATGGACGACGCCATGGGTGAGGACGACCGGATGGTTCTTGCCCATTTCGGCGTCAGCGGGTATGGTGACCGGCACCTCAAACATCTTGCCGTTGTTCCCGTCGAAGGCGTCGTCTCCCAACAGCGAGAAACGGAACGTGTTGTCCGCCAGGGGCAGCACGCTCATCTCATGTCCGGATGCGCGTGCGGCCAGGCGCACATCCTCCGTGTCCGCGGCAAAGCCGTCGGGGAACTGCAGGTCGACCACCATGCCCTTCACCTGCATGTCGTTCTCCAGGTAGACGGGATAGGTGATGGTCTGTCCTTGCACGCCGTTCTCGGTCATGCCGTAGATGCTCACCTTCTCCGTGGTGGGCTTGGAAGGCTCCGAGGGATTGGACGGGTCGTAATGGTAGGTGTAGTTGGCGGTCAGCGTGGCGTCGCTGGTCGGCATCGTGTAGTAGAAGGCGCTGCTTGTGGACACGACCTCGCCATCGAGCGTCCAGCTCTGGAACTGGTACCACGGGTTGGCGTAGGCGCACAGATATAGCGTGGACCCTTCCTGGTAGGAGTTGCCGCTTGACACATTGAAGTATCCGCCAGCGGCGGGATTGCTGGTCACGTGCAGCTTGTGATACAGCTGGGGCTCCGAAGGCTCTCCGGGGCTTGACGGCGAATAGGTGAAGTTTGCCACCAGCTTGGGATTGCCGGCCTTGACCACGTAGTTGAACGAACTGTTGGTGGAGATGACCTCGCCATCCTCAGTCCAGTTCTTGAACGTGAAGTTCGAGCTGCAGTTTGCCCGCAGATAGACGGAGGCCCCCACCTCATACTTGTTCCCGCTTGAAATGTTGAAATACCCGGCGTTCGATGGGCTGGCCGTCAAGCCCAGGGTGGAATAGACGGGTAGGTCAGGCTCCGTTGGCTCCGTCGGGCTCGACGGGTCATATTGGTAATGGGCAATGAGCTTCACGTTCTTCGCCGGCATGGTGTAGGTGAACGATGATGACGTGGAAATCACCTCCCCGTCCTTCTCCCATGCGACAAACTTGAAGTTGGAGTTGGCGTATGCCCGCAGCGAGACATTCGTTCCCTCGGAGTAGCTTGTCGTCGTGTTGACGTTGAAGCTGCCGCTCCCCGATGGCGTGGCCTGCAAGGCCAGGGTGTAGTAGGCGCCTGGCTCCGCAGGGTTCGTCGGGTTGTATTGCCCTCGCATACTGACACTGATCAGCAGTGTCAGTATGAAGAGAAGATATCTGTAACCTCTCATAAGGTGAAAGATTTTTCGATTACACTAATAAACAACGACCTTGGAAGAGATGTTGTTCACCTTGATGATATATGCGCCTGCGGGCAACGGGATGGTGTAGCCGCCAGCGCTGGCCGTTCCCTCGAAGACGGTGGCGCCGCCCAAGGTGTGGATCATGACGGGAGCCTCGGCCTCGCTCGTGATGGCCACCACTCCCTTGCCGCCGTCCACTCTGGTCTTCGCCGTCGGGGCGTTGCCAATGGCGGTGGCGTCGCCACCCTTGGCCTTCACCATGAGGATGAAGCGGGTGTTGTTCACGCCGTCTGTGGCTTTCGAGTGGAAGGTGTAGTCTTGTGCAGACAAGTCGACACACTTGTTCTGCTCCTTGTCATAGAGCGTGATGTCGCCCTCGGCCTTCATGGCGCTGATGGTGTAGAAGCCGTCTTGGGGAGCGAGGTAGCCCAAGCTGATGTTGCCGTCATTCTGCGGGCGCTCGTTGATGGCATAACGGTTTCCCTCGGCGTCCAGGGTGTAGATCTGGGGCACATCGGCATTGACGCTCATGAACTTGGCCGCGTCCCTCTCAAGCTCATATCCCGTCAGGGCGTTTTCGTTGATGACCAGGCGTGTCTCGTCGCTCAGGCCTTCCTCGTTGGCAATCTCGAGATTGAAGAACAGGCGGGCGATGTTGGCGGAAGCCATCAGGCGGCCCTTGGCGGCCGACGCGCGCTCGATGCCGGATGTCGTCTGGCGGCCTTCCTTGTGGAACACGATGTTGTCGACGCCGTCGGGCTTCTGCACGAAGAACGACTGCATGGGACGGAGCACGAGGTCGTCGTCAGCTATCGAGTAGGCCTTGTAGGTGCTTCCGGTCCATACGGTGATGGGCGCCGTGAAGTCCATGTAATAGATGTCGTAATAAGCCGGGTACGGATTGCCGACATAGTTCCAGTTCTTGTTGGCTGACGCTGTGGCCTCGTGAGCCTCCAGCGTGGTTGTCACGTCATTGGTGGTCAGCACCTGGATGTGTGTGGCGGCTGCGGCGGGCATCGTCACAACGCCGGCGGAGTTGCTTTGGAATATGTATCCCTTTCCGGCGGCCAGCTTGCCGTCGTCCACGTTTCTCCAGCTGCTGCCGGTGCCATTGGCCGCCCTGCTTGCGGCGTCATAATAGCGGAAGACGAATGAGGCCGCTTGGTTGCTGTGGGTCACCTTCGTCAGGTCCACATCGTGGAGTGGGGTGAGGAAATACCATTTGTTGGCATCCACTGAGAAGTGGCTGGTTATGCTGTCGGCGGTCATTGCCGCGCAGTCGTTCAGCAGTCGGCCGGGATTGCTCTCGCTGACGTAGATGTCGAAGTTCTTGATGGTCATCGGTGCGTTGCCGCTGACGGCAAACTGTCCGCCATAGTACAGTTCGATGTCGGGCTTCCCGTTCATCCTGCGGTTGTTGGTCAGCCCCAGCGCGCTGGCGATGCGCCAATAGTCCAAGTCGACATCCATCTCCTGGATGGTTCCGAACTGATACCAGTAAGAGTCCAGCTTGTAGTTGGCCACGGCAAACGACGGCACGACCAGGGTGACGTTAGACTTGGAAGGACCATATTGGAAAGGATCGTTTGTGATGGCCGGTGGCGTGGCGGAGTTGCACACGATCTTCTGGATGGAAGAGCAACCGTAGAAATTTTTATCATAGCTGCTTATATAAGAAGGCAACTCCACGTATTTCAAGTTCCAGCAGTTTTGGAAAGCTTGGCTTTCCAAAACGGTCAGTCCTATTGGCAGTTTCACACTGTCGATGCCACAATGATAGAAAGCGTTGTTGTCTATCCTCTTCAAAGAGGAGGGTAAGTCGATATATCTTATGGACGGGGTGTTATAGAATGCATCATCTCGTATGGCCAGGATGTTTTTGGGAAGATGCACCACTTTTAGTTTTGTACAGTTGTAACACACTTCTTGCTCTAAAGTGGACAATGCGTCAGAGAAATGAATATTCTCGAGATTGGTGCAACCAGAGAAGGTTCCACACGTGTTGTCAACATAATTGTTGTATGTTCCGAGTGTCGTGACAGTATTGGGCATGATGAAACGCTCCAGAGAGGTGCAATTCTCAAATGCTTTGTATCCGATGTATGCCAGCTTGGAGTCTTCCTGGAAATTGACGGTTCTCACCCTTGTGCTGGCAAAGGCATATTGGCCGATGGATGTTACGCTGTTGGGTATGTCGATATTCAGGAGTTGTGTTCCCCTGAATGCATATTGTCCGATGGTGGTTGGTCCTTCGGGCAGGGCGACATACGACAGACTGCTCAGTCCGTCGAACGCATAGTCGGGCACTGAGTTGAAGTTGGCTTCCGAGAGGTCCAGGCCGATCAAGTTCTTCATGTTCTTGATGACCGTCCAGTCGTCGCTGTTCAGGTTGCCCTTCACCTTCAGCAGCTCCACGTCGTTCAGCACGTCGGCCTGGTAAAGCACCTCCACGCCCAAGGTGCCAGCCTTGGCCAGTTCGACTTCGATCCAGTCAGACGACAGTTGAACGTCCTTGATGCGCGACTTCAGGGAATAGTCGTTGTAGCTGTAGATGGAGTCGCTCCATTCCAAGGTGTAATTTCCTGGTTGCAACAACAGGGACGTTGTTCCCGAACCATTCTCCCGTCCCATATAGGTGCGTCCGTTTACCTTAAAGCTGAAGTAATGGTAACCGCTATAGTCGTAGGTGTTGCCGTTGTTGTTATAGCAATAGGTCGAACTCCAGAACGACAATTTGCTTGGCTTGTCGATGGTCAGGGTTGTGGAGAAAGAGGACGTGGTGTTAGGATGCCCGTAGTTGCCGCTTTGCGCATAGCCGTCTTCAGCCATCCAGGGATAGGCGCCCTCATTCACAAAGGTGAGCGGCTGAGATTGTGTTGACACGATCGCGGTGTCCAAAGGAAGCACGGGCCTGACACACAAGTTGCGAATACGGCTCCAGTCGCGCTGCGCATAGGTGTTGCCGTCAATGACGTCAAGAAACCTGATGGCATGGGTTCCCGGTTCCAGATAATACCTTGGGGTGGTGTTGCTGCTGTTGGTCGTGAACTCTCGCTGCACACCGTCGATATACAGATACAGTCTGTGGGAAAGATAGTTATAGCACGCCCAGTCAAAACTCAGCTCAGTGCGGTATTCGCAGTCGTAATTGAATCCGAAGCCCGATGAGCTGTTGCTTATGCCCACATTGCCGTTGTGCAGATAGCCGTCGCTGCCGATGTTCCAGGGGTGTTCGGAGTCATTGGTGAAGGTAAGCGACAACGACTTGTCGGACACGATAGCGGAGAGTGAGTCGGCTGTTGACGGTTGGGCTGGCACACTGTCCGTCGAGGCTGTTCCGCCGATGGTGTCCGCTGGGACTTGGCCAACAGGCGACTGGTGGGCCGGTGTGCCCAACGGAGAAATACTTTTCGCAATGACGGCTCCAACTATCGTTGCCACCATCAGGATAAATGAGCATGTTTTCTTCATCGTTATCAAGATTGTGTTGTTTGAATATCCATATATGACCTTTCCTTTCACAGGGTTAGCTTCGCAAAGATAGCTAATTTCCGAGGGGCGTGCAATGACGGTTTTGGCGGTCTGTGACTATATGGCGGTGCAACGTGTACAAGCATGAAATAATCATGTCTGTTTGGTAGATATTTTTTTGGGGGCGGACGGAAACAAAAAAAACATCGCCCAGGCAAAATCTGCCTGGGCGATGTTTCATATTAGGCGTGCGGCTGGTGTCGTGTGGCACGTGGCTGCGGCTGGCGTCACCTGCCTAATGCATGGCCACGCGTAGTCTTTCTTATTCGGCGGTGAGCTCAAAGACGCGGCTGGCGTATTCGCCGCCGAGGTTCATCTTGAGGCCCGACTCCATGAGCACCTTGCCCGAGACGACGAGGCCGGAGAGGTGCTTCATGCCGTCGTCGGTCTTGTTGACCTCCTCGATCTTGTAGTTCCTGTCGGGGTTGAGGCCGTGGAGGTAGATGCGCGGCGTGTCTTGCCCGATCATGTTGCGCACCTTGTAGGCGTAGAGCACGGCCTTGCCCTTGTCGGGCGCCACCATCATCCATGACGCGAGGTTTCGCTGGTGGTCGAAGGGCGACTCGATGCGGTAGAGGTCACCCTGCTGGATGACGGGCCGCAGGCGCTTGTAGTCGGCCACGGCCTTCTTGGCGAAGGCCAGCTCCTTGTCGTTGAAGTCGGAGGGCTTCATCTCGATGCCCAGTCGTCCCGACATGGCCACGTCGAAGCGGTACTTGAGCGGTATGACGCGTCCCGTCTGGTGGTTGGGCGACGCGCTGACGTGGCATGCCATGGCGCACGAGGGATAGAAGTAGGAGGTGCCCCACTGTATGTAGACGCGCTGCAGTGCGTCGGTGTTGTCGCTGGTCCAGAACTCGTCGAAGTAGGGCATCACGCCATAGTTGGTGCGTCCGCCGCCCGCTCCGCATGCCTGCATGACGAGGTCGGGATACTTGGCCCTGACGCGATCGAGCACCTTGCGCAGGCCCATGTGGTAGTCGACATAGATCTGCGACTGGCGGTCGGCGGGCAGGTAGGTCGACCCGTAGTTGGCGATGTTGCAGTTGGCGTCCCACTTGATGTAGGCTATCTCGGGGTTGTCGGTCATCAGTCGGTCGACGATGCCGAAGATGAAGTCTTGCACCTTGGGGTTGCAGAGGTCGAGCACGGCCTGCGTGCCGCCTCGCCCGAGTCGTGGCTCGCGCCCCGTGTTCTGTAGGAACCAGTCGGGGTGCTTGTCGTAGAGGTCGCTGGCCTTCCAGTTGCCCATCTCGGGCTCTATCCAGATGCCGAACTTGATGCCGTCGCTCTTGGCCTCGTCGGTGAGCGGCTTCAGGCCGTTGGGCAGTTTTTGCTTGTCTACCTGCCAGTCGCCGAGGGCTGCGTTGTCCACGTTGCGGTTGTATTTCTCGCTGGCAAACCATCCGTCGTCCATGACGAAGAGCTCTCCGCCGATGTCGGCCACGCCCTTCATGAGGGTCTTCATCTTCTCCTCGTTGACGGCGAGGTAGACGCCCTCCCAGCTGTTGAGGAGCACGTCGCGCGGCGCTGTGCCGTTGTGCACCTTGTGGTGGCGTGCCCAGTGGTGCATGTTGCGGCTGACGCCTCCGCGTCCCTCGGCGCTGTAGGAGAAGGCCATCTCGGGCGTGCGGAAGGTGACGCCGGGCTTCAGGTAATAGGGGAACTCATCGTCGATGCCGGCCATGAGCGTGTGGTTGTCGGGGTTGGTGGGCCATGAGGCCAGCGCCATGCGGTAGTTGCCGCTCCAGCAGAGCGCCGCTCCGATGGTGCGTCCCTCGTTCTCGCGCTGCTTGCCGTCGAGCGATATCATCAGCTCGGCGTGTGCCTCATGCGCGTTGCGCACGCCGTCGTGCGCCGTCACGGTGAAGCCCGCCTTGGTGAGGTGTGTCTCGTCGAGCGATGCCTCGCTGCCCCATCCGCCGTAGAACGAGCTGACCCAGATGTCGGGCCCGGTGACGGGCAGCTGGGCCGAGGCATACTTGGTGAGCATGACGTCTCTCTTCTCCTGGTGGCGTATCTCCGTCCAGGCCTCGATGACGTCCGACGCCTCATAGGTGCGGTAGCAGAGGTTGACGTAGAAGGGCATGACCTTGTCCTTGGTCTCGATGGTCACCAGCTCGCCTCCGTCGGCCTGGGTGCGCTTGACGGCCTGCACCAGCAGGTCGAGGGCTATCTGTCCGTTGGCGTGCTGCACGTTGAGGGCCGTGAAGCCTCCCGTGCTGCCGTTGAAGGTCTCGTAGGCCGCCTGGTTGCGCGAGCCTTGTGTCTGCCACACCTCGCTGCCCTGTCGCTCGTTGAGGCGTGCGCCGTAGTAGGCCACGCGCGGTGTCTCGCCGGTCTTGGCGAGCAGGAGCAGGGTGGTGTTCTTGGTCGAGACATAGACGTCTTGGCCGGGTTGGTCGGCGGCCCACGCCAGGAGCGGGCAGGCCAGGAGCAGCAGGGCTATCAGTCTCAGATGGTTGTTCATGGTGGTTGGGGTTTAAAAAGGGTTTGTGGGGCCAGGCCTACAGTTGTATCGTGTACATGACGAACGAGTAGGGCTTCAAGTCGACGGTCATCTTCTTGCTGGCCTTCACCTTCTCCGTGACGGGCGCGATGGGCTGTGCGTCGTAGTTGTTCTCGTCGTCGGGCTGTCCGGCGAGCGTTGTCTTGATGGCTGCCGCCTTGAGGCCCTTGAAGCGTGATAGGTCGAGTGAGGCCTTGCGCGCCTCGCCCGAGTCGTTGCAGATCTTGACGAAGAGCTGGCGTGTCTTGGTGTTGAGCACCACCGACTGCTCCTGCAGGTTGGTCTGGTTGCCGTCGAAGGTCACGCAGTCGCCGTAGTAGTAGTTGCCCGACGACTGTCCGAACATCTGCTGCACATAGTAGCTGCAGGTGAGGTAGGGCCGCTCGTTGTCGAAGTAGATGAGGTCGGGGTTCCAGTTGGTGGCATTCTTGCGTGCGAAGAGGGGCGCGTAGCTTGTCATGGCCACGACGTCGCCGTTGCGCTCGACGTGCAGGAGGTAGAGGGCCTCGGCGAGCGCGTCGCTGAGCTTCTTGTCCTTGGCGGCATACTCGCCGAGGTAGACCTTGGTCTTGCGGTCGCGCGGGTACTTGTCATACTGCCGGTTGGTCTCGAAGTAGTTGCGCGGCTCGTAGTAGTGCTCGTCGAGCACGGGTATGCCGAGCTCGTTGGCCAGCTTCCATCCGTTCTCGAAGTCGGGGTTGCCGGGGTGCGATCCGGGTCCGGCGGTGCCGACGATGACAATCTCCGGGTGTGCCTTGGTCACGCGGTCGTAGACATACTTGAAGCGCTCGGCAAACTCAGGCGAGATCTTCTCCTCGTTGCCCAGTCCGATGTATTTCAGGTTGAAGGGCTTGGGGTGTCCCTGCTCTGCGCGCACCTTGCCCCACTTGGTGGTGACGTCGCCGTTGGCCCACTCGATGAGGTCGAGCACGTCCTGCGTCCACTCGTCCATGTCGCTCATGGGCGCGGCGTCCTGTGCCTGCTCCGGCCACATGCCCCATCCACCGTTGGAGCCCTGGCAGTTGACGCCGCAGGGCAGGATGGGCAGGGGCTGCATGCCCATGTCCTCGCAGAGCTGGAAATACTCATAGTAGCCCAGTCCCATCGACTGGTGGTATCCCCATGCGTTCTTCAGTTGTCCGCGTTGCTCCTTGGGCCCGATGGTGTTCTTCCAGCGGTAGGTGTTCCAGAAGCCGTCGGTGCCGTGCACCACGCATCCGCCTGGGAAGCGCATGAACTTGGGGTGCAGTGCCTCCAGGGCCTCTGCGAGGTCGCGGCGCATGCCGTGGCCCTTGTAGGTGTCTTGGGGCATCAGCGAGAAGGCGTCGACGTCGATGACGCCCAGGTCGAGGGCGAGGATCTGCAGGGCGGCGTTCTTGCAGTCGTCGGCCGCCTGCAGTGTGACGGCGTATTTGCCCCACTTGTCGGTGTTGACGGTGATGGTGGTGTCGGCCAGCACACGCGTCTCCTTGCCGGGGGCGACGAGCACGAGGCGCACGCGCTTGTCCTTGCTGTCGACGTTGCGGGCGAAGAACGAGAGGTCATACTTGGCGCCCTTCTTCACGGTGATGCCGTCGAAGCCGTTGTTCTCCAGTCCGAAGCCCTTCCATCCGTTGTAGTCCTTGAACTCGCGGTTGCGCTCGATGTGCAGGCGTATGTAGTTCTTGTTGTTCTCGTTGAGCGGGTCGGCCTGCAGCGCCTCGGCCTGTCCGAGGGAGTGTCCGGGTCGTATGACGCGCCAGGCGGTGCTGGGTCCCCAGCCGTCGCGCTCGGAGAGGTTGTACTCGAAGGCGCCGTTCTGCAGCAGCTCGGCGTAGAGGCCGCCGTCGGCCGCGGAGCTGATGTCCTCGAAGAAGATGCCGATCAGGTTGTCGCTGATGGCCTTTCCGCCAGCGGGCGGTGTCATGCTTTTCTGTGCGTGGAGGCTCAGGGCCGAGGCCATGATGAGTGCCGCCAGGGAGATCTTTCGTTTGTTCATATCGGTTGGGTTGTTGTTTTATGTTGATAACGTGAATGGTCTCGTTTTATTTGAAAAGGTGTGGGACAAATTCCTTGAGGCAGCGGCGCCACGTCAGCCACTCGTGGTGGGTGCCGGGCGAGACGTAGACGTCGAGCTTCACGCCCAGGTCGCGCAGCTGCTTGGCCATGGCCTCCGTGCCGAAGTTCTCCTCCGATCCGCAGCCCATGAACATGTAGTCTATCTGCTTGTTGAACCGTTCGGCGTCGGCGAAGACGCCGTCGAAGCACGTCTTCACGTCGACGCCGAAGAGGGCGCCGCTGAAGGTGCCGAAGGCCGAGAACAGGTCGAGGTGCGGGAGCACCGTCTGGAACGTCTGCACGCCGCCCCACGACAGTCCGGCCATGGCGCGGTGCTTGCGGTCGGTCTTGGTGCGGAACTGCTTGTCGACCATGGGTATGAGGTCCTTCAGGATGACGTCGTAGAACGTGGCGCCATACTGCTGGCGCGCGCGCTCCATGTCGGCGCCGCGTGGCGCGGAGAACGGTGCGCGGATGTCGCCGCTCTCCATGACGACGATCATCGGCGTGGCCAGTCCCTGTGCGATGAGGTTGTCCATGATCTGGGCCATGTGTCCCTGCTTGCTCCATCCCGTCTCGTCTTCGCCCATGCCGTGCTGTAGGTAGAGCACGGGGTAGCGCTTCTTCGGGTGGGTCTCATAGTCGGCCGGCGTGTAGACCATGGCGCGGCGATATTGTCCCTGCGAGGCGGCGTAGTAGGTGCAGGATCGCACCTGGCCGCGTGCCACGCCCGGCTGCGGGCGGTAGTAGTTGCCCTCGTCGCCCTCGGGTATCTCGATGCCGCCTGCCTGACGGCAGCAGCCGAAGTAGGTGTCGCTGGCCGGGTCGACGACGGACACGCCGTCGACGATGAGGAAGTAATAGTGGAAGCCGACGACGAGCGGGTCGGTGCTGGCGTACCAGTCGCCCTTGGCGTCGCGCACCATCGGGTAGCGCCGTCCGCAGATGTCGACCTGCACGTCGCGCGCCTCGGGTGCGTGGAGCTTGAAGTAGGCGCGGCGGTCGCTGTCGATGCGCGGGTAGGCGTTGCCGGGCAGTGTGGTGGCGGCGGGTGCCAGTGAGGCGTCGCCCTTCACCAGGCTGATGGTCTGCTGGTCGTGGTCGAGCAGCAGCTGGAGCATCGTCTCGGCGTAGCGGTGGCCCAGCGTGCGGTAGCCCTCGGCCAGGAAGTGGAGGCCGTCGCCGCGCTGCGGGCAGCCCTCCGACGAGATGACGTGGGCCGTGGGTATGGTCTCTGCGATGTGGTCGATGATCTCATTGTGCTGCCAGCAGATGCCACCCTCCTTCTTCTGCACCGTCTCGCCGACGAGCAGAGGCACGTCCTCGGCCTTCAGGCCCAGGTCGCCGAGCATGCGCTCGTAGATCTTCTTCACCTGCTGGGGCCAGTCCTTCTGCCCGTTGTTGGTCTCTCCCTGGTGCAGCAGGATGCCCTTGATGACGCCCTGCTGCTGTGCCTTCTTGGCCAGTTCGATGAGGCGGCCGTAAGGGTTGTCGCCGTAGGCGTGCGCGAACTTGCGGAGCCAGTCGGCGGTCTTCTTGTCCTTGAGGTATGCCTCACAGCGGTCGGTGTCGAAGAGCGCTATGTCGGTGCCGCCCACGGCCACGGTGATGACGCCCACGCGCACCGCCTGCGGCAGTCGCGCCACCAGCGTGCGTCCGAAGTAGTCGACGGGCGTCAGGCCCGTCGTGGGGCGTGCCAGGGGCGGCAGCGCCTTGTGCCACTGTCCCTTGACCCATCCCAGTGAGTCGTCGTCCAAGGCGGCCATGGAGAGGAAGCGGTCGTCGACGCCCGTGCGGTCCATGTCCTCTATGGCGGCGTTGCCCTCCATGTTCGACTGTCCGAAACACAGGTAGATTTGGAAATTGGGGTCGACGGCGGCCGAGGCGCTCGTGAGCGAGGCAATCAGCAGCGTCAGTAGCAGCAGGGTTTTCTTCATGGTGTTTATTTTTTTGAGGTTCTTGTCTTTGGGGCTCTGGATGCGGGGGCGTGGTTCGGGGTGGGCGCCAGGCCGCCTTGTGTGAGGCGTCGCGGCCTGTCCTGGGCGGCGGCCGAACGTTGCGGGCAAAGGTAGGCCAATTGCCGCGGAATGGCTTTGCCGCATGTATCAAATGTGTTGTCGCTTGTTGCATTTGCAGGTGCGCGCCCGATTTTTGTTGTGAATATTCTGAAAAATCGGGCTCCTGGCCGGTGCATGAAATAGAAAGCGAAAATGCCGTTTTTGCGGGGCGGAACCTCGATTTTGGGGTGCCCGAGATGGTTTTGACCGACAAAATGTGCCTAATCATGGTGAGATATGTGCCTAATCGCAGCATGATAGATGCCTAATGACAACGTGATTCGGCACATATCTCACCATGATTCGATACCTTCTGCGAAACCCAATGCGAGCGCAGAGTTTTCCCCAAGCGACAAATTTCTGTAATGTGCAGATTGACAGCGATTTGTGTAAAAGTCGAAAAAGAGCGCGTATATGCGGCGAGATGGTGTGCGGTGGAGAAAAACGCCTGTTTTTTGGGGTTGCTTGTCAGAAAAATTACAAAAAGAGCATTTGGTACGGGACATCCTTGCTTCTCCGGATCTTATTGCGTGAGTGTGCCTCGGAAGAAGACAACCCATACAACCTTGACAACCTTCTACAACATTAGAGGTGGCGACAATATGGTGGGCAACAATGGGGCCAACAGGGACAACCTTCTGTTGGGCCGCCGGCCCAATGGCTGATGTGTGAACATGCTATGCAATAAAAAGTCCCCGCAGGCAGACCTTCTGTGCGGGTCGCTTGCGGGGACTTATGGTGTCAGGGCCTCCCTATGCAGGGAGGCTTATGCGTGGTGCGATCAGATGATCTCGCTCCAGTCCTCCTGGCTCTTGCGTACGTAAGACTGGTAACGGCGCTTTGCGCTCTTCTCCGTCTCGTCGAAGAGCTCCTGTGCGTGCTCGGGATCGGCCTTCTTCAGTGATGAGAAGCGAACCTCGCCCATGAGGTACTCCTGGAACTTGTCCCAGTCGGGAGCCTTGGAGTCGAGCTGGAACGGGTTCTTGCCCTCCTTGGCCAGCTCGGGGTTGAAGCGCCAGAGGTGCCAGTAGCCGCACTGCACGGCCAGGGCCTCCTCGTGTTGTGAGCGACCCATGTTGCGCTTGTCCTCCTTGGTGCCCTTGATGCCGTGGTTGATACACGGTGCGTAGGCGATGACGAGCGACGGTCCGGGATAGGCCTCAGCCTCGCGAATGGCTTTCAGCGTCTGTGCGTTGTCGGCGCCCATGGCCACCTGTGCGACGTAGATGTAGCCGTAGGTGGTCTCCATCAGGCCGAGGTCCTTCTTGCTCACGCGCTTGCCGCTGGCGGCAAACTGTGCGATGGCGCCGATGGGTGTTGACTTGGACGACTGGCCGCCCGTGTTGGAGTAGACCTCCGTGTCGAGCACCAGGATGTTCACGTCCTCGCCGGTGGACAGCACGTGGTCGAGACCGCCGTAGCCGATGTCGTAAGAGGCGCCGTCACCACCGATGATCCACTGTGATCGCTTCACGAGGTAGTGGTCGAGGGTCTTCAGCTCGCTGCAGATGGGGCAGCCCTTCTCAGCGCCGGCGGCGATGATGGGCTTCAGCTCCTCGGCGGCCTTCTTGGAGCCGTCGGCGTCGTCCTTGTTGGCAATCCAGTTGTCAGCGGCTGCGACAAACTCGGCGGAAGCCTCCTCGCTCTCCTTGGCCTCGGTGAGCAGCTTCACGATGCGCTCCTTCATCTTCTTGTTGGCAAGGCTCATGCCCAAGCCAAACTCGCAGAAGTCCTCAAACAGAGAGTTGTTGAAGGCGGGACCCTGGCCCTTGGCGTTCGTGCAGTAAGGTGTCGAGGGGACAGAGGCAGAGTAGATGCTGGAGCAGCCCGTGGCGTTGGCGATCATCTCGCGGTCGCCGAAGAGCTGGCTGATGAGCTTCACGTAAGGTGTCTCACCGCAACCGGCGCAAGCGCCAGAGAACTCAAACAGGGTGTCGGCGAACTGTGAGTTCTTCGGGCTCTGCTTGATGTCGATGAGGTCTTGCTTTGTCTTCACGTTCTTCACGAGGTAGGTCCAGTTGTCGGCCTCCTTCTTCATGGCGGGGTCGTCCACGTTGAACGGAACCATCTTCAGGGCCTTCTCCACCTTGCCAGTCTCCTTGTTCTTCTTGCCGGGGCAGACGTCGGCGCAGTTGCCGCAGCCCAGACAGTCGAGCACGGAGGTCTCCATGCGGAACTTCATGCCCTTGAAGGCCTTCGGCGCGAGGATCTCCTGTGTCTCACCGTCGAAGCCGGCAGCCTCCTGCTCGTCGAGGACGAACGGGCGGATACAGCCGTGGGGACAGCAGAACGAACACTTGTTGCACTGTATGCAGTTCTCGGCGTTCCACACGGGGACGAAGGCCTCCACGCCACGCTTGTCGTAGGCGGCGGTGCCTGTCTGCCATGTGCCGTCGGTGGTGTTGAACTTCACGAAGTCGGAGACCTTCAGCAGGTCGCCGGCCTGGGCGTTCATCGGGCGGACAATCTCCTTGACGAATGCGGGAGCGTCGTCCTCCACCTTGGCCTCGTCGGCCAGGTTGGCCCATGCGGGATCGACGGCCAGCTCCTTGTACTCGCCGCCGCGGTCCACGGCTGCGTAGTTCTTGTTGACCACGTCCTCGCCCTTCTTGCCATACGACTTGACGATGAACTTCTTCATCTGCTCGACGGCCAGCTCGGTCGGGATGACCTGTGTGATGCGGAAGAAGGCCGACTGCAGGATGGTGTTGGTGCGGTTGCCCAGGCCAATCTCCTGGCCGATCTTCGTGGCGTTGATGTAGTAGACCTTGATGTTGTGCTTGGCGAAGTAGCGCTTCACCTTGTTGGGGATGAAGTTGACCAGCTCCTCACCGTCGAAGATGGTGTTGAGCAGGAAGGTGCCGCCGTTGCGCAGGCCGCGCGTCACGTCGTACATGTGGAGGTAAGCCTGCACGTGGCATGCCACGAAGTTGGGCGTGTTGACCTGGTAGGCGCTGTGGATGGGCTCGTCGCCGAAGCGCAGGTGTGAGCAGGTGAAGCCGCCCGACTTCTTGGAGTCGTAGGAGAAATAAGCCTGGCAGTACTTGTTGGTGTTGTTGCCGATGATCTGCACAGAGTTCTTGTTGGCACCCACGGTGCCGTCTGATCCCAGGCCGTAGAACTTGGCCTCGAAGAGCGTGTCGCCGCCCATGGGGATCTCCTCCACCTCGGGCAGGCTGGTGAACGTCACGTCGTCGACGATGCCCACGGTGAAGTGGTCCTTCGGCGTGTTGAGGTCGAGGTTGTTGAAGACCGAGACGATCTTGGCGGGTGTGGTGTCGGATGAGCCGAGGCCATAGCGGCCGCCCACGATGAGGGGCTTGCGGGGGTCGTCGTAGAGGGCGGCCTTCACGTCGAGGTAGAGGGGCTCGCCGTCGGCGCCGGGCTCCTTCGTGCGGTCAAGCACGGCGATGCGCTTCACCGTCTCGGGGATGGCCTTGCGGATGGCCTCCACGCTGAACGGGCGGTAGAGGTGCACGGCGACCATGCCCACCTTCTTGCCCTGCTTGGTCAGGTAGCTGATGGCCTCGCGGGCAGCCTCGGTGGCAGAGCCCATGAGCACGATGATGTGCTCGGCGTCGGGTGCGCCGTAGTAGTTGAACAGGTGGTACTCGCGGCCTGTGATCTTGGACACCTCGGCGAGGTGCTTCTCCACGATGGCGGGGATGGCGTCGTAGTACTTGTTGCAAGCCTCGCGGTGGGTGAAGAAGGTCTCCGGGTTCTCGGCGGTGCCGCGGGTGTCGGGACGCTCAGGCGACATGGCGCGGTCGCGGAAGCGCTTGATCCACTCCGGGTTGACCAGCGGGCGGATGTCCTCCATGTCCATCTCCTCGATCTTGTGGTACTCGTGGGAGGTGCGGAAGCCGTCGAAGAAGTTGATGAAAGGCACGGAGCTCTCCAGCGTGGAGAGGTAAGGGACGGCCGAGAGGTCCATCACCTCCTGCACGGAGCCTGAGCAGAACATGGCGAAGCCGGTCTGGCGGCATGCCATGACGTCCTGGTGGTCGCCGAAGATGCAGAGGGAGTGGCTGGCCAGCGTGCGTGCGGACACGTTGAACACGCAGGGCAGCAGCTCGCCGGCGATCTTGTACATGTTGGGGATCATCAGCAACAGACCCTGTGACGCGGTGTAGGTGGAGGTCAGGGCACCTGCCTGCAGCGAGCCGTGGACGGCACCGGCGGCGCCACCCTCAGACTCCATCTCCTGTACGCTGACGGTCTGACCAAAAAGATTCTTACGCCCCTTGGCTGCCCATTCGTCTACGTGCTCGGCCATAGGAGAAGACGGGGTGATGGGGTAGATGCCGGCTACCTCCGTGAACATGTAGCTCACATGGGCGGCTGCGGTGTTGCCATCACATGTCATGAATTTCTTTTCTTTTGCCATTTTACTTAAAATAGATGATTAATGTTTATGTATGTTTATGTTTTGTTGTGTGGTGTCGTGTGGGTGTGTGGGGCGTGTCGCGGCGGATGGCCCTGCGGCCTGGGCGCGCCCCGTCAGTAGAGGAAGCCGAAGAGCCAGAGCGGCACCTGGTTGTCGCGCCCCACCTCGGTGTTGTAGCGCGCGTAGATGGTGTCGCCCGTGTAGCGCACCTTGCCCGTGGCGAGGGCGTCGCACACGCGGTATTTCTGCTTGCCGTCGATGAGGTAATAGGGGTTCTTCGTGCCTTGGTTCACCAGGTGGTCTTTCCACATGGCGTTGACGAAGAACGTCTCCATGACGTCTTGCTCGTCCACCTTGATGGGGTAGATGGCATACATGAGGTTGGGGTTGTGCATCATCACCTTGGCCGGCTTCTTGGGGAAGCGCTGGCCGGGCGAGTAGATCATGTTGATGAGGCGGGCGTCGGCCAGGTACTTGATGTAGTTCATCACCGTGGCGCGGCTGGTGTCGATCTGCTGCGCCAGTTGGGAGATGTTGGGCGCCTGGGGGCCGTCGACGGCCAGCAGGTAGAAGAGTTTCTTGATCTTGGTGAGGTATTTCAGCTCGATCTGCTTGATGAGCAGGATGTCGACCTCAGTCATCATGTTCATCGTCTTGAGCAGGTTCTCTGAGAAGTTGCTGTGCTCCAGGAAGAAGGGGTAGAAGCCGTGGTGGAGGTAGTCGCGGAAATACTGGGACGGGCGGCAGATGGGCAAGATCTTCTTGACGATGTGCTCGTGGTTGTTGACGATCTCGTCGAGGGTGTATGGCTGGAAGTCCTGCCCGGTCATGAGGTTGACGTACTCGCGAAACGAGAAGCCGCGCAGGTTGTAGCTCTTGACGATGCCGCCGATCTCCGGGTTCTCCTCCTTGAGGCGCATGACGCTTGATCCGGTGAAGATGATCTTCAGCTGGGGGAAGCGGTCGTAGCACATCCGGAGCTCGCGGCTCCAGTTGGGTTGCTTGAACACCTGGTCGATGAGCAGCACGCGCCCGCCCTGCTTCACGAAGTCGTTGGCGAAGTCGGACAGGCCGCGCCCCTGGAAGTAGAAGTTGTTCATGTTGATGTAGAGACACTTGCGGTCATCCTGGCCGTAGTTCTCCTTGGCGTATTGCAACAGGAACGATGTCTTGCCCACACCCCGCGTTCCCTTGATGCCAATGAGCCTGTCGCTCCAGTCGATCTCGTCCATGAGGACGCGTCTGACCGTCGCCTGGTTGTGCTCCACGAGGTAAGCGTGTGTGCGAAAGAAGACTTCCATAGCGCTTGTTTTGTCTTGCTCTGTATTATTTTTGCAAAGATAACAAAATTTTTTATTGCAAAGTCAAGTTTGCAAAACTTTCTTTTTTTATTTTTCAAATCATAACAATCACCCCCGTCTTGGCGCTCGCGTCGCGACGCGAAAAGCAAGGGCCGAATGACTTTTAGCGGGTCCCGACTGGCTGCAGTGGGGCTTTTTTCGTAACTTTGCGGCCGCAATAACAGAGCACAACAACGATGGACTTGTATGTATTCAACCCTGAGCACGACATCGTGCTGGCCTCCGGTGGCGACCGCCTGACGCCGCCGCGCGCCGCCCGCGACCTGCGCCACGACCTCGGGTTCCTGCCCGCCCTGTGGGCTGGGGAGGGCGATGTGGTGCTTGTCGACGATGCCGCCTACGCCCGCCAGGCCTTTGCGGCGCTGGGGCGTGAGCTCCGTTGCACGCTTGCCGGGCGCCAGGCGCTGCGCCCCCTGTTGTCGGGCGTCGGCCCATCGGACCTCCACCTGCGCCCCTGGGGATGGGACCGGCAGGTGGCGCGTGAGTTGCGTGAGGCCGGCGTGCCCCCCGACCTCCTGCCCTCTGAGGCCCGCCTCCGCGCCATCCGCGCCATGAGCCACAGGCGGTGGGCCGCCGAGCGCCTCCTCACCCCGCTCCGCCGGGAGCCGGGCACGGTGGGCGAGAGCTGGGCGGCAGCCAGTGTCGAGGAATGCGCCGGACGGGTGGCGGCCTGTGGCACGGCCATGGTCAAGGCGCCTTGGAGCAGCAGCGGGCGGGGCGTGCGCCGCGTGACGCCGGGCGAGCTGACACCTTCGCTGCGGGGCTGGATGGCCCGCGTGGTGGCCGAGCAGGGATGTGTGATGGTGGAGCCTTATTATAAGAAGGTGTTGGATTTCGGCGTCGAACTCATGAGTGACGGACGGGGGGAGGTCAGCCTTTGCGGCCTCTCGCTCTTCTACACCGAGCGCGGCGCCTACGTGGGCAATCTCGTGATGGGCGAGGAGGACAAGTGGCGACTGCTCGCCGACCATGTGAGCCGCGACCTGCTGACAAGCGTCATCGGCCGCCTCCGCACCCTCCTGGGCGAGGCGCTGCAGGGCGTGTATGCCGGTCCGCTGGGCATCGACATGATGGTGGTGGACGATGGTGGAGCGCCGCGCCTGCACCCCTGTGTGGAGATGAACCTCCGCGCCACCATGGGGCATGTCGCCCTGCGCGTGTGACCGGACATAATGCAACCGCGAGTGATGCGGCCTCATACAACGATGACGGGCTGTCACACTCCGGGAAAGGGGGTGACAGCCCGTCTTGCCAGTATGCAACATGGCAGGGCCATGCGCCTAATCCTCGTCGTCCCAAACGCTAAAGGTGTTCTGCTTAGCACCCACAGTCTTAGATCCATCGCTGTCGCCTCCATTGCCGGGGGCGTTGCTGTCTAAGTCTGTGGGGGTGTTGCCCAAAGTGGAGGCGGCCAGCAGTGTGCCGTCCATGTCAATTTCCTGAACCTTAATGGCTGGTCTCATGTATCTCTTTTTCATAATTGTCTGTGTCTCATGAAGTTTTTCTTTCCTCCCCATGCTGCCAAAATGCTTTTTGCAGCATGGGGAGGAAAGGGAATGATGTTGTTACTTGTTCACGTATTTCCTGCCACCCTTGATGATCAGACCGCGGTAGTTGTCGGTCACACGCTGGCCTGCGACGTTGTAGGCGGGGGCGTCTGCGCCCGTGGCATTGCCTGTTGTCACGCCGCTGATGGCTGTCGTCTCGTCGTCAACCACCATGGTGATGCCCTTGGCTGCTGCCTCGGGTGTCGTGGGGCGGAAGATGGCGCGTGTGGCCTTCATCGCCTCGGTGCCTTTGGCGCGATAGAATTTGTTGTCGCTTGAGATGAACCAGTCGCCAGCCTCCAGCGTCAGGCCTTTGTAGCTGCCTGTGAAAGCGAAGGCCGCGTCCGTGGGTGTTGCGGTCGGCGTGCCGGCCACCATGTTGACATCCTCGATGATCTCGGCGTCAACATTCTTGGCGCCATAGACAAAGACGGGCGTGTTTGCGGTGATGGTTGTCGTGGTCTCGAAGTTGAGGGTGTATGTGCCGTCGGTGTTGAGGGTCGTGCCAATGTAGTTGGCCAGTCTCGTGTCGGAGCCGAAGGTGGCGGCGACCTGCTCGGCCGTCATGCCGAAGGGCAGCACAAGCGTGTTCCATGCGTTGGAGCTGAAGGTACGGGCCAACATCACCGTGGCATGGCGTGCGTCCTCGATGGTGTTGTCATCTGTCTCGTCAATGGTGAGCTCTTCGGTGTCCCAAAATGAGGCGATGTAGTTGCCTTTGCCCAACTCGATGATGTCATTGTATTTGGTAAGTACTCCGTAAAGCACGACTTTGTCGCCCTGGAGGATTTGGTCGGCGCTCGTCAGGTCAGTGTTGTTGAGGTATCTGCCACGGAACGCTTCCATTTTCGCGGTGGCATCTTCGCTGTCTGCGATGTAGTAGTCGCAGTTTTTGTATTCGACAATTTTGTCTTCCGTGGTAATCACCGATTTCACAATTCCCTTGACATAGACGCTGTCGGTGGTCTGCTTGTTGGCGTTGACAATGGCAATGGCGTCAGCGACGGTGTAGGGCTTATCCTTGGTGCCCTCGCCCTCGAGTTGCAGCGCATCCTCGACGGTGATGGTGTAGCTGGCCGTGGATCTGGCATAAGTGTCGTCGCCGGCGTAGGTGGCGGTGATGGTGTAGACACCGGCCACCGTGGGGTCTATCGTGACGTTTCCGTCGGCATCCACGTCGGCGTGATCCTTGTCGCTTGACACGTAGGCGACGGTTGCGCCGTCCACGTCAGCGCCGTCTTGGGTCGTCACCTTGGCGGTGTTCGTGTATTCGTAGAGGTCGCTTGCCTTTTGGTCTACCTTGAATGTGGCGTCGCCCTGCTCGAAGGTCGTCTTTGTGGCTGTCTTGCTGGAGTAGTAAACATCAATCTTCTTCAGGTAGACCACGCCATTGAATGTGAGGGACAGCTCACCTTGTGACGAGCCTTGGAATGAGTAGTCTGTAAGGGTTGTCGTTAATGCGACCTTGTCGTTGTAACTGTCGCCATTTACGGTGACGGCTACGTCACCTTTTTTAGTTGACGTCATTGCCGTTACGACCACCTTTGTGATGGTTCCCTCAAAGCCGTCTGTCTTGAGGACAAAATTGGATAAGGTTTTTTTTGAAGAACCCAATTGCAGGCCTTTTGTTTCATCTTCGCTTGCATAAGTGGCTTTAGTGGGAATAGTCCAGTTGACACCGTCTAACGTTGCCGAGGTGCTGCTGGTCGTTATGTCTCCACTTGCAAATGTGTGGGTCCAGTCAGGCTCGTCATCCTTGACAGTGATGGCGTAGCTGGCCTCTGATGCCTCGTAGGTGTCGTCGCCGGCATACGAGGCGGTGATGATGGCAGTTCCCGCTTTGGCGGTGTTCACGGTCACTGTGCCCTCATCGGTGACGGTGGCCAGGCCCGTGTCGCTTGACTTGTAAGTGATGGCGGCACCCTTCACGCTGGGGGTCAATGTGGCGATGTTGCTGAATGTGGTGCCTTCGGTCTCGTTGAGCTTGAACGTCTTGTCCGCTGCGTCAGCAAAGGCCAGTGTCGTGGTTGTCTTCTCAGGCTTGTCGTCTGCCGTGTAGGTGACGGCAATCTGCGTTGCTTGCACTTTGGCTGACGCGGTCAGTGTGAATGTCTGCGCTTCGCCCTTCCATGTGCCGACCTTTCCGCTATATGTGTACCTTCCTGCACTTGGGCTTCCCCATAAGCCTGGGCCATCCTTGCCACTTTTTGTGCACGTGAACTCCACCTTTGTGATGGTGCCTTCCGTCACAGAGACTGTGGCGGTCGATTTGGAGTAAAATCTGAAATTCTCCTCGTTGTCAAAGTTGCCAGTCGTTGTGGTGATGGTCACGCCTTCTTTGGAAAGTGTTTTTGTTGAGCTCTTGTCCGTTCCTGCCGTGAACGTGACGGTCACCTCATCTGCCAAGATGTTACCCCCCCCTGTGAGTAGCATCAGCATGATGATCGTGAATGTTTGTAGAACTTTTTTCATGCCTAATGTTTGTTAATGAATAATTGAACTGCAAAGTTACATCACTTTCGTGAGAGTAGAAAACATTATCCATTAAATTTATCCCATCAATACGCTGCTAATATTAATGTAATCGTTTGAAAACGAGAGAGTTTATTAACAAAACCAATAAGGTTTGGTTAAGTTACAGATCGTTAGTGACTCTATACTGATAAAGTGACATGATACCCAAACCCCTCAGCCAACATGCGGAAATATGCAGAGAAGCCATCAAAAAATCATCTGAAAAGTCAAGCAAAGTTGACAAAGCTATTTATAGAACTACCTTTATAAGTTTGGCTGCAAAATTAAGCATTTTCCCTCCAAATCCAAAAAAAACAATACTTTTTTGGAATTGATTCCATAAAAAGCTATACTTTTCGGGAATTGGCATGATGCCGAACCGAACGTTCGTTAGCCATTTTGTCATAACTTTTTGGGAATTGGCGTGGTGTCGAACCGAACGATTATTAGCCATACAGTCAGAAAACTCTTTGGCTGGCAGCGCAAAGCTGTTTGGTGTTTGCCTCAGATTTAAACGGACTATTGATGTGTTTCTTTTCCATAATTCGTGTTGCATGCGCCTGCCAATTGTTAAGCTATGCTATAATTTGCGGGAAAATGGGGTGGGGAGGGATAATTCTTCGTAACTTTACAAAATGAAGAGGGCCGCTGGTCGCGGGGGGGCGACGTGACGGTTCCCGACAAGGGGCATGCCCTGTGACAGGGAAGCTCCGCACCAAACATCAGTACACCTATGTCAATACAAAGCGACACCATCCGTTACGAAGTGGGCGAGACTTATGTATTCACCGTCCACACCTTGCACGATGACCTCTGTGACCTTGTCGACGCGACAGGCCTGCATGTCTACCTGAAACACACCGCCGGCCTCAACCTCACCCGTGGCCAGGCCCTCCGCTGCCGTGTGGTGGCCCAGGGTCTGTACCGCCCGAAGGTGGAGCTCGACGCTGACGAGGCTCGCGCCGCAAGAGACAGTCGTGTGGCGCCGGAGGCCGTGGAGGCCATGCTCGACGCCGTGCGCGGCGAGTGGGACGGTGCTGGCTTTGCCAGTCTGCTGCTGATGAGCGAGGTGGAGGACCGCACCTTCGCCGCCGCCTGCCGCGAGTGGATAGGGCGGCTGCAGCTCGCCAACGCCGACCTCGCGGTGGTTTGCCAGGCCGTGACCCGCTTCATGGAGGAGACCGACTTCCTCGGCCTCTGCAACACCACCGAGCGCGACACCTACCAACAACGCTTGACCGGGGCCATCGACATCCTCGACAGTTATGTTCGCGCCCGCGCCCTGCTCGATGACGGGAGCGCCCCCCAGTTTGTCGACCATTTGCTCGACAAGCTCGACAAGACGGGCTACGTCTATCAGCCCGACGCCAACTTCCGCATACTCTCCACCCTCTTCCTTTCCGACCGCAGCCTCGTGGAGAACAGCATCGGCCGCCTGTTTGACGTGGTGCGCCGCTGGCCGCTCGCCATCTGGACCAAGGCGCCCTTCAACGACGCCCTGATGCGCACGCTGGAGCTCTACATCGATGACAACATCGACCGCGTGGACCGCGGCGCCGACAACGGGCGCCTGGTGCGCAACCTCATGCAGGCCTTGAGCATCCTGCTCCTGCTGACGACGCAGGCCGGTGACGCGACGGCGCACGTGCCCGATGAGCGCGTCATCCTCTCGCGCTTGTGCGTCATCTCCACCTACATCGACAACTACAACAACCAGGGATTGCTCAACGTGGCCACGCAGAGCCTGCTGGGCACCAGCTACTATCATCCCAAATACGCCCTCGGCGAGACGGCCGGCGACCATGTGGCCTATGCCCTGAAGCGCAGCCCCGCCTCAGTCTCGGCATGGCCCATCGGCACCGACAGCTGCTTCCTTGACGGCCATGTCAGCCTGCGTGTGGGGGCGGGCGGCATCACCGTGGCGAGCGACGACCCGAAGGCCAAGACCGTGCTGCCCGACCAGCTCGGCCTGTGGGGCCACCTGCAGGTGGAGGCCGACCGCCGTGCCATGCCCTCGCTCTCGGGCGACATCACCGTGAAGGACAGCAAGCGCCTCTGGGAGGCCATCGAGCGTGACCTCGCCGCCGCCAACGCCTCGCGCCCCGCGCCGCGGCCTACCGCCGCCCCATCGGCCGCCAAGAACCACTACGGCGTGGGCGACACCGTGACGATCAAGGTGCTCCACGTGGAGGAGGGCGCCGACGATGACGACATCCTCCACTGCGCCTTTGAGGGCGAGAGCCAGGAGTGTGGCTACCTCTACCTCCACGACCTCGTGGGCTACCTGCGCCACGTGCCCCTCTGGATGTTCCTCGACTCGCGCAGCCGACCCTTGCCGCTCAAGGCCACCATCCTCGACAAGGAGACTGACGGCCAGTTCCACTTCTCCATGGTCGAGCTGCTGAAAGACTATGTCTGCAGCAACTACAATCCCGGCGACACAGTGGTGTGCTCGCTGGGCGTGATGCGCCCGGCCGGCTCGACGAAGCCCTTTGTGCCCGGCATCAGCGAGTATGGTGAGAGCGTGAGCCTGAGGGGCGACTTCGGTGAAGACCTGCAACGCGGCGACCTGGTGAACGCCACCTACCTGGGCAGGGCCGACGGCACGTTCCAGATCATGTGCCAGATAGAGAGCCGCGCCGAGGGCGAGGTGGAAGACCCCATGCGCCGTTTCCACAACCTGCTCCTCGACTACGCCTCGCCCGACGAGGAGGACGCCCCGGCCCAGCCGGCCATCCCGGAGGCCCAGCCGGCCTCCGGCGACATGGAGAGCGACGCGCGCCTGCTCGACGCCTCCTACGTCAAGGAGCTTGTGCGCATCCTCGACCGCATGGCGGCCATCGACGCCGACTATGTGCGGGCCTACAACTACATAGCCTTCGCGCGCCTGCTCTGCCTGATGCTGCCCGACGGCAAGCCGCGCGCCGACTACTACCGCGGCCGCAAGCAACTCATCGAGATGCTCTACGACTTTGCCGTCAACGACACCGTCGACCCGACACAGCTCGACCGCCTGCAGAGTGAGGAGGGCGAGCTCTTCGCCGACGACACACCCCTGCGCGACAAGCTCCAGCAGCTGCGCATCATCAGCTACATGGACCGCCAGGTACACGACGACGAGCTGCAGCGCCTGCGCGTCACCACACAGGGACTGACGCGTGAGGTGGCGTCGCTGGCCATGGCCTACAACATCCTGCGCGAGAACAACATGGAGCAGCAGGCCAACGACATCCGCAACCGCATCAAGAACGTGCTGCGCCTCAACGGCTACGAGTCGCACCTGAAGACCTATGGCGGCGGCGTGGAGTCGCAGACCGTGGAGTTCAAGACGTCCATCGTCTATCCGCCCAACAACGACTCCTTCCCCGACATGAACCGGCAGATGAAGACCATCCTCACGGTCATCGCCGCCTTCCTCAACGCCGATGGCGGGACACTCTACATCGGCGCCAACGACAGCGGTGCCGGCGTGGGCGTCTACGACGACCTCTGCTATGAGGAGTTTCATGGCGACAAGGACAAGTACCAGCGCACCGTGCTCGACGGCGTGGCCCTGACGTGGAACAACAATGTGGCCTCCTATGTGGGCGTCTGCTGGGACACCGACAACACCAGCGGCAAGGATGTGCTTGTGGTGACCGTCACGCCCTATGGACCCGGTGTGGAGCTCGACGGCGCCTGGGTCTACCGCAACGGCAGCGGAAACCGCCACTTGACGAAGGCCGAGTTTGAGCAGTACAATGCGCGACGCCAGGCACGGCTGGCCGGTCAGCAGCCGATGGCGGAGACGCCGGTGGTTGCCGTCCCGTCGCCCACCGTCGCTCCGTCGCCCACCGCAGAGCCTGCCCAACCGTCAGCCCCTGTGGTCCCTGTGGCTGCGCCGTCCGACAACCGGCAGTGCCTGCAGACCAGTGGCCGCCGCAAGAATGTGCTGGCCGACTACGAGGAGGGCTACATCCCTTATGAGGCTTGCCTGAAGTTCAAGGAGGGCGGCAAGTTCTGCAAGATCACCGACTTCGACTACGACTATGACGCGGAGCTGATGCTGCCCGTCTACGAGGAGGACCTGCGCGACCATTACCTGCTCCTGGGCTATGAGGACGGCACGGTCGGCAAGGTGCCCATCCGCGAGCTGATGAAGTTTGAGGACCACAAGACCTATATCCGTTACAACGGTTCGCCCCTGCTCTTCGCCGCCATCGCCGGCAACGACGAAGGTCTCGTCACCGTGTCGCGCGAGAGCAAGAGCGGCGAGCGCGCCATGGTGCGTGTCGACACCATAGGGCGCATCGACGAGTGCCGCCTGGCCAACCGGGGCATGCGCCTGGCCAATGAGGGCATCGCCGCGTGTGCGCTGGGCTATGAGATAGTGCCCGCCGCCACCCTCGCCCAAACCAAGAGCATCCTCGACCGCGACGCCCGCACGCTGGGCCTGCCTCTCGCCACCATGTCCGAGGAACTGCGCAAGGTGGTGCCCCTGCCGCAATTGTGGGAATAGGGGAAATGTAGAAGATGTACGCAAAATATCACATGTTTTGCTTTGCCGTATCTTCTATATGTGCTATCTTTGCAGAAAACATGTCAGTATGGCAGTACATCATTTCACCGCCAGCGAATTCAGAAGCCACCAGGCACAACTGTTTGACCTTGCTGACAAAGGTGAGCAAATCGTGATCCATCGTGGGAAAAAGCGGGCTTACACCCTCGTGCCCGTCAACAAGGACGACATAATCTAAATTTAGAGAAATATAAAAATCAAGCAATCATGAAAAAAGTATTTTTAGCAGTAGCAGCCGTCGCAGCCATCACGCTGAGCAGCTGCGGAGGAAACAGCAGTAAGGACGCCGCCGTCGCCGATAGCGTGGTCGAGCAGACCGACTCCACCGCCGCCGAGGCCGCCGAGGCCTTGAGCGAGGAGACCAGCAGCGCCGTTGCCGCCCTGACCGAGCAGGCCACACAGGCCCTCCAAGCCAAGGACGCCAAGACGCTGACCACCACGCTGGCCACCCTGCAGGCCACCTACAAGGCCCTCGTGAACGCCGGTAAGCTGGACGAGGCAAAGGCCTACGGAGAGAGCATCAAGCAGTTCCTCTCGCAGAACGCTGAGACCGTCAAGGCCGTGACCAGCGGCAATGCCACCCTCGCCTCTCTCGTGCAGGGCATCCAGAACCTGCCCACCGCCGCCGCCACGACCGCCGAGGAGGCCAAGAAGGCCGTGAGCGACGACGCCGTGAGCCTGGCCGCTCCCTACATCCAGAAGGCCGCCTCTGCCGCCGCGACAGCCGAGACTGCCGCCGCAGCGCTGAAGGCCGCTCCCGCCGCCGCCAAGAAACTGGTGGAGAGCGCTCCCGCCGCCGCCAAGGAGGCTGCCACGGCCGCTGCCACCAACGCTGTGAACAGTGCCAAGACGGCCGCGGAGAACAAGGCCGCGGAGACAGTGACGAAGGCCCAGACGAAGGCTGCCGAGAAGGTGACTGAGGCGCAGACCAAGGCCGCTGAGAAGGTGAAGGAAAGCCAGAAGAAGGCCAACGACAAGGTGAACGAGGCTGCCAACAAAGCCCTCAAGGGTCTCGGCCTGTAATCGAGACAAATGACGTTCGGGCATCCTAGGGGATGGCCGGATGTCACCTCAAGCGAGCCGCCCAGCTGACACATCGTGCCACGCCGGGCGGCTCTCTTTTGCTGGTTGCCGCCCCTTAGCCCCGTAGGGGCGGCATAGTATAGCGTAGGGTTTCTTGCTGACGCAAGCGATAAAGTCGAGCGGCCCCTACGTTTTAGGGTTGTGTTTTGACCATTGCCCCTTACAGGGGCACGTTTATCGGCAAACGTCCTGAGATAGGGCTGAGGCCCTATCCTATATTATGTCGCCCCTATGGGGCTGGGGGTTCAAAATCTGTTTCAAAATCGGACACGATTCTGCAGCAAAATATAGCGGTTCTCGTATTTATTGTCTTCCGCTCATGGAATGTCCCCGAAGGGGGGCAACTGTGCATAACCGCGGGTGACCATCGGGAACCTGCGGTTTCCAAATGGTGTCGGGACCGGCGTCCTCGAAGAGGGCGAAATTTGCAGAAGACTCTCTGACCAACAGGAAGTAACGCTCTCAATTGCCCTTCTTGATATTTGCGTGTTCGCCCTCTTCGAGGACGCTTTAAGCAGTATCGTGTAACCGCAGGTTCCCGTTGGTCACCCGCGGTTATGCGCAGTTGGCCCCCTTTGGGGACATACAAGAATTTCGCATGCAAATAGGAAAAAGGCCATGTGGTCCTGCGACAAAAACAACAACAGCCTGGTCTCAGCGAGACCAGGCTGTTTACATAACTGTTGTTTTAATATATAACGCAAAGAGTTATCACTTTGTCGCCAGCCCGTGGAGGGATGGGCTTCAGCGTATGCGGTCCATGCTCTTCACCAGGCGCTCGTCGGCCTTGATGCCGCGGTGGGCCAAGGCCAGGAGGATGATGGCCACGAGGGGCAGGCATGCCGCGAAGCGCACGTGGAAAGTGGCGCCGCCGGCGGGCAGGCTGACCAAGGCGCTGAAGAGGTAATAGGCGTACCAGAGCGCGCAGAGCACCATGCAAGCCACGCAGAAGCGCATCTGGCGTGTGCGGTGGCGATACTGGAAGATGGTGAGCAGCGTCAGCGCCCCCGTGACGATCAGGCAGACGAAGGGCACGGGACGCGCCTCAAGGCCCTGGGCATGCGCCAGCCCGAGGTTGTACCACACGGCGGGTGCGCCCATGCCTTGCGGCTCCACGCTGCCGATGGGCAGGCAGAGGCAGGCCAGCAGCGCCGCCACGGCCAGCAGGAGGAAGACGGTCTGTATGCGCTGGATCATTGTGCCTCTTCCTCTTCGTTCTCCTGTGAGGGGTCGCGCCAGTAGACGTTGCCCTCGACAAACTCCTGTGTGGCCAGCAGTATGGGCTTGGGCAGCTTCTCGTAGTAGCGGCTGATCTCGATCTGCTCGCGGTTCTCAAACACCTCGTCGAGCGAGTCGTTGTAGGAGGCAAACTCCTGCAGCTTCTTGTTGAGGTCTTGCTTGATTTCTACGCCAATCTGGTTGGCGCGCTTGCCGATGATGGCCACGCTCTCGTAGATGTTTCCGGTGCTCTTCCACAACTCGGGAAGGTCGCGAGTGACGGTGTTGACCGGTGCCTTTGACTTCTTGTAATCCATATCTGATTGCTAATATTGATTTTTGATGTGTTTTCTTCGTTGGTGTGTGGGTCACTCCCCTGTGCCCTCGCCCGTGCTGTCGCCGTTGCTCTCGCCAGTCACTTTCTTGCACTTGCTGATGAACTGCTCAGCGAGCTTGCGCGACTTCGAGTCGGGATACTCGTTGATGAAGCCGTAGCACTCGTCCTCGGCGTTCTGGTAGCGCTCGATGCGCTTCGACTCGACGCTCTGTTGCGCCAGCTCAAACTTGCTCTTCATGATGAGCAGCGCAAAGTCCTCGCGCTTGCTGGTGTAGGGGTAGTCCTTGAGTGCGTTCTCTGAGGTGACGATGCACGCCTGGTAGTTGTTGCCGCCCTCGGTGCAGTTGCCGAAGTAGGATCCGAGGTTGTAGTAGAGCTGCGCGGAGTAGAGTTCCTTCTGCACGAGCTTGTCCTGCAGGGCGAAGAGGCGTGTCTGCGCCTGCTCCTTCATTGATGCGTCGGGGAAGAGGTCAAGATACTCCTGGAAGGCGGCGATGGCCTGCACGGTCTGCGACTGGTCGAGGCGCGCCTCCGGGGTGCTGAGGTAGAGGCTCTGTCCCACGTAGTAGGCCGCCATCTCAGCGTAGACGCCGCGGGGATAAGACTTCACGTAGCGCTTGAAGGTCTCCGCCGCGGTCTCGTAGTCGCGGTTGCAATACTCGGCCATGGCCAGCATGTAGAGGCTCTCCTGCGCGTCGGCGGTGCCCTTCTCCTGCGTGATCACGTCCTGCAGGATGGTCGTGGCGCGCTGGTACTTGCCGTTGGCGAAGCATTCCTTGGCATACTCATACTTGTATCGAAAGTCGGGGGTCTTATACACTTGGTTGAATTCCCTTGCGCATCCGCTCAAGAGCAGCACCAGTGTGAAGGCAATGAGGATGTTCTTCTTCATGTTCTGCGATTTGGGTTGCAAAAATACAACTATTTCCTGTATTGGCCAAGTCGCACCCCTCATTTTTAGCAAAAAATAGGATTTCGGGCGGTCCCAGTGCCTGTTTCCCGGGGGTGTTTGTCAAGAATATTACGCAAAAGACACCCCAGCCAGACGTGCAGTCCCTGCCACGTCCCCTGGCCTTCATCCCGTATGGGCCAATCCGAAACGTGGGTAATTCATCAAAAAGGTGGGCGCGGCTTGCGTCGTCCGCGATTTTTTGTTACCTTTGCAAGGCAATATAGCTCACACCAAATCATCAACATGGGAATATTCGGATTATTCAGCAAGAAAAAGAAAGAGACCCTTGACCAGGGGTTGGAGAAAACCAAGCAGAGCGTCTTCACCAAGATCAGCCGCGCCATCGCCGGCAAGTCGAAGGTCGACGACGATGTGCTCGACAACCTGGAGGAGGTGCTCATCACCTCCGACGTGGGCGTCGACACCACGCTCAAGATCATCAGGCGCATCGAGGAGCGTGTGGCGCGCGACAAGTATGTCTCCACATCGGAGCTCAACCGCATCCTGAAGGAGGAGATCGCCGCCCTGCTCACTGAGAACAACGCCACCGACGAGTCGGGATGGGACCTGCCCGCCGACCATAAGCCCTATGTGATCCTGGTGGTGGGCGTCAACGGCGTGGGCAAGACCACCACCATCGGCAAGCTCGCGTGGCAGTTCAAGCAGGCCGGCAAGAAGGTCTACCTCGGCGCCGCCGACACCTTCCGCGCCGCCGCTGTGGAGCAGATACAGATCTGGGGCGACCGCGTGGGCGTGCCTGTGGTCAAGCAGCAGATGGGCGCCGACCCCGCCAGCGTGGCCTTCGACACCCTGCAGAGCGCCAAGGCCAACGGCGCCGACGTGGTGCTCATCGACACCGCCGGCCGCCTGCACAACAAGGTGGGCCTGATGAACGAGCTGAAGAAGATCAAGGACGTCATGAAGAAGGTCGTCCCCACGGCTCCCGACGAGGTCATGCTCGTCCTCGACGGCTCCACCGGCCAGAACGCCTTCGAGCAGGCCAAGGAGTTCTCCGCCGTCACGCAGATCACGTCGCTCGCCATCACCAAGCTCGACGGCACGGCCAAGGGCGGCGTGGTCATCGGCATCAGCGACCAGCTCAAGGTGCCAGTGAAGTACATCGGCCTGGGCGAGAAGATGGAAGACCTCCAGCTCTTCAACAAGAGGGAATTTGTGGACTCGCTATTCTGACCTACGACCGTGAAGAGAAACCAGATAGACATCATCACCATGGGCTGCTCGAAAAACCTTGTCGACTCCGAGCAGCTCATGCGCCAGTTTGAGAACCAGGGTTACCACTGTGTGCACGACGCCAAGCGGCCGCAGGGCGAGATCGCCGTCATCAACACGTGCGGCTTCATCGAGAGCGCCCGTGAGGAGAGCATCAACACCATCCTCGAGTTTGTGCAGGCCAAGGCCGAGGGCCGCCTGCGCAAGCTCTATGTCATGGGCTGCCTCTCGCAGCGCTACCAGAAGGAGCTCGAGGCGGAGATACCCGAGGTCGACAAGTTCTATGGCAAGTTCAACTACAAGCAGCTGCTCGCCGACCTCGGCCCGGCGCCTGCCGGGACGGGCGCCGAGACCTTCACGCGGCGCCGCACCGACGCCAACAGCCGCCGCAAGCTGACCACGCCCTCCCACTACGCCTACATCAAGATCGCCGAGGGATGCGACCGCCACTGCGCCTACTGCGCCATACCGCTCATCACCGGCCGCCATGTGTCGCGCCCCATGGACGAGATCCTCGACGAGGTGCGCGAGCTCGTGGCCCAGGGCGTCAGCGAGTTCCAGGTAATCGAGCAGGAGCTCACCTACTACGGCACCGACCTCTACGGCAGCACGCGCATTGCCGAGCTCATCAGCCGCATGGCTGACATCAAGGGCGTGCGCTGGATACGCCTCCACTACGCCTATCCCAACCAGTTCCCCCTGGACCTGCTCGACGTCATGCGCGAGCGACCCAACGTCTGCAAGTATCTCGACATAGCCCTCCAGCACATCTCCGACAACGTGCTGCGCCGCATGCACCGCCATGTCACCAAGGCCGACACCCTCGACCTGCTGCGCACCATCCGCCAGCGTGTGCCGGGCATCACCCTGCGCACCACGCTCATGGTGGGCTTCCCCGGCGAGACCGACGACGACTTCCGTGAGCTCATGGACTTCGTGCGCACCCAGCGCTTCGAGCGCATGGGAGCCTTCGCCTACTCTGAGGAGGAGGGCACCTACTCGCAGCTCCACTACGCCGACGACGTGCCGGCCGACGTCAAGCAGCGGCGCCTCGACGAGCTCATGGCCTTGCAGCAGGGCATCAGCGACGAGGTGGAGGCCGCCAAGGTCGGCACCACGCAGCTCGTCGTCATCGACCGCAAGGAGGGCGACTACTATGTGGGGCGCACCGAGAGCTGCTCGCCCGAGGTAGACCCCGAGGTGCTCATCCCTGTCGAGGGGCGCACCCTGCGCACAGGACATTACTATGAGGTGAAGATCACCGGCAACGACGAGTTTGACTTATACGGAGAAGTATGAACAACAAGGAATACATAGCCGAACTGGCACAGCAGTCGGGCTACACGCAGGCCGACACGCAGAAGATGGTGTCCGCCGTCATCGAGCGCATGGGCGACCAGTTTGACGAGGGGGCCAGCGTGCTCATCCCCGGCTTCGGGGCCTTTGAGGTCAAGAAGCGCATGGAGCGCGTCATCGTCAACCCTGGCACGCAGCAACGCATGCTCGTGCCGCCCAAACTCGTCCTGGGCTTCCGGCCCGTGGACGCCGTCAAGGAACAACTCAACAAGGCATAGCCATCACGCAACATGAGCAAGACAGGATACAAGGAACTCGCGCAGGCGCTCGTCGACAAGTACGGACTGGAGCGCGCTGCCGCCGAGCAGTTTGTCGAGAAGATGTTCGGCGTGCTCGTCAAGGGCATCGCCGCCGACCGGCAAGTCAAGGTCAAGGGCCTGGGCACCTTCAAGGTGGTGCCCGTGGCTGCACGCAAGAGTGTCGATGTCAACACCGGCGAGCCCATCATCATCGAGGGGCGCGACAAGGTGTCCTTCACCCCCGACAACGCCATGCGCGACCTGGTCAACCGCCCCTTCTCGCAGTTTGAGACCGTGCCCGTCAACGAGGGCGTCGACTTCACCGCCATCGACGAGCGCTTCGCCGACCCCGAGGCCGCCCTGGAGCCGCTCGGCGAGGTCGAGGAGCCGCTCGCCGAAGCCGAGGAGCCCACCGAGCCTGCTCCCGATGAGGCTCCTGCTCCCGATGAGGCTCCCGCTCCTGCAGTAGAATCTGCTCCCGAGCCCGCCGCCCCATCCCCCACAGCAGCTCCCGCGCCCATTGAGCCTACTGTGCCCATTGAGCCCACCGAGCCCGTCTCTCCCACCGAGCCTATCTCGCAGCCCATCCCCCCCACCGAACCCATCTCTCCCACCATGCCCACATCCCCCACCACTCCCCCTGACCCCACATCCGAGGTGTTCAATCCCGTGGCCGCGGCCGAGCGCCAGGCCGACGATGCCCGCAACCAGCTCATCCTCCTGCAGCAGGAGATGACGCGCCAGCACCGGTTCATGCGCTGGCTCCTCGGCGTGGCCGTCGTGCTGCTGATCGCTTGCGTGGCCGGCATCTTCTACCTCTTCGCCCAGCTCTCGCAGCGCGACCACCGCATCGAGCACCTGGAGGCCGAGGCCATCCTCGCCTCGCGCACGCCCCAGGGACGCGCCATCCTCGACGCCTCCGTCGACACGGCCGCCGTGGCCCAGGCTCGCCAAGACAGCCTGGCCGCCGCCCGCAAGCTGAAGGCCGAGGAGGTGGCTCGCCAGCAAGCGGCCGAGCGGGAGCAAGCCCCGAAGCCGTCGGCGACCGCTGCTGAGGCCCCGGCCGCCAAGTCCGCGCCTTCGGCGAAGAGCGCCTCCGCCCAGTCCCAGCCGGCCGCTTCCGCCGCTAAGCCAGCCCAGTCCCAGCAAGAGAAGCAAGCCGCCACGGCCAAGGAGACTGCCGCCACGACAGCCTACAACAAGGATGTGCGCATCCGCACGGGCGCCTACGACATCGTGGGCATCGAGCGCACCGTCACCGTCAAGGCCGGCCAGACCCTCGAGGGCATCAGCCGCACCCAGCTCGGCCCAGGCATGGAGTGCTACATCGAGGCCGTCAACGCGGGCCGCACCCAGCTCAAGGCGGGCGACAAGGTCAACATTCCCCGCCTGAAACTGAAAAAGAGAAAGTGAGAAAGTGAGCGGCGCCATCCCCACACATTATTTATATAGTTACCCATGCCAGAAACCAGCAACAACCCCAATAACCGGCGCAAGCGCGCCACCACACCCATCGACCCCACCTATGGCCACCTGCAGCCGCAGGCCGTCGACGTCGAGAAGGTGGTGCTCGGCGCGCTGATGATCGACAAGGACGCCTTCTCCGTCGTCTCGGAGATACTGCGCCCAGAGACATTCTACGAGCCGCGCCACCAGAAGATCTACCAGGCCATACAGACCCTCAACATGGCGCAGAACCCGGTGGACATCATGACCGTGACCAACGAACTGCAGAAGGAAGGCACCATCGACGACGTCGGCGGACCCACCTATGTGGTCGACCTCACGGCCCATGTGGCCTCCTCGGCCCACATCGAGTACCACGCCAAGATCCTCCAGCAGAAGTTCCTGGCGCGCCAGCTCATCTCCTTCTCCTCCGTCATCGAGACCAAGGCCTTCGACCAGACCGTCGATGTCGACGACCTCATGCAGGAGGCTGAGTCAAGCCTCTTCGAGTTGTCGCAGAAGAACATGCGCACCGACTACACGCAGATCGACCCCGTGCTGCGACAGGCCATGGAGATCCTGCAGAAGGCCTCCTCGCAGAAGGGTGGCCTCACGGGCATACCCTCGGGCTACACCGCCCTCGACAACATCACGTCGGGCTGGCAGAAGAGTGACCTCGTCATCCTCGCCGGGCGACCCGCCATGGGCAAGACGTCGTTCGCGCTCTCCATCGCCAAGAACGTCGCCGTCGACTACAAGGTGCCCATCGCCTTCTTCTCCCTGGAGATGAACAACGTGCAGCTCGTCAACCGACTGATCTCCAACGTCTGCGAGATCAAGGGCAGCAAGATCATGAACGGACAGCTCTATCCCGACGAGTGGCAGCGCCTCGACAAGTACATGGCACGCCTCACCGGCGCGCCGCTCTATGTCGACGACACACCGGGCATGTCCATCTTCGAGCTGCGCACCAAGGCGCGGCGCCTCGTGCGCGAGAAGGGCGTGCAGATCATCATGATCGACTACCTGCAGCTCATGAACGCCAATGGCATGCGCTTCGGCAACCGACAGGAGGAGGTCTCCACCATCTCGCGCTCGCTCAAGGGACTGGCCAAGGAGCTCGACATACCCATCATAGCCCTCTCGCAGCTCAACCGTACGGTGGAGAACCGCGAGGGTCTCGAGGGCAAGCGCCCGCAGCTCAGCGACCTGCGTGAGTCGGGTGCCATCGAGCAGGACGCCGACATGGTGCTCTTCGTGCACCGACCCGAGTATTACCACATCTACCAGGACGAGAAGGGGCACGACCTCCGCGGCAAGGCACAGATCATCATCGCCAAGCACCGTAAGGGCGCCACGGGCGATGTGCTGCTGGCCTTCCAGGGTGAGTACACCCGCTTCCTCAATCCCGAGGACGCCGCCCCCGCACCGCTGCCCGGCGACATGGGCGGCGAGTACATCGGCTCGCGCATGAACAACGACGGCGCCGTCGCCGAGGACGACCCGCTGGGACCACCGCCCGCCCAGCCCCCATTCTGATGATGCCCTCCCTCGAAAGTGACACAATCATCCTAAAAAGAGCGCCGTGATTATCATTTGCAATTATCGGGCGCACTTTTCTTGCAATTTATTTGCTTGAATGCCAAGAAATGCTTAACTTTGCCGTCGCAATAAACAAAGAGAACAAGACATGACCATCGCTTGCATCAGCATTATTAGCATCCTAATCGGTATTCGACTGCACCAAACGGCCGGAAGTGAGAGGGTATGCATGTGCATGTGAGCGACATGAAGAATACAGGGCCTTTCCACTTCCGGTAGTGGAAAGGCTTTTTTCGTTAATGCGAGACAAGAACAAAACAAACAATAGCAATTATGAGCGACAGACTTTTTATTTTCGACACTACCCTTCGCGACGGCGAGCAGGTGCCCGGATGCCAGTTGAACACCGTAGAGAAGATTCAGGTGGCCAAGCAGCTGGAGCTGTTGGGCGTCGATGTCATCGAGGCCGGCTTCCCCATCTCCTCGCCGGGCGACTACAACTCGGTGATGGAAATCTCGAAGGCCGTCACATGGCCCACCATCTGCGCGCTGACACGTGCCGTGGAGAAAGACATCGACGTGGCAGCCGACTCGCTGAGGTATGCCAAGCACAAGCGCATCCACACCGGCATCGGCACCTCCGACTCGCACATCAAGTATAAGTTCAACTCCAACCGCGAAGACATCCTCGAGCGCGCCGTAAGAGCCACGGCCTATGCCAAGAAGTATGTCGAGGACGTGGAGTTCTACGCCGAGGACGCCGGACGCACTGACAACGAGTACCTGGCGCGTGTCGTCGAGGCCGTCATCAAGGCCGGCGCCACCGTCGTCAACATACCCGACACCACCGGCTACTGCCTCCCCAGCGAGTTCGGCGCCAAGATCAAGTACCTCATGGAGCACGTGCCCAACATCGACAAGGCCATCATCTCCACACACTGCCACAACGACCTCGGCATGGCCACGGCCAACACCCTCGAGGGTGTGCTCAACGGCGCACGACAGGTGGAGGTCACCATCAACGGCATCGGCGAGCGCGCGGGCAACACCTCGCTCGAGGAGATCGCCATGATCCTCAAGTGCCACAAGGGCATCGGCATCGACACCAACATCAACACGCAGAAGATCTACCCCGTCTCGCGCATGGTCAGCTCGCTGATGAACATGCCCGTGCAGCCCAACAAGGCCATAGTCGGGCGCAACGCCTTCGCCCACTCCAGCGGCATACACCAGGACGGCGTGCTGAAGAACGTGCAGACCTATGAGATCATCGACCCCAGGGACATCGGCCTCGACAACAACGCCATCGTGCTCACGGCGCGCTCGGGACGCGCGGCCTTGAAGTACCGCCTCGAGGTCAACGGCGTCGACATCAAGGACGACGAGAAGCTCGACAATCTCTATAAGGCCTTCCTCAACCTCGCCGACAAGAAGAAGGAGATCACCGACGACGACATCCTCATGCTGGCGGGCGCCGACACGGCGGCCAGCCATGCCGTGAAGCTCGAGTACCTGCAGGTGACCACCGGCAAGGGCGTCAGGAGCGTGGCCAGCGTGGGCCTCGACATCGCCGGGCAGAAGTTTGAGGAGAGCAGCACGGGCAACGGACCCGTCGACGCGGCCATCAAGGCCCTCAAGCGCATCGTACGCAAGCAGATGACGCTCAAGGAGTTTACCATACAGGCCATCTCCAAGGGCTCCGACGACGTCGGAAAGGTACACATGCAGGTGGAGTACGACGGCAACGTCTACTACGGCTTCGGCGCCAACACCGACATCGTGACCGCCTCGGTGGAAGCCTACATCGATTGCATCAACAAATTCAGAAAATAAAGCAGCATAAGTCCATCACATCATGAACACACTTTTTGATAAGATATGGGACAGCCACGTCGTGCAGGTCGTGGAGGATGGTCCCACTCAGTTGTACATCGACCGTCTCTATTGTCACGAGGTGACCTCGCCACAGGCCTTTGACGGCCTGCGCCGCCGCCACCTGCAGGTGTGCAGGCCCCAGCAGGTCTACTGCATGCCCGACCACAACATCATGACCCACGACCAGGGCTCGCCCGAGCTCGACCCCGTGGGCCGCCACCAGGTGGAGACGCTCGACAAGAACTGCGAGGAGTTTGGCCTCACCGAGTTTAAGAAGAACACGCCCGAGAACGGCGTCATCCACGTGGTGGGACCCGAGACGGGCCTCTCGCTGCCGGGCATGACCATCGTCTGCGGCGACTCGCACACCTCCACCCATGGCGCCGTGGGCGCCGTGGCCTTCGGCATCGGCACCTCCGAGGTCGAGATGGTGCTCGCCTCGCAGTGCATCCTGCAGCAGAAGCCCAAGTCGATGCGTATCACGCTCAACGGCGAGCTGCGCCCGGGCGTGACGGCCAAGGACGTGGCGCTCTACCTCATGGCGCAGCTCTCCACGTCGGGTGCCACGGGCTACTTCGTGGAGTATGCCGGACCGGTCATCGAGCACATGAGCATGGAGGGCCGCCTGACGCTCTGCAACCTCTCCATCGAGATGGGCGCGCGCGGTGGCTTCATCGCGCCCGACGAGACGACGTTCGCCTACCTCAAGGGCCGCAAGTACGCGCCCAAGGGCGCCGACTGGGACAAGGCCGTGGCGCAGTGGAGCCAGTTGCGGTCGGGCGACGACGCCGTGTTCGACTGTGAGCTGGCCTACGACGGTGCGGACATCGAGCCGCGCATCACCTACGGCACCAACCCTGGCATGGGCATCGCCGTCACCGGACAGGTGCCGACGCTCGACGAGGTGCCCGAGGGCGAGCAGGCCTCGTTCCTCAAGAGCCTCCACTACATGGGATTTGAGCCTGGGGAGCAGCTCCTCGGCCATCCCGTCGACTACGTCTTCCTCGGCGCGTGCACCAATGGCCGCATAGAGGACTTCCGCGCCTTCGCCTCCCTCGTCAAGGGCCACCACAAGGCCGCCGACGTGGTGGCATGGCTCGTGCCCGGCTCATGGGCCGTGCTGAAGCAGATACAGGACGAGGGCCTCGACAAGGAGCTCGAGGCAGCGGGCTTCGCCATCCGCCAGCCGGGATGCTCGGCATGCCTGGCCATGAACGACGACAAGGTGCCCGCGGGCAAGCTCAGCGTCTCCACCTCCAACCGCAACTTCGAGGGACGGCAGGGACCCGGGGCGCGCACGGTGCTGGCGTCGCCCCTCACGGCGGCCGCCGCGGCCATCACGGGACGCATCAGCGACCCGCGCGAGTTTCTTGAGGCTTGATTATTAATCCTTTGACAACACACATAACGATGAAACAGAAATTTGATGTCATCACATCTTCCTGCATTCCCCTTCCCCTGGAGAATGTGGATACAGACCAGATCATACCCGCACGCTTCCTCAAGGCGACCGACAAGGAAGGCTTCGGCGACAACCTCTTCCGCGACTGGCGGTACAACAAGGACGGAAGCCTGAAGAAGGACTTCGTGCTCAACGACCCCAGCTACTCCGGCGTCATCCTCGTGGCCGGTAAGAACTTCGGATCGGGCTCCTCGCGCGAGCACGCCGCATGGGCCATCGCGGGCTACGGCTTTCAGGTGGTGATCAGCAGCTTCTTCGCTGACATACACAAGAACAACGAGCTCAACAACTTCGTGCTCCCCGTGGTGGTGAGCGAGCCGTTCCTCCAGGAGCTCTTCGACACCATCGACAAGGACCACGCCACACAGGTGCGCGTGGACCTGCCCGCACAGACCGTGACCAATCTCGCCACGGGCCACTCGGAGCGTTTCGACATCAACGGATACAAGAAGCACTGCCTCATGAACGGCCTTGACGACGTCGACTTCCTCGTCGCCAACCTCGACAAGGTGGAGGCTTACGAAAAGCAACGCGCGTGATGAAAGTGGGTCCCAAGAACACCATCGGTCCCAGGATCGAGATCATGGACTCCACCCTGCGCGACGGCGAGCAGACCAGTGGCGTCAGCTTCCTGCCACACGAGAAGCTCATCATAGCCCGTGCACTGCTCCATGACGTCAACGTGGACCGCATCGAGGTGGCCTCGGCGCGTGTCTCCGAGGGCGAGAAGGAGGCCGTGGGGCGCATCTGCGCCTACGCCGCGCGCGAGGGATACCTCGACCGCGTAGAGGTGCTGGGCTTCGTCGACGGCAAGCTGTCGGTCGACTGGATCAAGGACTGTGGCTGCCGTGTCATCAACCTGTTGGCCAAGGGCTCGCTGAAGCACTGCGCACACCAGTTGCACAAGACGCCGGAGGAACACATCGCCGACATCCTGCGCGTGCTCGACTATGCCGACGGGCAGGGCTTGACGGTCAACATCTACCTGGAGGACTGGAGCTCGGGCATGAAAGACTCGCCCGACTACGTCTACCAGATGATGGACGCGTTGAAGGACACGCCCATACGCCGCTTCATGTTGCCCGACACGCTGGGCATCGTCAATCCCCTGCAGTGTGTGGAGTACATGCGCAAGATGCACCGCCGCTACCCCGACAAGCACTTTGACTTCCATGCCCACAACGACTACGACCTGGCCGTCTCCAACACGCTGGCGGCCGTCCTGAGCGGCTGCAAGGGCGTCCACGTCACCGTCAACGGGCTGGGCGAGCGCTGCGGCAACGCGCCGCTGGCCAGCGTGCAGGCCATCCTCAAGGACCAGTTCCACGCCAAGACGTCGATCCAGGAGGACCAGCTCAACAGCATCAGCCGCCTCGTCGAGGGATACAGCGGCATCGCCGTGTCGCCCAACCAGCCCATCGTCGGCAGCAACGTCTTCACACAGGTGGCGGGCGTGCATGCCGACGGCGACAACAAGGACAAGCTCTACAGCAACGACCTCGTGCCGGCGCGCTTCGGGCGCAAGCGCGAGTATGCGCTCGGCAAGAACTCGGGCAAGGCCAACATCGAGATGAACCTCGAGGAGCTCGGACTCGAGCTGACGCCCGACGAGACGCGCAGCGTCACGAGGCGCATCACGGAGCTGGGCGACCGCAAGGAGATGGTCACGCAGGACGACCTGCCATACATCATCGCCGACGTGCTCAAGCACAACACGCCTGCCGAGCGGGTGAAGCTCCTGAGCTACATGGTCTCCACATCCTATGGCCTCAAGCCCATAGCCAGCATCAAGGTGGAGATCAACGGCAAGGAATACACCGCCGACGCGACGGGCGACGGACAGTATGACGCCTTCGTGCGGGCGCTGCGCAAGATCTACAAGGACAACCTCGACCGCACGTTCCCGCGGCTCGACAACTACTCCGTGACCATACCGCCCGGGGGACGCACCGACGCCCTGGTGCAGACCGTCATCACCTGGCAGGTCGACGGCGACCGCACCATACGCACGCACGGACTCGACGCCGACCAGACGGAGGCCGCCATCAAGGCCACCTTCAAGATGCTCAACATCGTCGAGGACGAATACGTCAAGAACAATCAAAAATAACATAAACTATCATGAAACTGAATATCGCAGTATTGCCCGGAGACGGCATCGGGCCAGAAATCATGCCGCAGGCCATCCATGTGCTCGACGCCATCGCCAAGAAGTTCGGACACGAGTTTGTCTACCATGAGGCCATCTGTGGCGCACACGCCATCGACGCCTGTGGCGATCCGTTCCCCGAGGAGACGTTCAAGACCTGCATGGAGGCCGATACCGTGCTCTTCGCCGCCGTCGGCGACCCGCGCTTCGACAACGACCCCACGCTGAAGGTGCGCCCCGAGACCGGACTGCTGGCCATGCGCAAGAAGCTCGGCCTCTTCGCCAACGTGCGCCCCGTGGCCACGTTCGACTGCCTGCTCCACATGTCGCCCCTGAAGGAGAATATCATCCAGGGCGCCGACTTCATGGTGATCCGCGAGCTGACGGGCGGCATGTACTTCGGAGAGAAATACCAGGACAACGACAAGGCATACGACACCGACGTCTACAGCCGTCCCGAGATTGAGCGCATCCTGAAGGTGGCCTTCGAGACCGCACAGCGCCGCAACAACCACCTGACGGTCGTCGACAAGGCCAACGTGCTGGCCAGCTCACGCCTCTGGAGGCAGATCGCCAAGGAGATGGAACCGCAATATCCCGACGTGAAGACCGACTACATGTTCATCGACAACTGCTCGATGCGCGTGCTGACGGAGCCCCGCTTCTTTGATGTCATCGTCACCGAGAACACGTTCGGTGACATCTTGACCGACGAGACGAGTGCCATCACCGGCTCCATGGGCCTCCAGCCCTCGGCATCGCTCGGCGCCCACACGCCGCTCTTCGAGCCTGTGCACGGCTCATGGCCCCAGGCGGCCGGCAAGAACCTCGCCAACCCGCTGGCGCAGATCCTCTCCGCCGCCATGCTGCTCGAGCACTTCGGACTGAAGGCCGAAGGCGCGCTGATCCGCGAGGCTTGCAACGAGAGCCTGCTGCAGAACGTGCGCACACCCGAGATTCAGGTTGAGGGCGGACAGCACTATGGCACCAAGGAGGTCGGCCAGTGGATCGCCGACTACGTGGCCAAGCACTAAGCTGCCCACACACAAAAGAGCATTAGCGGTATAGGCATCGCAAACAACAAGTCCCGTAGGGACAAAATATTGAGTAGGGGCTTCTTGCATCAGCAAGAAGCCCCTATCCTATAATATACGCCCAGCCCAGTAGGGGCGGCATAATATAGCGTAGGGGCGTAACCATCCGAAAACGGACGCCTTGCCTATCAAAAAACTCGCAAGTTCTTCACTCGCGAGTTTTTTGATAATAATAGGGAAGCATTTGCTTCAGTT
>CAVBFJ010000009.1:0-73909 GCA_963594895.1 bacterium | reverse complement strand
GCGGTTTCCAAATGGTGTCGGGACCGGCGTCCTCGAAGAGGGCGAAATTTGCAGAAAACTATCTGACCAACAGGAAGTAACGCTCTCAAATGCCCTTCTTGATATATGCGTGTTCGCCCTCTTCGAGGACGCCTTAAGCAGTACCATATAACCGCAGGTTCCCGTTGGTCACCCGCGGTTATGCACAGTTAGCCCCCTTCGGGGACATGCAACAAACGTGACGCTTTTTCGTATGCAAATTGGAAATGGACATATTCTGCCATAACTTGCAAAATACAAATATCTTATTCACAACAACTCAAATCATAAAATTTAGCAAAAGTCATGTCCGAAAAACATTCGGATTTTGAACACCCCACCTTACGGGGCAGGTGTTCATGTTTCAAAATCCGACACGATTCTGTCGCAAAATATAGCGGTTCTCGTGGCGCGCCGCAGGCCAGCGACACCCCCTTAACAATCCCCAACAACTGCTAAATAGGCTTAAGCCACAGCGGGTTTTTGGGAAAATGTTTGCATATGTCAACTATTCTTACTACCTTTGCACCACATTTTAGTATCGGCACAACCGCCGCGGGGTTTTCCAGGCCGGTTTTGCCGCAGTAGTCAACAGGCATCCAGGCTCAACCATCATGCTCATTATTCGCAATGTTGAAGCCGTGGGACCAATGACCACATACGTGCTCAGAGCATTGGCCAGAGTTCTTGTTTCGCCCAGCCAATGCAGCCCAGGTGCCATAAAACAAACAACATGAGGTTTACAACTAAGAGAAAGAAGATTGTATTGACATTATTATTATTGATGCTTCCCTGCGCCTTGTTTGCGGCGGGCGACAGTGCCACAGCCCGCGAGATGGATTGGTCACCAGTGATGGACGCCATCATCCAGGTGGAGAGCGAGGGAGACAACAAGGCCGTGAGCGGCAACTCCGTGGGAGCCATGCAGATCACCCCCGTGCTCGTGGCCGAGTGCAACCGCATCCTGAAGCGGCGCAAGAGCAAGAAGCGTTTCTCGCTGAGAGACCGCTTCAGCCTGTCGAAGTCGAAGGAGATGTTTCTCCTCATCCAGTCGTTCCACAACGTGGAGAACGACATCGAGAAGGCCATACGCTCCTGGAACGGCGGCTTCCACTACTCCCTCCGCGCGACGCAGAGATATTACGACAAGGTGATGTCGCACCTGGCCAAGCGGCCCTGAGCGGCAGCCCCGACACCCCAAGCGCCATGCCCGCAACCATGCGGCCATGGCGCTTGGCCGTTTTCACGGCAGGCACCACGACGGCGGCTCTCACCCCACGTTAATAATTATTATTTTCTCATTATAATAGCATTATAATAAAAGCATTATAACTACCTTTGCCGAGGAAGCATAGCGCCACAAAATGACAGGAAACCCATTTGTGTGCTTCGCCGAAACGCATCAGACGAAATGTAACCCACCCACCAACACCATGGCATTATCCAACATCGAGAGACACTACAACAAGCACCCCGAAGACCTGCGGCTGCTGCGCCGCCACGGCATCGTGGAGTTTGAGACCACCATGCACCACCTCCACCGCTTCCTGCGCCCAGGCCAGCGGCTGCTCGACATCGGCGCGGGCACGGGGCGCTACACGTCGGCGCTCATGGCCGAGGGCTACGAGGTGAAGGCCGTCGAGCTGGTGAGGCGCAACATCGACGTGTTCCTCAAGCGGGAGCCCACGGCCGACGTGACACAGGGCGACGCGCGCCACATGCCCTTCCTGCCCACGGCCACGGCCGACGTGACGCTGCTGCTCGGCCCCCTCTACCACCTCATCGGCGACGCGGAGAAGGTCAAGGCCCTAGCAGAGGCCAAGCGCGTGACCAAGGCCGGCGGGCTGATCTTCGTGGCCTACCTGATGAACGAGTACAGCATCCTCAGCTACTGCTTCGACGAGGACCGCATCGGCGGCCTCATGGAGCGCGGCGCCGTCGACGCCGACTACCACATACAGGCCCAGCCCGACGAGCTCTACGACTACGTGCGCCTCGACGACATCGACCGCCTCAACCGCCTGGCCGGCCTGGAGCGCGTCACCATCTTCTCGCCCGACGGAGCGGCCGACTACATGCGCACCCGCCTCAACCACATGAGCGACGACACCTTCGCCCGCTTCCTCGACTACCAGAAGCGCGTCTCCGAGCGCCCCGACCTCATGGGCGCAGGCAGCCATGTGGTGGATGTGGTCAGGCCAATCGGCGGCTGAGACCGCCAAGGGGGGAAAATGTTGGCTAACAAGCAAGATTAGCCGCACATTTTCTTTTGCCGTTCAATTATTATTTGTACTTTTGTGCCAAATTTAAAACTAATTCGTAACATAAAGACATGTACAGGACGAATACTTGCGGAGAGTTGCGCCTCTCCGACGCCGGCAAGGAAGTGACCCTGGCCGGATGGGTACAGCGCACGCGCAAAATGGGCGGCATGACCTTTGTCGACCTGCGCGACCGCTACGGCATCACGCAGTTGGTGTTCAACGAGAGCGACGACAAGGAGCTCTGCGACAGCGCCAACAAGCTCGGACGCGAATACTGCATCCAAGTGGTCGGCAAGGTGTCGGAGCGTGAAAGCAAAAACGACAAGATGCCCACCGGCGACATCGAGATCATCGCCGCGAAGCTGACCGTGCTCAGCCCCAGCCTCACACCGCCCTTCACCATCGAAGACAGCACCGACGGCGGCGACGAGCTGCGCATGAAATACCGTTACCTCGACTTGCGACGCGCCACCGTGCGCAAGAACCTCGAGCTGCGCCACAGGATGACCATCCTCATCCGCAACTTCCTCGACAACCAGCACTTCATCGAGGTGGAGACGCCTGTGCTCATCGGCTCCACACCCGAGGGCGCGCGCGACTTCGTGGTGCCCTCACGCATGAACCCCGGGCAGTTCTACGCCCTGCCGCAGAGCCCGCAGACGCTGAAGCAGCTGCTCATGGTGGCCGGCTTCGACCGCTACTTCCAGATAGCCAAGTGCTTCCGCGACGAGGACCTGCGCGCCGACCGCCAGCCTGAGTTCACACAGGTCGACTGCGAGATGTCGTTTGTCGACCAAGACGACGTCATCAACCTCTTCGAGGAGATGTGCCGCATGCTCTTCAAGGAGATCCGCGGCGTCGACCTGCCCCGCCCCTTGCAGCAGATGACATGGCACGAGGCCATGCGCCGCTTCGGCAGCGACAAGCCCGACCTGCGCTTCGGCATGGAGTTTGTCGAGCTCAAGGACGCCTTCCAGGGCAAGGGCGACTTCAGCGTGTTCAACGAGGCCGCATACATCGGCGGCATCTGCGTGCCCGGCTGCGCCGACTACAGCCGCAAGCAGCTCAACGAGCTCACCGACTTCGTGAAGCGCCCGCAGGTGGGCGCACAGGGCCTGGTGTATATCAAGTACAACGCCGACGGCACCGCCAAGAGCTCCGTCGACAAGTTCTACTCGCCGGAGACACTCGCCGAGATCAAGCAGGTCATGGGCGCCAAGGACGGCGACCTCGTGCTCATCCTCTCGGGCGACAACGCCAACAAGACGCGCGTGCAGCTCTGCTCACTGCGACTGGAGATGGGCGACCGCCTCGGCCTGCGCAACAAGGACGACTTCAAGTGCCTGTGGATCGTCGACTTCCCGCTCTTCGAGTGGAGCGAGGAGGAGCAGCGCTACATGTCCACACACCACCCCTTCACCATGCCCAACCCCGACGACATCGCCTTGCTCGACGAGCACCCCGGAGAGGTGCGCGCCAAGGCCTACGACTTCGTCTGCAACGGCGTGGAGGTCGGCGGCGGCTCGCTGCGTATCCACGACACCCAGCTGCAGGAGAAGATGTTCGAGGCGCTGGGCTTCACGCCCGAGCGTGCCGAGGCCCAGTTTGGGTTCCTCATGAACGCCTTCAAGTATGGCGCGCCACCTCACGCCGGCCTGGCCTTCGGCCTCGACCGCTTCGTGAGCCTCCTCGCCGGCCTGGACAGCATCCGCGACTGCATCGCGTTCCCGAAGAACAACAGTGGCCGCGACGTCATGCTCGACGCACCCGGTGAGCTCGACGCCAAGCAGCTCGAGGAGCTGAACCTCGAGATCAAGACAGAAGACTAAGCAATATAAATATCACAACTTTTTTCATTATAGGTTACCGCCTTGACTGGCTCGTGAGGGTAGGCCGGGGCAAAATTGCTACTCAATTGTCGTCCCCCCCCAATTGATGTAGCGTCAAGAACGGTCAACGCAAGAGTGTTTCGTTTGGCCGTTCTTTTTTTTGTGCCTTTAGCAATCCTATGGGCGTTTCTGCCTGCGTCACTACCCCCTCCGCCGCATGGCAGACGGGCGCAAGATTTCCCGTTTTTGTTCAATTCGTTCGTCGTATTGAATAAAATCGGTACTTTTTTATTCAATACGACGAATGAACTGAATATTTTTATTGGTGTCCGGTAAAAAAACAACAAGTCCCCACAGGGCAGTGTGTTCAAAATTATATTTTGCTGCAGAATCGTGTCCGATTTTGAAACGGATTTTGAACACCCTACCTGTAAGGGCGACATAGTATAGGATAGGGCCTCGGCCCTATCTTCGGACGATTGCCGATAAACGTGCCCCTGTAAGGGGCGCATAGTTCAACCACATAATATGCCTGGCCACCCTGCCGGGCTGGCGACTCACTGGGCGCAAGGACGGCAGGAAAGGACGGGATGGCTCACTCGAAGTAGTAGAGGAACATGGCGTTGCCGCTGAGCGCGGGCTTGCGCTGGCCCTCCACCTCGATGGCAAACTTGATGGTGACCTTGCAGATGCCACGCAGGTTCTCGATGTTGGCCAGCGTGGTGACGAGGCGCACACGGCTGCCCGTGATGACAGGCACGCCAAACTTCATGTTGTCCATGCCGTAGTTGACCATCATCTTCAGGTTGTTCACCTCGATGATCTGCTCCCACATGTAGGGCAGCAGCGACAGCGTGAGGTAGCCGTGCGCGATGGTGCTATGGTAAGGGCTCTCTTTCTTGGCGCGCTCCACGTCGACGTGTATCCACTGGTGGTCGAGCGTGGCGTCAGCAAAGTGGTTGATGCGGTCTTGGTCCACTTCGAGCCACTCGGAAGCGCCGAGCTGCTGGCCGAGATGCGAGGCAAACTCCTCGTAGGAGTTGATAATCAGTTTGTCCATAGTTGTTTCTTTCTTGTTCGCAGGCCCACAGAGAGGCCCCTGTATTGTTTTCTACTAAGGTGCAAAGTTACTAAAACTGCACGGATTGGCCGTCGGTGTGCAATGCCTAAGTCCACAAATTAGTTTTCTTTAACGTTCTAACGGTGAGTTGTACGGAAAAAATCGTAATTTTGCACAAATAGAAATACAACAACAAATAAAGATGAATGACAAGAGCCATCGTTTTGTTTTCTGGTCGGTAATCATAATCTCCGCCCTCACGCTCCTCCCGTTTCTCGGCAACGTAGACTTCAACACCAAGGGCGAGCCCCGCGAGGCCGTGGTGGCGGTGTCGATGCTTAGCCAGCACAACTGGATTCTGCCCGTCAACAATGGCTTCGACATACCCTACAAGCCACCTTTCTTCCAATGGTGCATCGCCGCCTTTTCCATCTTCACTGGCCATGTGAGCGAGTTCACGTCGCGCCTGCCCTCCGCGTTGGCACTCATCATAATGTTGTGCGCGGGCGCGTTGTTCTATGCCAAGCGCAAGAACAACAACGTCAGCCTGCTTGCCACGATGCTCACCCTCACGGCTTTTGAGGTGCACCGCGCGGGAACCAACTGCCGCGTGGACATGGTGCTGACGATGTTCACGGTGTGTGCGCTTTACGCCCTATATAAATGGTGGGAGAAAGGTTGCCGTCTGCTGCCTTGGATAGCCGCGCTATGCATGAGCGGCGCCACGCTGACCAAAGGTCCCGTGGGCATTGTCCTGCCGTGCTTCGTGATGTTCGTGTTCATGCTCTTCACGGCTTGGCAACAGGGGAAGCTATGTGGATCAATGGTTTGGAAGACAACTTACAAGCTATTCCTTTCAGCCGTGCTTGCCTCTGTGTTGCCTCTGCTTTGGTATTGGGCGGCTTATCGGCAGGGCGGCGACCAGTTCATGGCACTCGTCATGGACGAGAATGTCGGCCGCTTTCTCGGCAAGATGAAGGCCGTGACACACGACAATCCATGGCCCTACAACCTCTTGATGCTCATCACGGGCTGGCTTCCATGGACTTTGCCACTGCTGGTGTCTCTCTTCGTCTTGCCTTGGCGCAAGTTTGCCAATAGCCTTCTATCAAAAGGCGAAGGCGCCGACAATGGCACATTGGCAAGCCGCATGGTGACAGGCATGCGCAAGGCTGATGCCGTGCAGGTGTTCACATGGCTATCGTTCCTGCTCATTCTTTTCTTCTATTGCATACCGAAGAGCAAGCGCGGAGTCTACCTCCTGCCCTGCTATCCGTTCATGGCGGTGCTGATGGTTGAATACGTCGTCTGGCTCGTCAAGCGCTCACTGTTCCCGATACGTTTCTACATTGGCTTCCTCTCTGTCGTTGGCTTCATCCTGACGGCGACCCTTGTCGTACTGAGGGCTGGCTTGGTGCCGGACAGCATCTTCCACGGCAAGCACGCCTGGGAAAACATCCAGATGCTTCATGCCCTCTCCGATGGCAACATGAACTTCTGCGACATACTATTGGCGCTGATGCCGCTCCTCGCCGCCTGCCTTGGCCTGATGACACTGCTGCGCCGCCGCTCCTGCTTTACAACGAGCCACCCCATGTTTGCCTCAACGGTGATGACGCTTCTCGTCTTCCTCTCGTTTGACGGATACTATAAGCCGACCGTGGTTGGCTGCCAGAGCCTGCGCCACGTGGCGACGCAAGTGGAGCAAGCGGCGAAAGGCGAGCCCGTGTACGCGCTGACCACCATCAACAAGCGAGAGGTGGGCGACGACGTGCTAAGGCTTTACGGCATAGACTTCTACCTGGGCGACCGCGTGCGACAGTTCGACGTGGACCGTCCACGAAAAGGTGTCGTGGTGGTTCCCGCACAGAGTAAGCCTCTGCTCAACGCGCCTTTCGCCAAGCGATATTCATTCAAGGAAATCATGCGCACCGAGCATCGCGCATCGTGCTTCAAGGACACCATCCACGTGTACAGCTTCGCGAGAAAATAACTTCGCTATCTCGTCAAGGCTTAACCCCGTCGCCTTGGCTATGTCGGTAGGCTGAAATCCCATGGCCTTCAAATTTCGCACTATGGAAACGTTTGGAAAAACCACGCCCATTTGCCCCCCCGAAGGCACGTTGTTTTGACCCCTCTGGGTATAGTGTTCAAAATCAGAATATTTTTCGGACATGACTTTTGCTAAATTTCACGACTTAAGTTGTTGTGAATAAGATATTTATATTTTGCAAGTTATAGCAAAATATGACCATTTCCAATTTGCATACGAAAAAGCGTCACGTTTGTTGCATGTCCCCGAAGGGGGCAAATGTGCATAACCGCGGGTGACCAACGGGAACCTGCGGTTATACGATACTGCTTAAAGCGTCCTCGAAGAGGGCGAACACGCTACTATATCAAGAAGGGCCATTGAGAGCGTTACTTCCTGTTGATCAGATAGTCCTCTGCAAATTTCGCCCTCTTCGAGGACGCCGGTTCCGACACCATTTGCAAACCGCAGGTTCCCTTTGGTCACCAGCGGTTATGCATAGTTAGCCCCCTTCGGGGACATGCCACGGGCGGAAGACTGTAAATTCGAAAACCGCCATATTTTGCATCAGAATCGTGTCAGATTTTGAAACTGATTTTGAGCACCCTACCCTACAGGGCTTGTCGTCTGCGATATTTGACCGGACACTAATAAATGAAAAATCATGAAAAAAAGTCGCTGGAGAATCGCATATTTTCCACAACGAGCGACGGTGGGCGCAAATACGCCCTGTTTTTGGACTTTTGCACAAATATCTGATAACAAACGCCTTACAAAGAAACGAGGCTTTTAGAAAACTCGACGCACGTTTCGGGTTTCGCGATAAGTGCCTTATCGCGTCTCAATACATATCGAATCGTGGCATGATATGTGCCTAATCATGCTACGATTAGGCACATATCATGCCACGATTAGGGGTATTCTTTGCCGTGGGCAAGCCCGGCGAGCCCATTTTTCGCCTCTTCCCCACCCCATCATGCCCCAAAAAGGGCGCCGAGGCTCTCTAGAACGCAAGGCTGGGAGGAGCGTGTTTTTTCAGAAAACTCACGACAAAACGGCAACAAATCCCACACCGTTCCACAGCCGTTCACCACCATGCGCCGCCAGCGCCACTGATGGAGAAGGTCACGACGACGTTGACCTTCTTGACCGTCGCGCCGTCCTGGTAGCGCATCTGCATGGTCACGGTGTGACTGTCGTCGGAGCAGTTGTTCTGGTAGAGGCCGCAGTTCCACTGGAAGAGGTCGCTGAAGACCTCTATGTAGACGTGGCCGTCGGCGAAGTCGCCGGGGTCGCCGTCGGCGTCAAACCACGCGCCATAGGTGCCGTTGGTGCCGTTGGGCCCTTCCACGCCATCGGTGTCGAGGGGGACAATGGAGAGCTTGGAGGCGTCAAACTGCGCCTCGCTGACGCCGATGAGCTGCAGGAACTGCGCCTTGTCGACCACCACCTTGTTGGTCTGCGAGAAGCCGCCGCGCCACGTCATCGCCACGCTAACACGCAGGGTGCCGGCCAGCGTGTCGGCAGATGGGGGTGTCACGGGCGACGGGTCGGGATAGGCGGCGATGACGGCCGTGAGGTAGGCGGCGCGCCGCGTGAGCCACTGGCGCATGGCCTCCACCTCGGTGTCGTAGGTCTTGCCCTTGATGGGCCAACGCGTCAGTTCGCGCGCCATGGCCCCCTTGCTGAGCTCATCGACATAGAGCATGCACTCGGCCCAGGGCTTGGCCACGATGCTGTCGGCCACGCGGCGCCACTCGGCCTTGTAGTCGCTGACGAAGGCCTGGCACCCGAAGAGGTCGGTGAAGAAGGCCGGTATGTTCTTGTCGTAGCCGTTGCGCTTCAGCGGGTTGGAGCCGAGCACGAGCTCGCGGTAGTCGGCAAAGTAGTCGTGGCCCGTGGTCATCGTGGCCCAGTCGAAGTCGTAGCCGGCGTCGAAGTCCCACAGCGGGCCCATGGTCCACTTGCCGGCGCCGTCCTTGTAGAGGAACACGCTGCGCGGCGCCACGAGCTCCACGTTCTCCACAAGCTCCTGCAGCTGCAGGTAGTGGATCATCGAGGGCACGTCGAGGAGGCTGTAGATGCGCGCCGAGTCCTTGCTGCCGATGGCCTCCTCGAGGAGGGCGAGCTGCGCCTTGACGGAGTCGAGACGGCTGTCGGTGAGGGCCTCGTCCTTGGGATACTTCACGCAGACGGGCATGCGGTAGACCGACGACCAGAAGTTGTCGGTGGCCGAGGGGCTGAGCTCGGGGCCGTCGTCCTTGTCGAGCGAGAGGAGCATGCCACCCTCGTCGCTCACGGCCACGCGGTTCTTGTCTTGCTGCACCTGCTCGGTGAGCTGGTAGACGCCGCGGTAGTCGCCGTTGATGAAGAGCTCCACGTAGCGCGTGTGGTTGGTGTGGGGCATGCCGAGCCACTCGGCCGCCTCGAAGACGAAGGTGTTCATCAGGTCGGTCACGTCGCGGTAGTTGGCCAGCAGCACCCAGCTCTTGGCCTTGTCGAGGCCGAGGAGCTTGTGCTTCTCGTCGAGCTTGAGGCGGTAGGGCTTCTTGTCATACCAGCTCCACGACGAGTTGCCACGGCCGCGGATGCCGGCCGTGGCTGAATAGCTGGCGAACGCGCCGCGGCCGTTGAGGCTGACATGGCACGGCAGGTACTCGTCGCGCGAGGTGATGTCGTCGCCGCTGTTCACGGTGATGTACATCTGGAACACCTTGTGGTGGTCCTTGGTCTTCACCGACGGCTCATCCTCGAAGGTCACGGAGTCGACCTTCGCAGCGGCAAAGGGGATGACGATGCCGTCGGGCGTGAGGGCGCGCAGCGTGGCGCCGTCGGCGGAGAACTCAAAGTGGTCGATGTCGTCGGTGACGTAGGGGAAATCCCAATAGGTGTTGTAGTCCTTCAACCGCACGTGGATGCGATCCTGCGCCCCAGCCGCCAGGGTGGCGAGAGCGGCGATGATGCAAAATATCTTTCTCATGGCGCTTTACTTCTTGACAAACTTGAAACTGCTCTTGCCGGCACGCACCACATAGGTGCCGCGTGACAGGCGCGTGAGGTCGACCACCTGGTGGCCGTCGGCCTCGCTGACGGGCACGCGCTGGAGCTTGCCGCTGAGGTCGCTGACCGTCACGGGCTCGGTGGTGGCCACGACGAGCACGCCCTCGGCCAGGCGCCCCTCGGTGGGCAGGCTGACGCCCGTCGGGTCGCTGTCGACCAGCCGAAACTCGGCGATGTCGCCAAACTGGTAGTGGCGGCCGCTGACCCACACCTGCTGGTTGACAAACTGCATCACGGGACGCTCGGTGTCGGTGATGGGGAAATAAGCCTCCACGCCGGCCTTGGTCTTGATGAGCAGGCCGCGGGCCCCGACCGTGAGCGCGGCCAGGAGGAGACAGGTGGACAATAGGACTTTCTTCATGTTGGTAGGGGGATTTAGGTTGACGGGGAGGTAGGACGGGCTACTTGAACTCGCCCGGCTTCTTGCCAAACTGCTTGGTGAAACACTTTGAGAAATAGCTGGGCGAGGAGAAGCCCACCATGTAGCTCACCTCGTTGACACGATACTTGCCCTCGCGCAGGAGCTGGGCGGCGCGCTTGAGGCGGACGACCTGTATGAGCTCATTGGGCGTGACGTCGGTGATGGCCTTGACCTTGGCGAAGAGGCCCGACCGGCTCATGTTGAGCTGCTCGGCGAGGTAGTTGACGCTGAGATCCTTGCTGTCGATGTGGTCCTCGATGATCTTCGTCATCTGCTGCAGCAGCTCGCTGTCGACAGGCGAGGCCTCCATGTCGCTGACCGTGGCCTCGGGCGTGGCGGAGTACATCTGGAAGAGGCGGCGGCGCATGTCGAGCATGTTGCGGATGCACGCCTGCAGATACTCCATGGAGAACGGCTTCTCGATGTAGGCGTCGGCGCCACAGTTCATGCTCTCGGTCTTGGTGGCGTCGTCGGTCTTGGCCGTAAGCATCACGAGGGGGATGTGGCTGAAACGGCGGTCGGCGCGCACACGGCGGCAGAACTCGGCGCCGTCCATGACCGGCATCATCCAGTCGGAGATGATCATGGCGATGGGGTTGGCGCGCAGCTTGTCGAGGGCCTCCTCGCCGTTCTCTGCCGTGACGACGGTGTAGTCGGCGTGGAAGTTGTCGGTCAGGAAGCGCAGCATGTCGGTGTTGTCGTCGACGATGAGGAGATAGGGATGGTCGGCGGGGGGCATCGTGGGTTCAATGGGCATATTGGGCTCAATGGGCATATTAGGCCCATCAGGCCTACTGGGCCCATTAGGCCCACCATGCCCACCAGCCCCATTAGCCCCATCCTGGCCGCTGGCCGCCTGCTGCCGCGTGGGTAGCACCACGGTGAACGTGGCGCCGCGCCCCACCTGCGAGGCGACACTGACCGTGCCGCCGTGCATCTTGACGATCGACTCGACGATGGACAGGCCGATGCCCGTGCCGGGCTTGTTGTCCTGGGCCTGGTAGAACGCGCCGAAAATCTTCTTTTGGTCGGCGGGGCTGATGCCCACGCCATCGTCGGCCACGGTGATGGTGAACGTCTGGCCGTCGGGGGACGGCTGGCAGCTGAGCGCCACCAGCGTGTGGGTGTACTTCGTGGCGTTGGTCATGAGGTTGCTGATGACCTTGGTCACCGCCTCGGCGTCGACCACGGCCGTGAACGTCTCGGGCGGATAGTCGACCGTGAACTGCGCGCCCTTCTGCTCGAGCGTCGGGGCGAAGCGCTCGGCCACGGCGTGCACGATGTCGTAGACCTTGCGCTCGGCGAAGCGCATCTCCATGCCCGCCTGTTGCACCTTGTTGAAGTCGAGGAGCTGATTGACGAGATCCAGCAGGCGATGGGCGTTGCGGTCGATCATCTTCAGGCTGTCGCCCTCGGCGGCGAGCACCGTGTCTGTGGGGTGGTTGGCCACATGGCGCATGAGCGTCTCCAGCGGGCCGATGATGAGCGACACCGGCGTGCGGATCTCGTGGGCGATCATCGTGAAGAAGCGCAGGCGCGCCTCCTTCACCTCCAGGTCCTTGCGCTCGTTGAGGCGGCGCATCTCGTGGCTGTGGTGGCGCTCGGCGGCCTTCAGGCGCAGGTGGATGTAGAACCAGATGGCGCCCACGACGAGCAACAGGTAGATGACGCGCGCCGGCCAGCTCCACCACAGGGGCGGATGGACGACCACGGTGAGACGCGCCTCGTCGCCCGTCCAGACACCGTCGCTGTTGGTGGCGCGCACGCGGAAGGTGTAGGTGCCGGAGGGCAGGTCGGTGTAGGTGGCCGAGGGCGTGCGCGTGTAGTTCCACTTCTTGTCGAAGCCGTCGAGCATGTAGGCGTAGCGGTTCTTCTCGGGCGAGCAATAGCTGAGCGAGGCGAAATGGATGGTGAACATGTCGTCGGCGGCGTAGATGTGGAGCTTCTCGGCACACGGCAAGGCCTCGGGCAGGCGGTCGGTGCCGGCACTGACGGGCTGGCCGAAGATGTCGAGGCGCGTGATGACCACGGGGGCCTCATGGGTGTTGACCTTCACCTGGTAGGGATAGAAACAGGTGAAGCCGTGGGTGGAACCGAAATAGATGCAGCCATCGGACCCCTTGAGGGCCGACGAGGCGCCAAACTGCTCGCCAGCGATGCCGTCGTAGCGATTGAACAGCTGCAGGCCGTCGGCCTGTGAATACTTGGCGATGCCCTGGTCGGAGGAGAGCCAGAAGGCGCCGGCCTCCTCCACGATGGCGTTGATGTTGTGAAGGGGCAGGTCCGTGGTGAGATGCTCGAAGGTGTCGGTGTCGGCGCGCCACACATAGACACCCTGGGGCGTGGCCACAAGCACACGGCCGTCGTGGGCCACGCAGAGGTCACGCGTTTGTCGCACATTGGGGTCCTGGCCCTCTGACGACGGCAGGTAGTGGTGCCAGCGGCCACGGCGGTCGTAACGCCACAGGCCATCCTCCTGGGTGGCAAACCACATGTTGCCGCGCTGGTCCTCGACAATGTCGAGCGTCAGCGACGCATACCTCTTCACGCGGCGGAAGGAGCCCTTGGACAGGTCGGCGAGGAACACGCCGTCGATGGTGCCCACCCACAGGCGGCCACGGCTGTCGCGACAAAACGAGTAGGTGCTGGCGGGCGCATGGGGCACGGGGGTCACAGCGCCGGTGGCCGTGTTCATGCAGAGGATGCCCTGGGCATAGGTGCCGATCCATAGGTCGTCGCCCATGGGCAGGAAGGCGTGGGCGTTGACCGTGGCCAACCGCTGGCGCGCGGGGAAGTCGACCATCTGGCCCACCGACGGGTCATAGCAGTCGACGCCGCCGTCGTCGGTGGCCACCCAGATGCGGTGGCGGCTGTCCTCGCAGAAGCGCGAGACGATGTTGCCGCGGAGGAGGGGCGACATCTCGGGGGTGAGCGAGCGGAAACGCTTGTCCATCGGCGACACATAATAGACGCCACCGTAGAACGTGGAGTACCACAGGCCACCCTCCTGGTCACGCACGATGCTGTAGACAAACTTGGGCGACACGGAGGACACGGCGCCGAGATAGGGCAAGGACGACGACGCGGGGAACGGGCGCACCGTCGCGCCCTGCGGGTCGTAGACGAAGAGGCCGGCGTCGGTGCCCACAAGCACGGTGCCATCCGACTGCTGCAAGAGGGCGTGGATGTGGTAGAGGCTGTTGTCGGCGGGATTGAGCGTGCCGTCGGGCGTCACGAGGCCGCGGCGCCACGTGCCATAGAGCACCGTGCCGTCGGTGAGGCGGAGCATGGACATGACACGCCCCTCGACCACATCGGCGGGAAGAGGATAGCCGCTGAAACGGCCCGTCGACTTGTCGAGGAGCAGCACGGGCTGGCGGCCATGCTCGGTCAGGGCGTAGACCTGGTTGCGCGTGTCGACATAGACGCCCAGCAGATGGCCGTCGGCCACGGGCAGGTGGGCGAGCTCCCGCGTGCGGGGCACATAGCAGAAGAGGCCCTGGCCCTTGGTGGCTATCCACACGTTGCTGTCACGATCGGCAACAATGGCGCTGACGCCCGACGTGAGGCGCACACCATCGTGGGCCTTCGGGCCGATGGGCTCGAACCGCTCATCGGCAAAGCGGAAGAAGAAGGCGCCCTGCGACGTGCCCAGCACCAAGCCGTCGGACAGGGGCAGCACGGACGACACGAACTGGTCGGAGACGCCCGGCCGCAGGAAGGGCTGCACCATCGTGCCGTCGTAACGGCAGAGGCCGCCGTCGGTGCCCATCCACACGAAGCCACGCCGATCCTGGGCCAAGGCACGCACCGTGTAGGAGCAAAGGCCGTCGGCCAGGGTGATGTTGCGGACGGACTGGGGAGCCAGGAGCTGGGCACGCAGGCCGAGGGGCAACAGCAGGAGGAACAGGATGAGGCAGAGGATTGGCTTTTTCATGAGGCGGATGGGTATGACGGAGGGTTAAGCGGTGCGCGGAGGCACCGGGGGATGTGACGCGGGCGGGGCGGAGGCGTCACTCGGGACGGACACCCGCACCGAAGGTCACGGTGTAAGGATACTGGCGGTTGGGGTCCTCGCTGTCCCACGACAGGCGCTTGTGCTGGGCGGGGGCGCCCATCACGACGAGGTAGACGGCCTGCAGCGGCTCAGCCGGCAACTTCATCGACACACTGCCCGCGGCGGCGGGGCGGCCATAGACGGCCTTGCCCGCGGCGGTGACGGCCACGAGACCATAGCGCAGGCCACCCTGGCGACGCGCCTGGTCGCTGGCGGCGACGCTGGCGCTGACCTTGCGGCCGGGCTGGCAACCGGAGAGGCGGATGGCGTTGAAGCCATAGTCCTCGGGCAGGAAGTCGGCCTTCGGGCTCCAGCCCTTGCCCGCGGCCTCCATGGGCGTGGAGAACTGGCAGGCGTAGCGGCGCGTCTCACGGTAGGCATGGCTGTAGTCGAGGTTGACCAGACGCTGGTAGCAGTCGATCATCTCGTCGCAGAACTGGCGCTGGCTGATGCCGTAGTGGCGCTGGTAGGTCATGACGGGGTCCTCGCCCAGGCGGCCGTCGCGATAGAGGTCGGCGATGGACGTGCGGCCGTGCTTCTCAGCCCAGTACTCGATGACATAGGGCGAATGGTAGACATTCGCCCCATCGAGGTAAGCCTTGTGGGTGAGCGTCTTGAACGCCTCGAAGTGATAGTTCTCGTCGGTGAGCCAGTCGGGGTTGACCTGCCACAACATCCACTGCGACGTCATCTCAAAGAAACCACTGCCACCCCAGCAGGGCGAGATGCTGTCGGCCTGGATCTGAAGCTGGAAGCAGTGGCCCAGCTCATGGGCCAGGCAGTTGAGCTTGCGGTCCTGGATGCGGTTGGGGGCCACCCAGAGCGCACCGATGTAGTTGTCATAGGTGCCGCCATAGGCGGTGCCATCAAGCGAGTAGTTGACCATGACCATCATCTTGTGGGTGTCGGCCTTGCTGCCCGGAAGGGTGAAGCGCAGGGTGTCGCGGAAGAAATGGTAGAACTGCTGGACACGGTCCTTGAGGTTGTCGAGGTCGAAGCGCATGGGGTGGCCGTCGAGCTGGGGCGGGTTGGCGGGGTCGTCGCCAAAGCCTTTCTCCCAGAAGAACACGAGGTCACGCGTCTGCGCGGAGTGCATCCACGAGTAGCGGCTGCTGTCGCAGGTGAAGTCGATGGAGCGCAGGTCCTCAGGGATGAAGATGCGCTTTTGGGCCGAGGCGGGAAGGACGGCGGCACAAGCAAGGGAAAGGAAGAGGGTCTTGAGGGTCATGGGGATAAGGGATAAGAATAAAGGGTGATTGATGATTGTTTTTAAGAGGGGGGAGGAGGGAGGGAGAGGAGGGGTGGGCCTGGGCCTAATGGGCCCATCAGGCCCATCGAGCCCATCCCCCACAGTTACTTCAGCGTGGTGCCGGTGATCTTGAGCTGGTAGGGCAGCTGGTCGTCGGTGGCCTCGCTGTTGTCCCAGGGGCAGCGGCGATACTCGGTGGGCGAGCCCTGTACGACGGCCCACAGGCGTGTGGTGCCCTCGGGCACGGTGAAGGTCGACGTGCCGCTCAGCGTGGAGGCGGCGGCGCCGTCGGTGTTGCTGATCATCGTCGCCGGGCTGTAGACGCGCTTGTCGCCACAGAGGGCCACAAAGCCGATGGCCCAGCCCTCATGGCCGCTGACCTCGGTGACATTGTAACGGGTCACGGTGGCCTTGGTCTTGCCATCGGCATCGACCTGGTTGCCCGCGTCGGCAGACGGCAAGAGGCTGCCCGCATCGACGCCACGCACCGACAGGCTGAGCTCAGTGCCCCCCTTGACAACCTTGAGCGGGATGATGTTGAAGCCCGTGGGCTGCACACACTGCTCGTAGCCGATCTGCTTCCAGCCGTCGAGGGTGTCGTAGAGCGTCACGGTGAAGGCGTCGTAGGCCGGCTGGATCCAGTTCCACGTGCGGTTGCCAGCGTAGGCACGCGTGTGGTCGAAGTCCATGGTGACCGACTTCTGCGCATACTCGAAGAGATCGGCGCGCAGCGTGTCGTAGTTGTTGTCGAGGAAGATGCGCATGTAAGCCTGGTTGGCATCCTCGGGATAATAGCTCTCGTTCCAGATGCGGCCCAGCGCCGTGATGCCGTGCTTCTCGGTCCAGAGATACTGCTCCCAGTAGGAGGCATAACGCTGGTACTCGTTCTCGAAGTGGCGGTGGTGGTGGTTCACCCAGTTGATGAAGTTGTAGTCGCTGATGGTCTCGGAGGGATAGTCCTCATGGGCCACCCACTGGGCGCACTGCTCCCAGAAGCCGCAAGCGCCATTGGAGCCGGGATAGCCATAGCGGAAACCGCTGTGCATGTCGTTGGCCTTGCCGTTGATGATGTTGTCGCAGTAGGTCTGGTACTGGAACGAGTGGCCGATCTCGTGGGCGACGGTGGAACCGGCGGGACGGCAGGTGGCCGGCGTGATCCACAGGGTGCCGATGGTGTTGTCGTTGCCTGCGCCCGTGGCCACCCAGCTGTCGATGGTGCTGCCGTCATGGGTGCCGGGATAGAGCAGGTAGATGGACATCTTGTAGTGGTTGAGACGGCTCTTGTGGGTGGCCTCCTGCCCCACGACGACCATGCCCAGGCGGGTGATGTTGGTGGCGTAGAACTTCTCGGCCTTCTTCAGCAGGTCGTCGACGTCGACGCGATAGTCGCTGGGCACCGTGGAGGCCTTGGGGTTGTCGCCAAACATGCGGTCCCAGAAGACGACGAAGTGGTCGCTCTCCTTGCTGCGCTTGAACGTCCAGCGGTTGGACTCGACGGTGTAGTCGTTGTTGTAGCTGAGGTCGGAGGTGGTGGGCTTCCAGAGGATGAGGCCCGGGTCGCCAAAGCAGACGGTGCCGTTGGAGGATCCGTCGTTGTTGATGAGGTTGTTGATGCGGTAGTCGCTGTACCCATTCTTGTACTCGGACGAGTAGCGACGGAGGATGGGCATGGTGCCGCGGGCGAAGAACTCCAGGGAGTCGAGCGTGGCCGTGGAGAAAAGGAAACGATTGGCCTCGAAACGGTTGGCCCACTGCACATAGAGCGAGTCTTGGGCGGGCAGCGACTGGAAGGCCGCGAGGAAAAGGGATATGGCGAGTAAAATTCTTTTCATCTTACAATGTGCTTCTATGGTTTCATTTCACAACATACTTCTTGCCCTTGGCGATGTAGATGCCCTTGGGCAGGCCCTCGAGCGAGGTGGCGCCGCGGCGCACCAGGCGGCCGTCGACCGTATAGACGGGGAAGGGCTTGTCGGCCTCAGCGGCCTCGTCGGTGGGGATGTCGCGCACACCGCTCACCACCTCCATGTGGAAGGTGAAGCCCTTGAGCGTGCTCAGGAGAAAGCCGCGGTTGCCGACATAGAGGCGCTTCTCGGCAAAGCGCACCACCGGACCGCGCTGGCCCTCGGTGGGCATGTAGAGCTGGACATCGTCGACTTGGCGCGAGGTGTTGAAGACCAGCGAGGTGAACATCTGCTTGGAGTCGGCCCGGGAGACCTGGGGCGACAGGGCAAGCGACGCGAGAAGAAGGGGTAATAGTCTTTTCTTCATAAAGTGGAAATGGTAATGGTTTTTCTGCGATGGTTGATGACGTGACGACACGTTGCAAAACAAAAGGGGCGAGCCAAGGGACTACGAAGAGTGACGGTTGGCTCGCCCCGATGACGGTTGTCCTTGGCGGGCGTCAAGCCCGCGCAAGATATGAAGTGTTGCCTGTCGGCCTACGGTTATGGCAGCGGCAGGTACCAGTTGGCTGTCTGGTAGAGGTCCTTGCTGATGAGGCCGCGCATCTCTCCCACCTTGTCGGCGCCACGGCGGGCGTAGACCTTGTCGGCGAGGTAAGCGGGATCGTTGCGGCGGAGGGCCACACGCATGAGGTCATAGTAGCGCTGGCCCTCGAAGGCAAACTCCAGCGCGTTCTCGTCCATGATGAGATCCTCGACCTTCTCGATCTGATACTGCAGGCGAGCGTCAGCGGTGAGCGTGGTGTCGTCGGGCATGACATAATAGTCGTTGTACTCCGACCAGCCACTGCCATGGGAGTGGATGCCGAGGGTGTTCTCTGACGCCAGCTCGGGATAGGCGCCCGAACGGCGCACATAGAGGTTGGACGGGAAGGAGAACTGTGCGATCCACGCGGAGTCGGCCTGGTAGTAAGGCAGCACCTTGGTCTGGATGATGTCGTCGTTGATGCCGTCCTTTAGGATCTCGAAGGCGAAGCGGGGGAAGCCGGCGCGGTTGAGGGCCTCGGCCAGGTGGAGGTAGACCATGGAACGGCGATAGACCTGCACGTTCTGCGAGGCGTGCTTCCCGTTGGACACCACATCAATGGTCTTGTTGTGCACAAGGCGATCATTCTTCGTCGAAGAGTAGACGTCCTGCAGGCGGAGGTCGCCCGACTGGTTCCTGTCAAGCCCTGTGGGGGCATAGATGACATTGCGAGTAGAGGTGTAATGGCAATAGGTCTGGGCGGCCGAGAGGTTGATGAGGCTCTGCGACGGCACGATGGAGACCTCGTAGTCGTTCTCCGAACGCGAGTTGAAGAGGTTGCGGAGCTGGCTGTAGTTGCCCTCCGAAGGGATGGAGTCACCGGGGATGAGCGTCACGAGCTCGTTGATGTTGTTGTAAGAGCTGCTCTCTTTGAAAGCAGAGGCCCACGAGCTGATGAGCATGTTCCAGTGGGTGTCGGAGCGGCTCCAGGAGACGGTGGAGTTGCTGGTGGAATAGCCCACGTTCTCACCGTTGCGGGTGGTGAGGTAGCGATAGTAGCACAGTGCGGCGTCGCGGTAGTTGCCCAGCCAGAGGTGCATGTCGCCCTCGAGGATGTAGATGGGGAAATAGAAGAAGCGCGAGTCGACACGGCGGATGGTACCGTAGCCGGGCTTCTCGATGTTCTCCAGGCCCTGGAGGTCGTTGAGGAAATACTGGCAGATCTGCTTCATGTCATAGCGCGGATAGTCCTTGTCGGCGTCGGCCTTGGAGAGGATGGGCTCCGTGACGAAAGGCACCTTGCCATAGACCTGTGCCATCTGCATGTAGGTCCATGCGCGGAAGGCTTTGACGGCCGCATACTCCTTGCGGAAGATGTACTCGTTGCGGTTGTTCTTCAGTGCCGTGTCGACATGTGCGATGAAGTAGTTGCAGTTGTTGATGACCGCATAGTAATCGGCAGGCGAGTTGTAGGCGTTGTTGGTGTCGTTGACGTTGAAGAGCGCCACGTCGCGCAGGTCGGCCGAGGTGTAGTTGTTGATGTCGGAGAGGTCGCCACGCAGCTCACCCAGCAGGATGGTGCGGTCGGCGATGCCCTGCAACTTGTTGACAATGCCGACGACGCTGTAGAGGGTGTCCTCAGCGCTGTTGAGATGGTCCTTGCCGTCAAGGATCACACGGTCGGAGTCCTGGTTGATGAAATCGGAGCAGGATGTGAAAAACGAGAAGGAGCAGAGGCACAGGGGCACGAGGGCCGCCAAGCGCAAGCCACGGGCGCCGCAGGCCTTGACCTTATCCTTTATGTTGAACATTGTTTTCATGGTTGTCTTGTCGTTTATAAGCCCCGCCACCCGTGCGGAGTGGCGGGCCTTGTGTCGGGTTTATGGATAGCGTTTAGAGGTTGACCTTCACACCGGCGACGAAGCTGCGGCACTGTGGGAGCTGCCCGAGGTCGATGCCCTGTCCGAGCACATTGCTCGTCATGGTGAACTCAGGGTCGGAACCGAGATACTTGGTGACGGTGAACAGGTTGTTGGCCTGGATCCAGAACTGCAAGCCCTGCAGGAACGTGGAGTGCATGGGGAGCGTGTAGCTCAGGGTGATGGTCTTCAGGCGGAGGTAGCTGCCATCCTCGATCCAGCGGTCGGAGAAGCGGCTGTTGCCCATCGGATCCTGGAAGGTTGCCTTCGGCATCGTGGTGACCTGTCCCTCTGTCTGCCAGCGTGAGGCCATGGCCGTGGTCTGGTTGAGGAAACGGCTTCCACCCTCAAGCTGCGAGCGCATGTAGTTGTAGACGTCGTTGCCCAACGAGTAGTTGAAGTTGACGTCGAGACGGAAGCGCTTGTAGTTGAGCGATGTGAAGATGTTTCCATAGAGGTCGGGGTTGGGGTCGCCGATGACCACGCGGTCGGCCTCGGTGATCTGATGGTCGCCGTTGGTGTCGACGAAGTGCATGTCGCCCGCGCCGAAATAGTTGCGGTCCACGCCGTTGTCGTCCAGGATGTAGAGACCAGCCTGTGCGGCTTCCTCACTGGTGGAGAAGACGCCCTGCGTCTTGTATCCATAGAAGAGGTTGGCGGCTTGTCCCACCTCGGAGTGGATGGTGGCGCCATAGACCTCGGTGTCGTAAGACGAGCGTCCGCTTGAGAGCGATGTGATCTTGTTCTTGTAGTGTCCCATGCTGGCGCCGAGCTCCCACTGGAAATCCTTGGTGGCGAGGACCTTGCCGACGAGGGTGAGGTCGAAGCCCTGGTTGCGCAGCGATCCGCCGTTGCTCCAGTTCATGGGCAGGCCGGAGAGGTAGCTGAGGCTCTGGTAGGTGAGCAGGTGGTCGGTGTTGGCCAGGAAGTAGTTGAAGCGCACGTTCAGGCGGTCGCCGAGGAAGTTGCCCTCAAGTCCGACATTGAAACGCTTGGTGGTCTCCCACTGCAGGTTGGTGTTTCCGATGTTGTCGAACGTGATGGAGCTGACGCTCTGCATGAACTGGCGGGCGCGGAAGTAAGAGCGGGCGGCATAGTAGTCGATGTCGTCGTTGCCGCTGACATCATAGCCGGCCAAGAGCTTCAGGTAGTTGACACCGGGCACCTTGGCGAACCAAGGCTCGTTGCTGATGACCCATCCGCCCTGGACACCCCAGAAGAAGCCCCAGGGCGCGCCGCAGATCTTGAGCGAGTTGTCGGCGTCGACACCAAAGCGTGATGAGGTCTCGGCGGTGAGGTTGGCCTGCAGGTAGTAGCGCTGCAGGTAGTTGTACTCGGCCTGCGCGTACCATGCCCAGCTGTTCCAGTTGTCATTGGTGCCAGAGGTGGAGGCATTCAGCAGGTCGGCGCGCATGAACGGGGTCTTGTCGTTACCGGTGTTGTAACCGAGCTGGTTGTTGAGCGTGTAGTTCTCCCAGTTGATGCGGGCGCCTCCGAAGACGTGGACGTCGTGTGCGCCGTAGCGGTTGGACCAGTCGACGCGGGTGTCGCTGAACACGGAGTTCTGCTTGCTGACAAGCGAGCGCACCTCATTCTCGCGGACAGCGCCGACGGCAGCCACGTAGTAGCTGGGCACACCATTGAGGGGGATGTAGTACTTCTCGTTGGTGTTGACGAGGTTGTAGCTGAAGTGCTCAGAGACAAAGAGGTGCTTGTTGAACTGGAACTTCGGCGTGACGCTGAGGTTGACCATGGAGTTCTCAAAGCGGTTCTTGTTCTCGGCCTCGCCATAGTCGAGGATGGCTACAGGGTTGGCGAGCTGCCAGTTGTAGTTCTTCACATTGGAAAGGGCCTCACTGAGGTAGTCCTCATCGGTGATGTCGAGGAAGGAGTTGCTCAGCACGCCACCGGCATAGGCATAGGGCGAGAGCATGGGGCTCTTGACATAGGCCAGGAAGGCGGGCGATGTCGGTGTGCCGTCGGTGTAGTTGGCCGGTGCGCCGTCGTTGCGCAGGTCACGCGTCTGGTTGGCAAAGCTGGCGTCGAAGCGCACACCAAACTTCTGCGAGAGCTGGATGTCGGTGTTGAAGCGGATGTTCAGGCGGCTGGAACCGTTGTCCTTCAGCGGGCTCTGGTTGTTGGCATATCCCAGCGACAGGTTGTAGTTGGCCACGTCGTCACCGCCCTCCACGTTGATGTTGTAGTTCTGCGTGATGGCCGTGCGATAGACCTGGTCCTTCCAGTCGGTGTTGTTGTGATACTTGGGATAATAGTAATAGGTGGGGTCCTCGTTGAGGAACTTGAAGTCGGTGATGGTCGTACCCGATGTGCCGAGCAGGTCGGCGGCATAGCTCTTGAACTGGCTGGCGTTCATCATGTCGATGAACTTGGGCTCCAGTGTGACGCCTGCCGAGAGGCTGGCCGTGATGCGGGTGGCCATGGAGTGGTTGCGGCGCGTCTGGATGAGGATGACGCCGTTGGCACCCTTGGCACCGTAGAGGGCCGTCCCGTTCTTCAGGACAGTGACCTTCTCGATGTCGGCCGGTGAGATGTTGGCCAGGATGTCGTTGTGGAAACCGTCGTGGAGCAAGGTGCGGCCATACTGCTGGTCGAAGATGACACCGTCGACGATGATGAGCGGCTGCGCGTTGATGTTGAGCGAGTTGAGACCGCTGAGGAACATCACGTTGCCCACGCCGGCCGTACCGTTGCGCTGCACGGAGCGCACGTCGGCGCCCAGTCGCTTCTGGATCTCGTCCTCAATGGTGACGCCGTTGGTGTAGCGGAAATCCTCCGTTGTCTTCGTGCCGAGGACGTTGGTGCCACTGGCATATTCGTCGTGGAAGACATTGGGGAAGATGTTGACCGTGCGCTGGTCGGCCCCGCTGGAGAGTCCCAGGCGTGCGGGGTTCATGTCGGGGGCGGTCACCTGCAACGCGCCGGCGAAGAGGGGCACCTCAATCTCGTAGGAGCCGTCGCTCTTGGTGAGCGCACTGTAACCGTCGACCTCGGGCACGCTGACGATGGCACCCGACATAGGCTTGCCGGTGGCACCGTTGACCACATGACCCTTGACCTTGCGCGTGGCATATTTCTTGACGGGCTTTGCCGGTCGCTCCGACTTGGCCTTCACTTCTGACGCGTCGTCTTGCGCGGCAGCGGGAAGGGCACCAGCCATCATGAGCGCCAGGCCGTATATCATATACTTTTTCATATGTGTATTCGTTTATAAGCGTTGGTTAGTGTGGTTCGTCGCTGTCTTATTCCTGATGCGGCTTGAAGATGATGCAGTCGATCTGGAAGTCGGTGGCGTACTGTGCCGTCTGGCTCTGCGACACCTGGCTCATGATGCGCAACTTGACGTTGGGCTGCGACAAGCCATAGGAGCAAGCGGGGAACGTGATGTTGCTTGCCACCTGCACAGTGTCGACCTTCATGGGATCGTTGGTCTTAAGCTCGAGACGCTTGTTGAGCTGGCGGTTGTCCTTGTTGGTGTAATAGAGCATGCAACGGAAGCGGTTGGGCAGCAGGTCGCTCTCAGGGATGTACTGGTTGTATGCCCACTGCGGCGCGAACACCACGTAGATGTCATAACCCACATTGGAGAGCAGGCCGGGGATGCTGTACTGCACAGCCGCCACGGGGAAGTGGTTGGGGTTGGTCGACGTGTTCTCTGCGATGACAGAGACAAAGCTGTTGCTTGAGATCTTGTCATAGTAGGGGTTGTCGGTGGTCACCTGGTGGATGGTGAGCGGCTGCGAGGCGTCGATGAGCGTGTCCTGCCGGCTGATGTTCTCGGCCTCGACCTTCACTGTCTGGAAGAATGTCTTCTCCTTGGGCACGTTGAAGTTGGAGGCTATGCGCACGTGACCGTTGCTGCACTCCACATCCTCGGTGCCCTCGAAGATGCCTCCGGCATCGAAGGGACGGTAGAAGATGTTGTAAGGCTCGAGGTCGTTGTACTTGCGCATCACGTAGCTGTAGGCCTGCGTCGACACGGCGGAGTCAGCAAACGAACGGTCGGGGTTGATGGTGCGGCTGAAGAGCGTTCCCTGCAGGATAGCCATGCGCGTGTTGGCCTCCTGCATGGAGTCGCGCTTGTTGACGGTGTTGGCGTAGTCGAAATAGTCATGGTACTCGTTGACCAGGCGTGTCCACACCTCATTGGTGGGCACGACCATCCAGAAGGTGGAGTCCTCGGTGTTGATCTCCCCGTAAGAGCTGAAGAGCGAGTTGGTGAGGACCGACACAGAGTCGAGATACTCTGTCTGTCCGTCGTCGTTGATGCCTCCGGCCACACTGGCCGCCTCGTTGAACTCATAGCGCGAATAGCTGTTGATGAACTTGTAGGCGCTGTCGATGCGGCTGTCGATGCCGAGATACTCGAAGATGTTGGGGAAGTAATCGATCTTCTTGCCGATGGTGAAGAGCAGTCCGTTGGAATGCAGGGCATTGGATGTGATGAACTGCTCCTTGTTGATGGTGGTCGGCGTGAGCGGCGTTATCTTGCCGTTGAGCAGCGTCAGCGTGTCGCTGGTGAGCGACGAGACGGGCTTGGTGAAGAGCGCCATGTGGTTTTGCACAAACTGTCGGATCACGGTGTTGTCGTCGTCGCGCACACCATTGTTCTTCTGTTCCTTATAGACCGCCACCAAGCTGTCTGCCTGCTCGGCGCTGAGCCCGTCGTTGGTCAGGGCGAAGACGGTGTAGGTCTGGCTTCCGGACAGGTTGCGGTTGTATCCGCAGCCCTCCAGCACGTGGGCGAAGTTGCTCAGGTTGGCCTCGGATGAGATGGCCTGCCAAAGGGTGGTCTTAGCGCCGCCATCACCGGTGGAAGGATCATAGTGGTCGTCCCAGTCGGAGCAGGAGGCGAGAGGCAGGGCGAGGGCTGCGAGCCCCAGCCAAGCCTTACCCAAGATATGATTGATGGTTGTTTTCATTGTCATTTGTTTTGAAAGTGGTTACTGTTGGCTGTTGCTCGCCTGTTAAAGCATGTCCTCAATCTCACCGTCGTCGGTGACACCGTAGACACTCTTCGGAACCAGCTCGAGATAGTCGAGCATGAACTCGTTGTTGTTGCCCATCTTCGTCGACACGCTGCGGAAGCGCAGGAAGTGGTCCTTGTTCGGGTCGATGTGCACGGTGCAGAGCACGATGCGGAAGGTCTGTGTCTGTGTGGCGAAGACGGTGCGGTCAGAGTAACCTGTGGGGTGTCCCTCACCGTTGATGCGGTAGCCTCCGGCAGCGCCACGGTAGTATCCCTTGTTCTTCAGGGCCTTCTGGTCGCGTGAGAGCTGCTCCTGCGTCATGCCGGAATAGTTGCTCACCCAGTCGCTGCCGAGGATGGAGGCGTCGTTGAGCGCCACGGTCATGTCGAGAGGGATGCCCTGTGGCACGCCGTCGAAGTAGATCTGTGCGATGCCTCGTGTGGGCTCCTGCGCGTATCCCATACGGATCTGCCAGTCGCCCTCATAGGGCACGGGCGGTATCTTGAACGTGATGTCGTAGTTGCCGAACATGTTGAACTCGTCACCCTCGTAGGAGTCGTAGTAGTTGCGGGGACGGCGGTAGACGAAGTCACCATTGACCGAGACGTTCTTGAGGTATCCGTCGGGGAAGTAATAGTTGCGTCCGTACTTGGCGGTCTCGTCGTATGCGGGGTCGTTGTGGGCGGGGTCGCCATTCTGTCGGATGTTCATGGTCATGAGCTCCGGGAAGATGGTTGAGAGGTCCATGCGGATGCGCACGCCGTCGACGATGTCGCGTGTCTGCTCAGAGAAGGCGAGCAGGTCGTCGACATAGAAGTAGCGTCCGTTGAGCGCGGTGTTCTCCACGCCGTTCTCGACGGTCTGGCTGATCATGGCGCCGGGGATCTGGTAGTCGGCGTCGTAGCGTCTGTTGATGTAGCGCTGTCCGAGCTCACTGTTTCCGGCGTAGCGTACGACGGTGAGTCGCTCAAACTTGAGCATGGTGTGGGGCAGCAGGGTCTCATACCAGTCGACGGGGTTCATCTGCGTAGTGCTGATGCCGATGTCGTTGCGCGGTGTGAGGAGGTTCCAGCCGATGCAGTCGCGTGTCAGGATGTGGTATGCGATGAGCCTGTTGAGCGGGTTCTTGCGGTTGGTGAGCTGGTCGAAGCTGTGGTAGGGCTGGTTGACGTCCTCCGGATAGACGGCGTCATAGATTTCGCAAGCCTTCTGGTAGAGCTGTTCGATGGTCGTGATGCCATACTTCTCGCGGAGGATGGAGTCAGTGGGGATGAAGGCCGTGAAGCCCGACTTCTTCTCATCGGGAGCGGTGGCCGTCTCCTGGTTGACGTGCGAGGTGTACTTGATGCGCGGATACTGCGTGTGGTCGTACGACTCGTCGATGTAAGCGTAGAGCGAGTCCTCCAGGTGCGTCTCATAGAGCGCCTTGGCGAAGAGGGAGATGCGCGCGTTGTCGTGTATCACGTTGGGGAGCATGCGCGAGCTGGATGTCAGCACGCCGTCGATGGGCTGCATGATGCCGTTCTCGACGGAGTCGTCCTGCAGCGTGAAGATGATGTTGGCAGAGCGGTTGAGGCGCACCACACCATTGCTGTCGTTGTCGACATCGTGTGTGATCTCGATGAAGCGCTTGTTCATGTTGGCCGTCGTGAGCGTGCCGTCGTTCATCTCGGAGGTGGCGAACATGTTCTCGACGAGGTGTGTGCGCGCGATGGTGTCGCAGTCGGCGTCGGTGAGGTCGCTCACGGAGCTGAGGCCGCGGCTCTTCAGGTACTTGTCGACGGCCTCGTTGGTCGGGGCGAAACAGGTGTAGTGCCCGTAGGCCGACAAGAGGTCCATGAGCCCCGCGCGGTCCACGATGGTGGCATACTCGCTGAACTGCTCATGCGTCTTGAGGTACTGGCTCATCATCTCGCCCTTGAACGTGTAATAGCTATCGGTGTCGGGCTCGTCGGAGCAAGCCGTGAAAAGGAAGGCGGCCAGGAAGAGCGGCAGCACGGCCAGGGCCTTGGCGCCATACCTTATAGTATTATAGATGTTGGCTTTCATGATGGTTATGGTTTATTTGGTAGTTTCATAACTTGAGTTTTCTCCACTGCCGAAGGCGGGGTTCTGCGTGAGGTTCTTGTTGACCTGCAGCTCGTCCTTGTTGTACGGCCAGAAGATGGCGTCGATGCGCTTCAGCTTGTTTTGCGAGGCAGAGCCCGAGCTTCCCGTCGACTTCTTCGAAGCCTGTGATGCGAGGTAGCTGGTGTTGCCGTCGCGCAGTGAGCGGCGCACGAGGTCGAACCAACGCTTGCCTTCGAAGAGGAGCTCGCGGTGGCGCTCGTCCATGACGAGGTCAGCCATGAGGCTCTTGCTGGCGTAAGCGGCATAGTTGATGTCGCTCTTCGTGGTGGAGCAGTTGTATCGCTTGTTGATGGTGTTGACGATGTTGTAGGCCGCTTGGAGCAGCGAGTCGTTGACGGTCTTTCCGGCCGACGTGGTGTCATCGTTGTTGACCATCTGCACGAGCGCCTCGGCCTTCATGAGCATCACGTCGGTGAGACGGTAGATGATCCAGTTGGCGTGGCAGTAGCTGGCTGCCCAGTGTGTGCCATAGGTGGCCTTTCCCTTTGCGGTGGAAGATGTAGGCGGTGTGACGGTGACACTGCTGCCCTCCTGCGTGTACTTGCCGATGCCATAGGATGTCTCGTTGAGAGCCTCGAGGCTGGTGTAGTAGCGCGTGTCATACTTGGTGAGGAAGACGGTGGGGTTGTCCTTCGTGAAGTCGTCGCCGAGGTAGTCGGAGGGCTTCACCAGTCCGGGGAAGGTCTCGCTGTTGCCGTAGTTGCTGCTGACGGCACCGTTGGCGAGCTGGTTGTTGTCGTCCATGTAGATGAGCTCGAAGATGCTCTCCCTGCTGTTGCCAGAGTTGAAGATCATGTTGGCCGCGTTGCCGTAGGTGGATCCGCTGCGGTCGGAGATGAGGGGATAGCCGTCCTGCATCTGGTCATCCTCGCTGGCTGATCCTCCGAGCTTGTCGAGCTGGTCCTGGTAGTCCTGCGTCTTGGCGTCGATGACCAGGTCAGCATAGCGCACGGCGTTCTGGTAGTCTTGCTTCCAGAGATACATCTCACAGAGCATGGCGTTGATGGCGTCCTGCGTGATGCGTCCGCGCTGCGAGTAGCGGTTGGTCTGCGGATACTTGCGCACGGCGTTGCCCTTGACGCTCTCGAGGTCGCTGATGAGCGAGTCGAGCACGGTGTTGAACGGCGTGGCGGGCAGGTCCATCTTCTGCGTGTCGTCGAGGAAGGCCTCTGTGCTGAACGGCACGTTGCGGTAGGTGCGTATGAGATAGAAGTAGCAGAGGTCCCTGAGTGCCGACATCTCAGCCACGGTGGCCTTCAGCTCGCTCTGCGTGTAGTTGGGGTCGCGGTCGGCCACTGTCGGCGCGAAGTGTATGACGGTGTTGCAGTCGTTGATGACCTTGTAGAAGCACGTCCAGTCGGTGAACCCGTTGGAAGCGTTGATGTTCTCCTTCAGGACGTTGGAGAGGTCCTGGTTGTTGTCGATGTTAGTGCCACCCTGGATGTTGTCCGAGCGGAACTCTCCCCAGCACATCATGCGTGAGATGCATGCCTGTGACTGCAGAGCGCTGTAACATCCGTTGACGACGTTTTCGACATCGTTTTTCTCATTCCAGAACTTCTCGAGCGTGATGTCGTTGAGCGGCTCCACGACGAGGAAGTCGGAACAGGACGTCATGGCAAGGGCGAGGACGCCCACCCAAGCCTTGGTCCAGATATGATGAAATTTGTTGTTCATAAGATTGTTCGTTATGATCATTAATCGTTGTTTGATTTTAGATCGTAGTTATTCGTCGTGGCTATTAGAAGTCGACGGTGATGCCGAGCGTGTAAGAGCGTGAGCGTGGTGTCTGTCCGCTGTCTGTTGCCGCACCGTAGCTGCCATATCCAATCTCGGGGTCCACGCCCGTGTACTTGGTGAGGATGAAGAGGTTGTTGGCGCTGACGTAGAAGCGCAGTCCCTTGAGTCCGATGGCCTTGAGCACTTTCTGCTTGAGTCCATAGGAGAGCTGCAGGTAGTTGAGACGCAGGAACGAGCCCGACTCCACGAAGCGGTCGCTGATGAGCGTGTTGTAGTTGCTGGTCGAACCGTACATGGCACGTGGGATGCTGGTGACGTCACCCTCCTTGCGCCAGCGGTAGTTGACGGCCTCACTCTGGTTGTTGTTGTTGATCATGGCCTCAGCGTCGAGACGCGCGAGGTTGAGGATCTTGTTGCCCACACGGTAAGTGAACTGCGTGTTGAGCTTCCAGCCATTGTAATTGAAGGTGAAACCGAAACCACCGGTCAGCTTCGGCAGTGATGAGCCGAGGTAGACGATGTCGAGGGCGTTGATGTTGCCGTCGTTGTTGACATCTTCGTACATGGCGTCGCCGCCCTTGAACTTATAGGTAGTTCCCGAAGCGCTGTTGGAGTAGTTGTAAGCCATCTGGATGGGGTCTCCCGAGTCGTCGAGGATGACCTTTCCCTCGGCGTTGCGCGCCACGGGTGCTGTCTTGCCGGCTGCGTCGAAGGCTTGGCGCTCCTCCTCGCTCATGTTCTTGTAGGTGTCATACTGGTACTGGTAGACACCCTTGTAGCGGAAGCCGTAGATGGCTCCGAAGGGGTTGCCGATCTGCACGCGCTGCAGCACCTCGCGGTTGCTGTAGTTGAAGTCGGAGTTGAGCGACTTGAGCACCGACTCGTCCATGGAGAGGATCTCATTGCGGTTGTTGCCGAAGGAGGCGTTGAAGTCCATGTAGAACTTGCCCTTCTCGATGAGTCGGTTGGTGTCGATGTTGAACTCCCAACCGGTGTTGCGCATCGATCCGACGTTGCCCGTGGCCAGTGTGGCGTAACCGGAGTTGGAGGGTATGCGGATGTTGGCCATCAGCATGTCCTTCGTTGTTGACTGGTACCAGTCGAGCATGAGGTTGAGCTTGTCGTTGAAGAAGTGGATGTCCATACCGACGTCATAGGTCGAGACGGTCTCCCACCTGAGGTCGGTCAGTCGGATGTTGGTGGGTGTCATGGCGCTGTTGCCCAGGTAGCTGCTGGTGGTGCCATACTTACTCATGTAGAGATAGTCTGAGCTGGGCTGGTTGCCGACGCGTCCCCAGCTGGGACGTATGCTGAGCATGGAGAGCCACTTGCGCGCGTTCTCCATCCAGGGCTCGTCGATGACGTTCCATCGGAGCGAGACGGCGGGGAAGTAGCCCCAACGGCGGTCGGGACCGAACTTGGTGGTGCCGTCCATGCGGAGCGAGAAGTCGGCCATGTAGCGGCCCTTGTAGGCATAGTGTGTGGAGAAGGTGTAGTACATCGAGCGCCACTGGCTGAAGCTGGAGCTCAATGCCGTCACCTTACCTCCTGCGTCGGGCGATGTGATGCCGCCCGAGGGAAGCATGTTGGCCGTGGTGCCCTGTCCGTTGGAGCTGCCCGATGTGAGCTCAAAGCGTCCCATCACCATCAGCGAGTGGTCCTTGTTGGTGAAGTGTGGAATGAGTGTCAGGGTGTGCTTGGTGTTGAAGGCCACACTCTTGCTTGATCCCGTGTAAGCCTCGTTGACGCCGCTGTTCCATGCGACGGTCTTGAGCTCCTGGGGATAGAACTTGTCGACGTAGTTGTTGAAGATGTTCATGTAGACGCGTCCCTGGTAGTCGAGTCTCCAGCTGTCGTCGTCCGTTCCGAGGAGCTTGTAGTCAAGCTGGAACTCAGGCGTGATGTCGTAGGTGCGCTCATCGTTCTTGGCCAGGTGAGCGGAGGCCACGGGGTTGACGAGCGACTTCTGGTCGTCGTTGAAGACCGAGGATGCGCTCTGCAGCATCTCGTAGTATGTGCTGGTGTTGCGTCCCTGTGCGTCTTGCTCGTAGATGCTCATGTTGGGCATCTTGCGGTAGGCGATGGAGAGCAGGTCGTCGTAGTTGCGCTTGTTCTTGGTGTAGGTCAATGAGAAGTTGGTGGCAATCTTGATGCGGTCGCTGACGTAGTAGTCGAGGGCGACACGTGTGGAGAAGCGGTTGAGCTTCTGCTCGATGACGGAGCCCGTCTCATTGTCGAAACCGCCGGAGATGCGGAACGTGGCCTTGTCGCCACCACCGGTGATGGAGAGGAAGTGGTTCTGGCGGAGACCGACCTGCGTGACGGCGTCGCGCCAGTCGGTGTTGTTGTTGTACTGCTCATACTCGGAGAACGTCGGGTCGTAGTTGATCTCGCGGATGTCGGCAGCGCCGTCGCTCTGCTTGGGGTTGAAGTAGGCCTCTTTGAGGAGCATGGTGTAGTCGTCACCGTTGAGGAGCTTGTAACCCTTAGGCTGGTAGGTGCCGGTGAGTCGCAGCGAGTAGCTCACGCGCGGCTTGCCCTTGCTGCCGCGCTTGGTGACGAGCTGGATGACGCCGTTGGCGCCCTGCGAGCCGTAGATGGCCGTTGCCGCAGCGTCCTTGAGCACGGTGATGGACTCGATGTCCTCGGGGTTGATGTTGAGTAGCTGTGCGAACTGCTCGTCGTTGGCCGAGTTGACGTCGAAGTTGCTCATGTCCACGTTCCATGTGTTGCCGTTGACGACGATGAGCGGGTTGGAGGAGGTGAGCGTCGAGACGGTGGAGGCGCCACGCAGGCGCATGGTCGTACCGGCACCGAGGTTACCGCTGACCGACACGATGTCGAGTCCGGCGATACGTCCCTGCAGGGCCTCGTCGATGGTGTTCATGCCCAGTCCCTCAAACTCCTTGGTGGAGATGGTCTGTGTGGAATAGGATATCTCTCGCTCGGGGATGGCGAGTCCGCCTCCCGAGAGTCGTTTCTTGGCGACGACGGTGACCTCCTTCAGCGTGTTCTCGCTCTTGAGGGTGACGTTGATCTCGTCGCTGGTGAAGGGCAGCACCTGCGCCTTGGTTCCCACGAAGCTGATGCGGAGCTTGTCCTTGGTGGGGTTGCTTACCTTCATGGAGTAGTTACCGTTGACATCGGTCGTCGTTGACTCGATGATACGCCCGTTGGCGTCTATTTCGCAGACGGCGGCTCCCATGACCGGGCCAAACTCGTCGAGCACGGAGCCGTGGACGGACGTGATCTGCTGCTGGGCTGACGCCTGCATGGCTACGATGCAGAGCATCGACAGCAATATGTATCTTAGATATTGTTTCATGGCTTATCTCCTCCTTGCTTTAGCGTTGTTGTGTCGTTTGGCTGAGGTGGTCGACAGGCCGATGACCTCACGCCAGGGCTTGAGCTGGTCTTGGTCGTAGAAGAGCGGACCGTCGATCTGGTGCACCACGACGTCTGATGCCTGGTAGATCTGGCTTGTTGCCACCTTGTCGCGGTTTTGGAGCCAGTACTCACGTCCGATGATGTTGTAGAGTCCGTCGTTCTTGACAACCTGTCGCTTGTTGCCGAGCTGGTCCTCGACGTTCATCTGGTTGTCATCGGCGTTGACGGTGATAGAGAAATAGCGCTTGTTGGCCGGGTTGATCTTCGACGACTCGTAGCGCACGCCGTTCTGCGGTGTGCCTCCGATGAAGACGCTGTTGTCCTGGATGTGGTAGCGCAGGAAGTTGTTGATCATGTTGGTCAGCGTGGTCTTGGCGGCCTCGTAGGCCTTCTTGTCTCCGCCGAAGTCGTCGGTGGTCAGGGCGTCCACGTCGTCCCACGTGGGCAGGTATCCCTGGTCGATGAGCTGCTGCACGGTGGCGTTGGTGGGCACGTAGACGGTGTAGTTGTAGTTGTCGAACACGTTGATGTTCTGCTCGCCTGTGGCAGCGTCATACTGGCTCAGGAGGCGCTTGGAGAGGAGCGACGATCCCTGTAGGAGCTTGAAGAAAGACTCAAACTTGTCGTTCTCGGAGAGGATGCTGTACGTGCTTCGCTGGCTGGTGAGGGGCAGTGCGCCCTCCACGACGTATGCCTTTCCGTTTCCCGCACCGCTCTGGTCGTAGATCTGGCTGACGACGACGTTGGCCCCCGTCTCCTGCTGGAAGGCGCCGTTGACGGTCATCTGTCCGGCGCGTCCTGCGTTGCGCACGATGATGGGCGATCCGCCCTTACTCTTATAATAGGTGTGGCCGTCCTCGACGTTGCCGACGATGATGAGGTTGTTGATAAGGTCCTCCAGACGGTCCTTGATCTGGTCGGCGCTGGTCACCGAGTCCTTGGAGGCCTCATCCACGACACCTGTTGAGAGGTCGTAGTCGTAGCGGTTGGCGACGACGGTCTTGCGCTGGTTGTTGTAGGTGAAGCGGTAGAGCTTGGTTCGGTTGGTTCCGTAGGTGCATGGGTCCACATAGCAGAGCATGGCCTTGTTGGTGGGCAGGATGAAGCTGTAGTAGGAGTCCATGGAGTTGAGGTAGGGCTCGAAGTTGAGGTTGTCGATGCCCCAGTAGATGACGCTCATGATGCCGTCGGCTCCGTTGGAGTTGATCAGTGCGGGGAAGCTCACGGAGCGGTAGTCTGCAGGCGTGAACACCTTATTTAATAGGTACACCACACCGTTGCATCCCATGAAGCAGCTGTCGACGTCGGCCGTTGTGATGCCGAGGCTTACCTTGGTGGTGTTGTCGACGATGTTCTTGAACTTCGAGGGCACGGTCTCCGAGAAGGTGTTGATCATGTTGATGTTCAGGAGCTTGACGAGCACGTTCATGGGCACGTTGTCCCATGTGCCGTACATGTCCTGGAGCACCTTTCCGTCGGCGTTCCACCAGTTGTTGAATGCCTGGTCGGAAGGCACGAGCATGGCTCCGGCGTCATAGTGGAGGTCGTATCCCGAGGTGTTGCTGTAGATGTAGTGGTTCCACGTGGGGTCGTAGAGCAGCTTGGCGTCGACGGCCTGGCCGTTGGGGTCTGTGGAGAGCTCTCCCGACTTGGCGGCGCCGTATCCGCCGGTGTTGGCGGTCGAGGCGAAGTGGCGCAGCACAAAGACGGAGTCGGTGTTGTTGTAGAGTCGGTTGTACTCCTTCGTCGCCGCGTCGTCGTAGTAGGGTGCCGAGAAGCGGTCGAGCAGGTTGTTGAAGCGGCTCATGTTGGCGTGCGAGCGTATGATGCCGGCCATGTTGTCGGCGGAGGTCATCACGCCGTCCACCTTATGTATATATCCGTTCTTGCAGGTGATGTCGCGCTCGACGATTTTCTTGCCGTTGACCCACGCGTCGCTGACCGAGTTTGACTCGCCGTTGGTGAGCGTGGCGAGGTCGTTGTCGGTGATCTTGTTGAGCTTCATGTAGGCGGGCAGGAAGTGGATCATGGGCTTGGTGGTGTTGTCGCGGAGCAACACGATGCCGTCCTTGTGGTCCTTGTATTTGGCCCAGTAGGATGTGTTGGGCATCTCGTCGGGATAGATGCGCGCCACGGAGTCGAAGACCGACACGGCTGTCTCGCGCCTCATGCACATGCCCTCCTCGGGTGGGTCTCCGCTGACGTTGCTCAGCAGCTCGATGAGGTAGGCGTTGTTGACCATTGACGAGTTGAAGATGAGTTTCTTCTGTGCGTTGGTGAGGTCCTCATACTTCTTCACTCCCCAACTGTTGGTTTGGAACCATTTGTTGAAGGCATCATCGTCGGCAACGAAGAGCGTCTTGCTGCCGGTCTGGCTGAGCACGGCGGTCTGTCCGAGGTCGTCGATGAGACGCAACGTGTACGAGTAGTTGCCCTCTTCCTTGAGCTGGTCGTAGATGGAGTTGCCCAACCACGACGGCTGCCCAGTGAGGATATCCTTCTCGCACGACTGCAACATCGGGGCTCCAGCTGCCAGCAGGAGTGCTGCGGCGGCCGTCAGTGCCTTGCGCGTGGATTTCAGATGTTTCATTGTAGATTATGTTAGGTTTATTTTTGATTTGCAAGCCAGCTCCGCAGTTCATGCGGACAGGGCCGAGTAGGCTAAGGATGCAATTGCAAAGATATATTAAAAGGGTGGAATTTCCAAGTTAATTTATAAAAAAATACGGATTTAACACTTAAATTGTTTTACGTGGTTTCAACAAGTGAAAAAATCGTCCAATGGATGTAAAAATCGTCCTTTTGCCCCATTTTTCCGCTGTTTTATTTGCGCCCGACTTCTTTTTTCCATATATTTGCGGTGTCGTTGAGCCTGTGGTGGGTCCACGCGGACTTGGCAGGGCGCAACGGCAGCGGGAAACCATAACGAAAACTACTCTAAATTTTAAACCCTTTTAATAATCACAGCTTATGAAAAAGTCTACTTCCATGAGGCAGCTTCTCTTAGCCCTGATGTGCCTGTTTGGCCTCACCGCCAACGCACAGTTCAAGGCCACGCTGCAGCAGGGTCCGACGAGCGACTACTCGAACGTGGGGCATCAGTTCAAGTTGACCGAGGTGGCCGCAGCGCTCGACACTGACACCGCCACGCTTGTGGCCCAACTGTCTGACATCGCAAACACCAAAGTGTTTGTCGTCATCGACTCCACGGGCACCGTCAGCAAATACACCGGCAACGACGGTGAGTTCTGGCTCTCAAGGACGGGCCAGGTCCACGAATACTCAGACGGCGCCTGGTTTGTCGGCCATAACTTCGACGAGGAGAACGACATCTTCAACGTCTACGCCGGCCAGATGCCCAACTACTTCACCGCTTCCGACACGCTGCACGTGACGGCCGCCCTGGTCCTGGGCGACAAGACCGCCACATTCGACATCACCTACCTGATCTACGTGCCTGAGGCTCCCGAGGCCGAGCTCGCCATCTCGAAGCTCAACATCGTGGGCACGGGCGCAGTGGCCGTCGAGCAGTATCCCCGCTCAGCCTACGACCTGAGCGCAGCATACCTGAAGGTCAGCGACTTGGCCGAGAAGCTGGGCGCACCCAAGGACGACGTGCCCTACCTGCTCTCCAAGATCACCTACGTGCCTATGATCGACGAGACCTACGGCATGATGTCCGACTCGCTGACGCTCTACACCACCAACGACGGATGGCTGAAGCGCTCCATCGACAGCAAGGGCGACAGCACCTGGTACTGCGGCAACAGCGCCTACAGCAACCTGGACGCCCTCTACGTGCGCAACTTCAGCTACGACACCGCCAACGACACGCTGACCTGCCAGATCGGCCAGTATCCCGGTGTCAACAAGGTGGGCGACACGCCTTGCTTCGACGTCTACTTCGTCTACGGCAGCAACGCCTACAAGGTGAACTACACCGTCAAGATCATCGAGGCTCCCTATCACGGCCTCGAGGACATGACACATGTGGGCGACACCACCGTCATCGTGAGCCAGCAGCCATCCAACGACTACTCCTACACCAGCGTCTATCCTGACATGACAGCCATCGCCGCCGCGCTCGGCACCGACGTCAGCAACGTGCAGTTCCAGGCCATCGACGGCAACGGCAGCCTCTCATCCAACTCCACAGCCAACAACGGCGGCTTCTGGATGACACAGGCCGGCATCATCACCTCATGGGGCACAGGCGCCTTCCTCTTCGTGGAGCCCTCTGCCAGCAACAACTTCACCGACATCCACGTCGGACAGTACCCCGACGCATGCGCCGCTGAGGACACCGCCCGTGCGACACTCTACTTCGTCAACGAGGACAAGTACTTCACCCTGAACGTCATCCTGGCCATCGAAAAGAGCAAGACTCCCTCACAAGACCTGTTTGAGAGCGTGGCCAAGCGCACCGTCACCGTCCAGGGCCTGCCCGCCGACTACGGCTGGAGCGAGGATCCCAACAGCTACATCCCCGTGGCCGACATCGAGGCCGCCATCGGCACCAGCACTCCCGTGCTCTACGCTTACATCTCCGACAGTCTGCGCAAGAAGTTACCCGACACCTATCCCGAGACCATGATCTACACCAAGATCTACAACATGAACCCGACACCGGGCTTCTGGCTCGACAAGGATGGCAAGTCAATGGGCTGGACCTCTGACGAGCAGTCACCTTGGGGCATCTGCACCACCAACGCCGACGGCAAGTACACCTTCAAGGCCATGCAGTATGCTGCCGATCCCGTCGGCACGGCTTACAGCGGCCAGTTCTTCCTCGTCAACGAGGAGACCGGCAAGATGGTGACCGTGACCCTCAACTACCAGGTGGTGTCTGCCATCCAGACCATCACCCAGGTGGGCGACACCGCTATCATCCTGCCTGTGGGCGACACGGACCAGGAAGTCGACTTCGACCTCACCACCGCAGCCAAGGCTCTCGGCACTGACGTCAGCACGCTCATCTCAGGCACCACACTCGTGGGCCGCAACGCAAGCGGCGTCTACACTGACGCCGTCGATCCCGTGACCGGACTGGTGTTTGCCACCGACGGCTCTTGCGGCGGCGAGAACATCGGCGTCTCCTTCTCTGACGACGGCACCAAGATCCTGACCTACGCCAACTATGCCGACGAGGTCGGACCCGGCTTCAAGGCCGACGCCGTCATGGGCTTCGAGGTGAAGGGTGACAACGACGATACCAAGATCTACGTCATCAACATCACCTTCATGAACGCCGACGACTACGCCACCGGCATCGACAACATCAAGCAGAACGCCAAGAACGACGGCAAGATCTACGACCTCAGCGGCCGCCAGGTCAGCAAGCCCGCCCATGGCCTCTACATCATGAACGGCAAGAAGTATGTGGTGAAGTAACCACCCGACCATCCCCCACCCCAGCGGGCGGCTCGCCCACCCGCGCAGGCTGACGGGAACAACCCAACGCTCCCGCAAGCGACAAAGGCTTGCGGGAGCGTTTTCTTTCACTGCCACACACATAGCGGCCCAAACAGATTTTGAAGCGATGTTCTATAAATTAAGTTACAGATTTTCTGTAGAACATTTGTGTGTCTCAATAATTTTTAGGACCTTTCAACGTATAGAGCGATGCATGGATCCATCGTTAGAAGTATAGGTATGGTAAGAGCAGAAGCCAATGTAGCTTTGGCCTGTCTTGTCTACAATGTCTTCAGATATATACAAATCATCAAAATTCAGCCACGGCTCATCTCTGCTAAGGGACAACTGTGTCTTAACGTCAAAAATAACGAGTAATATGAATGGGCAAACTGTCAATGATACTTGCAAGTCCTCCGAAACAGGACTGTATCCCGAAAGAAGCCTTCATGAGGAATAGAGACGGCTTGAAAAAGACTAATTTTTAGAACCTCCCTAAATAGTGAGTCAAACTCGCTATTTCGTGATAATTTATTTATACCTTTGCCTTTACATATATGTAGGTTTACGATATGAAACTGAATAGAATTGACGTGCTGAAACGGATTGCCGACATTCTTTCTGTGAATATGAAAGACCTCATTGTTAACGAGTAACACTATAAGGCATCTATGGCAAAGAAAGCAGCAACTAAAGCGAAACCGGCCAAGAGCATGGAAGAAACCCTGTGGCAATCGTGCAACAAACTGCGCGGCGCAGTTGAGCCGTCGGAATACAAACACGTGGTCTTGAGCTTGATCTTTTTGAAATACGCTGGCGACCAGTTTACGCTGAAGCGAGAAGAGATAAAAGACGAATTCGGTGAAGAATATACCGAAATGGTGGAGTTCTACGCCCGCGACAACGTGTTCTATCTACCGCCCCAATGCCGTTGGACATTCATCATGGAGAACGCTAAGCAGGACACCATCTTCAAGATTGTGGACGATGCGCTTTCCGCCATTGAGAAAGCTAACAAGCAGCTTGCAGGTGCTCTGCCGTCTAACTATTACAGCAACCTCGGGCTCGAGAGGTCAAAGTTTTCCTCCTTGCTCGACGAAATAAACAAACTCGATACGCAGAAGGACAAGGAGAACGATATTGTTGGACGTGTGTACGAGTATTTCCTCGGCAAGTTTGCCATAGCCGAAGGCAAGGGCAAGGGAGAGTTCTATACCCCAAAGAGCATAGTGAACCTTATTGCGGAAATGATAGAACCCTACGACGGCAAGATTTACGACCCCTGCTGCGGCTCGGGCGGTATGTTCGTGCAGTCGATGAAATTCGTGAAAGCCCACAACGGAAACCAAAAGAACATCAGCGTTTATGGACAAGAATCCATCAAGACCACATACAAGCTGGCGCGGCAGAACCTCGCCATCCGCGGCATCAATGCCGACATACGTTTGGGCGACACGTTCCACAACGACCAGCACAAAGACTTGAAAGCCGACTATATCATGGCTAATCCGCCGTTCAACCAGAACGGATGGCGCGAGGAGAACGAACTGAACACCGACCCACGATGGGCCGGCTTCGACGTGCCGCCCACAAGCAACGCCAACTATGGTTGGATTCTCAACATCCTCAACAAGCTGTCTACCGACGGCGTGGCAGGTTTCATTCTCTCAAACGGTGCGCTGAGTGCCGACGGCACGGAGTTGGCTATCCGAAAGAAACTCTTGGAGAGCGGAAAGGTAGAGGCGATTGTGATATTGCCGCGAAAACTTTTCTATTCTACGGACATAAGCGTGACGCTTTGGATTCTGAACAACAACAAAAAAGCCCGCGTGGTCGAGAAGAACGGCGAAGAACGGCATTACCGCGACCGGGAGCAAGAGGTTCTGTTCTTTGACATGCGACAGATGGGCGTACCATACGAGAAGAAATTTATTGAACTTTCTCAGGCCGACCGCGACAAAGTGTCGCAGACTTATCATGCTTGGCAACAGGAGGGTTGGGAAGAGACGTATAGCGACGAACCCGAATTCTGCAAGTCGGTTGCGCTGGACGTATTGTCAGAGAAAGGCTATTCGCTTGTTCCGAGCAAATATATTGAGTTCGTAAACCGGGATGAACAAGTGGATTACGAAAAGAAGTTAAAGACACTGCAAGGCGAAATGAACACGATTCTTGCGGAAGAAGAACTGGGACGCGAAGAATTGAAGAAATTATTCGCTGCATTAGGATTCGGTTTGAAATGAAAAAATACGATTATCAGAGATTAGGCGAGTTTATTGAACTGGTCGATGAACGGAATAGGGATTTGTCCGTCACAAATCTTATGGGCGTTAGCATTGAAAAGGTTTTCAAACCATCAATAGCCAATACAATAGGAACAGACTTTTCTACGTACAAAATTGTTCAATACCGCCAATTTGCGTATGGACCGGTAACATCGCGCAATGGAGAAAAGATAACAATAGCACTATATGAAGGGAAACAACCATGTATCATCTCCCAAGCCTACACATCCTTCCGCATAAAGGATGAAAACGAGTTGCTCCCCGAATATCTGATGATGTGGGCGAAGCGTCCGGAGTTCGACCGCTATGCCCGGTATATGTCTCATGGAAGCGTACGCGAAATATTCTCGTGGGAAGACATGTGCAACGTGATGCTTCCCGTCCCACCCATTGCCGAGCAGCGGCGCATCGTCAACGAGTATCAGACTGTGGAGCGGCGCATCGTCAACAACGAAGCTCTGATTCAGAATCTCGAAGAGACGGCACAAACCATCTACCACCATACCTTCGTGGAGGGTATTGACGAGGAATATCTGCCGGAGGGGTGGAGAATGGGAACTTTGGACGAAATAATGACAATATCAAGTGGCAAATCCTGTAGCGACAAAATGGATATACAAGATGAAAAGCATCCCTATCCAGTAATTGGAGCTTCTGGCATAATAGGATTTTCAGCAGAATACAATAAGACGGATAAAATTCTAACAACAGGACGGGTTGGAACTCTTGGAGTGGTAAACAAATATCACGAATATTTGTGGGCCGCCGACAACGTTCTTGTTGCAGAAACATCTTTTTATGAGTATTCTTATCATCTTCTAAAATCAGTAAACTATAACGAAATAGCGAAAGGAGGAGTTCAAGCCCTTTTAACTCAAACTGAGCTAAAGAAGCAAACGGCAGTTGTGCCGAAAGCTGACCTGATTTTGAATTTTGAGAAGCAGTTAGCTCCTTTATGCAACTATCAAAAAATCTTGCAGAACGAAAACCTCCACCTCCGCCGCCTCCTCACCCTCTTATCCTCAAAACTCTCACAATAGACAGACACTATGGCATCGAAAGAATTAGACATACAGCAAAGCACGGTGCTCTACGACGACACTTGCCGCATCATAGAAAATGCACGCAACAAGGCTTATATAGCCGTTAATACTTGCCTGACCATCCGCAACTGGCAAATCGGTGAACGCATCGCCAAGGAAGAACTGGGCAATGCTGGAAGGGCGGAGTATGGAAAGCGTGTAATTGCACGGCTGGCGGATATGCTGACCGCAAAGTATGGCAAGGGTTTTGACAAGAGCAGCCTACACAAGTATGTCAAGTTCTACCAGTTGTTTCCTCAGATTGTGGACGCAGTGAGTCCACAATCCGGAAAAATGGACGCAGCGCGTCCACAATTGCTTCCATGGACGCATTACAGAGAACTGATTAGGGTGGAAAACAAAGAGGCAAGAAACTGGTATGAGCAAGAAGCGGTCCGTGAGGTTTGGAGCACGAGGACACTGCACCGCAACATCTCTACGCAGTATTATTTCCGCCTTATGCAGTCGCCACACCAAAAGCCGGTGGTTGAAGAGATGCACAAACTTACCGCTCCTTTCCAAGAAGACAAATTGGAGTTTATCAAAAACCCGGTCGTGGCGGAGTTTCTCGGACTGCAGACCTCGTTCGACTTTACAGAGTCGGAACTCGAAGGTGCTATCATCAAGCACCTTCAAAACTTCATTATGGAAATGGGCAAGGGATTTGCATTTGTGGCACGACAGCAACACATCCGCACCGACATGGGCGACTTCTACATCGATCTCGTGTTCTACAACTACATCCTAAAATGCTTCTTCCTTGTCGACCTGAAAGCGGGACAGATAACCCATCAGGACGTGGGGCAGATGGATATGTACGTGCGAATGTACGACAGTCTGAAACGCACCGAAGGCGACAATCCTACCATTGGCTTGCTCCTTGGGTCGGACACGAGCCAGGACATGGCACGCTACAGTGTGCTCCATGGCAGCGAACAGCTCTTCCAAGCCAAGTATCTCACTTACTTGCCTACAAAAGAGGAACTCATAAAACAAATTGAAGAACAGAAGGAAGTGTTCCGCATGCAGCATGAAGCGGACAAAGAGGGCAAATAACGCTCCTGCGACATCCTTTCCCGAAACTATCCTTAGATACAGAAGACTATGGCATATTTCAATGAAGCCCAATTGGAGGCATCCATCATACAGTTGTTTGAAGAACAGGGTTACGGCTACCGCCCCGGCGACAGCGTAGCACGCAAGGACAACGGCGACGTGCTGCTCAGAGACGAGCTGCGCGACTATCTGCAAGAGCGGTATGCGGGCGACGGCATCACTCCCGCAGAGGTGGACAATGCCATAAGGCGCATAGAACAGTCGGAGGGCGGTTCGCTCTACGACGAGAACTGTGGCTTCATGCAGTTGCTCATGAACGGTTTTTCATTGAAGCGCGAGGACCCTGCAAAGCCCAACCTGTATATCTATCCCGTCAGTTACGACAACAAGTGCAAGCGTTTCAACCGCTTCTGCATCGTCAACCAGCTGGAGGTGCAGGGCATTGAGAAATTGCGCATCCCCGATGCCATTGTCTATGTAAACGGTCTGCCTTTGGTGGTACTTGAGTTCAAGAACGCTATCAAGGAGAACACCACGATAGAGGACGCTTACAAGCAGCTCACCATTCGCTACCGCCGCGACATCCCGCAACTGTTCCGATATAACGCCTTTGTGGTCATTTCCGACGGAGTGAACAACAAGTACGGCTCGTTCTTCGCCGGTTACGACTTCTTCACGTCGTGGCGAAAGGTGCAGGCCAAAGACCGCCCCATCAACGGCATACCTTCATTGAAGACAATGGTAGCGGGACTCTTTGATAAGGACAGGTTGATTGACGTTTTACACAATTTCATCTATCTGCCCGACACCACGAAAAGTGAGACGAAGGTGGTGTGCCGTTATCCGCAATATTATGCCGCACGTGCGCTGTACGATAACATACTGAAACACTCGCATCTCAATGCCGATGGCGACGGCAAGGGTGGCACATATTTCGGTGCTACCGGTTGCGGAAAGTCGTTCACCATGCTTTTCCTTTGCCGTCTGCTCATGCGTAGCAAAGCATTGTGCTCTCCCACCATCTTGCTCATCACAGACCGCACCGACCTCGACGACCAGCTGTCGCGGCAGGTGCTCAACGCCAAGCGTTTCATCGGCGACGACATGGTGATGCAGGTTGAAAGCCGCGACCACCTCAAGCAACTGCTGCAAGGGCGCACCAGTGGCGGCGTGTTCCTGACCACCATACAGAAATTCTCGAAAGACATCGACTTGCTCTCGAAGCGTGCTAACATCATCTGCATAAGCGACGAAGCCCACCGCTCTCAAACCGGCGTTGAGGAAAAGGTGGAAATCACCGACAGAGGAGTGAAACGCACATACGGCTTCGCCAAGTATCTGCACGACTCTCTGCCTAACGCAACATACGTAGGCTTTACGGGCACGCCTATCGACGCCACACTGCAAGTGTTCGGCGACATCGTGGACGAATACACGATGATTGATGCGGTAGCCGACGGCATCACAAGAAAGATAGTTTACGAGGGGCGTGCCTCGAAAGTGATAGTAGACTCAGAAAAGGTCAAGGAAATTGAGGCATACTACAACCGTTGTGCCGAAGAGGGTAGCAACGAATACCAGATAGATGCATCGAAAAAGGCCATGACAGAAATGGTGCAGGTGCTCAACAACCCCGACCTTATACGCCGGCTTGCCACTGACTTCGTGCTTCATTACGAACGCCGCGTGGAAGAAGGCTCTACCGTGGAAGGTAAAGCCATGATAGTGTGTGCTTCGCGCGAAATAGGATACGCTATTTATAGGGAAATCATGAAAATGCGTCCCGAATGGGGCGAGGTGCGTGCATGTGCCGACGGCGAGATGCTCACACCGCAAGAGGCGGAGCGGATTAAACCTATCGAAAGAGTGAAGATGGTTTTCATCCGTCAGAACGAAGACCCCGAAGAGTTGTACAATCTGCTTGGGCCCGACGACGAAAGAAAGAAGTTGGACTTGCAGTTTAAAGAACCTAAGTCGAACTTCAAGATTGCCATTGTGGTAGACATGTGGATTACGGGCTTCGACGTGCCTTGCCTCGACACGATGTATTGCTACAAACCACTACAAATGCACAACTTGGTGCAGACAGTAAGCCGCGTAAACCGCAATTATCCCGGCAAAGAGAAAGGTCTGATAGTGGACTATTTGGGCATAAAGAAGAACATGAATGCTGCCATGCGGCGTTACGCCAATGGTGGTCAGACGGAAGTTCCCACAGAAGTTACCGAGCAGTCTCTCAAATTGTTCCGCGACGAGCTTGACGTGTTGCGTAAGATGTTGTATCCGTATGATTACTCGAAGTTTTGGACCGGTACACCATTGGAGCAGCTCGACACGCTGAACCAAGGGGCAGAGGTTGTACAGATGACCGAGGACAAAGAGCGTCGCTTTATGAAGCATGTAGCGGTGATGGCGTCAGCTTACAAGATGTGTCACAACGACGATAGCGTTACTCCGAAAGAAGTGAACGAGGAACACTATTTTGCCGGCGTAAAAAGCATCATCTTCAAGCTCACCAAGGGCGAAGCTCCTGATGCGGCAAAGATGAACCGCAAAGTATTGGAAATGGTGAACAATTCGCTAATCAGTGAAGAGGTAGAACTCTTGCACAATATGGCTATGGACAACGCAGAAGAGATAGACTTGCTTGCCAATAGCTATATGGCGCGCATCAATCGTTTGCCGCTGAAGAACACAAAGATTAAACTGCTCGAACAACTCCTGAAACGTGTCATCGACGGAGTAATGAAAGTGAACAAAGTCAAGGGCGTAGATTTTACAAAACGTCTTAATGATATTGTGAAACGATACAACGACAGAACCGATGATTTGGTGTTTGCCGATGAAATTATCACAGACGTTGCCAGCCAGCTTACCGACTTGCTCAACGCTATCAAGAACGACTCACAGCTTCCTGATGGTATACCGAACATTGAAGTGAAAGCGTTCTACGACATTCTCAAAGCGGTAGCGGATAAATACAAATTCTCCGAAAACTTTACGGGAGAGCAATTCAAGAATATGGCTATCGAAATCAAGAACATAGTTGACGACAAAAGCCAATTCATCGACTGGGACAAGCGCGACGACATCAAAGCCGACATGAAGGTATCTATAATCCTCACGCTTGCCAAGGAGAAATATCCTCCCTTTACAAAGGATGAGATTTTCAAGGAGATATTCGAACAAGCAGAGAATTTCAAGAAACACAGTGCCGGTATCAAACCGAAATACAAAACACCGGAGAGCGATGGCCTTGGTATGGCTGCTGAACCTGGCGTAGCGGAGTAGCACACCGATTGTATACCTGTACAAACACAAAAATAAAGGACTTTTTCCACCTCTGACTGTCTTTTCAGCACCATAATCACGCGGTCTGGATCTCCGACCGAATGCAGTATGTGCCGTGGGACGCGGACAAGCAGATGCCGTACAATATCATCGACCTTATCGAGAGTGACGAGACGCTCGCCACTTGTCAGATGTTCAATGCCGAGGTGTGCTATGGGTCAGGGTTCGTGTACTCGGTGGATAGGGACGAGTCAAGAGTGAAGGGGGATGAGAAGGGTGCGCCACAATGGGACGCAAACGCCGCCCTCGAATTTTCCATCTTCCGCACCGGCGAATATCCCGTCCCGTCCATCATCGACACGGTCAACCTCATACGCACCGCTAAGAACGGCACCTTCGCCGAATGGAAGAACTCCGACACCGCCAAACTCTACGGAATGCTGAATTACGAGAACAAAAAGAAGTCAAGTGGTCAGTTTTTCTAAAATTATATCTACTGTTTCTTATATTATACCTACCTTTGCTATCGTTATTGTATTATAAATCAAATGCTTTGCTATCGGCAAGACGGGCAAACGAAATATGTGGGTAATTATATTGTTAATTGTTGGGGCTATATTGTTTCAAGTCTATAGAGAAAAAATGAAAAAAAGCGTCTTGTCTTTCCACCCATATCAATGCTTCTATACTTTCGCAGTATGGAAGCATTTTTCGATTTATCCTTACCCACAACTTAGCAGTCCTTGTCCGACCACCAACTCCCATATTTCTTCCGCCTCCTCTCCCACGACCTCTCGTCCCCGGAAATAGAAATGCACTGCCTGTTTGCATGGAGGAGCGCTACCGCCTCATCATGAGCACCATCTTCAACGCCATCGGCTGCCACGTGGAGGTGGAGTGAAAACTCCACACACTTTTCACTCCATCACCCACTCGGCGAAGTTGGCCTCGCCCTTGACGGTGAAGTTGATGCCGACCTTGGTCACGGGCTTGCCGGCGTGACTGTAGGCGTCGGCGTCGGCGTTTTCATTGATCTGTCGCAGGGCCGACTGGGCGGAACCGTCGAGCTTGGTCTCGATGATGTAGATGCGGTGGGCGGTCTCGAGCACCGCGTCGACGCGGCCCGTGTGCGTGCGCACCTCCACCTGCATGCGGTAGCTCGTCAGCAGCGAGAACATCACGTAGAGCAACTGCTGGTAGTGGCCCTCGTAGCGCGTGTTGTCGCAGTAGGGAACGGTCGACAGGAAGTCGCGCATCAGCCGCAGCGCACCGTCCATGTCGTCGCGGTTGATGAGCGACGCCATCTTGGCGATCGCCGTGCCGCCGCGACCGCCATTCCGCCCGAGATAGCCGGGCAGGAGCGACTGGAACAGGCCCACGCGGATCTCCTTGTTGGGGATGCCCAGGTGATACACCTCCGAGAAGGCGTCGTAATCCTTGATCGTCAGGTAGCCGCTCTGGTAGAGCAGCGGCGTGAGCGACACCATCGTCTCCGTCGGCGCGTCAAACTCCGCGCGGATGGCGTCAAGCCCCTCGCCGATGTCTGACGGGATGACGTCAAACTTGCGCATCATCTCGATGAGGTAGGTCGGCGTGCCCGAGGAGAACCAGTACATGTCGAACATCTTGTCGGCGAAGCAGTTGAGGAGGCTGAAGGGGTTGTAGATGTCGGCCGACGGCCACGTGAAGTGGTAGCCGTCGTAGTGGTCGCGCAGCTTCACGATGGCCTGCTCGCGCGTCAGCCCCTGGCTGGCCGCAAGCGCGTCGATGTCGGCAGACAGCTGCGTGAGGAGCTCGTCCTGCGTGATGCCACAGATGCCCTCATACTCGGGCAGCATGCTGATGTTCTTGATGTTGTTCAGCTCGCTGAAGATGCTGAGCTGCGAGAACTTCGTGATGCCCGTGAGGAACACGAAGCGAAGGTAAGGGTCGCAACCCTTCAGCGGACTGTAGAAGTTGCGCATGACGTTGCGCAGCACGGGCAGCTGCGTGTCCTCATGCACCACGTCGAGCAGCGGCGCGTCGTACTCGTCGATCAAGACAACAACCTTCTGCCCGGTCTTCTCATGGACCTGGAGGATCAGGTTTCTCAGCCTGACATTGGGGTCTTGGCTGTCAGCCGTTATGCCAAACCGCTTCTCGTTCTCCTCCAGGGCGTAGAGCAGGTAACGTTCCAGCTGGCTCTTCTCCATGTGCTTGCCGTCGGCCATGCTGAAGTGCAGCACGGGATACGCCGTCCAATCCTTCTCCAGCCGCTCGATGGCCAGCCCCTTGAACAGCTCGCGCCTGCCCTCGAAATAGCACTTCATCGTGGACAACAGCAACGACTTGCCAAACCGACGCGGGCGGCTCAGGAAGTAATACTTGCCACTGGTGTGGCTCATTCGGTAGATATACTCCGTCTTGTCCAGATACGTGAAGCCACCTTCGATGACGTCATCGAAGGTCTGTATGCCCAAAGGATAAAGTCGTGTCGCCATGTCGGATGATGGGTTGATGATGATTTGTCTGCAAATATAACGCTTTCCGTTCAGACTTGCAAGGAAAGATACAAAAAAGACGACAATCTATAGGCTGAAATTTGCGTTATTTCCGGCGAGAAAATCTTTGGGCGCAAATACGCAAAAATAGAACGGTTTTCGTAAGTGCTTATCAATGAGGCGGTTATAAAAAACGGTTTGCTTTTTGTCTTCAAATGTAAAGGCTTTTCATCATGATATGTGCCTAATCGTGTTATGATTCGGCACATATCTCACGATGATTCGGCATCAATCGCATGATGATTCGGCACATATCTCATCATGATTAGGCACATATCTCACGAAGACATGACGGGAACACATCCCAAACTGGGCAAAAACGCCGTTTTCGCGCGCTAGTTCAACCCAATTCGCGAACAAACTTTTTGACCAAATATCATGACAAAATGGCAGGATAGGGACTCTTCCCCACTGGTCAGTCCTTGTAAATCCCAAGGGAGAAAGCTGGCAAGCCAACGGACAGGCCTCCCTTAACCCAGGTGGAAAATAATCCAGCTGACAGCATTGCCATTTCGCATTATATCAGTAACTTTGCAAAAACTCACGCACCCGCTCCTTGGCTTCGTTCAAAACGAAGGCCATCAGGCAAAAAGCAACTGTACAGGACACCGCGCAACGTTTGGGTTGCCGCATATTGGCGATTCTCCACCCTCCGCATCGCAGGCAGGGCGTGGGAGACTTTTTATTGGGAAATTCAAGGCATTTATGAAACATATTCCATCATCCCCATTGGGAAGCATGACAACCGCCTGCAGACTCATTGTGGCGCTGGCGCTCAGCATGGCCAGTGTGCTGACGGCACGGGCAGGCGACGAATTCAACGAGGGCGACGCCCACTATGTGTGCCTGAAGAACGGCGCAGACTATGTGACCGAGACGGTGGGGTCACACACGCTCTATCACGTGGAGGTGACCTCCACCACGGCCACCGACCTGACCATCTACAACGACATCGGCACGTTCTACAACTACCGCACGGTGCGCATCGGGCGCAAGGCGTTCCACAACAACACCAAGCTGGCGACAGTGAAGTTTGAGGACACAAGCTCCAGCACCGCCAGCGTCTACCAGGTGCTCGGCATGACGATGGGCGACAGTTGCTTTGCAGACTGCCCCAACTTGACGGCCATCTACATGAGATACCTCGCCACCGCAGATGTCAACCACCAGGTGATGATACGCCCCGAGTGGGTGAGGCCCACGGGAAAAGGCATCTTCGACGGCAGCCCCAACGTGAAGGTGTATGTGGACGCCGAATATTACCACGACTACATCACCGACGAATACTGGAGCCAGTATGCCGACCGCATCGTGCCCACAAGGAAGATGAGATACGCTGTCACCAGCAGATACGGCATGCTCATGGACCATTGCCGCAACGTGGACCCAAATTACACTGTGGTGCAGGAAAACAACATCTACCCCATGAACATCGGCGGCTACATCAAGGGTTACCTGCCGGACCAAGACGGCAAGCTGGAGGTATACAACAACCTCTACCTGAAAGAGTCGACGTACAAAGCCCGCATCAAGAGCTTTTGGGCAAGCGCGTTCAACGGGTGCGCCGACTTGCGGAGCGTGGACTTCAGAGACTGCGCGACCAGCTCGCCTTTCAGCGGCATCAGCATCACGCTGGGCGACAGTGCGTTCGCCAACTGCCCCAACCTGCATTCGTTCGACCTCATGTGCCACCGCTTCAGCAGTGACAAGTGGACGGGCCTGAGACCCAGTGAGGTGAAGCTCACGAGCGGAGACCGCATGTCGCTTGGCGTGTTTGCCAACGACTCCAACATGTACATCCGCGTGCAGCCCGACATGGTGGAACAATTCCGGGCCGACAGCGTGTACGGCTGGGGGCAATATGCCGACCGCATAGTGGGCTATTTCGACGTGTCGTCTGACGGATCAGCCTACAAGGGACTGCTATACAGCGACATTTATCCCCTCGGCTCGAGCACGGCACTGACCAACGACGACAACGACGGCATGCGCACATATCTTGAAGGCATGAGCACCCAACTGACGTGCAGCGGTCTCAAGATAAGCGACATGCTCGTGAACAGGAGCGAGCGCAAGGTGTACTACAAGTTCCTGGGCGGCGCCACCAGCAGCTTGGCCAGCAGCGAGAAAGGCGTCATGACCATCGTCAACGACTTCGGCGCGTTCTACAACTACCGCACCCTTGGCGTCAGCCCGACGGCCTTCCGGGGTAACACCGACATCAAGGAGATCACCTTCCAGGACTTGCCCGACGATTATGCCTGCGACAGCTACTATCCGCTGCGCATGATGATTCCCGACGGGGCGTTCAAGGGCTGCAAGAACCTGAAAGTGCTCAACATGGTCTACTTCGTGACCGACGGCGACAACCACTACGAGGCGCTCGGCCCGGAGAACATCTTCATCGGGAAAGACGTCTTTGAGGGCTGCGACTCGTCGTTCACCATACGCGTGTCGCCCGACCACTACCAGGATTTCGTCGACGACCCCGACTGGGGCCGTTACAAGGACCGCATCCGCGTGTGGGAATTCGCACCCACGGCCAACAGCTCGTTCTGGGAAGACGGCGTGGAGTATGACTATGCCGCCACACTGGTCAACAACCTGCCCAACGACAAGGTGTCGCGCATGCAGTACTCGCTGATCAACATCCCGGCGAAAGCGGCGAGAATCGCTCTGCTGGCCGCTGTCGGCCAGATCGGCGGGGCTGCCGCCATGGGCGCATATGGCGCGTTCCTGCAGGGCACGTCGCTCATGAGCGGGCTGTGGGCGGGCGCCACCTCGATCACCGTCTCCTCCTTCGTGAAGTCGTTCATCATCTCAGCGTCTTCCAGCATTGGCGCGACCGCCGTGGCCACACTGCTCGAGAACGCCGGCCTTGACCGCGTGGGGCAGTTCGCGTCATACTTGTTCGGCTCCGCCATCGGGGGGTTGGGCTCCGCCATCGGGGCAAAAGTGGGCGAAGGCGTCAAGGAAGGATGCATCGGAGCAGCGACAGCCAACATAGGCTCCGCCTTCGCCGAGGCATTCGACCACACAGGGTTTGACCTGTCGCCCTTGTTCAAGATATCCAATTACTACGAACTGTACAAGCTCAAAACAGACTTAGCGCTGGGCAACACCAAGTATCTGAAGACCACCACCTTCGAGGACGAGCAGCTCGACCTTCTCGGCGATGACGTGGACTATCCCGACGTGTGGTGGAAATGGCTGATCAGCGCGAAACTGAACAAGACCAAAAACGCCTACGTCGTATACAAGATGTACATCAAGAGCCTGGGCGACCTGCCCGACGGCGTCATGAAGATCTACAACGACATAGGCTCCGTCTACAACTACCGCACCACAACCATCAGTGAGAACGCCGCACGCGGCAATACCAGCCTCAAGAAGATCACGTTCCAGGACGTGGCCAGCTCGAGCGCTGAGCCTTACGTGCCACTCGTCATGACGGTGCCCGACCGTGCCTTCCAGGGCTGCAAGAACCTGAAGGAGCTCGACATGTACATCTACATGGACTACAAGGTGAACGCCCGCTATCCGCTCGGGCCCAACAACTTCTGCCTGCTCGGCGAGCACGTGTTCGACGACTGCGCAAGCGACTTCAAGATACACATCGCACGCGAGAAGCTCGACGAGTTCCTCGCAGACACCATCTGGTGCAAATACAAGGACCGCTTTGTCGTGGACGACTGGACAGAGACCAAGGCCTTCGACGACGGCGGCGTGAGATACGGCTACAACCTCACGAACAACTCGCTCCTCGACAAGAGCTCCGACAAGGTCTTCGGCATACACGTGATTGGTCCGGCGGACGCCACGAAGGAGTCCATCAACATCACCGTCGACCCGGGCAGCGTCTACGACTACCACACGTCGTACGTGGCCAAGAGAGCCTACTACGGCAACCAGGCGCTCAAGAAGATACACTTCGAGGACATGCCGGAATGGCGCCCCGGCTCAAACGGGGACGCCACCGTGCAGATAGAACTCAAAGACTCTTGCTTCGCCAACTGCAGCAACTTGCAGGAGGTGTGCCTCATGTATCACGTCTTTGACGGCGACGACGACTGCCGAGCCCTCTCACCCGCAAACATCACGCTCGGCAGCGGTGTCTTTGCGGGATGCCCCAGCACGTTCAGGATCCTGGTCGCCGAGGAGCAGTACGTGAATTTCATCTCCGACCCCTATTGGATGCAATATGCCGAACACATCGTGCCCTTCTTCTTCAAGCCGAAGCAGATCGCAACACTCATAACCGACTATTCCAAGGGGGAACAGGACGAATACGACGGGTTTGACCTGCACGGTTACGCCATTCCCATATACCTGAAGACAAACGCGGAAATAAAAAACAAGGAGAGCATCAACGACCTCTCAGAGTACATGCTCTACGCCTACCGCAGGTATCCCTACGCCGACAAGGCCGACCACACCACAAACGTGCCCGACCGCCAGTTTGCCGGCTTCACCAACCTGCACACCATCTATTTCCCCTACTCCATCCAGACCGTCGGGGCCAATGCGCTCGAAGGCACGGCGGTGCGCCGCCTCTACTTCGGACAGGACATAAGGAAAATCGGGGCTTACGCGTTCAAGGACTGCTCCAAGCTGATATCCGTGGAGCTCCACTCCGCCAAGCCCGACGAGATGACCATCGACGACACCGCATTCGACGGAGTGCCTGACAGCTACGTGATCTACGTCCCCGACTCGCTCACCGAAGCGTACAAGCGGTGCCTGCCCCACTACGCCGCACACATCAACGGGCTCTCCGCGCAAGTGAAGACAACCGGCCTTGTCACCTTCAACAGCACAGCAACGGGAAGCCTGGTGGAGCACTTTGGGCTGACTCCCGTGCAGTCGCTCATACAGTCGGGAGTGTCCTGCCACAAGCTCAACGAGGACCACTCCGACGGCACATGGCGCGACGTGGACTCGCTCAAGGTGACCGGACCCATCAACACCGCCGACTTCACCCTCATCATGAACATGGCAAGCAGGGAGTGGGGCAGCCTCACCTACCTCGACCTGAGCGAAGCCCAACTGGTGAGCGACTTCAAGAGTGTCTTCTACTACCAGGAGCCGTCCGGAAAGTATTACAGGTTTGACAAGGTGGACCATGGCGACAAGACAAGGACAGACTATCCGTTCGGCCTCAGCCACGACATCTCGACCAAGACGGTCAATGGCGGCTTCGACTGGGGGCAAGTCAAGACGCTCCTGTGGGGCACCGACCCCTACCGCTTCCTCTCGGACGTGACCTACCACCCCACCAAGGTCATCTTCCCCGAGGGCTTCTCCGGCTTCAGGAGCCCGTTCGTCCAGGACAACTACGAGCTGCACAACTACACGCCCAACCTCACGAACGTGGCGTTCCTCTCCGAGGACGTCCCCTACGGCTCATTCATCGGACAGGACCACGACACGCCCAACCTCTATGTGCCCTACTCCAACAACGCAGGCTACGGCATGGCCGCAAGCTTCGGACAGAAGGCCGCAGCCACCAACAGCCTCTTCATGGACGATGAGGCATTCCGCGTCCTGGCGAAGAAGACCCTGTTCACCGAGGAAGACTACAACAAGGCCACGGACATCGGCACACTCTTCAGGGGCAACAAGAAGGTGAAGAACCTCGACGACCTGCTGCGCTTCGTCAGCCTCACCGAAATCAGCCAGGACGCCTTCAGCGAATGCGACAACCTGGAGCGCATAGCCGTGCCCATCAGGGTGGAGCAGATAGGCAGAGGGGCGTTCGACGGCTGCACAAGCCTCCAGTCGATCACCATGCTCACCGACACCGTGCCCACGCTTGAGGGCGAAGACTCGCTCTCAGCCGAGAAGACCATGTTTGCCCATCTGCCCGACGACTTCCGCATCTACGTCATCGACAACATGCTGGAGAAATTCATCAACCACCCGCAGTGGACAAAGTATCGCGACCACATCGTCTCCTACCAGCAGACCGACTCGCTGATCACCGTCCGCCTGGCACAGCCCGGCACGCTTGCCAAGGCTCTCAGCATGACCGTGCGGACGGAAGACCACGCCATATCAGCCGTCACCGGAGCCGAGATATCGGGCATACGCCGCCTCAAGGTCATCGGCCCAATCACCGATGTCGACATTGCCCTGCTCCACTGCCTTGCCGGAACCACATCATTCAGCAACACCGCCACACCCAACGCCCAGCTGCGTTACCTCGACCTCAGCGACGCCCTGGTGAGACGGCCTACGGGGGCGTATGTCAAGGTGTCCGACGACAGTGACGCCAAGCTCGACGACGACGACGTGCTGCCGCCCTACGCCTTCTACAACTGCGACAAGATCGAAAAGCTCATCCTGCCGCACAGCGTGACCAAGGTGGGCAAGTATTCGCTCTCAAAGTGCGACAACCTCAACACCGTGGTCTTCGGCGAGAACGTGCGGACCGTCGAGGGCTTCGCGATCGAGGACTCGCCACGCCTCGTCTCCCTCGCCATCACGTCGAAGACGATACCCGACTTCGCCAGCAACGCCTTCGGCTCCACCGCCGGCGTGCTCTACAACAAGCACAACTTCGTCGAGACCATCCACGCGCCGCGCTCCCTGCAACGCCCCATCGCAGCGCACACGCTCCTGCAGCAGCACACCTACAGGGTGAAGGCCAACTTCGACGACGACGCTTTCTTCCGCGTCGCAGCCATGCACTGCGTGCTCGACACGGCCATGGCCGAGCGCGTCAGCTACATCGACGGTTGGTTCAACGGCAACACCGAGCTCAAGGACGCGCGCCAGCTGCGCCACTTCACGGGCGTCAGCTTCGTCGGCGACAGCCTCCTCGAGGGCTGCACCGCACTCGAGCGCGTGGTGATGCCAAGGGGGATAAGATCCCTGGGCGACAAGGCTTTCGCCGGATGCACTGACCTCAACTATGTGGACATGACCGACTGCAGCCGCCTCGACATCAGGATGTTCGACCGACAGCAAGGCATCTTCGACGGCACGCCGGAGCGCACACTCGTCTATATGCCGCAAGGCAACAGCCTATGGTTTGACCAGGTGAATGTGGTGAACAGCGCGGCGCAGGAACAAGACGACGACCAAGCCACACCGACGGCCGCCTATTGCGCAAAATACAGCATCGAGGACAAGACAACGGTGGACGTGCCGCGCGCCTTCCACGCCAAGGAGGCGGCCACATCGCGCACATTAAAGCCAGGCGTGGCGGCCACGGTGTTCCTGCCTTATGGCCTGCCCGCAAGACAAGCAGCCGCCCTGGGCAAGTTCTATGCCTTCGACAGCTACAACGCCAGCACGCGAGAGGTCACCCTCATGCGGGTGGCCGGCACGGAGCCCAACACCGCCTACCTCTTCGTGCCGAACGGGGAGAGCCTGGCGACCGACGACGTTGACGTGGCCGCCAGCCGCGAGTCGGACCCCAACGAGGTGCTGTTCATTGGGACATACCACAACATGTCCGTCGGCGAAAACCCATGGGCATACGCCTACGTGGAGACACCGTGCGACGGACAAGCCGAAGGCACACTGGCGAAGCTCACGGAGAACGACACCATACCGTCCATGCGCGCCTACCTGCTGCTCAAGGGCACAGGGGCCACACCGCCCACCGTCCGCCTTGTCGACGACGGGTCGGCCACCGGCATCGGCACCACCAAGCAGAACGCCAAGAACGACGGCAAGATCTACGACCTCAGCGGCCGCCAGGTCAGCAAGCCCACCCATGGCCTCTACATCATGAACGGCAAGAAGTATGTGGTGAAGTAGCCCGACGCTCCCGCAAGCGACAAGGCTTGCGGGAGCGTTTTTTATTTTCACCGCCTCATATTCTCTTCCAACGCCTCAAACACACAATAGAGAACTGGCAAGAAGAACAATATGGCCATTGTCCCGACAACCATTCCTCCGACGACACAAGTCCCGATAGCCACATTGCCTCTTGCTCCCGCACCATGGGCAAACATCAGTGGCAACATGCCTATTATCATGACGCTTGCCGTCATAATGATAGGGCGCAGACGCACAGCTGCGGCAGAGAGTGTGGCGCGAATGATTGGTTCGCCCGTCTTGCGCCGCTCCGTTGCGTATTCGGTCAAGAGTATGCCAGTCTTAGCCAACATACCGATGAGCATGACGAGACCAATTTGCATATAGATGCTATTGTCTATGCCAAACAGCAAGGACAGAAAGAAACTTCCGCACAAGCCGAATGGAACGACAAGGATAATGGCAAACGGTATGAGCAGACTTTCATAGAGGCAGCAAAGTATGATGTAGATGAACACGATGCTTATGGCCAATATGACAATGGTGGCATTGCCTTGCGACGATTCCTCGCGCGACAATCCGCCCAACTCGTAGCCGTAGCCCTTTGGCAACGTCTGGGCAGCCACATCACTTATCGCCTGTATGGCCTGTCCCGAACTGTAGCCAGCAGCGGCGGTTCCATTTATGCGGATGGAGGGGAAGAGGTTGAAGTGTGTCAGATACTCGGCTCCGTTCACTTTCTTCAGTGCCACATATTCACTCAATGGCGACATCGTTCCGTCAGCACTTCTCACAAACATATTCCCCAATGCCTCCTCATTGAGCCTGTCTGCCGCTTCCGATTGCACCATCACGCGATAGAGCTTGGTGTACTTGTTGATGTTCGAGGCATAGTCACCGCCTATATAGGCAGACATGGTGGCGAGCACATCCTTGGGCGACACACCCTTCAGCATACACCGTGCAGCATCCACTTCTACCGAATACTGCGGATAGTCCATGTTGAATGTGTAGTGTGCCTTGCCTATTTCCGGGCGCCCCTTCAAGGCGTCCATGAATTTTTGTGTGGCAACGGAAAGAGCCTTGAAGTCCTCGCCCGAGCGGTTCTGCACATAAAGTTCAAAACCGCTTGCCGAACCGTAACCGCGTATGGTGGGCAGCGTGGCACAGTCCACATTGGCTTCCTTGATGAATGCCGTGCGGCGGTAGATCTCGTTTACCACGCTGTCGATGTCATCGGCACGACCTGTGCGCTCGGACCAGTTTTTCAAGCGGACTGACAGAAATCCTGCAGAAGAAGTCTGGTTTTGGTGCGCATCGCGTCCGTCAATTCGCGTGTGTATCTTGATTTGCGGAATGTTCTTAACCACAGCCTCCACTTGATCCATCACCTTGCCTGTTTGCGCAAGACTATATCCCGGTCGACACTGCACGTTCACATCAATAGTGCCCATGTCCTCTTGTGGCACAAGACTTGTCTTGGTCGTAGCAATCATAATGGCTAACAAGATAATGGAAAGCGGCAATGAAAGCATGACAAGTTTGCGGTGCTTCACCGTCATTAGTATTGATCGTGTATAGGCGTTCTGCCATTTGTTATGGCCGTTTTCAACTGGCTTTTTCTTCCGCTTCAAGATCAAGGCACTAAGGGCTGGACATAGCGTCAAGGCGTTGAACAAGGATATGGCTACGGCAGCAGCCATTGTCAGTCCGAACTCCTTATAGAACACGCCCGTTGTCCCGCTTGTGAAACTCACCGGAATGAACACCGCCATAAAGACAATGGTAGTGGTGACAAGAGCCGACTTCAAGTCTTTCATGGCTTCCACCGTAGCTTGGTAGGCACTCTTGCTGCCTCGGCTAAGTTTTGCTTGAACAGCCTCGACCACAACAATGGAGTCGTCTACGACAGTTCCGATGACAAGTACAAGGGCAAAAAGTGTGAGCAGATTCAAGCTGAAGCCTACGGCCCACATAAAGGCAAACGTACCGATGAGCGACACAAGAATGGCTATGGTCGGTATGACCATCGACCGTCAGTCGCGCAGAAACACGAACACGACAATCACCACAAGCACAAGGGCTATGACGAGCGTTTCCGTGACATTGCGCATAGAGGCATTAAGGAAATCCATCACACTTGTCTGGTCTTCAAGAACCATCCCTTCAGGAAGTGACTGGCGCACATCGTCTTCTACCTTATCTATTTGCTTGATGATATCGTTGGCGTTGGTGCCAGCCGTTTGGGTGATGCTTGCCGATGCGCCGGGCTTGCCACTGGTCGTACTCTTCATGTTGTAGTCAACCGTTCCCAACTCTACCCGTGCCACATCGCCAAGACGCAACACGCCACCATCGGCAGAGGCTTTAAGCACGATATTGCGAAACTCGCTTTCGTCGCTGTAGCGTCCACGATATTTCAGCACATATCGAAAAGTATTGTCCGACTCCGCAGCCAATGATCCCATAGGCGACTCTATATTTTGCGCAGCCAAGGCATTGTCTATGTCTGCCGGCACCAGCCCATAGGCATGCATTTTTGCAGGGTCAAGCCATATGCGCAACGCATAGTCGGCACCAAAAACATTCACCTCGCCAACACCTGCTATGCGCGACAACTGCGGTTCGATGTTTATCTTCATGTAGTTGGTCAAGGTTTTTGAGTCGTAGCGACCATTAGGACTGTACAGGGTGATAAACTTCAGGTTGGAGTTTTGTGTCTTGCGCACAGTCACTCCGCTCTTTGTCACTTCGGCTGGCAACAGCCCTTGAGCCGAAGCCACACGGTTCTGCACATTCACCACAGCCATATTGGGGTCCGACCCTTGCTTGAAATATATGGTTATGGTGCAAGTGCCGTTGTTGGCGGCTGTGGAAGTCATATATTGCATGTTTTCCACACCGTTGATCGATGCCTCCAATGGTGTTACCACGCTCTTCATTACTGTCTCGGCATTGGCTCCAACGTATGTTGCGCCCACCTTGACGGTTGGCGGAGCAATGTCGGGATATTGCTCCAAAGGAAGATTGAGAAGTCCGATGAAGCCTATCATGACAATGACAACCGAAAGCATGACCGACAGAATGGGGCGGCTAATAAATGTCTTGATGTTCATATTTTTATGCCTATTATATTTTTGCGTTGCGTTTCCACAAATTCGTCCGCAAAAATACATGGCAAGTCTGTTGATATTTTGTAGTTTTGTACTTATTAAGGAATACAACTGATTTTTGACAGTATTGTAACATGAATACTGCAATATGCTTTTTATTGCTGCGTTTTTTATATACACAAATCTTCACGACTATGTGGAAATATTACGCTTTGTTGTCAGCCTTCTTTGCCGCATTGACGGCAGTCTTCGCCAAGATTGGAGTGAAAGACGTTGATTCTGACCTTGCTACTGCTATCCGCACAACGGTCATTCTGTTCATCACATGGGGCATTGCCATACTGGGCAACCACACGTGCGACTTTCGGTGTGTGCCATCGCGCACATGGGTGTTCCTCATTCTTTCTGGAGCAGCCACGGGGATGTCATGGCTTTTTTATTTCAGAGCCTTGCAACTGGGCGACGTATCACGTGTCGCACCCATCGACAAGCTCAGCGTGGTTATCACCATCTGCCTGTCGTTCCTATTCTTAAAAGAACCAATAAACGCCAAAGTCATCGTAGGTGCTTTGCTGATAACTGCAGGCAGCATCGTTATGCTTTACAAATAATATAAGGGTGGTTCTATAATGTCATTTCATTGTCGGCCAGCGAAAAAGTCAGCGCATCGCTTGCCCGTATAGACGAAATGAGCTATCTTTGCAACACACGAAAGAGACTCGACGATGACGACCAACACTACCGACAGACGGATGCCCGTGGGCGTGCAATCCTTCAGCGTGATACGCACCGAGGGATACCTGTATGTTGACAAGACCGACCTGGTGTGGGAGCTTGCCAACAGGGGCAAGAAGTACAACTACCTCAGCCGTCCGCGCCGCTTCGGCAAGTCGGTGCTCATCGACACCCTGCAAGCCTACTTCGAGGGCCGCCGCGAGCTCTTCGAGGGGCTCAAGGTCATGGACCTGGAGAAGGAATGGGTGAGACGCCCCGTCATCCGCCTCGACATGAGCCGCGGAGGAGCCTCCGCCTCCGAGCTGAACGCCTACCTGGACCATGCCTTCGAGGAATGGGAACGGGCATTCAGACTGCGCCACAAGCCATCAGACACGCTGGCCAACCGCCTCGACACCATCATCCACACAGCCTGCAAGCAGAGCGGACAACAGGTGGCCATCCTCATAGACGAGTACGACTCGCCCCTGCAACACTCCTGGAAGACGGCCGAGCACACGCTCTGCACGGAGATCTACCGCAGCGTGTTCGCCATACTGAAGGCCGACGACGCCTACGAGCGCTTTGTCTTCATCACGGGCATCACCAAGTTCACACAGGTGTCGCTCTTCTCCGTGCTCAACAACCTAAGCAACATCAGTTTCGAACCTGAATACGCGGCCATCTGCGGCATCACACAGGAAGAGACCGTCCGCAACTTCAAGCCCGAAATAGAAAAGATGGCCGACATCGAGGGATGGACCTTCGACGAAACGGTCGCACAACTGAAAGCCTACTACGACGGCTACCACTTCAGCCGGCGCAACATGGTCGATGTGTTCAACCCTTCAGCCTTGTCAACGCCCTCGCCGACTCTGACCTGAAGAACTACTGGGCCTCGTCGGGCGCCACATCACTGCTCACCAAGTTTGTCGACGACATGGAGGTCAACCTGGGCGGCTTCGACCCCTGCACCCTCATACGCCAAACCATCGAGACATCGGACGTGACGGGCGGCGGCGCGGAGTTGTTTCTCTACCAGTCGGGATACCTCACCATCAAGGACTACAAGATGGGTGTCTACATCCTGGGCTTCCCCAACCATGAGGTCAAGCAGGCACTCTACGACATGGTGCTGCCCGAGGAGAACCAGTACATGTCGAACATCTTGTCGGCGAAGCAGTTGAGGAGGCTGAAGGGTTGATGATGATTTGTCTGCAAATATAACGCTTTCCATTCAGACTTGCAAGGAAAGCAAGGGAAAGACACCCCTACCCGATGAAAATGAGCCACATCGTGCAGCGGAGGAGCTTTTCGGAAAAACTGCCCACCCTACAGAGGCTGTGGCACGGCTGAGCCCAGCCACCAGCCTGATTAATGAGAGGAAAAAGATGGCACATGGTTCCTGCAGGGCCATTACAAACCGCATAACAGGAACGTCACCCGGCAGGCCTTCAACTGGCAAAAATACGCCTGCTTTGTCATTTCATCCCACTTTCTTTCTTTTGTTTGGATAAAAAGTTATAACTTTACAACGGAATAAATTGATAGAGGTGTTCCGTACGCCCCATGTCAAGGTTTCCATGCCTCAGCGCACGCCGAGCCTTTTGCGGGTCAATCGCCTGCAAGCAAGGAGGCCAGGGTGGGTAAAGAGGCACGACATAATGAAGGCGTTTACTTGACGCTCTGTTCACGACGAACTGAAACTTCGCAACTTTCATTATCCTGTCACGAACATTGCAACGGTAGATGTCTACGGGTGTGATTTCATATCACAACCAATGGAGTATTGTACCTATTTCAGCAATAGGTAGAATTACTCCATGTTGTAGAGTATATCATATCGGCGTGGGCTCTAACGTTGTCTGTTCAGCAGTATCGGGCAATGCGAAGGCCTCTATCAGTGGGACAGACAACAGGCAGTTCCCACGCTTTTTTGTGCTCGGAAATCAATCAACTACTAACAGTTTCGCAAAGGGAACAGCGGGACATTTTATAGAAAGCATCATGGCAGACAGATTGATTATCGACACGAATGGGAACACGGTTATTGGAACACCGGGGGACGAATTTCAGCAAAATTATGCTGATACTTGCGCAATCAAATCTCAACAGATTATTCTGAATGAATTCGGTGTTCCTGTCACGGAGGAACAATGTGTTCAGTATTCTTACGAGCATGGCTGGTATGACGGCAGCGGTAACGGTACATCATTTGAGGATGTCGGGAAGTTATTGGCAGAAGGGGGTGTGCCTAATCATCAACAGGTAAACGCAGACGTTTTCGACATTATCAATGAATTGTCGCAGGGACACAAAATCATCATTGGGGTGGATTCCGGCGAACTTTGGGGCAACAGTTTTATAGAATGGCTACGGGATTTCTTCTTAGGAGACACCCCAGACCACGCGGTAGTTGTCAGCGGTATTGACACGACCGACCCCGACAATATTATGGTTTATGTTACAGATCCCGGCAACGGCGACCACAACAAGGCTTATCCGCTTGACCAATTTATGGACGCATGGAAGGATGCGCAGTGCTTTATGGTCGCAACCGACGTTCCAGCTCCCAGCTCTTCACCGGAAATGGCAAACTTTGATTATGGAACAGGTCACATCAATGAGGTTGCCGGTTTGGATTATACTGACTTTCAACTCTTCCATGATTTAAGCGATTCAATTCCTGTATACGACCTATCATTGGACAAGCCTGCATCCCCCATGGCTTCCTTGGTAGATGCATATATGGATGTTTCAAAAAATGACATACCATTTGAACAAATCTTTTCCGGTTATGATTTCAACAACCATATTGACACAAACGTAGCCAACCATGCAATGGCTAATACATACAGCAACGGTATTGAGCAAATCAACTTCAACCCGGAGATGTCATGGGATTCTTATGCAGACACACATTCGTACGACACATTGACAAACGACAGTTATACGGATTTCCTGCATGATTCGATAGATTATTTCAATGCTATTGGCGACAATAATTCCGTGCTCTATTGCGAACAGCAACTCCACATCCTTGATTACTGTCAAAATCACAATGTGGATTTCTATGACACATTCTATGACCTGTAATTTATAACAAGCGATTATGAACATCCAAGAGTACAAATCAAGGCTGTATTCAATTCTTACCAGAGTTGAGCCTACCATAGAATCGTGCGGTCACAAGACAGAGGCTGATTTCATAAAAGAGCAACTTGCAAGTACGCTGGAAGACGACCGCCCTGAAAAAGAATCTGAGGCTCAATTGAATGGCATAAAAGAAAGTCTAATAGCTCTGCTGAAAAGTATACAGACAGAAATACAAATAGCTTTTGTCGAGTTGGAAGAACCAGACAATGCAGATTCGGAGCTTTTCAAAAAGTATCTGATTGAACTTAAAGACCTTAAGCAAGACATATCGTCCCCGGTTTCTGAAACAAGAAAGAAAATCACCACCTTATTGAGACGTTCAAAAGCAAATCTGATAAACGAAATTTCAAGCCAGTCAATCATTTTCCCTACGGAATGCCTTGATGCTATCTTGGCATGCCCTGAGGTAGAAAAAGCAAATGGCGCACAATGGGTTGTTGATCAGATTAACGAAGCGTTGAACACCCTATTTCAAGAGGTAAATACAAGGTTGGGGGCTTCATTCGATGCGGCAAAAGAACTTCTCGGTGTAGAAATTGACACTTTGCAAAACTCCTATACACAGGCGATAAGCTTGGGGCATCAGAACACTACATCCATGTCGGATGATGTATTCGGTATAGCTCGACAAGCTCTACCGGCAATCGGTATCGGAGGATTGAGCACAACCGTCGTGGCAACCTTGATAAATCCGATAGTCGGCATTGCAACAGGTCTCGCAGCTGGCGGAATGTTCATTTGGAAATCTTGCAGTTCGTCAAATCGCCAGAAGAAAGTAATGGAGCTGAAACAACAGTTGGCACCCAAGATTACCTTGGCAATGAACGAACTCAAAACCTATGTCATCGAAAGATACGATGAATTCGAAGAAGGTATCGGCAACAGTCTTGAAACATTGAATGAGCTTATTACCAAGGAAATGCAAGATTGTGCAGATGCCTTAAAATGCTGCGAACAAGACAAGAGAAACTTTGAAACGTCTCAAATTGCCCTGAACAACAAGATGACGTCACTCGAGACACATATCAAGCAATTAGAATTGTTAATGTCAAATCCATTTGAAAAGAAATAAAGTATGAAAGTAATTGTAATTCCCGAAGGCCGTATGGCCGATGATGCTGCTCTTGCAGCAAAACGTGCAGAACTAAAGCGCAAGTTACTTGAAGGCGGTAAAATAACGCTCAAGAAGAACGGCGGCGTAACAGGTGGGGCGGGCGAAACATCCTCTATCAGCATACCAGAAGGAAAACTTGCCGATGACGCTTCGCTTGCAGCGAAACGTGCAGAACTCAAGCGCAAACTCTTAGAGGGAGGTAAGATTACGCTCAAGAAAAACGGAGGTGCAACAGGAGGCTCTGGAGAAACCTCCTCAATAAGTATTCCACAAGGCAAGTTAGCTGCCCAGTGGTATGAAAACGACCCGGAGCTTCTTGAAATGGAGATAGCCGCTATGTCACAATCCTTTAACGGTTTTGAACTGGGAAAACTGGATGACGGCAGACTCTACTGGATGGGGACAGTCTCCCCCGGAGTATATGAAACTAAGTTTGGCACAAAGAGAGAATATACCCTTATGGCGGTGTATCAGCAAAATCACCCACAACAGAGAATGGGTTCATCCGTATATGTCTACCCTCTGCTTCCAGACGCAGAAGAGCTTATGGAAGAATTGTATCAAAAGACCGGTTCTTACCCGTATCACATTTTGAGAGACTCTGACAATCAAAGGTATCTTTGTACCGCAGAATCGTCAGATGTAAAAACCGGCACAACCGTTACAACCGCAGCTTCCGTTATCGGCTGGGCAGTGAAATGGCTTCTTGCATTTGAGCTTGTACTAACAGGCGATATGCCAGTATCTAAGTTTAACGAACATCATGGTATCTAATATGGATAATAATAATTGTCAACTTGTAGTCTTCTCTGATAAAGCATATAATGCCATTATCAGAGAAACGTTTGAGTGGGATCCTGTCGAGACTGGTGGTATTCTCCTTGGCCATATTCTTGACAACGGATGTTGGATTGTCATGGAAGTTCTTCCTCCGGGCTACGGTGAAGGAAGAGAAGGAGATAATGTCTTCCATGAATACGGATATTTTGAATACAACCGTAAGTTCGTGAACTATCTGGCAAAGTCTGTTGCAGGGCAATATGAGATTCCCTTGGAACTCTTAGGCTTGTGGCACAGGCATCCCGGAAGCATGGATTATTTTTCGGGAACGGACGATGTGACGAACTCAACTTTTGCCGCACAAAATCCTCATGGCGTAATTTCGGGTCTTATAAATATCGACCCTCAATTACGCATGACTATGTATCATTTAGCTCATGGTCATTCAAACGGATATGAAAGACCGCCTTATCAGCAAGTAGACGTTGAAGTGGGTTCCGATTTGATTCCTGAAGAATATTTCAAGCTAAAGTATTATCAAGGGGAAGAGAAAGATCTTCATCCGTACGCACCACAACGTAACAAAAAGACACAGTGTGCAGGACAAGAAGAGGATATGTCAAGGAATCCCCAAAAAGTATCAGAAGCGCACACGGAATCTTCAATTGATGCTAAAGATATAATAAACAGGCAGTTGCACAGAAATAGCACTACCAGTCCTTGCCGAAAAGCGGAAACGCGTCCCATAACAGCAGCACAAGATTGCATTGAAAAAGTAAAAAAACATAAGAATGGACTGTTGTTGATTGTCGGAATTGCTTTTATTTGTCTCCTTTTTTCCGTAAAAAATAATTTTACGAAGGGCTTGCCTTTTATCCAAAGAGACGATGTGAGAACAGAGTCCAAAACAGACTCAGATGATGACAATGAAAAAGATGAGAATACTGTTGACGAACAAGATCAAAATGAAGAAGAGACGGTAGAAACTGAAGCCTCCAAGGAACATGAGAAAGTTGTTTCAGAACAAAAGTATCATGAGGATGATGTTTCAATAGTAAAGGACAAGGAGTTGGACAAATCCAATGACAAGCAAAAAGAAAAACCTAAAAAATAGACAATATGACGACCTTTGACGTAAACAAATTCATGAAGGGTAAAAAACGCAAGCCTACTGTTTGCTACCCCGACAATATTCCAAATGAGGATGCCACGCTATGGGGCTATTATCAAGAGGAAAGCAACTATTATAACATAGTGGGCATAAACAACCCAGCAAAAGAAATGGGAGGTGCAAAGCCCATTGTAATAGGACATTTTTATAGCGCGAAGCCGGAAAATGCCGGGGAAGATTTAGTAAGCGGTTTCTACGAGGAAGGAAAAGTAAAGTTTGTAGACTCCGGCAACAATGTATGCGAACTTGAACCTGTACAACTCAAGATAGACATATTCTCACGAAATACCGGCATTTTGGAATCAGACATCATGCTGAAGAAAGGTGCTATCATTTTGGGATGTGGTTCTGTCGGCAGCCTTGTAGCATTGGAACTTGCCCGTGCTGGAGTAGGACGATTCTTTCTCATTGACATGGACATTTTAGGCTATCACAATATATGCCGTCATCAATGCGGCGTACAGGACGTTGGCAAATACAAGACAACTGCAATAAAGGAAAGAATACTCCAAATTAATCCGACAGCGCAAGTGTTCACCGAACACAAGAAAATCCAAGAAGTGCCTTTTGATGTTATAACTCCGTTCTGCAATAGCGATACGATAATCGTAGGATGCGCAGACAACAGAGAAGGGGACCTCTATGCAGACACAATGCTTGCCAAGCCATACAAGATGCCTTTTATATCCATTGGCTGTTGGGAACGTGCTTTCGCCGGCGAAATATTCTATTGCTTACCGGAAGGTATGCCCGCATATTCAGATTTCATGGCGGCTCTTGGAGAATCTTCAGGACGGGTAAACGCAAACACCCACCTTTATATGGGCGAAGTCGGTACGTTTGAGCCAGGCATCTCTGTGGATATAAACTTTGTGACAACGATTGCAGTCAAAATGATTTTAGACCTGCTGAACCGGGACAACAAACAATATACACAGAGACTGATTCAAAACCTTACTCAATATACGCTAATCTGCAATACGAATAATCCTAAAATCGGCGGTGAAATGGCAGAGATATTCTCATATCCATTGCAGGTAACAACCAGTATAGAAGTGGAATATGCTGAAAAACAAGAAGAGTCAGTTACAGAAGAAGAAAGCCAATGTGCAAATGGTGGAACTGAGTAGTTCATCGCTTGCAAATACGCTTTCCCTGTATCATAGCCACAACACCCAATATAAACGGAAACACAGCTAAAAACAGAAGTATGGTACAAAATTACAATAACTTTTCCGTCAATGACGACGGAACTATTACAAGGCCGCAGAATTACAGGCGTCCACAAAAGCCCGACAACAACATGCTTTGGGCTATTCTGTGTACGCTGTTCTGCTGCTTGCCTTTAGGTATAGTAGCCATTATTAATGCAGCAAAGGTAGACGGCTTATATCGAGCCGGAGACTATGCTTCCGCCAATGAGGCTGCTGAAAACGCAAAGAAATATTCACAGTATGGGCTTATCGCCGGTATTGTTGTATTCGTAGTGTCTTTCATCGTCGGCTTTGCCGGAGCTATGTAAAAAGGATGCGCAGGATTGACAGAATAATATCCTACGCTTTTCCGGTGCTTGTTATTGCACTTATAGCGTTCTATTATTTTGTCAATCCCTGCGTTTCTTCCTTTCATGTAAAATGCCTCTGGAAAGACATGACAGGTACACAGTGCCCGGCGTGCGGTATGCAGAGAGCATTATATGCTTTGTCTCATGGGCATGTATTACAGGCCCTAAGATACAATTATTTCTTCATCGTGTCTGTCCCTTATGCGTTTTTGGCTGTTTTGGTTTCATGGTATAACCACAACGGTATTTTCGAAAGGCTGAAAGTATATGTGTACCATAGAAAGACACTGAGGGCATACGTGTTTGTGTATTTTTTCTGGTGGATAACCAGAAACATTTTTGGTTTGTAAAACGATTTTGTCCATTACTTGTTATGAGTAAATATCAAGTTAAAATTGAAGATACTGTTTTATCGCAGTCATTCACTTTAGACGAACTTTTAGATTTCGGTCTGTTGGACGACTATGATGAAAAAATAATGGTTCGGGCGACAGGAGAGTCAAGGTGGGTAATAGCAAGGAACTACCCCTTTGCTTCCACAGAACAAAACTGTTCATCTAACAACGGTTTCCATATCAACGCCGATGGAACAGTAACACGTAAAAAGAAATCAAACGCGAAATCCTCTTCCCACTCTTCACAAAAAGGCTATCGTATAGACGAATACGGACAAGTAGTAAGAACGGTGAAGCACCATAATAGAGAAGAGAGAACTGACGTTTATCAACCAGCATCCTCATCGCCAGAGACAACCGCTTCATCTGACGACAACAACGGTTGCTGGTGGATTATTGTATTCATTATAGCTGGCATTATTCTCAGAGCAATATTTGGATAACAAAACATTATAAACAAGAAGAAAAATACTGTAAATTGATATGGGATATACTGTAAATCCTGACGGTTCCGTCACACGAGACAGAATACCGACTAAGAATAAAGGCACGAATTATAGTGGAGGACCAAACAATTCCAACGGTTCTGATAACAATTCGGGATGCTGGATAATTGTGGTTGTCGCCATAATAATTGGTTGTATCTTCGGCAACAAAAAATCGTCTAACGACAATTCCGACATTGAGTATGAGGATGCCGTTGCTACAACAGTCGGTAATGTTACTGGAAGTATTACAAAAGTATGGACAGAACACAATGCTTATCAGAACAACACGTATGGCATGAGGATACACGTCAAATTTAATGTCTACAACATGTTAAACCGGACAGGTTCCTGTGCAGCATATTTCCATTTCTCTGACGGCACTCCACTAAATGACTATAACGGCAAATATAAAACCAGTGACGGGAAAGTGTCCGTAGGCAAGAATTTTACGCCCAATTATCAGAATTGCACATTTAATGATTTGCAACTGTTCATCCCGTATTCTGAATTACACATGGGAGTATCTGCAAGTCTTTATTACATGGTTGTAATATGGGATGGACAAAAAGAAATTGCAAGAAGCTGCAAATATTCATTCAACTACAACAAAAACTAAAGTTTCGCATATCCTATAAGGGACAAAACGGAAGGATATTCGCACGGTACCCCAAACAAAGCCTTGAAACTGATTAAGAAGAAAAACGAACTTCAATGCAAATTATTCGTATATAGTACAGGAACAAAAAGCTATGTGGATAGAGCAACCTATACGTTGAATTTTAAGACGAAAAACAAAAATGGCCAGGTAACTACGTCATATTCCAAATAGCATGGCATAAAGGAGCGGAGGATGATCCCACATGGGCAGAGTCATCCGCTCCTTTATCAATGGAGGGATTTCGTACACAAGAGCAACCATCTCATACAATCGTGCGCCAAATGGTTGTTGTATCCTGGCGATTGTCATATCTTTGCAACCGTCAAGAAACGGAATAATAAATAAAGGGTGGTTCTATAGATTACCACCGGATAATGATGAGTGAGAAAGTGAAGGTGATGGTGACGAAGATGCATGTAGTGGATGGAGAGAAAGTTGAGTAATTTGTTTTTTGAACATTATTAAGAGACGGTAAAAACAAACTAAATACAAAGGACATCATGAAAAGGAAAATACTATTGACAACTGCAGGTATCGTGGTGCTATCTGCGGCATTAATAGCTATATTTGGAGATGATGGAGATCTCCTCCTCTTCTGCTTATTGCTATTGCTTTTGCCTCTTGGCGGAGTAAGCATTTGGTTCTTGTCATTGTTGGTGTCACTTCCGCTATGGCTGATAGACAGGTTGGTGTTCAAGGACTGGCTCGGGCGGAAGAGCGACAAGTATGACCAGTTTTATGAGCTCTCAACCCTGTGGCTGACGCGTCCTTATAAGTTGCCGTTCAGGATGTGTAAGCGTGGGGCAAAATACGGATGGCTGGGCGCAGGATTGTTGCTTGTCTCTCCACTGGCCATTGCGACCTATACAATGGGCTATTGTTTTCGCCAAGAGTTCTACCCATGTCCGTTAAGTGAGGAAGCGGTTCCGCACAACACGCACCAAGAACTTGTTGCCATTACGGGTTTGCAGGATTTCCCAGCGTTCACGTATAGCCATAACTCAAGAGATGGTTGGGATGGCAGTGTCGCGATTTACTACAAATTTGACAAGAAATTATCTTCTGCGTATGCCAAGAAGTTGGAAGCCTTGTGTGAGGATCCCGACAACTATCTATGGGAAAAGGGCGATAGTTGCTATGTGTTGCATAGAGGCGTTGATGGCAAATATATCAAGTCGTCGGTAGATGGCGGGCAGACGCTGACGATATTTCCAGAAGGTTTTATCATCAAAGGGTGGCCCGAATATCCTTCTCCAATAGAGGATTTCGCAGAAAAGGATTCTCTCAACAAAAAGGCAGGAGTGACTTTTCCCAAATATAAGATGGTGAACTACTATTGTGATGGGTCGCGTGATTACAACGTGTATTATTATCTGATGTTGGACGAGAGACCCTCTAAACGGTTTATCAAGCGACTTGAGAACTCTCCCAAGTGGACCAAGAAAAAAGACGGGACGTATAGTTGCAGATGGGGAGAAGACAACCAGTATTCAGAAGAAGTAACGGTAGACAAGAACAGCAGGGTGGTCAAAGCGATCTATCGGACTTATTAGGCAAAAATAATGAAAGAGACTATGTCTATACTGATACTACTCAATTTCCTGACGGCACTCGTTGCCGCCGTGACGCTCTCATGGAAGCGTCACCCAGTGTTTGCTTGCGTGGCGTGGTTGCTCACGGCATTGTATGGCTATGGCATTTATCATGCGGGACTGGACGTCAGCGACAAGCTTGTCTACATGCTATCGTGCGAGGAGCGATATGCTCCAGCCAAGGCTTTCCCCTCGGCTATGGGAGGCTATCTGGCCTTGATGCTCGCCAATGTGTCGGCGGCTCTGTATCCTTGGCTGAAGCGATGGGCGGTGGTGTTGTGCTTCGTTTGCTTGTTCTTTTCGAGTGTGGTGGTAAGCCTGTTCTCGCCGCTTGGTGTGCTTGAGGGGCTCTACGGCATCTGCTGTGCCATCATGACAGAATATGCGCTGATGGCAGGTATGACGTATCTTGATATGTGTACGGTGGAGAATATCTACATTCACTCTTTGTTGCCTACGCTTTTCGCCATACCTGCGGTTGTGGCGAGTGTGAGGGGGTATGTAAAGGATGGGCGGCGTTTTTCCTGTCCGCTTTTGTTGTCAGGTATCTGGTTCTTGCTCAATGCAATGATGACTCTTGTGGTATGGAACCACTATATTGGGATGTCATTGAAAAAGGCTGCCCAGAAGTGTGTTGCGGAGTTGATGGCAGTGTCTTCTCACTCTTGGGATAGATACGTTATGCTGAACATCTTGATTTTCGTCGTGGTGTTCCTTGCTGATGCTATAGTAAGTTGGCTGCTTTATAGATATGCAAAGAGAAAGGAAACGATATTATTTCAAGGAAAATCTGAATTCAAGATACGACAGAAGAGTATGAAAATTTAAAGCAGATAAAGAATGAAACGAAATTCGGGGAAAATAAAAAAGAAGTGGGTTGTACTGCTTGCTTTCCTTATCGGTACATTTGTTTATAGTGTGGTGGTTAACTGCAAGCATTACGGCTATGACTCTCCTGTTAGTGGCAAGGTGATTTATTATTCTATCCCTCATTGCTATGTACCTACGTTGCCTTGCCTGAAGAGACCTTTCAATGCCATATTCAAACATGGGGAGAAACTCCCATTAGGGCATGCTGGTATAATCATAGAAGACGACAAGGGACGTTTGACCCTATATCAATATGGGCGATTCAAGCAGGGTATCGGTTATATTCTCAAAGGAAGACGTGGCAACTGGAGACGCCAATGCTTAGGCTATCGCAATGGAAGGACAGACAAGGAACTGATGAAATATATAGGGCCTCGCATCCTCAACGGTACAGGACTGCATGATACAGGAGGAAGGGTTGATGCTTATTTCATGGAAGTGGATGATGTGACTCCTGCGATTGATTACATAGAGCGCGATGCGGCTAATCCCAAAAGAGCCAGGTATTTCTTCTTCTCAGACAATACCTGTGGCGGTGTGGCGCGCGATGCTTTTGACAGGGCACGTTGCTATCCAAGCAGGGTGTTGAACAAGTGGTTTGACATTGTAGGAAACTTCATTCCATTCCCTTCCCATATATGGAGCGCATTGACGCACAAGGGCAATATTTCCGGTTTGTCGGGCTTGTCTCCAGAAGGCAATGCTCCAAGCCTTAGTACAAGCAAAGAAGTATATAGGAAAGAATGAGTTGAGACATTATTAACTGAAGTTTCGGCTTTAGATTTTGCATCGCAAACTGAGCGGACATCTGGCTGTAGGCCAGATTCCCGCGCAACACCTCGTTGAAATCTAAATCCGAAACTTGAATTATTAAAAACAAGATAGAAAATCTCTTTTATAGTTTCATTAAAATGTAGGATAAGATTATGATCAAGAAATGTATATTCTCGGTGCTGTTGGTTGTGGCATGGGCTTGCTTGGCGAGCCAGTTTTACAAGACCATCATGCTGATGCTGCTCTTTCTGGTTTGGAAGAAGCAGGTGTTCGAGTGGCTTCCCCTGTGGATGAAGAGGTATGGCATGAAACCATACTGGGCGTTATTCGTGGTTTGCCTTTGGATGGCCATGCCTCGCTATCGCATCAACTCGGGCGACAGGGTGAGGCTCGTGTACTTGGACGAGGAGGGAAATGCCAAGCATCCTCCCTTGGGGCAATATCTCATGAACACGTTCTTCCCTGAGGAGGAAATCATGAACTTCGGCATCCACAATGTGCCGTTGGCCAAGTATGCGGGTATCGGTAGCTCGCTCATGCGGCAAGCTGACAGTGACATAGCCAATGGTAAGATACGGAATTTCTATCATGCTTATGATAATCTGGGCTGGGAGAACCCGATGTCGGGCGTCTATGTGCAGGCTTTCAACGACTTCTTTGGAGGAAACGGAAGGGCCGTGTATATCTGCGAGCCGAAGGGCGACGAGAACGTAGAGTGGAGTAAGGACAATGGTTACAAGTATCCCTTGGTGGTGTTCTGCCATGGCTATCTCGGCAACTGGAAACTCTATCAGGGCGTTTGGAAGGACTTGAACAACTGCATCGTGCTGAGCATCGGTACCCGGGGCATGGATGGCATCTTCGGCCAAGGGGACATCAACGAGATCTTCTCCTATTACGTCCCGGCGTTGGAGCACATGGGCTATCACATCGACAAACGGCAGATTCATCTGATGGGCCTGTCGAACGGCGGCACTGCGATTGTTGCTGCGATGCACTCGCCCCATGCCAAGGACTTCAAGAGCATCACCACGGTGTCTTGCAACCTTGACGGACTGCGGAAGGTTCCTTGCCAGGTGAACTTGGTAGGCGGTGGCGAGGACAATTCCTCGCGGTTGATGCCGGGGCAAGCTAACAGGTTGAGAAAGATGGGAGTGGATGTCGGCCTCTTCTTCGTGCCAGAGGAAAATCACTTCGTCATGGTGAATCGGCGCAAGGAGATGGTGGAGTTTTTGAAAGAACGAATGAATCTGAAGTGTATTAGAGAATCATAAGAAAGGCAAAAAGATGCTTATATTTGCAGCAAATTTGACCAGCGTGTCTTCATGGTCGGTCAAGTCTGACCCGGTATATGGGGCTGGTGCGCAGATTGTAGCTTGGACTTGGCGCACAAGATAGATCGCCTCTTGCAAACCACCAAGACTCTTCATAAATATTAAATGTTTGTCAATCTATCTATTTTTGGACTGTAAAATTTGCGTGGATAAAAAGATACGAATAACT
>CAVBFJ010000008.1:0-78540 GCA_963594895.1 bacterium | reverse complement strand
TATAAAGATACTAAAAAATCTCCAGATTGCAAAATCTCAAAGAGTAATGTATGTTGATTTTTTGTTTGATGGGATACTTTTTCAAGTGGACTCATCCATGCTTTTCCACATCTTTCGATAGAATGCCTTTTTCATGCCAAACAAGTTTCCCAACAGGAAACCCAAACTAGAACCGGACGGATAAGTATGCATACTGCCACACTTCGGACATTTCACAGGAGCGGTATATGCGGTTGCACACCACTCACAGTCCATTCCAACGAATTTGTTACCGCAATTATCGCAGGTAAATTTACAAAAGCCTCTAAACATAAGCCATTCTTTTTATGTTATTCACTATCATTCATCGCAACTCACAAACGTCCATGTTTTCATGAAATAGAAACATACGTCAACCATCCAGCCGATACACGAGCCAATGGAAGCTATCCACCAAGAGACATCGTAACCGGCAGTATGACTGGTGGCCTTGAAAAGGACATCGCCATCAAAGATATGCCTCACCAGATTTGGCAAGAAGAAGATGCCATGCCCCAAACCGTCAAGCCAACTATATAGCTCGACACCACTGATGTTGACAAACCAAATGGCCGCCAACAATGCGACTATCGGTCGCCAGGGAAAGAACACAACAGCCCCGACGACACATCCTATAACTTTATCCATAGTTCCTGTTCTACTTCTGATTTCGATTGCAAAGTTATAGGAACTATGTGCCAAATGATGTCAGAGCATCAAGAAAAAATGTCACATCGCTATTTACTCTTGAAGAACATACGTTTCAACACCCCAATGATGCTGGGAACTGGGCCTGTCGTTCCAATAAAGTCGTCACTCTCTTTCGGAGCTGGGTCTTCAAAGATTCCGCCTCTCCGCCGCAACTCCTCCAGTATTTTATTTTCTTTCTTTGCCATATTACTGAACTAAAGCTGCAACAGACCTTCCACCATTATGAGTACATATACGATGTATAAAATCTGGTACTACATAAATCGTTTCTCCATCCATTGCTTCATGATATGTATTACGAGCCCCAGTAACACGAGAGCCATCAACAGCTGCATTTTCCACATAATCTCTTGTTGGATCAACAGCCTTGTCATTTACATGTGACTTAACCCAAGGTTCTTTAGACAGGTTCTCATTAACGGGATTATGCAAATCTTTTATATTTTTGTAGTCGTAGTTCTGCTTATATTCAACCTTTGTAGTCCCGAGAGAATTACTTTTATCAAAAATTGGTTCACCATCTCGATATCTGACTTTAAGTTCGCCTTTTATCTTGTATTGTTTCTTTAAATCTCGCACACTAATTTTTATGCCAGTTTTTGGGTTTGTCCACATATAGTCATCATTAAGAATAAAGTCACTATTTCCTCTTTCACCAGTCCAACTACCCTTAGGGCTTGGCTTGGGCGGCATTCCTGTAGTCATTAGCTTTCTCATCTTCACTACCTTTTCTCGCATTTCCGTAGACATAGACTTCAAAGCTTTATTCCTTTCTGCCTCTGGCAAAGAATAGATATGCTTTGTTAGTTGCTTTATTGTCACCATTCTGTCCTTAATAGACATCGACATGAACTTTTTAAAACCGCCTTTACCACAATATCTTGCAAGAAGATGGGACATGTTGTTTTTAGATTCTTTTTCTATCACCGTCTTGCCGGCATTCTTCTCTGCAGATGCAATCTCTTTAGATACCTTTTGAACGTTTTGTTTGTATGCCTTATCATGGGTTCCTTTTGAAAGGACTTTTTTAACTACAGACTTTTCTGTTTGGGCGATTTCTTTTCTGGCATTCGTCATGCCATAACGCAAGATAGAACCAAGTTCTTTTTCCTCTATCTCCTTAAGAAGTTTCTCGCGGAAGGTTCTCCTGATAATTTGCTTGGCTGTCGCCTTCTGCATGTAGTTTTTACCGATTTCTTCCGCACCTGTCTTAAAGGCATTTTCCATCATTGCCTTATTGGCGTTCTCAACGCCCTCTTTTGTCAAGTTTTTAGCCTCAACTTTAAATAGCTTTTTCGAACTCTTCAAAGCGGATTTCACGAGTTGCTTTTGTCCAAACAACAAAACAGGACAGGCTACAAGTAATACAGACAATATATATTTCAAAATTTTATTCATAATTATAAATTTGTAGAGATTGCTTCATATAGTTGCTTGCTATTTTGGTCAATGTTTTTAAAGACCCTCTCTGTGTAGAATTTCAAATATGCTTGCCTTATTTGGAAACCAATGTTCTCCATGCACGCATATTTTACGACATCATCAGATTCTATCTTTTGTGACTTGATATCATCTATTGTCATTTTGACATCGTATGCAAAGTTCCCTGCATCATATGCCCATGCCACAGCCGTACCAACTCCACCGGTAAAGGCACCAAGAACAGCTGGAGCAACCCAATCTTTGAGAAAGGCTGTCGTCATCTCACCTTTTTCCTTTTCTGTAAATTTCTTTACCTCCTTAATGCATTTTTTTGCCAATAGCAAGTCCATTGTGGCTTGACTAATTTTTGAGTCACTCTCAAACTCTCCTTCACCTACGATATCTTTATAATAATCATTTCTCAAGACAGCCAAAGAGTCCAAATAAGTGTCTATATAGGAAGCTACGCAATCGGTATATTTATCATTGTCTATATTGTCCTTCCATATTTTTGCGAAGTCTTCGCTATCTGTTCCAAACCAGAATTTTATTTTTCTCCAATTCATGAAGCCTCCAGAATACTTGTCCATTACTTTCGACATGTCTTCCTCCAACAACGAGTCTATCTCGACCTGCATCGCAGGCACAATGCAATCCACAAAAGCTTGCTTTTGAGACAAAGCATTCTCTTTTATCTCTTGGTTGAGTTGCTCAAGATATTTTTCGCGATTGTCCTTATAGGCAGGAGTCAGCGCATCGTTTGCCGGTGTATCTTTGACCAAGTTTAGAACCGCTTTGATCGTATCAAAACTGCACAGACCAACTATAGGAACAACATTTTCCACATACAATGTATCCAAGAAAGAATACTTTTCTCTGTTATCCACAAAGAATCGAGCACCCTCTGTAGGAGACAATTCCGCTAACGCATCTATTGCATCTTGCTGAGTAAACTTTTCTTCCTCAACTTGGGAAGAACCGGTACCACAAGATGACAACAGAACCATTACTCCTAAAAACATATGCATCATGATTTTTCTCATCATCAGATGCTCCATCAACATTTTCTTTTCCTTCTTTGTCATATTTCAAATACATCGTTGATCGATAGATTCACATTCGGTTGCAAAGTTATCTTATAGGTGTGCCATATACCGACATAACCCCGTAAATTTTATACGCTCGTGTTTTCTCCGTCTCTGCGTAAGACGGAGATTTTGGCCGAAAGTTAATAAAAAGAAGCAAAGCAAAAGAGTTTTTCAACGAAAATCTGACTATTGAATGCGAAAAATGTGCGAGAGTTTAGCAAAACAGAATAGTTAAGAGCATATTCTGCTGATTTTTATAGGTTCTCACGCATTCTCCGTCTCTGCGTAAGAGACGGAGATTTTGGCTAAACATTCCATTTGAGTTTTCTTATGATTTTCACGTTGGCTAAATCCATTTTATATTGTCTTGTCTTTTAAATAGCACCGGAAGGCGACAAAGCAAATCCACAGAACACAAAGCCACGGTGTTCCCCACTCCACCTGCCCTGGAACAAGCCCACAAACCACAAAATTGCACTTTTCTCAAAAATTGTTGCCGAAAAATTTGGCGGCAACAAAAATCTTTTGTAATTTTGCACACCGTAAACAGGGGCGTAGCCCAGTTGGTTTAGAGCGCTGCAGTCACATTGCAGAGGTCATCGGTTCGAGCCCGATCGTCCCTACCAGCTACAAAAGGTGTGTCAGAGATAACTCAGACACACCTTTTTTTGTTGCACCCATACGCAGCCCCCCGCCCAAAGGGCGACAACGAAACGACAACTAAGACGTACCACCAATCCCATAACCATGAACAGACATCTTGAACGCGTGTTTCTCTCCGCACTGATGGCGGTGGCACCGACAATCGCCGCCAACGCATCGGACGTGACAAGCATCAGGCGCATCAACGCCACCACCACCGAGGTGACGATGGCCGACGGCCACACCATGACCATCGACTTCTACGGTCCCAACATCTTCCGCCTCTTCCAGGACAACAGCGGAGGCATCGTCAGAGACCCGCAGGCCAATCCCCAGGCACAAATCCTCACCGCCGACCCACGACGCGAAGTGGGGCCGATGGCCATCGACAACGACGATGACAAGGTGAGCGTCAGCACCTGCGACGTGCGCGTGGACGTCAGCAAGAAGGGATCGCTCGTCAGCGTCACCGACCTGCGACGCCAGCAGACCGTGGTCAGCCAGACGGCCCCCACCAGCTTCGAGCACGGGCGCACCACGCTCACGCTCAGCCAGAAGCCCGACGAGTGGTACTATGGCGGCGGCGTGCAGAACGGCCGCTTCTCACACCGCGGACAGAAAATAGAGATTGTCAACACCAACTCATGGACCGACGGTGGCGTCTGCTCGCCAGCACCCTTCTACTGGTCGACGGGCGGCTACGGCCTGATGTGCCACACCTTCCAGCCGGGAGCCTACGACTTCGGCAAGGCCAACAAGGGACAGGTGTCCGTCACGCACGATACGCCCTGGATGGACGTGTTCATCATGGTCGACGAGCACCCCACCGAGCTCCTCAACGACTACTACCAGCTTACCGGCAACCCCGTGCTGCTGCCCAAGTTCGCCTTCTACGAGGGACACCTCAACGCCTACAACCGCGACTACTGGAAGGAGACCACCGACCCCGACCGCGGCATCCTCTTTGAGGACGGCAAGCGATACACCGAGAGCCAGAAAGACAACGGAGGCGTCAAGGAGAGCCTCAACGGCGAGCTCGACAACTACCAGTTCTCCGCACGGGCCGTCATCGACCGCTACGCCGCGGCCGACATGCCACTGGGATGGGTGCTGCCCAACGACGGCTACGGCGCCGGCTACGGACAGGACAGCACCCTCGACGGTAACATCGCCAACCTGAAGAGCTTCGGCGACTACGCGCGCTCGAAAGGTGTGGAGATCGGCCTTTGGACGCAATCGAACCTGCACCCCATCGACAGCATACCGGCGCTCCTGCAACGCGACATCGTCAAGGAGGTGCGCGACGCCGGCGTGCGCGTGCTCAAGACCGACGTGGCATGGGTGGGAGCCGGATACAGCTTCGGCCTCAACGGCATTGCCGACGTGGCGCACATCATGCCCTACTATGGCTCCGAGGCCCGACCCTTCATCATCACGCTCGACGGATGGGCCGGCACACAGCGCTACGCCGGCGTGTGGACGGGCGACCAGAACGGCGGCGAATGGGAATACATACGCTTCCACATACCCACCTACATCGGCGCAGGCCTCTCGGGCATGAGCAACATCACCTCCGACATGGACGGCATCTTCGGGGGCAAGAACGAGCCGGTCAACATCCGCGACTTCCAGTGGAAGGCGTTCACCCCGATGCAGCTCAACATGGACGGCTGGGGAGCCAACGAGAAGTATCCGCAGGCGCTCGGCGAAAGGGCCGCCACCATCAACAGGGCCTACCTGAAGCTGAAGTCGGAGATGCTGCCCTACACATACACCTGCGCGCAGCAGGCCGTGACGGGCGAGCCGCTCATCCGCGCCATGTTCCTCGACTACCCCAACCGGCACACCCACTCGGCCGCCACAAAATACCAATATATGTACGGCCCGTCGCTGCTCGTGGCCCCCATCTACCAACAGACAAAGGCCGACAAGCGGGGCGATGACGTGCGCAACGGCATCTACCTGCCCGAGGGACAATGGATCGACTACTTCACGGGCGATGTCTACGAGGGCGGCCGCATCCTCAACAACTATGACGCGCCACTGTGGAAACTGCCGCTCTTCGTCAAGGCGGGAGCCATCATCCCCATGAACCGACCCAACAACAACGTGCACCAGGTCAAAAAGGACGAGCGCATCTTCGAGCTCTGGCCCTACGACCACTCTGAGTTCACGCTCTACGACGACGACGGCACCACACAGGCCTACCTCGGCGGCAAGTGCGCCACAACGAAGATCAGCTCAGACCTCGATGACAAGGGCAACCTCAGCGTGACCCTCTGTCCCACGGAAGGCGCCTTCGACGGCATGACCAGGGAGCAGTCGACCATCCTGCGCGTCAACGCCACAGCCAAGCCCAAGAGCGTGCGTGCCACCATCGGCAAGAGGAAGGTGCCACTCAGCGAAGGCACGGGAGCCAACACGTGGAGATACGTGGAGCACCCGGACCCGCTCGCCTTCGCCACAGCCCCAGCCAGCTCCGCCGACAAGGATGACAAGACCAAGAACCCCGTCATCGAGATCACGATCGCCAAGAGCGACATCACAGCCGAGGAGACCACCGTCGACATCAAGGGATACGCCTACGACCAGCCCGTCACACGCCAACTGACACACCATGGTGCGCTCACGGCTCCTGTGGCCGAGGAGACGAAAACCGCCCCTTACACGCTCACACCGACCTGGAAGCCAGTCGACAACGCCGACTACTACGAGGTGCGCTTCGACTCGATGACCTACTCCACCATCCGCGACAACAGCCTGCTCTTCGAGGACCTGCAGCCAGGCACCGACTACAGCTTCGAGCTGCGCGCCGTCAACGCTGACGGCACCAGCGACTGGACACCCGTCAATGCCAAGACCAGCAAGAACCCGCTGGAGTATGCCCTCCACGGCATCACGGCCACCAGCACAGCCAAGGACATGGACGGCTTTGCCATCGACAGGCTCTTCGACTTCCAGGAGGGCGGCGACATCTGGCACACCGACTATTACACCAAGGCGGTGCCGTTCTCCGTCACACTCGACCTGCACGCCACCGTCACGCTCGACAAGATGCAATATGTGCCGCGCGCCAACGCGGGCAACGGCACCATCCTCGAGGCCGACATCCTCACCTCGAAGGACGGCAAAACATGGCAGCCGGCCGGCACACAGCAGTGGCAGCGCACACCGGCCAGGAAGGACGTGGCCTTCGCCGACCATCCGCAGGCACGCTACATCCGCATGGACGTCAAGCAAGCCGTGGGCGACTTCGGGTCGGGCGCCGAGCTCTACGTGTTCCGCCTGCCCGACACCAAGGTGCTCATCCCCGGAGACGTCAACCAGGACGGGAAGATTGACGAGAACGACCTCACGTCATACATGAACTACACTGGCCTGAAGAAGGGCGACAGCGACTTCGACGGTTACATCTCCAACGGTGACATCAACGGCAACGGCCTCATCGACGCTTACGACATCTCCCATGTGGCGACACTGCTCGAAGGGGGCATCGCCCACCAGGACGACCGGCAGCCACAGGGCACCATCACGCTCGCCTACGACAAGGCCAGCTACCAGGCCGGCGACGACGTGGCAGTCACGGTGAAGGGAACGGGCCTGCAGGCCGTCAACGCCCTCAGCCTCGTGATGCCCTACGACTTGAAGGTCATGCAGTACACCAAGACGGAGCCCGGCGCGGTGAAGGACATGCGCAACATGACCTACGACCGCCACCACACCGACGGCACGCAGGTGCTCTACCCCACCTTCGTCAACATCGGCGAGCAGCCCACCATCGAGGGCAACGCCACGCTCTTCACCCTCCACTTCAAGGCCAACCGCGCCTTCCGCGCGCCGAAGGCCAGCGTGAAGGGACTGCTGGTGAGCCGCGGCCTGAAAGAGACAGAACTGAAATAAAACGCAAATACCGCAAAGGCTAATCTAGTGGGAGGAAAACGAAAAGGTTTTCCTCCCACTTTCGTTTTCCACCCAGTCTCCAGCGACATCGCGACATGACAACATCGACTCAAGGGAGATAGTCCGCGGAAAACCGGGTGGCGGACAAGGAGCAAGGCAATGAAAAAGCACATTTATGGGGTTTTCACGCCCCAACAGAAAAGCCATGTGACGGAAAATGCGTACCTTTGCAGACATCATCAACCGTAAAAACACACATGGCAAACTATAATCTTCACGACCTGCACCAGGTGATGCTCGGAACACTGAAGGCCATCGATGAGACGTGCAGGAAGCACAACCTGCGCTACTTCATCGCCGCCGGGACACAACTGGGCGCCGTGCGCCACAAGGGCTTCATCCCATGGGACGACGACGCCGACGTGTGCATGCCCCACAGCGACTACGACAAGCTCATCGCCCACTGCAAGGAGTGGCTGCCCGAAGGCTACGAACTGGTGTGCGCCGAGAACGACAAGACCTATCCGCAGCCCTTCGCCAAACTGCAGGACGCGCGCACCACGCTCATCGAGCATGCACACCTGCGCTACCTGGGCGGCGTCTATGTAGACGTCTTCCCGCTCGACGGCATGCCCGACGGCCGCTTGCGCCAGTGGCTCCACGTGCGCCACTACAAGCACCTCTGCAAGCTGCTCTACTTCACCTACCGCGACCCCTACCGCCATGGGCACGGCCCCAGCAGCTGGCTGCCACTGCTCTGCCGCCGCCTGTTCACCGTGGAGGGCCTGCAGCGGAGCATCAGCCGCCTGCTGCACAAGTACGACTATGACCAGTCGCGCCATGTGCTCTGCTTCGACGACGACTTCCGCAGCATCGTGCCGCGCCACGTCTTTGGCGACGGCAAGCCCTACACCTTCGAGGGACTGACGCTCCGCGGCGCCGCCGACAGCGACTACCTGCTCACCAAGATGTATGGCGACTACATGACACCGCCCAAGGCCGGCACCGAGTTTCAACACAACTTCTATTACCTCGACCTGGCACATCCCTACAAGGATGCGCCAGCCTCACTGATGAAAGACCATGATTAGGAACATCGTTTTTGACTTCGGGGGCGTGCTCGTGGAGTACGACTTCCCATCGTTCTTCGCCCAAAGTCTCGGTGGCGAAGAGCAAGCCCGGCAGTTTATGGCACAAGTGTTCACCGAAGAGAACAACAGCCGGCTTGACAAGGCCGACAAGTCGTTCGACCAGTACATGGCCGAATGGAAACGACAATGGCCGCAGTACACCAGGGAGATTGACATCTTTGACAAGTGTTACACCGACATCTTCACATCGGAGGTGCCAGGCATCACCGAGCTCATGGAGGAGCTGAAGGCCAAGGGCTACCGCCTGCTGGGACTGTCCAACTGGTCGACGAAGGTGTTCGACGTCATGCGCAAGTTTCCCAAGCCCTTCGCCCTGCTCGACGGCAGCCTCATCTCCCACCAGGTGCGCCTGCTCAAGCCCGACCAAGCCATCTACGAGGCGTTCTGCCGGAAGTTCGGCGTGAAGCCCGCCGACTGCCTGTTCATCGACGACAAGGCCGAAAACATCGAGGGCGCCCAGCGGGCCGGATGGCACGGCGTGGTGTTCACCACCACCGAACAACTGCGCAGGGACCTCAAGGCGGCAGGCGTTCTATAAGGTGCCCGTGTTGATTCGTGTAGGTAAAAGAATGGTTTTCGTCTTCAAATGTAGCCATTTTCCTTCGCCCCACCAAACATCCCGCCAACTTTCTTTCGACTTAAGCTTCTATTGTCCCCACTCATCCGCGCTCGCCACTCGATAGCTAACCGCTCAAGACCAGCGACACGACAAAGGCGCAGGCGGTCCGGCACAAGGCGGCTCGCAAAGCCTCTACACGGCCTTGACAAACTTGGCCATGGCCGGCCGCTCCAGCCGCCACTCGATGTTCATCGGGAAGTTGCCATGTGAACTGACATAGTCCAACAGTCCCATGCAATAGTAGGGACTGGTGTTGCCGAAGCCGTCGTGCTTGTCCTCGCGCACGAAGAGGAGGAAGCGACGGCCGTTCTCTCGCTGGTTGACATAGCGCTCGCCGGCATTGGAATGGGACATGTTGTTCTGCGACTGCCAATGGAAACGCCACTCACTGATGAAATAATCATTATACTGTGTGGAGGGCGAGAAGTCCTTCTCCGACTTGTTGAGTGTCACGAATAGCAGTTCCGTGTTGCGCTCATTGATGGAGAAAGCGCCTGAGGCCACGCCTTGCATCTTCTTGTCGGCAGTCTGTCGGCCATAGAAGGCAAACACTTCCTCGCGGGTGTAACACCCATAGAGCTCCAGACCCTGTGGGAAATCGTCGGACATGGGATAGGTCTTCAGCTCCAGGTTGGCATGGAGATATTCCATCAGCTCGGACATCTCCTGCACCAGCTGCGGATAGCGCGCCACACGATGCAGGGCCTCAGCGATGCTGGCAAACCCCAACTTGCTGATACGCTCCTGGAACAGGGCGTAATAGAGCATCACCGCAAACGGGCTGTCGGCACGTGCTCCCCCACCCTCTGGCACAGAAGGCGCTGACAGACGGCAGCCATCGGCAATGAACTGGCGGACAAACTGGAGATAGGCCACAGAATTGATGTGGGTCAGGTTGCCCATCCCCCTGACGAGGCGTGCCGTCTCAGGCGTGTGCTCCAAGGGCGCGCACTTGCCTGCCGCAATCTTCAGGGTGGTCCAACAGTTGGCTCCCTTGTAGAGCAATCGGACATCTTGTCCACAATTGTCAACAAACTGCGAGAGCGTCGGCACGGTGTCGTAGGACATCAGTTCGCGCACCAGTCGGCGGGAGTTGTAGATGGCTCCGTGGATGTTGGCCAAGATATATTTCTGCGCCTTGCGCTCCATGAAGATCGAGCAGCCATGGGGCAAGAGGGTGAACCCGTTTTTCACCTGGTCCTCCACACTGCGGTCCTTGCGCACACAGAGCGCACGGAAGCGGCTCGTGAAGTCATACTGCCGGTTGACCTGCGCCACAAAGTCGAGCACGGTGAGGAAGTCCTTGCCGGCACTGAGGCGGAGGCCACGGCCCAACTGCTGCAAGAAGATGGTCAGACTGTCGGTGGGCCGGAGGAAGAGCACGGTGTCGACCTCGGGTATGTCGACACCCTCATTGAAGATGTCAACCACACAAAGGTAATTGATCTTGCCCTCAGCCAACTGGCGGTTGAGCCGGACACGGGCGGCGGCATCCGTCTCCGACGTGAGGGCGGCGGCACGCAGGCCGAAGGTCTTGAACTGCTCGGCCATGAACGCAGCATGGCGCTTGTCGGAGCAGAAGCACAGGGCGTGACAACGGGTCTCGTCGGGCAGATACTGCTGCAACTTACGATAGATGAGCCCCACACGCTCATGGTTGCAGAGGCGGTCGGTCAACTGCGAGAGGATGTATTTGCCACCGGCCCACAACTCGTCGCCCGACAGGTCGAGGTCGTCGGTGATGCAGAGATACTGGAACGGTGTGAGCAAGCCCTCGTCGAGCGCCTGTGGCAAGCGTATCTCCGCGCTGATGCGCCCACCGAAATCGGGCAGGAGGCTCTGGCCGTCCATTCGCTCAGGCGTGGCGGTGAGCCCCAACAACACCTTGGGGCGGAACTCGTCGACCAACACGCGGTAACTGGAAGCGGCGGCATGGTGGGCCTCATCGATGATGAGATAGTCATAGAAGCCGAGTCCTTGCCGGCGAAACAGGTCAAGATTGCTGTTGAGCGTGGCGACGGACACGAAAAGGTGGTCCAAGGAACTGTCTGGGCGAAAGGCGCCAACCCACAGGTCGCCAAAATTGGGGTCGCCCAGCACACTGCGAAAGGCGCGCAAGGCCTGCTTGAGGATTTCCTCCCGATGGACGACGAAAAGCAATCGGCCGTGTCCGGGATGGGTGTCGCGGAAGCGCTTGTAGTCGAAGGCCGAGACAACCGTCTTGCCCGTTCCGGTGGCCGCGACGACAAGGTTGCGATAGAGGCCGTTCTCCTCTCGCTCCACCTGCAAGCGGTCGAGTATCACTTTCTGGTGGGGCAAGAGCTGATAGCGCGACAAGACCTGGACCGACGAACCGCTGTTGCGGCTACGCTGGAGCGCCAGCTCACGCCGAAACTTCTCGATGCCGCCCTCGCGGAAGTCTTCGAAGTTGTCGCTGTTCCAGTAACGCTCAAAGGTGGCAAGAGCCGACTTGATGATGTGGGGGTTCTCCACGTTGGTCACGCGGATGTTCCATTCCAGTCCGTCGGTCTGCGCCGAGTGGGAAAGGTTGGACGAACCGATGTAGGCGGTGCTCAGTCCTGAGTGGCGCACGAAGATGTAAGACTTGGCATGCAAGCGCTCAATGGTGGTGTTGTAGGAGATGCGCAGCTCTGTGTTGGGCAGGCTCGCCATCTGCTCCACGGCCTTGGCCTCCGTGACGCCACAATAGGTGGTGGTGATGACACGCAGCCGATGGCCATCGGTCTTGCAGAAGTCGCGTAGCTGGTCGAGCATCATCCGAATGCCCGACATGCGCAAGAAAGACACGATGATGCATATCTGGTCGGCGGAGGCGATATCGCGCATGATCTCCGTGCCCAGCGACACGCCCGACTGCCCGCCCGTGAAGAGGTTGCTCACGCGAAAACCCGACAGGGGCCTCACCAGCTCTTGCTTCGTGGCTTGCAACTGGGCCTCGCGCTGGGCGCTCACCACGGCCGAGAGAAGTCGCGGGGTGAGCGAGAGCGTCTCGTCATCGTCCACATCGGCAGACTCCAGGATGCGGTTGGTCATCTCTATCTTGTCCTCCACGGGCACATCAGCATCCTCCAGCTTCCTGCGGATCGACTCGGCCAGGAAGTCGGCAAGCATCTTGGCCGACTCGGCGGCGTCCATGGGCTCGGTCTTGCAGACCAGCCCCGACTGCTCCGTCTGGCGCATATCCTCCAGGAGCCGCTCATTGATTAGGTTCTCGTAGACACCCTCTTTCAGTTTCATAAGCTTGACACTTCTTTTCGTGCAAATTCACATATTTTCCACCCCTCGGACAAACAATCAGGCATCACTCGCGATAAATCCATGAGAAGATGCCATTGAGCCAGCCGGGCATCAGCTTGAACCAACGGTAGGAGCTGGCGGGCTTGCCGCCAAAGGACAGGATGAAGTCGCGAAACGGGCTGTGCGGCGCGGGGAGCCCCACGTCCAGGAAGAAAATGTGGGCATAGTTGTGCTCCCAGGCCCAAGTGATGGCGTGCCAGATGGTCATCATGTTCGGGTGCAGGTGGGGATAACTCTTGCGGCGCGAGGCGAGATACCACAGGTAGCAGTTGCCCTCGGAGAACAGGCAAAGGCTGCCGCCGATCACCTTTCCCTTGTAAAGGGTGATGAAGACACGCGCCCTGTCGCTTAGGTCAAACTGCCGCAGCTGGGGCTCTGAGGGGATGACGCGCCGCATCTTGAAGCGGTAGAACCCGTTGAGCAACCTGTAGAACTGGTGCAGCTCCGCCTCCGTCTGCACCTCCCGCGTCTCCACACCCATCTTCCTGGCCCGATCGATGCGGTCGAGCATCTTCGGCGACAGCCGGTCGCGTGGCGCCACGGAGTGGAGCGAGTTGTACACTTTCATCCACGCGATGGGGAAATAGCCGTTCTCGCGAAACAGCCGATAGCCAAACATCTTCTTGGAAAGGTCGCTGAACTCTATGACAAGGCACAGCCGGCGGCGCAGCCTGTGCGTCACGGCCTTGAGCAACACGCTGAAGACCTCCTCCCGCCGCGCGTCATCAGCATATTCGCCCTCGCCGTAGGCGCGGCCTGTCGAATAGCGGAAGGGCGGGAACCACATGCACCGCACATGCGCAAAGGCCAACAGATGCCCCAGCTCACGGCCGCCCCCATCCGTGGCGACGGCCATGAACGGTCTCTGTCCGGGCGACTTCTCAACAATGTGGAAAAGCTCGGCACTATGGAAGAAGTTGCTCCCGATGAGGGGCGGCAACGTCTCGCCACGCGAATAGATAGTCACACGTATCGGGTTCACATCGGCAAAATTAGTAAAAAATGTGGGGATAGCGTAGCGTTTGTCTCACGTTTTTTGTAACTTTGCGTTGAAACGCTAAAACCATCCATCCATGAAAGATTTCAAGACACTGGTACAGATGCGGCGCAGCCACCGCCTGTACACCGACGAGAAAGTGAGCGCCGACGACGTGCGCCTCATCCTCCGCGCAGCGCTCATGTCACCCTCCAGCATGAATCAGCGCGCCTGGCAATTCGCCGTGACCGACGACCCCGTGGCTATCGCGGCCATGGCCGAAGCCAAGGAGAGCGGCGGCGCCTTCCTCAAGGGCGCGCCCCTGGCCATCGTCATCATGGGCGACCCGAAGACCAACCCCTGCTGGATAGAGGACGGCGCCATCGCCGCCACCATCATGCAACTGCAGATCGAAGACCTCGGACTGGGCTCCTGCTGGGTCCAGATGCGCGACAAGCACCAGGCAGACGGCACACCCGCCAACAAGGTCATCCACGACATCCTCGGCCTGCCCGAGGAGCAGGAGGTGCTCTTCGTGCTGTCCATCGGCCACCCGGCCGACGAGCGCAAGCCCCAAAACGAGGAGAAGCTGAAGTGGGAGAACGTCATCAACAAGTCGAGCATCGACCTCTAAGGCGCGCGCACACCTCCCATCATCATGATCAATTACGACTTAAAGAAGATCCGCGCCATCATCTTCGACGTCGACGGCGTGCTGTCGGCGTCGACCATCGGCATGGACGACGAGGGCATGCCCGTGCGCACCATCAACATCAAGGACGGCTACGCCATCCAACTGGCCGAGAAGGAGGGCTTGCGCTGCGCCATCATGACGGGCGGCCAGGCCGAAGCCATCGGCAAGCGCTACAGCTACCTGGGCGTGACCGACATCTACCAGAAGTGCGCCGTGAAGATCAAGACCTACGAGCAGTTTGTCGCCCAATATGGTCTCCGCGACGACGAGATCATCTACATGGGCGACGACATCCCCGACCTGCAGGTTATGCGCCGCGTGGGCTGCCCGTGCTGTCCCGCCGACGCCTGCGCGGAGGCCAAGGCCGTGTCCGTCTACGTGTCTGACAAGCGTGGCGGCCACGGATGCGCCCGCGACGTCATCGAGCAGGTGCTCCAGGCGCAAGGCAAGTGGTTGAGCAGCGCACGCGCCTTCGGCTGGTGAAACAACACTCTATCCCCATGATCAAAGCCATTCCCTATAAGATCATCCTTGCGAGCAACTCGCCGCGCCGGCGCGAGCTGCTGGCAGGCTTGGGCCTCGACTTCGAGGTCCGCGTCATCCAGGGCATCAGCGAGGCTTACCCCCACGACTTGCCCGCGAGCCAGATACCCGAATTCATCGCCCGCGAGAAGGCGGCCGCCTACCCGGTCAAGCCCGGCGAGCTTGTGCTCACGGCCGACACCGTGGTGGTGGTGGGCGACGAGGCTCACGGCAGCCGCGTGCTGGGCAAGCCACGGGACGCCGACGAGGCGCGCCAGATGCTCCACGCGCTGAGCGGCCGGTCGCACCATGTCATCACCGGCGTGTGCCTCACCACCCAGGAGGGCCAGCGGCAGTTCTCCGTCACGACCGAGGTCACCTTCCGCGAGCTCAGCGATGACGAGATCGACCACTACATCGAGCACTACCGCCCCTTCGACAAGGCGGGAGCCTACGGCATCCAGGAGTGGATCGGCTACATCGGCGTGACAGGCATCCACGGCAGCTACTTCAACGTGATGGGCCTGCCCGTGCAGCGCATCTGGCAAGAGCTTCGCCAGATGTGCGACTGACAAGGCCACGTCACCAGCCCTCCGCCAAGGCACAAGCCCACACAACGCAAGGCCCCACGCCTGTGAGATATTCTCACAGGCGTGGGGCCTTGCGTTGTGTCATGGCACGAGGCGGCGCCCCGGCGCTCACCCGCCCTCAGAGCAGGCAGTGGAACGTGAAGCAGTCGGCAAAGGTCTCGGCGAGGCCCTGCGGCTCCTGGCGAAAGATGCCAAACAGTGCCGATCCCGATCCGCTCATGGCGGCATAGGCGGCGCCCATGCCATAGAGCTTCTCCTTGACCTGCGCCAGCTCGGGGTGCCGCGCGAAGACGGGCGCCTCGAAGTCGTTCACCAGTTCGTCGCGCCACGTGTCGATGGGCTGTCGGACGATGTCGCGGCAGCTCTTCTGCGGCTTGCGGCAGACGATCTGGCTGTAAGCGTCGCGCGTGGAGACGGCGATATCGGGCTTCACGATGGCGATGTGGTATCCGTCCAGGTTGCCCTTGGGCCCATCGGCAGGCTGTAGCACCTCGCCCCGCCCGGTGGCAAACGAAGGCTCCGCGGTGATGAAGAACGTGCAGTCGGACCCCAGCCGGGCCGCATACCGCTCCATCTCGGCGTTGCCGATGTTGAGGCGGAAGCGCTCGTCGAGCAGGCGTATCATGAAGGCGCCGTCCGCCGAGCCGCCGCCCAGGCCCGCCTGCGAGGGTATGCGCTTGTAGAGGTGCGCATGGATGGGCGGCAGGCTGAAGTCGGCGGCCAGCAGCTCATAGGCGCGCACCACGAGGTTCTTGCGCTCGTCGCAGTCCACCTGGTTGCCCGTCACCTTCAGGTCGCAGGGCGCCTCGTGTGGGAAGCGCGGATCCATGAGCTTGATTTCCAACACATCCGTGAGAGGCACGGGATAGAACACCGTCTCCAGGTCGTGGTAGCCATCGGCCCGCTCGGCCGTGATGTTGAGGCCGAGGTTGATTTTAGCGCAGGGGAATGTCAGCATAATAGCGTATGGTTTTACTTGTCGATGTTGATGATCTTGTATTTCTTGGAGCCCAGCCCGATCTTCTCGGCCCAGTCGATGGTGTGCGTGCCGTGCTGCTTGTTGATGAGCTCCGGCTTGAGGTAGTTGGGGTTGGACCCTTCTCCCGTCGACACCTTCACTGCCACGCGGCCCTTGGCCTTCACGCCCAGCGCCTTGTATATCTTCACCAGCGCCTCGGGGTTGATCTGACGTGTCAGGAAGACTTTCGACTGCGCGGAAGCCGCAAGCGTCACGCATGCCACGAGCGCCGCAACAATCATTCTTTTCATAGTCATGTGCATTGTCGGTTGATGATTGTTTTCGTATGCAAATATAATGTTTTCCAATCGAAAACATCCTTTCTTTGCCCTTGTTTTTTCATCCGCGGACAAAAAAAGTCGTGGGACGCGCCCCACGACGACATGAGGATGGCCAACAACGTGAGGGCCGTCCTCCATTTTCTCATCTTGCTTGCCATAGGTTGTCCATAATTAGGTTTTCTTACATGTTATACGGCCGAGACGGGCGTCACACTCACGGTTTTCGGGGAAAAGCGGCGTAAATCAGGGGCGGGGACTGAATTTCGCGCCTCGGGAGAAGCTCATTTACGAAAACATTCCGTATATTTGCACTTGCTTGTCGCGCGCAGCAGAAAGGGGAAACGGCCGGGGCAGGCATCATGAACGACAAGCCCCCGACATCACATGAGAAAAATCATCAGCACAATAAGAAAAGCCGCCACCGCGATACACCGCAGCTGGCGCCGCCTGCAGGTGTTCGTCGAACGCGGCACGCCCACGAAGCCCGTGTCGCCGGAGGAGGCCACCTGCAGCCATTGCGGGCGCGTGTTTGTCGGCAACTACTGTCCGCGGTGCGGGCAGCACCGCGACGCGGGCAAGGGCAAGCCCCATTTCCTCAAGACATTCCGCGAGGCTTATCCGCAGCTGTCGGGCAATTTCATCAGGACCATCATCCACCTGGGCCTGCGCCCGGGCTACATGATACGCGACTACTTCAGGGGTCACCGGGTGCTCTACCAGAGCCCGGTGAGCACGTTCCTCATAGCGGTCTCGGTCACGGCCCTGTGCGAGGGCATCTTCGGCCACATAATCCATGACGACGCCAACAAGGAGAAGGTCACCATCGTCGACCAACTGAGCAAGACCCTCTCGGACGAAGTCAAGGAGGAGGCCGACAAGGACATCCAGGTGCGCAAGGCCCAAGACCGATGGAAGTCGTCGCGCAGCCTTGAGGGCCACCGGCGCATAGCGGCGACGCTGGGTGCGCTGAAGAAGCACCTGACGAGCGACTTGTCGTTCACTCTCTTCGCCTTCCTGCCCCTCGTCGGATCCGTGTCGTACCTCGTGTTCCGCAAGCGGATGTTTGACGGGCGGCGCCTCACGCTCATGGAGCACTACGTGATATTCGTCTACCTGTCCGCATTCTTCTGCTTCTTCGACTTCCTGAACTTCCTGAACTTCTACCGCATGCTCTACATCGCCTGGGCCTATCGCGCCATCTACCGCCTGTCGTGGCTCAACGCGATGGCCTACGCCTTAGCCGTGGTCTTCCTGACGGTCATAGGGCTCGTCTTCTTCGTCCTTTTGTTGATGGGCGTGATGGTGACCCCGTTGTTGTATTACTACAACGTGCCCGCGGCCTGACATCCGGACACGGCCCGGCAGCCGCCACACCATGACGCATGGCCGCCAAGGAAACGGGGCTGCATTGATTTGCATCCCCACAGCCCCGTAGGGGCGACATAATATAGGGTGGTTCTATAAATTACCACCGAATGAATAGGTTCGGTTCAGTAGCGTTTTGTCATCTTTCGGGCTATTTTCCACCCAAATTGCTTGTTCTCTCAGTCGCATAGCCCGCTATGCTCCTTCGTTCACAAACAATTTGGACGAAAAATAGCACCGAAAGCAGACAAAGCTAATTTATAGAACCACCCTATGGCGGTTCTCGTTTATATGCTTCCGCCCGTGGTATGTCCCCGAAGGGGGCCAACTCTGCATAACCGCTGGTGACCGAAGGGAACCAGCGGTTTCCAAATGGTGTCGGGACCAGCGTCCTCGAAGAGGGCGAAGATTGTAGAAGACTCTCTGACCAACAGGAAGCAACGCTCGCAATTGTCCTTCATGATATAGTAGCGTGTTCGCCCTCTTCGAGGACGCTTTAAGCAGTATCGTATAACCGCAGGTTCCCTTCGGTCACCTGCGGTAATGCATAGTTAGCCCCCTTTGGGGACATACAACAAGCGTGACGCTTTTTCGTATGTACATTGAAACGGACATATTCTGCTATAACTTGCAAAATATATCTTATTCACAACAACTTAAGTCGTAAAATGTAGCAAAAGTCATGTCCGAAAAACATTCGGATTTTGAACACCCAGCCCTACGGGGCTATGAGCCAATCTGTATTTCGTGCGAGACGGAAATACAACATGAAATGGTTGTAAGTATCTGTCGAAAATGCAACAAACTGCATTTTTGCCTTCTTACGGGAAGAAAAATGCAGCCAACTGCATTTTTACGGCTTTTTATTGCTATATTGGCAGCGGACTGCATTTTTAGACGCTTATGATGATAGATAGAAAGCAGATGTGCGTGCTCGACTGGCTGGGCAACGCGCAACCGCCCCAGTGACTGGCTGGCGCGGGAAACGTGCTCCCCGCAAATGGCGACAAGACTTGTTGTCCGCTTTTTTGGTCAAAAAGTTTGTTCGAGATTTCGGTTGAAATAGAGTGCGAAAATACCGTTTTTGACCGCTCGCACCCTCCCACTCGACCCGCCATCGGGAGATTGATGCCTAATCGTCACACGATATGTGCCTAATGACGGCATGATATGTGCCTAATGACGGCATGATTTGGCACATATCATGCCGTCATTAGGCACATATCATGATGAAAATATTTCACTTTTAAGGGCTTGCGGAAGCCTCGCTTTCACAAGCCCTTGATTATCAGGCGATTGCTAAAACCGCCCTATTTTCGCGTATTTCGGCCAAAATATTTCCCAGTCGGGAAAAACGGCTGTTTTTTCATGTAGTTTGTCGGGAAATATCCCATCACTTCTTGCCCAGCATGGCCTTGGCCTCCGGGGTGAGGTAAGCCTCGAGGTCCTTCACGGCAATGTTGAAGCCTATCGGGCCCACGGCATAGGAGGCTATCTCATACTGCTGGTAGACAAAGTTGAGGCTGTCGTTCTTCACCCAGGGCGTGTGCTCCGGCAACGGGATGATGCCGTCGTCGGGCAAGAAGATGAAGTCGTTCATGTTGGCGTCGCTGACGTTTTCCACGCCACTCTCCTGCAGGCACCACAGCACACCCTTGCGCAGCAGGGGCTGCATGGCCTTGACATGCTTGGCGTCGAGCATCTTGTACACGGGCTTATGGGTGCTCTTGTCGATGTTCACATAGTAGAACGTGTACGATCCGTGCGCGCCGCCCATGTAGTTCTCGTCGGTCACACGGTAGGTCACGTAGGCGGGCGTCTCTTCCGACTTGGTGACATTCATCTTCACGTAGAGAGGGGGCACATCGGCCGACGGGTCCATATAGGCCCGCATCTCCTTTCTGCACTCGTCGAGATAGCGCATCGTGCCCTTGCCATAGAAGTCGAGCACCTTGGCGCAGTCGGCGGCGCTGCCGCTGTAGAGGGGATAGCGGCGCAGGATGGTGTCCTCGTCGGCATTCTCGCGCGGCATGTACAACTTGGACAGCTCGCTGGCGATGAAGCTCTTGACGGCCAGCGCCAGGCTGTCGTCGCCCTGCGGGCAGTCTATCCAGATGGTGCACTCCAGGGTGGAGTCCTGCTCCTCGTGGAAGCCTATGCTGTCCACCGCGAGTGTGTCCACACTGTCAGCCACCACCGAGTCGGCCACCTGTTTCTCCGTGGTCGTCTTGCAGCCCGTGGCGCAAAATGAAACGGCCAGCGCCAAGCCGGCCAGCAATTGTAACTTTTTCATTTCTGAATGTTTTTTTAAGGGTGGCCCACAAAAGCCGCCCTTGGTTGTTTATGCTTTTAATGGCGGCAAAATTAATGCTTTTTTTTCGCCATGCAAAAATTCCCCTGTAAATTTATCACATATTTCACTCCCCCTCCGGATGGGCTGTGAGGACGGCGACGGCGTGGGGCCGTGACGCGCCCTTCCGAAATAAAAACAAAAAAAAGCCCATACGTTTTCCTATTTAAAATAATAGCCATAACTTTGCACCTGCATATCAATCATTACAATCATGAACAAGAAATTGCTACTTGTGGGCATGGCCCTGTGCGCCTCAACCGCCTTCGCGCAGACCGCACCCACCTCGGGCATCGACCCGAAGAACCTTGACACCAGCGTCCGGCCGGGCGACGACTTCTACCACTATGCGGCAGGCGGCTGGCTCAAGACTCACCCCCTCGACGCCGAGCACACCACCAACGGCGCCTTCACCGACCTCTACGAGCTCAACCAGAAACGCATACAGGAGATCATCCTGCAATACGCATCCACACCCCAGAAGCAAGGGTCGCTGGAACAGAAGATCGGATCGCTCTACAACCTCATGATGGACTCCACGCGCATGAACCGAGAGGGATACGCGCCCATCAAGCCGACACTGGCCAAGATAGCCGCCATCAGGAACCGAAAGGAGTACCAGCTGGTGACGGCCGAGCTCGACCGCAACGGCGAGAGCACCATGATGTTCAACGTGGGCGCCACGGCCGACCAGAAGAACGCCGAGTGGAACATCGTCTACGTGGGACAGGGCGGCCTCGGGCTGGGCACGCGCGACTACTACCTCTCCGACGACGCGCAGAACAAGCGCGTGCTGGAGGCGTACAAGACCTACCTGAAGAAGCTCTTCGCCATGACCGGCAGCGACGAGGCCACGGCCGAGAAGAAGATGCAGACCGTCATAGCCATCGAGACGCGCATCGCCAAGGCCAACTATGACCAGGTGAAGCTGCGCGACGTCGAGGGCAACTACCACAAGATGACCTACGCCGAGCTCATCACCGACTATCCGGGCATCGACTGGGGCAACATCTTCCTGGCCGCCGGATACCCCGCCTTCGACTGCGTGGACCTCGGACAGCCCGAGCCCATCCACGAGGTGGAGAAGATCCTGGCCGACACGCCTCTCGAAGACCTGAAGACCTATGCCGAGGCCAAGGTCATCAGCGGTGCCTCATCGCAGATGGGCGACGAGTTCCGCAAGGTGGCCTTCGAGCTGAGCAAGGTGCGCACAGGCGTCAAGGAGGACCGCCCACGATGGAAGCGCGCCGTCGGCCTCGTGAGCAACGCCCTGGGTGAAGCCATCGGCAAGCTCTACGTGGAGAAGTACTTCCCCGAGACCAGCAAGAACCGCATGCTCGAACTCGTGCACAACCTGCAGACAGCCCTCGGGCAGCGCATCGACGGACTGGCATGGATGAGCCCCGCCACCAAGGCGCAGGCCAAGGACAAGCTCGCCAACTTCATCGTCAAGATCGGATACCCCGACAAGTGGAAGGACTACTCGGGCGTCGAGGTCATCGACAGCCTCTCGCTCTATGAGAACATGGCGCGCATCGCCCGATGGAGAACGGACGACTACATCACACGCTACGTCAACAAGCGCGTGGACAAGACAGAATGGGGCATGACACCGCAGACCATCAACGCCTACTACAACCCGTCGACCAACGAGATCTGCTTCCCCGCAGCCATCCTGCAACCGCCCTTCTTCGACCCCGACGCCGACGACGCGGTCAACTATGGAGCTATCGGCGGCGTCATCGGACACGAGATGAGCCACGGCTTCGACGACCAGGGATCACTCTTCGACAAGGACGGAAACCAGCGCAACTGGTGGACGGCCGACGACAAGAAGAACTTCGACGCACGCACCGGCACGCTCAGCTCTTTCTTCTCCAACTTCGAGGTGCTGCCCGGCGCCAAGGTGAACGGCAAGCAGACGCTCGGTGAGAACATCGGTGACAACGGCGGACTGAACATCGCCTTCACCGCCCTGCAAAACGCCATGAAGAACAAGCCCCTGGGCAAGGTGGACGGCTTCACGCCCGAGCAGCGCTTCTTCCTCGCATGGGCACGCGTGTGGGCCGGCAACAGCACCGACGAGTATGTGAAATACCTGCTGACGGTCGACGTGCACTCGCCCAACATGGCACGCGTCAACGCCGCCCTGCCGCACATCGACGCCTGGTACACGGCCTTCAACGTGAAGAAGGGTGACAAGATGTTCGTCCCCAAGAAGCAGCGCGCACACATCTGGTGATGCCACGCGGATGCCCGGCGCGCATCCGGCAAGGGAAGCCCCAGCCACCAACACCGTGGCGAGGGCTTCCGCTCTTTTGGGGCGCCCACCCGCATTCGGGACAGGGAGAAAGCCCGGCACAAGGCGGCACAAGCGCACGAAGCCTGTTAAAAATTGCTTAAAAAGAGGCGTGTGGCGAAACATTTTGTAATTTTGCGTCGTCTACAAGTTGACCATGTGTCACAAGGGCAGTCCTGTGGGTTGCCGCAACCATAATATAACATAAGGAGAAATCATGAAAAAGATACTTTTCGCATGCATGATGCTCATGGGCGGCCTCAGTGTGGCCAACGCCCAGGCGAAGATCAAGTTTGAGAAACTCACCCACGACTTCGGAACGTTTGTCGAGAGCGAAAATGTGCAGCAGTGCACCTTCACCTTCACCAACGAGGGCGACAAGCCACTGGTCATCAACCAGGCCGTGGCCAGCTGCGGATGCACCGTTCCCAAGTACACCAAGACACCCGTGAAGCCCGGCGAGAAGGGCACCATCAGCGTCACCTACAACGGGCGCGGCCGCTTCCCCGGCCACTTCAAGAAGACCATCACCGTGCGCACCAATGGTGTGCCCGAGATGACACGCCTCTACATCGAAGGCACAATGAAGGAGAAGGAAGACAGCAAGCAGTAGCCCTCCCCCTCGTCAGCCCACAGGTCCCATCACCCTGCCGGCCATTGCACAAGCAGTGGCCAGCAGGGTGATGGCGTCTTACGGCAGCCCCCGTGATCCCATGCCCCATACTTTTTGCCTCGCCGCGCAACATTTTCCGATTTCTTTACCGCAGCAGACACATCTTTGCCGTATCTTTGTATCCGATTGCCCCCCAGCGGGCGTCACCACTGACCTGACCTAAACACTAAAACCTAAAAATAGCATGCAAGAAACCGTAAAAAAAGTCTTGAGCGGCGACTTCAACAAGAAGAAGGCGCTGCTGTTCCTGCTGACCGCCCTGGTCACCGTCGTCGTGTGGAACCTGCCCACCGCAGCCTTCGGCATTGAGGGACTGACCGTCATCCACCAGCGCGTCATAGCCATCTTCGTCATGGCCGTCATGTTGTGGCTCACCGAGCCCATACCGGCATGGGCCACCTCCGTCATCATCATCTTCGTGCTGCTCTTCTTCGTGAGCGACTCATCGTTCGCCTTCATGCAAGGATCCGGCGGAGAGTATGGGCAGCTGCTCGACTCCGTGGGCATCATGGCCTGCTTCGCCGACCCCACCATCATCCTCTTCCTCGGAGGCTTCATCCTCGCCATAGCGGCCACCAAGTCGGGCCTCGACGTGTGGATGGCCAAGACGCTCATACGCCCATTCGGACACCGCAGCGAGATGGTGCTGCTGGGCTTCCTGCTCATCACGGGCGTCTTCTCGATGTTCATCAGCAACACCGCCACGGCGGCCATGATGCTCACCTTCCTCACACCCGTCTTCAAGGCGCTGCCCGCCAACGGCAAGGGGCGCATAGCCCTCACCATGGCCATACCCATCGGCGCCAACCTCGGCGGCATGGGGACACCCATCGGCACACCGCCCAACGCCTTCGCGTACAAGGTGCTCAACGACCCCACGGGCCTCAACCTCAACATCAGCTTCGGCGAGTGGATGGCGTTCATGGTGCCACTGGTGCTGGTGCTGCTCGTCATCTCGTGGCTCCTGCTCAAGTTCTTCTTCCCCTTCAAGCAGAAGACCATCGACCTGGAGATACAGGGTGACATGCAACACAACTGGCGCACCGTCGTGGTGGCCATCACCTTCGCCGTGACCATCATCCTCTGGATAGCGGGCAAGCCCCTCGGCATCAACGCCAACACCGTGGCCATGCTGCCCATCGCCGTCTTCGCGCTCACGGGGGTCATCACCGCCAAGGACCTCCACGACATCGACTGGAGCGTCATCTGGATGGTGGCCGGCGGCTTCGCGCTCGGACTGGCCATGAACGGCACCGGACTGGCCAAGACAGCCATCGCGGCCATACCCTTCGGCGAGTGGAGCCCCGTGGTCATACTCATCATCGCCGGCTTCGTCACCTTCTTCCTCTCCAACTTCATCAGCAACACCGCCACGGCGGCCCTCATGATACCCATCCTCGCCGTGGTGTGCGAGGGCATGGGCGACAAGCTCAACATCATCGGAGGAACGTCGACCGTGCTCATCGGCATCGCCGTGGCCGCCTCGGCCGCCATGACCCTGCCCATCTCCACACCGCCTAACGCCATCGCCTACTCCACGGGCCTCATCGAGCAGCGCGACATGTCGAAGGCCGGACTCACGGTGGGCATCATCACCCTCGTGCTCGGCTTCTCACTGCTCATCTTGGTAGGCAAGCAGGGCCTGCTGTAGGACTGTCGCCTGAGGAGACGCCCCCCCTCGCCGGCCACGCGCCACGCGGCGGACAGGCCCGGGGCACAGGCCGCGCAGGGATCAACTCCAGGCCCTTGCGGCGCTTACCCGAGGGCGGCTCCAGCAAAAGCAAGGCGCCCGGCTCTGTGTTCCTCTTTTTAGTGTCGCTAAATGGGAACACAGAACTGGGCGTCCTGTCCTTTTGGGACAAATGGAGCGCAAGGCCCAAAAAGTCAGGAAAATGCTTGGCCATCTCGGATAAAATTGCAAATTTTGCAGAACAATTAAGATGACTATGATCAAAGAAGTATCCAAAGATATCAAGTTCGTGGGGTGCGACGACCCCGAGCTCCGCTTGTTTGAGGGCCAATACCACACCCCGGACGGCATGTGCTACAACTCCTACGTGATCCTCGACGACCACGTGGCCATCATGGACACCTGCGACGAGCGGTGCGCCGACGAGTGGGCGGAGAAGGTGAAGGAGGCGCTCGACGGCCGCCAGCCCGACTTCCTCGTGGCCCACCACATGGAGCCCGATCACGCCGGGTGCATAGCGCGCTTGATGGAGGCATACCCCGGAGTGAAGGTGGTGTGCTCGGCCATGGCGCAGAAGATGCTCGGCCAGTTCAACGAGGAGCTGGATCTCACCGGCCGCGTGGTGACAGTGAAGGAGGGCGACACGCTGGAGCTGGGGCACCACACGCTGCAGTTCATCAGTGCGCCGTCGGTCCACTGGCCTGAGGTGATGATGAGCTACGTGCCCGAGGAGCAGGTGCTCTTCTCCGCCGATGGCTTCGGCAAGTTTGGCGTCTATGACGCCGCCCCCGACGACTGGGCTTGCGAGGCACGCCGCTACTACTTCAACATCTGCGGCAAGTATGGCGCGCAGGTGGCCAAGGTGCTCGGCAAGGCGGCCACGCTGCCCGGCGTGAGAGCCATCTGCCCGCTCCACGGACCCGTGCTCACCGGCGACGCCCTGCAGGAAGCCCTGCGCCTCTACAACATATGGGCCCACTACGAGGTGGAGACACCCGGCGTGTTCATCGCCTACGCCTCAGCCCATGGCGGCACGGCCGCAGCCGCCGAGAAGATGCGCGAGCTGCTGGTGGAGCGCGGCTGCCCGAAGGTGACCATCGCCGACCTCTGCCGATCCGACATGGCCGAGGCCGTGGAGGACGCCTTCCGCTATGGCACACTGCTCTGCTGCGCCGCCAGCTACGACGCCGGCGTGTTCCCACCCATGCACACCTTCCTCCACAAGCTCTCCATCAAGGCCTACCAGAAGCGCCGCATCGCACTGCTCGAGAACGGCTCCTGGGCACCCTGCGCCGCTCGCGCCATGAAGGGCCTCATCGAGAAGATGAAGGACATCACGCTCGTGGAGCCCACCGTGACCATCATGAGCCGCATGCGCAAGAGCGACCTGCCCCACATGGAGCAGCTGGCCGACAACATCATGGAGGCGTTCAAGGAGTAAGAACCACCCAGCGCCTGATACGCATGAGCAAACTTGTCATACAGTTTTTCCACCTCCTGTCGCGCATGCCGTGGCGGGTGTTCTTCCTACTGAGCGACCTGGAGTATCTCCTGTTGTACCACGTGGTGCGCTATCGGCGGCAGATCGTGAGACGCAACCTCACGACATCCTTCCCCGAGAAGTCGGCAGAGGAGATCGTGGCCATAGAGAAGGGCTTCTACCACTGGTTCTGCGACTACTTCTTCGAGACGCTCAAGATGCTCAGCATGAGCCACGAGGAGATGCTCCGCCACATCGAGTTCAGCGGGCTGGAAGCGGTCGAGGCGTGCTTCGACGAGGGCAGGGACTGCGCCGCCTACCTCGGCCACTACTGCAACTGGGAGTATCTCTCCGCCACCAACCTGGGGCTGAAGCGGTACGCCGACGCGCCCGTGGGCCTCATCTACCACCCCCTCTACAACAAGACTTTCAACCAGCTCTTCATCGACATCCGGCAAAGCAAGAAGGGCGTGTGCATACCCAAGCAGCAAATCCTGAGATACCTCGTGACCTATCGCCGCGAGCACCGCACCAGCCTCTTCGGATACATCGCCGACCAGGGGCCGAAGTGGGAGAACATCCACCTGTGGCTGCCCTTCCTCGGCCATGAGACACCCGTTTTCACCGGTGCGGAGCGCATCATGCGCAAGATGCACGACGCCGTGTTCTACGTCGACCTGGAACGGCTGGCGCGCGGACACTACCGCGCCACCTTCCGCAAGATCAGCGACGACGCCGCACAAGAGGAGCCCTACGCCGTCACACGCCGCTACTTCGCACTGCTGGAGCTGTCGATCCGCCGCGACCCACAGTGCTACCTGTGGACACACAACCGCTGGAAGCGCACACGCGAGGAGTTTGAGCGCCGCTTCGAGATCAAGGAGGGAAAGGTGGTGCCACGCAAAATCACCGACAACGCATGAAGACTATCCTCACCGTCAACCCCAAATACGAGTCGCTGCGGACGTTCCTGGAGCGCATACCCACCCTGTTCGACCACGAGGGGCGCGAGATCTACAACGACCGCAACATCATCAAGGTGATCGACGCCCCCGACGGCACAGCGCTCAACGTGAAGCGCTACTGCGTGCCGAAGGGCCCCAACTGGCTGGTCTACTCGCTGGGCATCCGCAAGCCCAAGGGGCTGCGCGCCTTCCGCTACCCGAGGCGCCTGATGGCCGCGGGCATCGACACGCCCGAGCCTGTGGCCTACATCGAGGAGCGCCACAGGGCGCTGCTGGGCTACAGCTTCCTCATCAGCGTGCAGTGTGACTACGAGCACACGCTGAAGGATGTGGGCAACGCCAAGGTGGGAACCTACGAGGCGCTGGCCGAGGCGCTGGGGCGCTTCACGGCCACGATGCACGACAAGCACGTCATGCACCGCGACTACTCGCCAGGCAACGTGCTCTACCACGTCGACGAGGACGGCCACTACCACTTCTCGCTGGTCGACATCAACCGCATGCACTTCGGTCCCGTCGGCGAACGGCGGGGATGCCTCAACTTCATCAGGCTGTGGGGGCCCAAGCGGTTCTTTGTGTTGCTGGTGCGAGCCTATGCCGAGGCGCGCGGCTTCGACACCGACGCCTGCGTGGCCTTCGCCCTGGAGAGAAGACGGCTGTTCTGGACACGCTACGGCAAGAAGCACCGCGTGATGTTCAACCTGGAATTATAGAAGACTACAATCATGGAAAATCGACAACCCACATACAAGCACTTCATCATCACGCTCTTCAACCTGAAGATATGGAAAGAGGACAAGACGCACCGCGCCACGCAGACCGCCGACTGGCTGGCGCAGCGCTTCGACCTCTTCGAGCGGTTCTGCCTGCCTTCGGTGGCAGGACAGACAAACAAGAACTTCACGTGGCTGTGCCTCTTCGACAAGGACACGCCTGCAGAGATGCGGCGGCGCATCGAGGGCTACCAGCAACAGGTGCCCCAACTGCGCCCCTGCTTCTTCAGCGCGGAGGAGGCCGTTGAGTTTCTCAGCCATGAGGAAGCCGTCAACTGCCGCTTCATCCGCCGCACCGTCAGGGGCCTGCTCAGCGCGGACGACAGGTTTGTCATCACAAGCAACCTCGACAACGACGACGCGCTGAGCAGCGACTACGTGGAGCGTGTGCAGCGGCTCTTCCTCGCTGACCAGCGCCACACGCTCTATAGCTTCGTGTGGGGCATGCAGTACTTCGTGCGGCTCAACGCCATCGTGCGCATGCACTATCCGCACAACCACTTCCTCACCCTGGTGGAGGAGGCGCAAGGCGACTTCCACACCGTGCAATACTACGGGCACGCCAAGGCACGCAAGGTGTTGCCCAACGTGGATGTCAGCGACAAGGCCTACTGGCTGGAAAACGTCCACGGACACAACGTGAGCAACGAGCTGCGCATCACCAGCCGCGTGCGCTACGTGCCCTGCCTGAGCGCCGTCGACCTCCGCACATTCGGCGTCGACAAGCGGTTCTCCACATCGCGCATCCTCTACAACTTCGCGTTCAAGCTGCCGGCTTATTTCTTGAAGATTGCCATCTGGCGACTGAAGAGAAAAATCAACAAGAAGAAATAACGGGAAGCCCCGCCGGACTCATGGATAAAGCCAAGGCCCAAGTCGTGTGAGCATGCTCACAAGGCTTGGGCCTTGGCTTTATCCATGTCGGCTGCCGCCGTGTCATCACATAACGTGCCAACCGACGACCCTTCTGCCGTCGGAATCCCTGTTGGCTCATAGGCACAACACATGCGCCTGGCGTGGGTCTCACCGCCAAGCACTCATGTCGGACGTGGCCTGGCGGAAGGCTTCCTTCTCAAAATGTCCGTCGCCCAACTTGCGGCTCATGTCGAGGGCGTTGGCCTTCATGGCCGCATAGGCGGTCGGCGTGAGGGCGGCCAACACCGGGCCGATGTCGCGCAGTGAGGCGACAGCGATGCCCACTTGGTTCTCGGTGACAAACGGGGCCAGGGCCGCCTCCTTCCACACGATGACAGGCAGGCCGGCACGGAGATAGAGCGAGGTCTTGTGGGGGTTGTTGATGCGGAGATATTCGCCCCAGTCGCCCGCACACTCGTCAAACGAGTCACCGTCCCACACCAGCCCGAAGTCGCCCTCCACACTGCCGATGAGCGCCTCCTCGGGCTGCTTGCCCATGTAGGTGACGCCAGGCTTCGGCTGCGCGGCGTCCTCATAGCCAGGCCCATAGAGCGTGACGGTCCAACCGTCCATCACCTCCTGCAGCCGATAGACAAAGGCGTTGCGCCAACGCTGGAGGTTGCTGGTGTAGACCACACGCCACGGATGGTGGGGCGCCACATACTGCTTCGGCGAGGCCTGGGTGAGGAAGTCGAAGATCTGGAGGTTGTAGAGGCGTCCCTCGAAGTGCTGGTCGGCCATGTATTCGAGCATCGTCGGGTTGTGGACGATGAGCGCGTCGGTCTTGTTGAGGAGGTAACGCTCGCGATCGGCGGTGATCTTCTTGCGCCGGAAAGCGTCGAGGTCGTGCACGATGGTGACAACCCGGGCCCCCTTCCAGTGGGCGAGCGTGCAGGCCAGGTGATAAAACTTCTTCATTGGGTACTGCAGGCACAGGTTGTCACCACGGCGCACCGATGTCAGGATGCGCACCATGCCCAGCAACTTGACCAGGAAGCGCGACACGGGGTTGACACTCTTGCGCATCGGCGTCAGGTTATGGTAACCCAACTGTTTGAACACCTTGTCAACGTCGGTCTTGGCCTTGCTGACGGTGATGACCTCTATGTAATGGTTCATGCTTTGTACGATTGGTTCTAACATGAGAACGTTTCACCTTTTATTATATTATGTGGCGATGACAAAATTAGGCAGACGCCCCACTCTTTTTGCGTTTATATCCCTTACGGACAGGAAAATCAGGGCCATATCCTTGTTTGTCACGGGGAAAAGGATTAAATTTGCATCAATATGACTTCAAGCACAAACCACACGCACATGACCATCTGTGTCATCATCTCGACCTACAACAACCCGAAATGGCTGGAGAAGACCTTGTGGGGCTACGAGACGCAGACGCGACGCGCCGACGAGATCATCGTGGCCGACGACGGGTCAGGGCCCGAGACGGCCGACCTCATCAGGCGCTTCGAGGGCGTGTTGCCCATCCGCCACGTGTGGCACGAGGACCACGGCTTTCGCAAGACCACCATTCTCAACAAGGCGCTCAGCGTGGCCGTGAGCGACTACATCGTCGTCACCGACCAGGACTGTGTGCCACGCCACGACTTCCTCGCCACCCATGAGCGGATGGCGCAGCGCGGCCGCTTCCTGTCGGGCGGCTATTTCAAGTTGCCCATGGACATCAGCCAGCGCCTCTCGCGGGAGGACATCTCATCGGGGCGCGCGTTCCGCCTGCCGTGGCTACGCGGGAATGGGTTGAAATGGTCATTCAAGTGCACCAAACTCGTGGGCAACGCGGCCTTCGCGTCGCTCATGAACCGCATCACGCCCACCCATGCCACGTGGAACGGCATGAACAGCAGTGGATGGCGCGACGACATCCTGGCCGCCAACGGCTTCGACGAGCGCATGCAGTATGGCGGTGAGGACCGCGAACTGGGCGAGCGCCTGACCAACGCGGGCATCCGCGGCAAGCAGATACGCTACAGCGCCATCGTCTTGCACCTCGACCACAACAGGCCCTACGTCAACGAGGAGGCCTGGCGGACCAACAACGCCATCCGCGAGGCCACCCGGCGCCAGCACCTCACGCGAACGGACCACGGCATCGTGTAGCGTCAACGCCACATGGGCGCGCACCACACGGTCCCAGCGGACGACACAAATGACAAGGAAAACCCTATTGAAACAGGTGCGGCAGCCATTGCCGCACCTGTTTCTTTTCGTGGCGCTTCTATCATCAGGCTGGCTGGCAACCGTGAAGCGGAAGCACCCAAGGCCTCAAAACGACTCAAGGACAAGCATGATGAAACAAATCAAAAAGCATAGGACACACACGGGAAACGGCTTTCAGCAAATAAGTTGCTACCTTTGCAAACAAACGTAAACACCCATTGACGATGAAACAACACACCTTGAAGAAAGCACTGCCGCTGGCCCTGCTCCTGGCTTTCTCCCTGGGCATGGGAGCCGCCGACCGATTTGTCAGTTTCAGACGGGGCGACCTGCTCCTCAACCCCGGCGGCCAAGTGGTAATAAGCATGGACGCAAACGACTGCAAGGGAGTGGCCTACGCGGCCAACGCCCTCACCCGCGACATCAACCGGGTGACCGGGGGGAAAGCGACCGTCACGACCGTCCCCACAGGCAGCGCGCCAGACACGGGCAAGCCCACCATCGTCGTGGGGACCATAGGCCACGCCGCGACCATCGACCGGCTGGCAAGGACGAAACGCATCGACGGCAACCTGCTCAAGGGGAAACGCGAGAAATTCATCATCACCATCGTCGACAACCAACTCGTCATCGCGGGCAGCGACCGACGGGGCACCATCTACGGCATCTATGAGTTGTCACAGCAGATGGGCGTGTCGCCCTGGTACGACTGGGCCGATGTGCCGACAGCACACCACGACTCCATCTTTGCCAACAAGGGCGTCTACACGGATGGCGAGCCCGCTGTCAGGTATCGCGGCATCTTCCTCAACGACGAGGCGCCCTGCCTCACGTCATGGGTCAAGAACACCTATGGGACAGGGTATGGCGACCACCGTTTCTACCAGAGGGTCTTCGAACTGGTGCTCCGCTTGCGCGGCAACATGATGTGGCCTGCCATGTGGGGATGGAGCTTCTACGCCGACGACCCCGACAACGAGAGGACGGCCGACGAGATGGGCGTGGTGATGGGCACGTCACACCATGAGCCCATGGCGCGCAACCACCAGGAATACGCACGCGACCGGAAACGGTGGGGGCCGTGGAACTACCGGAAGAACAAGGCCAACCTGCAGGAGTTCTTCCGCGAGGGCATCGAGCGCATGAAGGGCACAGAGCAGATCGTGACCATCGGCATGCGGGGTGACGGCGATGAGGCGATGGGCGACGAGGCCGACACCAGGCTCATGACAGAGATCATCGGCGACCAGCGCAAGATCATCGCTGAAGAGACAGGACGAAGCACCACGGAGACACCACAGGTGTGGGCCTTGTACAAGGAGGTGCTCGACTACTACGACAAGGGCATGAAGGTGCCCGACGACGTGACGCTGCTGCTCTGCGACGACAACTGGGGCGACGTGCGCCGCGTGCCCAACGCCCAGGAGCGCAAACGCAAGGGGGGATGGGGCCTCTACTACCACGTGGACTACGTCGGGGCGCCCCGCAACTCGAAGATGCTCAACGTCACGCCCACACAGAACATGTGGGAGCAGCTGACCCTCGCCTACGAGCATGGCATCGACAGGCTCTGGATACTCAACGTGGGCGACCTCAAGCCCATGGAATACCCCATCAGCCTGTTCATGGACATGGCATGGAACCCACGCAGGTATGGGCCCGACAACATCACCGACCACACGAGAGCCTGGTGCGCCCAGCAGTTTGGTGACGGCCACGCGGAAGAGGCCGCACGCATCCTCAACCTGGCCAGCAAGTACAATGGGCGCTGCACACCAGAGATGCTCGACAAGGACACCTACCGCCTCGACAATGGGGGGTGGCAGGCCGTGGTCAACGAATACCTGAAGCTCGAGGCCGACGCCCTCCGGCAATACAACGACCTGCCAGCGGATTGTCACGACGCATACCGCCAAATCATCCTCTTCCCCGTCGAGGTGATGAGCAACCTGCACCAGATGTACTTCGCGCAAGCACAAAACAATGCGCTCCACAAGCAAAACAATCCCATGGCCAACGAATGGGCCGACGAGTGCGAGCGCCTCTTCCTGCGCGACTCCGTCATCTGCTCCGACTACAATCTCAAGATGGCGGGCGGCAAGTGGAACGGCATGATGACGCAGAAACACATCGGCTACACGTCATGGAACGACGACTTCCCGAAGGACGTATGCCCCAAGGTCTATCGGGTGGAAAAGGGTGAAGCCATCGCCGACAACAATGGCATCGTGGAAATAGAGGCACCCCACTATGCGAGCAAGGTGGACGCCACAGCGCCAACGGGCGCGTCTGGCAAGAAGCGGAGCGCGGAGACGGATGGCGCCAAGTGGGTAGTGATACCGTTCATGGGAAAGGGTCTGGCGGGCATGACCCTGATGCCCTACGACAAGAGCGTAACGGGCGCAAGCATCAGCTACCGGTTCAAGATGACACAGGGCGCAAGGCGGGTGCGCATACATGTCATCACAAAGTCAACACTCGACTACCTCAACAAGGGTGGGCTGACCTATGGCGTCAGTGTCGACGGAGGGGCCATGACGACAATCAACCTCAACGGCGACCTCAACGAAAAGCCAGAAAACATCTACAGCACTTATTATCCGACGATTGCGCGCAGGATAATCGACAAGACCGTGGACCTCGAACTGCCTGCCACGGCGGATGGCACCCACACGCTGACGCTAACGCCCAACGACCCGGCCATCGTCTTCGAGAAGATAGTGGTCGACGGAACGGTCGAGCAACCATAGACACTGCCTCGAACATGCAGAAAAACAGACACCTACAACCCGACTGTCCCAATTTATAGCGGAACATGGCCATTTCCAATTTGCATACGAAAAAGCGTCACGTTTGTTGCATGTCCCCGAAGGGGGCTAACTGTGCATAACCGCGGGTGACCGAAGGGAACCTGCGGTTATACGATACTGCTTAAAGCGTCCTCGAAGAGGGCGAACACGCATATATCAAGAAGGGCCATTGAGAGCGTTACTTCCTGTTGGCCAGAGAGTCTTCTGCAAATTTCGCCCTCTTCGAGGACGCTGGTCCCTACACCATTTGGAAACCGCAGGTTCCCTTCAGTCACCCGCGGTTATGCACATTTGCCCCCTTCGGGAACATAACACGAGCGGAAGACAATAAATACGAGAACCGCTATATTTTGCGACACAATCGCGTCGGATTTATAAACAGATTTTGAACGCCCTACCCTACGGGGCATGCATACCGAAGCGTTACCATTCCTGCCCCTGTAGGGGGCGTATAATTCAACCGTATTCCAATTTAATTATGCGCCCCTACAGGGGCACGTTTAATAGGATAGGGCCGAGACCCTATCCTATACTATGTCGCCCCTACAGGGCTTTGCACGCAGATGCATTGCCATTCCTGTCCCTGTAGCAAATCTGTATTTCGAGCAACACAAGAACACAAGATGGAATGCTGCTTACTTTAACCGGACACCTATATATAAAACAACGGAGCCGTATGGACATTACAATCCATGCGGCTCCCTTGGTATGGTCATTGCGCTCGTGACATCACATCACAGAGGCAACGTGTATCCAGTTGTAGACGAAGCTGCAAACACCGAAGGCCACCACGCCGAGCGTGCAGATGGCCAGGGCCAGCTTGGTGTTGACATGGCTGTTGAAGGTGGGCAACGGGTTCTCATTCTCACGGATGAACATGGCCTTCACGATGAGCAGATAGTAGTAGAGTGACAGCACCGTGTTGACCAAGGCGATGAACACCACCGCATAGATGGTGGCGCCAATGGTCGTGGTGACCTGCGCGCCATTGGCGGCAGCCATGAACACGAAGAACTTCGAGAACATGCCTGCGAAGGGCGGGATGCCGCCCAGCGAGAACAGGGCCAGCGTCATCAGGAAAGCCAGACGGGGATTGGTCTTGTAGAAGCCGTTGTAGGCGTCCATGCCGACCTCGCCGCCATTGTGCTCTTCCACAGCTGAGATGATGGTGAAGACGGCCAAGTTGGCCACCACATAAATCAGCACGTAGAATGACAGTGCCGTGACACTCATGGCCGAGTTGCCCACCACGGCCAGCATGATGTATCCGGCCTGTGAGATGGAGCTGAAAGCCATGAAGCGCTTCAGGTTCTTCTGGTGGATGGCGAAGAGGTTACCGATGGTGATGGACAGCACGATGACGGCCATCAGCATGACCTGCCAATACACCACGACGGGAGCAAACACCTTCATCAGGATGGCGCACAACGCGAAGGCTGCGGCACCCTTGGAGGTGACACTCAGGTAGCCCGACACAGTGGTGGGCGCGCCCTGGTAGGTGTCTGCCGTCCAGAAATGGAAGGGAACGAGCGAAATCTTGAAGCCCAGGCCACTGAAGAAGAACACCATGCCCATGATGCAGAGCGGCGTGGCGGAGACATGAGCCATCACGTCATCGAAGTAGAGCGTGCCCGTGGCGGCATACAGGAAGCTGATGCCATAGAGCATGACACCGCTTGAGAACGTGGCAGTCAAGATAAACTTGGCGCCAGCCTCTGCCGAGTTGTGGCGATACTTGTCGAAAGCCACCAGGCAGGCCATGGGGACGGAAGCCATCTCCAAGCCCAGGAAGAAGAGCAGGAAGTGGTTGGCCGACACCATCATGTTCATGCCGAGCAGTGTGGCGATGACCAACTCATAGAACTCACCCTCCTTGAAATCAGTGTCGGGGCGCTGCAACCACTCACGCGACTGTACGCACACGATGAGCACACTGAAAGCGAGGATCGTCTTGATGACGCCCACGCTGGCGCCCGTGGCGTACATGCCGCCGAAGGCAGTCAATTCGGGCGTCGGCCAGATGTTAATCAGGATATGGGCGAGCATCAGCACGCACACCAGGGGATTGAACCAAGCGCGCGTCTTGTCCTCGCCAGGCTTCTTGGCCGTGAACAGGTCTGTAATGAACACAATCAGCAAGATGGCCATGAGGGTCACCTCCGGGATCATGTTTAAAAACTGACTATAATCTATATTCATTGTCATATTCAAATTTTAAGATTGAAACATTACATACCCGCGACGGCGCCAGTGCCCATGATGTGATGGATCATCGGGGCGACGGCATCGTTGATGATGTCCTGTGCCCACAGCGGTGCCATGCCAAGGCCAGCCACGCAGAGGATGAGGCCAGCGACAGCGACGCGCTCATCCCATGTGGCGTCAGTCAGCTTCAGCAAGTCGGCACTGGCCACCTGCTGGAAGCAGATCTTGCCGACCACGCGAAGGATGTAGACGGCTGTGATGACGATGGAGGTGCAGGCGATGATCGTGCAAGCGCGATGGAAGGTGTCATTGACCTCGAACGAACCGACGAAGATGTTCATCTCAGCCACAAAGCCGGAGAAGCCGGGGAGACCGAGGTTGGCCAGGCCCGCGATAACATAACCGACAGCGAGGAAAGGCACCACCTTCATCAGTCCGCCCAACTTGCGCACATCACGCGTGCCGGCACGGTGATAGATCATGCCGATGACGGCGAAGAAGAGGGCAGTCATCAGACCGTGGGACAACATCTGCAGGATGGCGCCCGTGCAAGCGGTCTGGGTCATCATGCAGAGGGCGAAGAGCACCATGCCGCAGTGGGAGACCGAAGAGTAAGCGTTGATGTACTTCAAGTCAGTCTGCACACAAGCCGAGAGGGCACCATAGACCACGGAGATGGTGGTGAGGATCAGGAAGATCCATGACAACTGCTGGGCGGCCTCAGGCAAGAGGTACATGGCCACACGGAAGCAGCCATAGCCACCGAGCTTCATCAGCACACCAGCGTGGAGCATGGACACGGCCGTCGGGGCCGAAGCGTGACCGTCGGGAGACCATGTGTGGAAGGGGAACAGGGCGCCAAGGATGCCGAAACCGATGAAGATGAACGGGAAGAAAATCTTCTGGATGAAGGCGGGGATGGCGTGGAGCTGCGCAATCTCAACAAGGCTCATGGAGTAGGTACCGCTGTACTGTCCGCTAAAGAAGTAGATGCCGAGGATGCCGATGATGAGCAGGGCCGAGCCGCCCATGAGCATCAGCGTCAGCTTCATGGCGGAGTACTCCTTGGGGCCTGTGCCCCAGACACCGATGAGCAGGTACATGGGGATCAAGGCCACCTCGTAGAACATGAACATGGTGAACAGGTCGACGGAGATGAAGAAACCATACACACCGACGGACAGCAACGTGAACCAGAGGAAATACTCCTTCTGCATGGGGTGCTGCTGCCAGCTGGCGAAGGTACCCGTGAAGACGATGATGGAGCTCAGCAGCAACATGACCACCGAGATGCCGTCAACGCCAGTCCTATAATAGATGTTGAGGGGCTCAAACCAAGGTATGGCCGCACCGAAGAGGAAAGGGTTCTGTTCGGCGGGCATCGTCTCACGGGCGTGAACGAACGCGAAAACGAGGTAGATGGAAAGCGCGAGCAATGCCGTGGAGCCAACCACCATCACGCCACGCACCTGACTGTCGTTGCGCGCCAACCAAAGGCAGAGCAACATCAGGACGGGGATAACGACGAAAAACGTTAGGAATGTCATTTTCTTTTAGATGTTTGGTGTTGGGATGTTTAATTTAAATGCACAGCAAGATCAGCGTCAAAGCCACTGAGCCCGTGAGGAACCAGACGGCGTACTGGCGCACGTCGCCACTCTGCCAAGGACGGATGGCCTGGCCACCTTCCTGCGTGGCCCATGCCGAGAAGTTGAACATGCCATCGATGACATGACGGTCAAACCAAGCAATGGGCACAGAGAAGCAAGCGAATACAATCTTGTGTGTGAAGAACTGCCAAGCGTCGTCGATGTAGAAACGGTTGAGAGCAGCCTTGTGCAAGGTCGGCATGGCCTTGGCGAGCTTGTCGGGCAGCGGGTTGTGCTTGGGCGCATACATGAAGGTGGCCAGCGCAAAGCCGATGCAGGCGACAGCCAGCGAGCACCATGCTGTGGTGCCAAACCGGAAATGCTGCAGGGCGATCTCCTCGGCGTGTCCGTCGAGCGTGATGAAGTGACCGAAGGGGATCCAACCGGCAACGATGCTGATGATGGACAGGAAGACCAGAGGTCCCCACATGACGAAGGGCACCTCGGCCGGCTTGCGGCGATGGTCGGGATCCTGCTCATAGTAGCTGTTGCCCCAGAAGATGACATAATAAAGCCTGAACATATAGAAAGCCGTCATGCCGCTGACCAAGGTCATGAACCACCCCAGGAAGGGAGAGAAGTGGAAGCAAGCGTCCACGATCTCGTCCTTGGAGAAGAAGCCGGCCAAGGGCCAGAAGCCGCTGATGGCAATCGTTCCGATGAGGAAGCAGATGTTCGTGATGGGCATGTACTTGTGGAGGCCGCCCATGTACTCCTTGAAGTTGGAGCCGATGATGACGATGATGGCACCTGAGCAGAGGAAGAGCAGGGCCTTGAACATGGCGTGTGTGAACAAGTGGAACAGCGAGGCCATGTATCCGACGCTACCCTCGCCCTCCATGGCTGTCACCACACCCAGTGCGGTGAGCATGTAGGCGATCTGCGAGATGGTGGAGAAGGCCAGGCCACGCTTGATGTCGCGCTGGCAGCAGGCCACGGCGGCAGCGTAGAACGCCGTGAAGGCTGCGATGTAAGCGATGTAGTGGAGCGTGTTGGGCGCATAAGCCACCCAGATTGGCATCAGCGCGGCCACCTGGTAGACACCGGCCACGACCATGGTGGCGGCGTGGATGAGCGCAGACACGGGCGTCGGGCCTTCCATGGCGTCGGGCAGCCAGATGTGCAAGGGGAACATGGCCGACTTTCCGGCACCGCCGATGAACATCAGGAAGAGCGACATGGGCAGGAAGACGGCAGCTCCCGGCAACTTGGTGACCAATGTCGGGTCGGCCGAGAGGTCGAAGTTGAACGTCCCCACATAGTAGCTATAGAACAGGATACCGATGAGGAAGAACAAGTCGGCGAAGCGCGTGACGATGAACGCCTTCTTCGAAGCGTGCACGGCGGCGTGCTTCGGGTAGTAGAAGCCGATGAGGAGGTAAGAGCAGACGCCTACGAGCTCCCAGAAGAGATACATCTGGAAGATGTTGGTGGCGACGACCAGTCCGAGCATGGACATGGTGAAGAGGCTCAGGTAAGCGTAGAAACGCTGGAAGCCGTGCTCGTAGCCCTCCTTCTTGTAGTTCTCGTCGCGCTCGGCCATGTATCCGAACGAATAGATGTGCACCATAAAGGAGACCGTGGTGATGACGATGAGCATCATCACGCTCATGGGCGTCAGGCGGAAGCCGATGTTGAAAGTCAACAGCTCCGTGAACTTCATCCAGGTGAAGTTGAACACGGTCACCGTGGGATAGAGACCGTCGGCGCCACGTCCCTCAGCAAAGAAATAGGTGTATGCCGTGTAGAGGCTCATGCACCACAGCACACCGAGCACCGCCGTGCCGATGGCTCCGGCCACAGGCTTCTTCATCTTCATGCCGAGCAGTCCCAGTACCAGGAAGCTCAGGAAGGGGAGAAGAAGTATCAAAAATGAATAACTATAGTGTTCCATTGTGCAATTTAGAATTTCATGTTTTCAATGCTGTTCACCTGGTCACTGTGACAGTTGCGGTAAACGTTAATGATGATGGCCAGGGCCACGGCCGTCTCGGCAGCCGCCACACCGATGGAGAACAGCGTGAAGAACATGCCCTCGAGCTGTCCGGGGAAGAGGATGCGGTTGAACACGGCGAAGTTGAGGTCCACCGAGTTGAGCACCAGCTCGATGGAGATCAGCATGGCCACGAGGTTACGGCGCGTGACAAAGCCAAAGACACCGATAAAGAACAACAGGGTGCTGAGCACCAGATAACACTCTACGGGAATCATTTCTTGTCCTCCTTTCTTGCGATTAAGACACCGCCGATGATGCACGCCAGCAGGAACACTGAAATGAACTCAAACGGCAGAACGTACTGGTACTTACCCGAGCCGACGATGGCGTGTGCCACCTCGCTCATGGGATGCTCCGTGATGGGGCCAGCGACGGCCTGCTCGACAAACTGGTTCTTGAGCAGCACGAGGCCGACGACGACCAGTCCGACGAGCGTGATGAGGGCTCCGCTGATGAGGCGTGATCCCTTGAGGCGCTCCGTGAGGCCCTGCAGGGTGCGCTTGCTCACCAGTTGGATGGCGAAGACATAGAGCACCGTGATGCCACCGGCGTAGACGGAGATCTGCGCTGCGCCGAGGTAGGTGTAACCCAACATGAAATAGACGCCAGCGATGGCGAAGAGCACGAACAGCAAGAAGGTGGCTGCCCTCATGATGCTCTTGGTCATCACCGACAGGATAGCTGAGCCAAGGATGACTACGGCTAAGATGGTGAAAATAATGATATGCGCTAAACTTGCCATAGTCGTTTACTTGGTTTTAGTGTTAAACTCTCCGATGGTGAGCGGTGCGCCTCCGTCGATGAGGTTGGGCAGCGAGCCGCCCTTGTATACCTCCTTGTCGAGATGGAGCACGAGCTGGGAGCGGTCGAACACCGCGTTCTCGAAGTCGTTGGTGAAATGGATGGCACCGAAGTTGCAAGCGTTGACGCAGAGCTGGCAGAACATGCAGTCGCCGAGGTCGTACTGGTAGTCGTCGAGCACCTTGCGCTTCTTGCCTGTCTCCTCGTCGGTCTCCATGTGCGACGTGATCTTGATGGTGTCGTTGGGGCAGGCCTTCTCACAGAGTGTGCAGGCAGTGCACTTGTAGTCGCCCACCTTCAGTCCCCGCTTCTCAGCCTGCGGGTCGTCGAGGCTCTCGACGCGGCTGAAGACGAGGCGTCCGCGGTGTCGTGGGCTGACGTGCAACGTGGTCTTGCGGTTCTCAGGATACTGCTCGGTCGACTTGGGCGTGAAGTATTCCTTCATGGTCACCTTCAGGCCTGTTGCCAATGTCTTGACAGCGTCCTTGATACCGCCGAAATATGATTCAGACATATTTGATGAATGTTTTTGTTTACGTTAATGATCCATGGATGGTTAGAGTGTCCAGCCCAGCGCGACACAGGCCGTCATGACGACGAGCGTGATGAGCATGAGCGGCATGAGGTACTTCCACTCGAGGACGAGGATGTGGTCGATGCGGAGACGTGGGAACGTCCAGCGCACCCACATCAGCACCCAGATGACGAGCAGCGTCTTGCCGATGAACCAGACGAAGCCGGGGATGCAGTTCATAAGGGTGTCGAAGCCGCTGATGCCGATGTTGAGCGGTGCCCATCCACCGAGGAAGATGGCGGCTGCGAGACCTGAGATGACCACGAGGTTGAGGTACTCGGCGAGGTAGAAGTATCCGAAGCCCATGCCGCTGTACTCGGTGTGGTAACCGGCGGTGAGCTCACTCTCGGCCTCGGCGAGGTCGAACGGGCCACGGTTGGCCTCGGCATTGCCTGCGATGAGGAAGACACAGAAGGCCACGATGGCGGGGATGTGCCCCTGGACGATGGCCCACTTCCACGGTCCCGTCTGCGCCTCGACGATGCCGCTGAGCTGCATGGTGCCGCAGAGCACGACGGCGGTGACCATGCAGAGGCCGAGCGACATCTCATAGGAGATCATCTGCACGGCGCCACGCATGGCTGACACGACGGAGTACTTGTTGTTGGATCCCCATCCTGAGAGGATGACGCCGAGCACACCGATGGAGCTGATGGCGGTGACCATGAACACGCCGACGTTGAAGTCGAGCACCTGCGCGCCCTTGTTCCACGGCAGGAAGGCGAAAGTGCCGACGCTGGCCAGGATGGTGAGGCAGGGTGCGAGCGCGTAGAGGAGCTTGTCCGAGCGGTCGACGCCGAAGATCTCCTTGATGAGCATCTTCAGCACGTCGGCTATGACCTGGAAGATGCCCCAGGGTCCGACACGCATCGGGCCAAGACGGCATTGGAACCAGGCGCAGACCTTGCGCTCGAAGAATATCATGAACATGGCGATGAGGGCGTAGATGGTCAGAACGATCACGCCCACGACGACACATTCAATAAGGATTGACCAGAAATCGCCGAGCCCGAGGGTTTGTCGGAGAAGGTTGTCAAACCATGTTGTAACTACTTTGAAGTCAAACATTTGTGCGAATGTTTTGTTTTTACTTGATTACCTTATATAATAATTAGCGATCGAGGTCCGGGATGACGAAGTCGATCGAGGCGCCTGTGGCGATGAGGTCGGCCACTTTCTGTCCGCGCAGCATCTTGTCGAAGGCTCCGGCGAAGGTGAGTCCCATGGGGCGCATCTTCAGTCGGTAGGGGCTCTTGTCTCCGCGGCTGTCGAGATAGACGCCAAACTCGCCCGCTCCGCCCTCGACGCTGGTGTACCACTGTCCCTCGGGTACCTTGATGATGGGCTTCTGCTTGATGTAGAACTCGCCCTCGGGGATGTTGTCGATGAGCTGCTCGATGATGTTGAGGCTCTGGTAGATCTCACGGATGTGGATCATGTAGCGCTCCATGGAGTCGGCTCCCGTGCCCGTGATCTCCTGCCAGTCGACCTTGCCGTACATGGCGTAAGGATGGTTCTTGCGCACGTCGTTGTGCCATCCGGCGGCACGTCCGGCAGGTCCGGTCACGCCGTAGTCGACACAGTCGTCGAGGTTCATGTATCCGACGCCCTCAAGACGCTTGTGCGTGATGACGTTGTCGCCGAAGACGTCGAGGTACTCCTGCACCATGGGGCGCATGTACTTGCAGAAGGCCTTGGTGTTTTGGACGAAGTTGGGGTCGATGTCGTCTTGCAGTCCGCCGATGCGGTAATAGTTTTGGATGAGTCGTCCGCCCGTGGTCTCCTCCATGACGTTGAGCAGGTGCTCGCGGTCGCGCATGCAGTAGAGGAACGCGGTGAGCGCCGAGAGGTCCTGTGCGCATGTGCCGAGGAAGAGCAAGTGGTTGTCGATGCGCTGCAGCTCGTCCATGATGGTGCGGATGTACTGTATGCGCTCGCTGAGCTCTACGCCCATGGCCTCCTCGATGACGCTGACGAGGGCGTGGCGGTGGTGCATGGCGCAGAGGTAGTTGAGACGGTCGGTGAAGGCCAGCGTCTGCGGATAGGTCATGCTCTCCATCATCTTCTCCATGCCGCGGTGTATGTATCCGAGGTGCGGGTAGATGTGCTTGATGGTCTCACCGTCGACGACGGTCTGCAGTCGGAGCACGCCGTGTGTTGACGGGTGGTTGGGTCCGAAGTTGATGACGAAGTCGTCTTCGTCGAAGAGGCGGTGGCGTGTCTCGACGAGCTCCCCGTCCTTGTTGAGGTTCCACTCCGATGTCCAGTCGCTCTCCGGCTCGTCAGTCATGGGGAACTGGTTCTTCTCGGGGCTCATGTCGAAGTCCTTGCGAAGGGGCCATCCCTCAAAGTCGTTGCGGAGGAAGAGGCGTCGCATGTCGGGGTGTCCGAGGAACTTGATGCCGAGGAAGTCGTAGACCTCGCGCTCCAGGAGGTTGGACGATGCCCAGACGTGATAGACCGAGGGCACGACATATTCGTCGCCGACCTGCTTGGCGAGCTGCTTGACGCTGACGCGCTGGTGTGTCAGGGTGTTCTCGAGGATGTAGATGCATCCGAGTCCCTCTTCGGGTCCGAAGTCCTCACCGACGATGGTGACAAGGTAGTCGAAATGCTTCTCTGTCTTCAACTTCTCCATTTCTGCGAGGAAGTTGTCAAAGCCGAATTCTATGTTTTCCAGTTTCATTTCTTATACCTTATTTATTTATTAACCTTATATTGTTCACCTTCCTTGGCGAGCTCGTCGAGCTGTCGTCCGAGCTCCTCGACGGTCTCCTTGTTGGGCGACTCCTTGACGATGATGGGCTCCTTGTTGCCGATCTTGGCTCCGGAGAGGTTCTCGTTGGAGATGCCGTGCAGTCCGCCGAGGGCCATGCTGGCCTCCTTCTCGTCGCGTGTCATCTTGTGGTTGGCTCCGCCGAAGAATTTCTCTACCTTGACCTTGCGCTGGAGCTGCATCATGCCGTAGAGGATGGCCTCGGGGCGCGGTGGGCATCCGGGCACGTAGACGTCGACGGGCACGATCTCGTCAATGCCGCGCACGACGCTGTAGCTCTTCTTGAACGGTCCGCCCGAGATGGTGCAGCCGCCGACGGCGACGACATACTTGGGCTCGGCCATCTCGTCGTAGAGGCGCTTGAAGACGGGCGCCATCTTGTTGGTGATGGTGCCGGCGCACATGATGAGGTCGGCCTGGCGGGCTGAGTTACGTGTCACCTCAAAACCGAAGCGCGAGAAGTCGTAACGGGCGCAGCCGACGGCCATGAACTCGATGCCGCAGCACGAGGTGCCGAAGGTCAGCGACCAGAGAGAGTTGCTCCGTCCCCAGTTGATGGCCTGGTCGAGGCTGCCCAGCACCACGTTGACACCGCCGTCGTTGAGCTGGCGGGCGATGTCCTCAAGGGTCTCGTTGTCCTTAAACTCGTCGTAAGGAATGCTTTTGATGTGTGGTTTTCTTACTTCCATTCGAGTGCTCCTTTCCTCCAGGCATACGCCAGACCAAATACCAACACAAGCAGGAAGAAGCCGATGCTCACCAGGGCATAGGGGCCCACTCCTGCCGTCACATACTGCTTGACAGCCACTGCCCAGGGATAGAGCAGCACGGTCTCGATGTCAAACATCAGGAAAAGGATGGCAAACAGGTAGTAGCCCACATTCATGGGCATCCAGCTGCTTCCCCGGGTGGGAATACCACACTCGAAGGGCTCACCTTTCACCGGATTGTAAGAGCGCGGACCAATAAGCTTGGCCACGACAAACGCGCCGCCAACCAAGGTCAATGCCGTCAGTACAACGGTAATCAACAAAGTGAAATTCATAAAATTATAACGTTATTTTTAGATAATCTGTATGATGTGCTTAAGCGACTGCAAAGGTAACGAAAGTTTCGGTAACATTTCAATAATTTAACATAAAATTTGAGCCCTGGCCGCTATTCGGCGACCCGTGGCAAGAACGGGCCGCAGAACATCGCCAATATTCTTGCCGCAGTGGAAGATTTGGGGTACCTTTGCATCCGGAATGACGCCGCACGGGGCACCGTCCGCGGCAGGCGTCCGCACCATCAACCACACACACAACGACATGCCACGACACACCCTACACATCGCCATCATCGGCGGAGGCGCGGCGGGCTTCTTTGCCGCCATCGCAGCCAAGCGCAAGCAGCCAAGCGCAGACATCACCATCTTCGAGAAGCAGCGGAAGGTGCTCGCCAAGGTGGAGATCACGGGAGGCGGCAGGTGCAACCTCACCAACTCCTTCGACGGGATCACCGACCTGAAGCAGGCTTACCCGCGCGGCCACAAGCTGATGAAGCGTCTCTTCAAGCGCTTCGACCATCGCCACGCCTACGACTGGTTCGAGGCCAACGGCGTGCCACTGGTGGTGCAGGACGACCACTGCGTCTTCCCGCAGTCGCAAGACGCGCACAGCGTCACCGGCTGCCTCATCTCCACGGCCAGGCGGCTGGGCGTGAGGATCCTGACAGGCCACTGCCTGACTGCGATAACCAAGCAGGAGGACGCCACGCTGCTGCTTGACTTCACGGTCACGCCCGGCGACGCCTCGCCGGGCTCCGGGCGACGCCAGCTGGTCTTCGACCGCGTGGCCATCACGACGGGCGGCCACCCGAGGGCCGAGAGCTTCAGGCATCTCGCTGCCCTCGGCCACGCCATAGAGCCCCCCATACCGGCACTCTTCACCTTCAACATCGCCGACAAGGCCTTCAAGGAACTGACGGGGACCGTGGTGGACCCGGTCTCCACGAGCGTGCCGGGCACCAAGTACCGGGCGGAGGGGCCGCTCCTCATCACCCATTGGGGCATGAGCGGCCCGGCCGTGCTCAAGCTCTCCTCGCATGCCGCCCGCCACCTGCACGACAACAACTACCAGGTGAGGGTGTCGGTCAACTGGGTGCACGAGAGCAACCGCTCGATCGTGGAGGAGGCCATCCGCGGCATCATCGCCTCCAGCCCGCAGAGGCAGCTGGGCAGCCTGCGCCCCTTTGGCCTGCCCTCGCGCCTCTGGCTCTACCTCCTGCGGAAGATGGGCCTTGCGGCAGACAAGAGATGGGCGGAGCTGGGCAAGCGGGGCTGCAACCTCCTAATAGAGACGCTCACCAACGACCTCTACCAGGTGAGCGGCAGGGGGGCGTTCAAGGAGGAGTTTGTCACGTGCGGGGGCGTCTCCCTCGGCAGTGTCGACCTGCACACGCTCGAGAGCAAGGTCTGCCCCCATCTCTTCTTCGCGGGCGAGGTGCTCGACATCGACGCCATCACCGGTGGCTTCAACCTCCAGGCGGCCTGGACCACGGGCTACGTCGTGGGGCAGCACATCGCGGAATGACGACAACCGTGAGGTTTTGACGACAATGACGCGGAGACCACAGGGAGGTTTTGACGACAATAGAGACAACGGTTGTCGTGATTTTTGGTTAAAAAGTTTGTTCGGGATTTCGGTTAAACTAGAGCGCGAAAATGGCGTTTTTGCCCCACTTCGGGAGCGCGCGCACCCCGTCGACTCGAGATTGATGCCGAATCATGGTGAGATATGTGCCGAATCTCGGCATGATAGATGCCTAATGACAGTGAGATTGATGCCGAATCTCGGTGTCATTAGGCACATTCTTTGATGAAAAGTGTTTACTTTTTGGCAAAAATAAAGAGACGATTTTTATAACCCACTATCCGTCAGCGATTTACGAAAACCGCTCTATTTTCGCGTATTTCCGCCAAAAGATTTCTTCGTCAGAAATAACGCACGTTTCAGACTATAGTTTGTCGGCTTTTTTGCAATGCGAGGCGATGGGGGCGCCCACAGGCCACACGACTTGTTCCCGATCGGCGCTTTGCCCGAAAAAGCGCAAAGCCGAGACTTGGACGGCAATTACTTGACTTGCATCAAGCGCAAATGTTTGGCCGTTGCAACCGTTCTGCGTAACTTTGCATCATAAGGACGCAGCAGGGCTCCACACCCTCACACGCCACAAAAACAGAAAGTCATGATAGAAAACATCCAAGTGATGGTGATACTCTTCATCATCGTGTTGCTGGGCTACATCCTGTGCAAGCTCGGCTACATGGGCGACAAGTTTGACCAAAAGTTGTCGGCCATCGTCATCGACGTCACCGCCCCCGCCCTCATCCTGTCGTCGGTCATGGGCGACCGCACGCCCGACCGCACGCTCATCCTGCCCCTGCTGGGCGTGGGCTTCCTCACCTATTTCGTGTTGCTCATCTTCGGGTTCTGGGTGCCGCGCCTCATCTCGCGCGACCACGACGAGCGCGGCATGATCGGCTTCGCGCTGATGTTCGCCAACGTGGGTTTCATCGGCTACCCCATCGTCTCCTCGATCTTCGGCCCCGAGGCCGTGTTCTACGCCGCCCTGCTCAACATGCCCAACACGTTCTTCATCTTCACCGCGGGCGTGATGCTCGTCAAGGGCGAGTACAGCATCAAGGGGCTCAACCCCAAGGTGCTCTTCTCGCCGTCGATGGTCGCCGCCTTCCTGGCCGCGCTCATCGTGGCCCTGGGCGTGCGGACGCCCGAGATGGTGGCGCGCCCCATCACGATGGTGGGAGACATCACCGTGCCGGCAGCCCTCATGGTCATCGGCTCGTCGATGGCCCGCCTGCCCCTCCGCCAGATCGTGGGCAACCCGAAGGTCTACGCCGTGTCGGCCCTCAGGCTGCTGGTGGTGCCGCTGACGGTCTACGGGCTCTTCCGCGTCTGCGGCGTGAGCGACGTCATCAACGACATCAACACGGTGGTCATCGCCATGCCCGTGGCGTCGTTCGGCACGATGTTCTGCATGAAGTACGGGCGCAACCCGTCGCTCATGACCGAGGCCACGTTCATCACCACCGTGGCCTCCATCGCCACCATACCCCTCATCACCCTGCTCTTCCGCTGAGAGGGGCGAGCAACCAAAAATCGGGTTGCCAGCGTGCGCAATCCGATTTTTTTTCGTACTTTTGCCCAATAACACATAAAACACCACATGAAGACACCGACACCATCATGGGCCAGGAACTGGCTGGCAGCCTGCCTCGCCCTCATCAGCCTGTCGGGCCACGCGCAGACCGTGGTCGACGCCAGCACCGGCAGCCCCGTGCTCTACGCCTCGGTCTACGACAAGGCCACAGGACGCTTCCTCGGCACCACCGACGGCGCCGGAAACCTACCGGAGAAGGCCACAGAGGCCGCCGAGCTGAGCGTGCAGCACATCAACTACAAGCCCGCCACCGTGGAGCTTGCCACCCTGGCCGGCGGAGCGATAGGCATGGAGCCGCTGGTGCGCACCATCAAGGAGGTAACGGTCGACAAGGGCAAGCACGAGTATGTGAGGCTCAAGGTCTTCGTGAGGCAGATGGCATGGATGACCGACACGCTCGCCAAGGTGCAGCAGTCGGTCTGCCACTTCTACTTCAAGGCGTCGAAGCCCACGGGCACGCCCAAGGTGACGATGCTCGCCGACAGCAGCGTCTTCGACCGCTCGGTGCTGGCCGGCAAGAACTTCAAGATGGCGCGCGGCATCATGCGCTTCTCGCCCGACGTGGTGATGAAGGTCACAGGGCCGCGGCAGGTCAAGACGCTGCCCGCGGACAGCGTCACGCGCACCGACCTCGGGAGCCTCGGGGGCAACTGGGGCGTGGAGTATGCCACCTTTGACCGAGGGAACGCGCGCTGCAGCGTGGTGCAGGACAGCGTGTGGTTCAAGAAGCCGTTCACCCTGCCCCTCACGGGCATCGCCATGAGCCGCTGCTACCGGGTGGAGACCTACGACATACGGCGTGGCGCACCCAAGATAGCCAACCTCGCCAGCCTGCTCTACGGCATGCGCCTCACCCACAAGAAAAGCGACACCAGCATAGACCTCTACAACGAGGCCTTCGTGATCGACGTCGACTATGCCTCCGCCGCCGACTACCAGCGCGAGAGCAAGGCCGCGCCCACGCGCCTCGAGGAGCCCGAGGGCTTCCAGCCGCTCAACGACGCCGTGCTGGCCGCCATGAAGAACATGCGGCCGCTGACGACGCAGGAGAAGCTCCAGCTGCTCGAGGAGGAGACGAAGAAGAAGTGACACGCACGGGGCACGCCCACAAAACAAGAAGCAATATGAGTTTTTATGACACACCGCCAAACCAGCGGAAACTGAACGCCTTCGCCTCCCAGCAGCGCGACCGGACCCTCGCCTTCCTGCAAGGGGCCTACTCGCTGTCACGATCCGACTGCGAGGATGTCTTCCAGGAGGCTTTCATCATCTTGCACCAGAAGATCATTGGCGGCGAGCTCGTCCTGACCGCTTCGCTGCCCACTTACTTCCTGGGCATATGCAAGAACAAGGCGCAAGAGAGGTTGCGCGCCAACGGCAGGAGGGAGCTGAACATCATGGACGAGCTTTCCCAGACCCACACTGACGAGTTTGAGGACGAGCGCATAGACAGCGTTCTCGCCTTGGAGAACGACACGAGACAGATTGAGGAAAGAAAAGAAGCCATCGTCCGCGAGATCGTATCCCACCTCCCGTCTCCGTGCAACGAGATCCTGTGGGGATTCTATCGCGACGGCCTCTCGATGAAGACGCTTGCGCTGATGCACAACTACAGCAGCGAAAGCTCCGTGAAGGTGACCAAGCACCGGTGCACCGAGAAGTTCAAGACTCGCTTTTTGGAAGTGTCAAGACGTATCCTTGACTAAAACCCCAAGACTTATGCTAAGGGAATTACATGTCACAGCCTCGATGCTTTATGCGGACGAGGACCGCATCATCGCCTACCTGAAAGGGCAAATGCCTGAAGAAGAGGGGCAAAAGTTCCTGAAGGAGCTGAAAGAAGACGCCGACCTCAGAGAAAAGGCCGTCATCATCGCCAGGCTCGTGAAAGGCTTGAAACAAGTTGGACGCCAAAAGGACCGCGACATCATGGGCGCCCTCCTCGCCTCGGATGAGCAGGAGGTGGAGCACACCGTGATGGAGGCGCTCGGGTTGTGTATGCAATTGGAACATCACGACTACACCCTGCAAACAGAAGAGCCGTCAGCCGCGGAGCATGCAACGGAAGAAGAAAGGGTAACGGCGGCCGCAGCGCCCAAGTGGGAAGCAGTGACGCCCAAGAGGAGAAAGCCCATCGGAAGATGGCTGGCCGCGGCAGCGTCGCTCGCACTCATCGTGTGGATCGGCGTGGAATACCACATGTACAGGACCACGACCGGCCTTGGCCAGCAGTATGGCAACGCGTTCACGTCGGGCGTGATAGCCCGTGGCGCGGGAGACCAGACGCAGGCGTCAAGGAAGCTCGCCAGACTGTTCGCCGACGTCAAGGAAGGCAAGAACATCGGCGACGCCATCCACGAGCTGGCCATCTGCTGGGAACTCTCCACCATGGAGACCTACAACGACTACACCGACTACTCCGCTGAGATCGGCTGGAACCTCGCCATCGCCCACCTGAAGGACAACGACAGGAGCGGCGCCCGCAAGGTGCTCGAAAGGCTGGTCAAGACCTCCAGGGACGGGTCGGCCATCAACAGGAAGGCGAAAGAGCTGCTGTCAAAAATGTAGCGCGCGCCAAGCACGGGATGAAGGCCCAATAGTGTATAGCCCAGGGAAGCGGAACGGCGCTCTGGGTAAGGTCATTTGCATGAGCCTGCGCCCTGAAAGGTAGGATGTTCAAAATCTGTTTCAAAATACAAAAATCTCATCACAAGAACTTAAGTTGTAACATTTAGCAAAAGTCATGTCCGAAAAATATTCGGATTTTGAACACCCTACCCTACGGGGCTTGGAGTACAAAATCTGTTTCAAAATCGGACACGATTCTGCAGCAAAATATAGCGGTTCTCGTATTTATTGTCTTCCGCTCGTGGTATGTCCCCGAAGGGGGCCAACTCTGCATAACCGCTGGTGACCAACGGGAACCTGCGGTTTCCAAATGGTGTCGGAACCAGCGTCCTCGAAGAGGGCGAAATTTGTATAAGACTCACTGACCAACAGGAAGTAACGCTCTCAATGGCCCTTCTTGATATAGTAGCGCGTTCGCCCTCTTCGAGGACGATTTAAGCAGTACCGTATAACCGCAGGTTCCCGTTGGTCACCTGCGGTTATGCACATTTGCCCCCTTCGGGGACATACCACAAGCGGTAATGCCGTCGCACCGCAATCGCATCACGGTAGAGCCCACTTATAACCCACACGTATCAACACAGACCCGAGATTTTTTGAAAAAATCACGAGCGTTTGTTAACCTTTGCCACTTGTCCCTCATAAAGGGTAAACACAACCATAACAATTGAACAAGCAATGAGAGTAACCAAAGTATTCAACCGCCTGTTCGGGCAAGCCGACAGCCAGGTTGCGCCATCATCGTTAGGACATGGCGTGGAAGACGAACAAGAGGACACGAACCTGGGCGCAAAGGTCCAGCAGGAAAAAGACGGCGACGCGCCCACTGCGAAAGGCGAGGAGAGCCACAAGCCAAAGGAGGAAGGCGACCCCGAGGCGCAGGACAAGCAAGATGGACCATCCGCTCACGCAACGCAGACATACAACCTCATCATCCTTGACGAGAGCGGCTCCATGAATTGCGTCAGGCCCCAGACGATATCCGGCTGCAACGAGACACTGAACAGCATCAGGCACATGGCGAAGGAGCAGCCGGACATCAAGCAATACGTGTCCATCTTCTGCTTCGACAACACCAACTCACGCTACATCTTCCGCAATGTGCCCGTGGAAGACACGCGCGACCTGACGGAAGCTGACTATAGGCCCTGCGGCTGCACGCCCCTCTACGACGCCATCGGCTACACGGTCACACAACTGGAGAAGCAGATTGCCACCAGCGACGCCGTCGCCGTCGTGACAATCATCACGGACGGATACGAGAACGCCTCACGCCAGTGGAACATCCGCTCTGTGGTCCAGCTGATCACAAGACTTAAGGAGAAGGGCTGGGTGTTCACATTCATCGGGGCGAACATCGACGTCGAGAAGGCCGCAAAAGGGATTGGCATCGACAGTTACGTCAAGTTTGAGCAAACCGACGAGGGCATGAGCGGCATGTTCGCACAGGAGCGGCGCAGCCGCAGGGCCTACAACATGAAACGCGCGTACATGCAGAAGATGCATCCCGACGCGTCTCCCCAGATGCGGGAAAAAATATTTGCGGGCATGAACTGCAATTATTTTGTCGACAAGGAGAGGGTGGCCCCCGACTTCATCAGAGCGCTCTCCGAGAACGAGGTCTGCGTCTTCGGCAGCGACACAAGCGGCCGACATGACAGTGGCACAGCCCTCTACGCCAAAGAGCACTTCGGTGCGGAGGAGGGAAAGGCAGAGGGGCCCCAAGGCAAGAGTTACGCCATACCGACGCAAGGCAGCACACTCAAGGAACTGCAAGAAGCCATCGAGCGTTTCACAGGGTATGCGGTCGAACATCCCCAGTGCAAGTTCATGGTGACCATCGCCGGATGCGAAGCCGCGGGCTTCAGCGTCGAGCAAGTCGCCCCCCTGTTCCGTGAGGCATACAGTTTCGGTAACGTCTATGTCCCGGCCAGCTTCATGCCATATATGCCAAAGGATATTTTTGATTATTAGCATGAACCACAGGCAATCCAAGAAGGATTGCCCCCGGGGGGGAAAAAGGTCGTTGAGCCTCGGCATATGGTTCAACGACCTTGTTTTATGTGTGCCCTCTTTACGCCATGGTGACCTCGGGCGCCTTCGTCCGTTATCCTTTGGGAGCGGGGCCATGCCCGGCAAAGACCAATAAAGGCCCCGTCCTGCGGGAGGGCATGTCATTTTGTGGGCGGAGGCACATGTGAATACGAAAATCATTTTGTACCTTTGCACGAAAATAGACCATCCACATGAAGAAGACATCGCTCATCATCATCCTGTTGCTCCTGCTGGCCGTGATGCCCAGCGGAGCCGTGCTCAAGGAGCGCAACCTGGCCGGCACGCTGGCCATGCTGCGCATCGAACTGACCGAGTACCGACAAAAGCTCGAGGACGAGAACGGCGCGCAGAAGGAGCAGAACACCCAGGTGATGACCCAGCTGCTCGCCACCATGAACAAGAGCCAGCAGAACGCCATCATGCTCTACTCGCAGAAAAACGGCTATGTCTTCGACCTGACCTACGCCTGCCACGAGGCCACCGAGCAGTACAAGACGTTCAAGAACACCGTGGGGCCCTTCCGCTCCTACGTGGAGAACGCCGACGTGGAGATAGCGCGCTTCGACAGCCTCATCTCCGACCTCAGCACGATGTACACCGCCAGCCTCGACGAGAAGGCCAAGGTCGACCGCAACGTGTGCCTCACGCTCGCCATTTACATCCGACGCACGCTCAATGAGAACCGCGTGCAGAACCAGCAGTACATCAACATCTACAACGTCACCGAGCAGCGCCTGAAGAACCTCAACGACTACGCCAACAAGCGCTACCGCGAGATACAAAACAGCATCTTCACCAACAGCGGCGAGAACATGATCACACTCGTCGAGAACCTGCGCACAGCGCTCAAGGAGACCACGCAGACGGTGGTGGAGAAGTACAAGCCCACCAACAAGTACCGGTCTGACTGGGACAGCCGCATCATCCTCATGCTGCTCGCCATCATCGCCTTCTACGGCGTGCTGGCCGCCGCCGTGGGCTACGCCGTGGTGGGCTTCGTGGTCACACGCCTCGTGCGGCACAACAAGGCCGACTTCGTGCTGCGCTGGCTCGGCGGCGGGAAGCAGGGAGACGAGGCCAAGGAGAGCTTCCGGTCGAAGCGCATGTGCATCATCCTGGCCGCCACCGTCATCATCTTCGCCGCCACGCTCGGCGTGGTGCGCGTGTCCATCGCGCAGAACTTCCTCATCATGGCATCGGGCCTGCTCGTGGAGTACGCGTGGCTCATGGGCGTCATCCTCCTGTCGCTGCTCATACGCCTCGACGGCATGCAGATCAGGCACGGCCTGCGCATCTACGCGCCCATCATGGCCATCTGCTTCCTCGTCATCACCTTCCGTGTGGTGCTCATACCCAACATCCTGACAAGCATCATCCTGCCCTTCGTGCTGCTCGGGAGCACCGTGTGGCAGTGGGCCGCGCTCAAGCGCAACAAAGCCGTGCTGCCCCCGTCAGACGTGTTCTACGCCTGGGTGTCGCTCCTCATCTTCCTGGCCAGCGACGTGGCGTCGCTCATCGGCTACACGCTGCTCGCCGTGGAGCTGCTCATCTGGTGGACCATGCAGCTCACATGCATACTCACCATCACCTGCTTCTCCAACCTGCTCAAGCGTTACGGCAACCACCCCAAGCGCCGCTTCTTCGACGACAACACGCCGGTGAGCCGCACATGGTTCTTCCGCTTCGTCTACGGCGCCGTGGCCCCCATCCTCGCCACGCTCTCCATCCTGCTCAGCATCTACTGGGCGGCCGACGTCTTCAACCTCAGCGACACATCGTGGGAACTCTTCAACCGCCGCCTCATCGACACCACCAAGATATCCTTCAGCATCATGGGCGCCGTGCAGGCCACCACACTGTTCTTCGTGGCATCGTATGTCAACAAGGTGTCGCTGCACGTGCTCTACTACCATCTCATGAACCGGGAGACGGCAAAGGCGCACGAGGAGAAGCGCAAGCCCAGCACGCAAGCCGTCACGAGCCGCATCGCCATGTGGCGCAACTTCATACAGGTCATCATCTGGGGCGCCTGGCTGCTCATCACCATGGTGATCTTCAACATCGACAACTCGTGGATCGTGGCCATCTCGGCCGGCCTGTCAACGGGTATCGGCTTCGCCATGAAGGACATCCTCGAGAACCTCTACTACGGCATCTCGCTCATGGCCGGCCGCATCAAGGTGGGCGACTACATCTCCATCGAGGGGACAAAGGGGACGGTGAAGGCCATCTCCTACACCTCCACCACAGTCGAGGCCCTCGACGGATCGGTCATCGCCTTCCAGAACTCGCAGCTCTTCGCCAAGAACTACAAGAACCTGACCCGCAACCACGGCAACGTGCTGTCGATCATCCCCATCGGAGTGGCCTATGGCTCCAACGTGCCGCAGGTGAAGAAGACCATCACCGAGGCCGTCGAGCCACTCAACAAGCCGGGCTACATCAAGTTTATCAAGGCGGTGCTCGCCGGCTTCGGCGACAACTCGGTCGACTTCAAGATCCTGGCCTGGGTCGACTCGCGCAAGCAGACCTATGCCGAGAGCGACATCATGGAGGCCGTCTACGATGCCTTCAACGACCGCAACATCGAGATACCGTTCCCGCAGCGCGACATTCACATCGTCTCGGACACGGCCCACCTCGTGCCACCCTCCAAGACGTCGCCCATCCAGCACGCCGACTCCCTCGAGGAGGCCGAGGAGCAACTGCGAAAGCAAGCCGGCAAGTAGGCCGCAGGGGCCGGCAGACCACGGAATCACATACAAACAAAGGAAAACACACAAAAACAAATATTAGTGTCCGGACACTAATAAAAAACAAAGGGAATCACACAAAATCAAAGCAGGCTTCCTGCCCGCTCCATGACGGAGCGCAGGAAGCCTGCTTGTGTTTTATGCCGTCTGCCCTCAGGCCCCAACATGGGGCACCGGGCAGGCAAAGGCTGGTGTTAGAAGTTCCAGTACAGACCCAGGGTCAGGTTGTTGCCGTCGAAGTCAACACCCCAAGCGTTGCTGCTCTTGGCGTTGTCGTAGCTGGGCTTGTAAGTCTTGTAGCCAACGAAACCGGCATGAGCGACGACGCTCACGTTCTTGCTGACGTTGAAGGCCACACCGGGCTTCAGGCCGACGGTCCACTCGTTGCCCGTGCCGTTGTAGTGCTTGTAAGAGAAGCCACCATCGACGAACAGGTCAACCACCTTGGTGTGGAGAGCCGTGTAGCGCACGTAGGGAGCCACCTCGAAAGTACCGACAGCTGCGTCAGCGTCCTCGATGGTAACGGGCGTGCCCTTGCCCCATCCCACAACGGTACCGATGGCCCAGTCGCTGTTGAACTTGTAGCCGATCTCGGGGAGGATCTTGTAAGTGGTCTTGCTGTCCTGGCCAGCGATCTTGGTGCTGGCGATACCTGCGTTGCCACCCAGGTAAACCTGTGCGCTGGCGCTCACTGCGATGACAGCGGCAGCCAAAGTCATGAATAACTTTTTCATTCTACTTAATGTTTAAATTAACTAATGTTGTTTAAGTCTCTACTTTCTTATTATATAATTATGTATAATCCTGTGTCTTAGTGTTTCCGCAACACAGACGTTGTGTCATCGGCGACACAAAAACGGTGCAAAAATATAGAATAAAGTCATCCCCTCCAAAATTTCGACAAAGTTTTTACGTTCGTTTGTTAAATTATTGTTAAACATTCGTGTTTGCAGCGTCTTTTAGCTAACTTTGCATATCTAAATAAATAGGAGAAACCCCATGCGCCCAACAATCATCGCCGGCCCTTGCGTCATCGAGTCGGCCCAGTTGCTCGACACCGTGGCCGCCACGCTGACAGACATCAACCGCCGTCTCGGCACGGACATCATATTCAAGGCATCCTTCGACAAGGCCAACCGCACGTCGATCCGTTCCTTCCGCGGCCCGGGCATCGACAAGGGCTTGCAGATGCTGGCCGACGTGAAGTCGCGTTACGGCCTGCGCCTCACCACCGACATCCATGAGGCGTGGCAGGCGCAGCCAGTCGGCGAGGTGTGCGACGTGCTGCAGATACCCGCCTTCCTCTGCCGCCAGACCGACTTGCTGGTGTCAGCCGCCAAGACGGGCAAGGTGGTCAACATCAAGAAAGCCCAGTTTCTCTCGGGGCGCGACATGCGCTATCCCGTGGAGAAGGCCCTCGACAGCGGCGCCGCGGAGGTGTGGCTCACCGAGCGTGGCAACAGCTTCGGCTACAACAACCTCGTGGTGGACTTCCGCAACATACCCGACATGAAGGAGATTGTCCCGACGGTCATCATGGATTGCACCCACAGCGTGCAACGCCCCTCAGCCGGCGACGGCAAGACCGTGGGCGACCGCAAGTTTGTGCCGTCGATGGCGCTGGCCGCGAAGGCTTTCGGCGCCACGGGCTATTTCTTCGAGGTGCACCCCAATCCCGACGAGGGCTTGTCCGACGCCGCCAACATGCTGGAGCTCGACAAGCTCGAGAGCCTAATCGCGCAGCTCCTCGCATAGCGCCATGGGCCACCACGCCACCTTTTCACAACGCACATCATGCAGAATCCCAACATACCGGCTGACAACATCTCGCTGTCGCTCAGGTACGCCGAGCGCTGCCTGCGCGACGAGGCCCAAGCCGTGCTCGACCTCATCCCGCAGCTTGACGACAACTTCGTCAGGGCCGTCGACCTCATCTACCACTGCCACGGCAAGGTCATCGTGACGGGTGTCGGCAAGAGCGGCCACATCGGACAGAAGATAGCGGCCACACTGGCCTCCACCGGCACGCCGTCCTTCTTCATCAACCCCCTCGACGCCTACCACGGCGACCTGGGCGTGATGACGCCCGACGATGTGGTGCTGGCCCTCAGCAACTCGGGGCAGACTGACGAGCTGCTGCGCTTCGTGCCCATCCTGCTCCACATGCACGTGCCCATCATCGGCATGAGCCGCAACCCCGAGTCGCTCCTTGCCAAATACTCCACCGTGCACATCAAGGTCTTCGCAGACCACGAGGCGTGCCCGCTCAACCTCGCGCCCACGTCGTCGACGACGGCCGCGCTGGCCATGGGCGACGCGCTGGCCGTGGCGCTGATGCAGGTGCGCAACTTCCGCCCGCGCGACTTCGCGCAGTTCCATCCGGGCGGCGAGCTGGGCAAGCGCCTGCTCACCACCGCCGAAGACGTCATGCGCACCGACGACCTGCCCATCGTGCCGCAGGACATGCACCTCGGCGAGGCCATCATCGACGTGTCGAAGGGCAAGCTCGGGCTGGGCGTGTCACTCGACGACAAGGGCTGTGTCATCGGCCTGATCACCGACGGCGACATCCGCCGCGCCATGGAGCGCTGGCAGGCCAAGTTCTTCGACCACACCGTGGCCGACATCATGACACGCAACCCGAAGATTGTGCCGACCAACGCCAAGATCTCCGAGATCGAGCGCATCATGCACCGATACAAGATCCACTCGGTGCTGGTCTGCGACAGGCAGCGCAAGCTCCTGGGCATCGTCGACAACTACGCCACCTCGATGCTCAACCAATGACAACGCGGCCGGCTGCCGGCCACCACAAGAGGACACTACGGCCACGCCGCACCAAGGGGACGGCAAGCGCGCCAGGCGTGCCGCACCATGAATAATTTGAGAGTATGACATTGTTTTTCAGCTACATAGCGCTCGCGCTTCTCTTGTTGTCCCCCTCACAAGCGAGCGCCCAGACGAGCGACTCGCTCATCGTCGACCACCTGCGGGAGACGGGCGTCACGTTCTCCCGTGACAACAGCGTGACGCTCCTCATGAGCGGGCAGGAGAAGTTCGACGATCTCTTCCGCGCCATCGACCAGGCACAGAAGAGTATCCACATGGAGTATTTCAACTTCCGCAACGATTCCATCAACCGGTTGCTCATCAGCCACCTCGCGCCCAAGGCGAAAGCCGGCGTGGAGGTGCGCCTGCTCTTCGACGGCTTCGGCAACATCAGCAACAACCAGCCCATGCGCCGCCGCGACCTCGACTCCATCCGCGCGCTGGGCATCGAGATCCATGAGTTCAACCCCGTGAGGTTCCCCTACATCGACGACATCTGGAGCCGCGACCACCGCAAGATAGTGGTCATCGACGGCAAGGTGGCCTACACCGGCGGGATGAACGTGGCCGACTATTACATCAAGGGCACGGCACAGGTGGGCGAGTGGCACGACATGCACTGCCGCCTCGAGGGCACCGAGGTCAACACCCTGCAAGACATCTTCCTCCGCATGTGGAACAAGGTGACGCGCCAGGACATCCACGGCCCGCAATACTACCGCGGCCTGGGCGACACCAGCTACTTCCACGGCCTGAAGCCCGACACCTGCCAGACGGCGGGCCGCAAGCTGGTGGGCATCATCAACCGCGAGCCCCACACCTCCAACCGCATCATCCGCGACTTCTACACCCATGCCATCAGCATGGCCCGCGACAGCATCAAGCTCATCAACCCTTACTTCACGCTCAACCACAGCATCAAGCGGGCGCTCCGCCGGGCCGTCAAGCGCGGTGTGAAGGTGGAGATCATGCTGTCGGTGAGGAGCGACATCCCCCTGACGCCCGACTGCGGTTTCTACAACGCCCACAAGCTCATGAAGCGCGGTTGCTCGGTGTGGATGTACAAGCCGGGCTTCCACCACACCAAGGTCATCATGGTCGATGGCCGTTTCTGCACCGTGGGGTCGGCCAACCTCAACGCCCGGAGCCTGTCGTGGGACTATGAGGAGAACGCCGTCATCGTCGACCGCGGCACGACGCGCGAGCTCGACCGCCTCTTCGACGCGGAGAAGGGCGACTCCTTCCTGCTGACCCCCGAGAGCTGGCGCCAGTGGCGCACGCCGTGGCAACGCTTCCGCGGATGGTTCGCCCACTTGCTTGCACCCTTGTTGTAAGCCACGTCAAATCTTGTTCACATCCACATAGCCGCGCATCACGGCATAGATGGTGAGGGCCGACACGCTCTTCATGCCCAGTTTCTCCTGTATGTTCCTGCGGTGGGTGATGACCGTGGCGAGACTGATGTGTAGCTGGTCGGCAATCTCCTTGTTGAGCCTTCCCTGCGCGATGAGGCTCAGCACCTCCGTCTCCCTGCCGCTGAGCACCCTGTCGCCGGGCACGCACGGCATGGGCGGCAGGTTGCGGCCGCCGGCGTGTGCGGCCTGCTCCAGGTGCAGGAGGTCCTTGACCAGGTCCTCCTCTGGCTGGCTGACGCAGAGGTTGTGAAACGAGGCCAGCTGTGTCTGCGGGTCCATCGAGAGTGTGGTGACAATGGTCTTGTGCCTGCGCTCGAGGAAAAAAGGCCGATGCTCGACCACCACGCTCTGCGCCACGAAGTAGTGCACAAAGCGGTCGGGGTCATGCATCAGCAGGTCGTCGAACGTGCCGAAGGCCTCCACCGTCATGATGGGCATCACGTCTTGCAGCATCTGCCGCATCCCCATCACGGCCAGCGTGTTGGGGTCCACAACGGCTATCATTGGGTTTTCCATCGTCATTTCTCCTTTTAGGGTGATTCCATCAATTCCCACCGAGTGTGTGCAAGTTCGGCTAAGTGCCGTTTTGGCATCGATAAGCTCGCGAGGCTGATTTATAGAACCATCCTTTATTTATTAGATTTATAGAACCATCTATATTCATTATAAAAAAGCCGTTCTGCCTTTGATTATTGTGCCATGCGGCAGTTATTTTTTGGTCTGTGTAGATTCGTGTGGACAAAATTGCAACACATCGGCATGAATAGCCCCATAGGGGCGACATAGTATAGGATAGGGCCTCGGCCCTGTCTTTGGACATTCGCCGATAGACGTGCCCCTGTAAGGGGCGAATAATTCATCCGCATGCCATTTAATTATGCGCCCCTTACAGGGGCAGATGGTCAAAACACAACCCCAAAAACGTAGGGGCTCGCCCCCACGCTATATTATGTCGCCCCTACGGGGCTGGGGGCTTGGGGAAAATGGTAAAGGTTGTAAAAAGTTGTCCCTGTTGTCTGGGTTGTCTTTAATAGAAGCCTTCCCCATCAGCAATTGGGCCGGCGGCCCAACAAAAGGTTGTCCCCGTTGCCGCCCCGTTGGGAAAAGCAATGAGGGTTGTGAAAAGTTGTCCGAGTTGTATGGGTTGTCTTAAGCCAAAACGCTTGACGCTTATGGAGCGGAGGGGGATAAGACAACTCGGACAACCATGACAACTTTTCACAACCTTACGCCCCTACGGGGCTGGTACGCAATGGACAAGCCGCAATGCGCTCGTCAGAAAACGGGGCAGGGTCATGTCCAGCCGAGCGGCGCCCTCGCGCGCGGGGCGTCACAGCTTCACGGTGCTGATGTCCACGAGGTTGTTGACGATGGCGTAGATGGTCAGTCCGGCGGCCGAGTGTATCTGCAGCTTGCGGGCGATGTTGCGGCGGTGTGTGATGACGGTGTTGATGGAGATGCAGAGGTGGTCGGCTATCTCCTTGTTGCTCATGCCCTGCACGAGGGCGACGATGACGTCTTTCTCGCGGTCGGAGAGCTTCTCCTGCGACTCGGGGTTTTGGTTGATCATGTTGCTGATCTTCACCGACACGTCGTCCTGCTTGCTACGCCGCTCGAGCTCGCGTATGGCCGGCGTGAGGATGTGGTCCTCGACCTCGGTGTGCTGGGCGAGCCAGTCCTCGCAGTTGTAGATGTCATAGAGGGTCGCCGAGAGCTGGTTGTTGTGCAGTCCGTCTGAGGGCAGGTACTTGATGATGATGTTCTTGAGCTCCTTGAGCTTCTGGTCGGTCTGCTCGTGGTGCTTGGAGAACATGTGTATGTCGTAGTTCTTCATCGGCTCGCCCGCCTCGAGCTTCTCCACGTAGGGGAAGACGGTCTTCTCCTCATAGCGCATGTGGTTGATGATGCTGTGGGCGTACTCATCATAGATCTTGAGTATGAGGCGCGCGAGGTTGTCGTTCTCGTCGAGGGCGCCCTCCAGCTCTCGCCGTATGAAGGGCAGCTCGAAGTCGATGTAATAGGCGTGACATGCCTTCAGGTACTTGATCAGCGTGGGCATCGAGAGGCGGTAGACGTCGTCGTAGCCGCGATAGCCGTTGATGGTGAAGTTGACCACCGCGAGGAAGGTGTAGGTGTCCACGTGCTGGTCTTCGCACACCTCGCGCACCGTCTTGTCGCCGAAGCCGAGGCTGATGCCGAAGCAGCCCAGGGCCTGCAGGATGTTGTAGTTGTCGCCGATGATGCTGATGAGCTTGTCATCGGGTTCGTACATCTTTTGATTTTTCATCGTCACACCTTTATTTATATGATTTGCTTGCAAAGTTAAGCAATTTTTGAATAGGCTGGCATCGTTTCCCAGCCACTTTTTCACCTACGTCCGGCAAAATACCTATTTATGATGATGGCGCCCAATTACCCACTAATAGGTATTGCCGCGGGGCGATTACTGTCGTAACTTTGCAACCGGAAAAAGTGACGCCCCTCACCCATCGAAAAGTGCAGTGATGGTTACCTTCCCAGGCAGACAACAGGCCTTCCCCGCCCCCACGGGCCACGGGTCGCCCGTTGACAGTGGGATTGCAACCAGAAAGCTGCACTTTTTTGGTTGGGCGAGCCCCTGTTGGCCCATGTGTGTGACGGCAACGCTCGCCCCTCCCGATGGCGATGGCAATCCCAAATGCGGATAGGGCCACGCGGTCCGCAAGCCCATGGGCGCCACATGAAAATGCGCGACAAACTACATACTAAAACTTGCGTTATTTTCCACGGGAAAATATTTTGGCCGAAATACGCAAAAAATAGGCACTTTTCGTAATCGCTTAATATTCAATCATTTACAAAAACTCGTCATTAAAATTCCTCCGAAAGTAAATTCTTTTCATCATCATTAGTACCGAATCGCGTCATGATATGTGCCTAATCTCGTCATGATTCGGCACATATCATGGTGAGATTAGGCACATATCTCATGACGATTCGGCCCATTCTTATAGCTTCCGGGCCAAAATCCATCCCAGGACAGGGCAAAAAGGGCTTTTTCGCGCTCTATTTCAACCGAAAAAGCGAACAAACTTTTTTGCCAAAACTAACAACAATTTGCGATGGCCATCCCCATGTGCCGAGGCCGACTTTCATGTTTTTTAGGTATTGTGCAAAAAATGTATAATTGATAACTTTGCACCCGAAAACAAACCCCAACGCCCGTGGCGGGCTTCTTGGAGGGAGAAAGATCAAACAATAAGAATTAGGATATATGAAAACATTGAAATTAGGATTGCTCACAGGACTGATGCTCCTCGGCGGCTTCACGGCCGCCCACGCGCAGCAGAGCGCCGTCGACTCGGTGATGAACCATGCCAACGGCAAGCGCCTGAGCATCGGCGGCTATGGCGAGGCAGCCTTCAGCCGCAACTTCTACAGCGACAACGGCAACCGCTACACCAAGCCCTCCTCTTATAAGAACGACCCCAGCCACGGACGCTTCGACATACCCCACGCCGTGATCTACCTCGGCTACGACTTCGGCAAGGGCTGGTCGATGGGCACGGAGATAGAGTTTGAGCATGGCGGCACAGGCTCCTCCATCGAGTACGAGGCCGACGAGGCCATCGAGTTTGAGAACGAGCAGGAGAAAGGCGGCGAGGTGGAGCTCGAGCAGTTCTGGCTGCAGAAGTCGTTCTCACGCGCCCTCAACATACGCGCCGGACACATCGTCGTGCCCTTCGGTCTGGTCAACGCCCACCACGAGCCGCTCAACTTCTTCACCGTCTACCGCCCCGAGGGCGAGAACACCATCCTGCCCTCCACCTGGCACCAGACGGGCGTGAGCCTCTTCGGACGCGTGAAGGACTGGCGCTACGAGGCGCAGTTCATCGCCGGCCTGGACGCCTTCCACTTCAACCGCGCCAACTGGATACAGAACGGCCCCCACAGCCCCTTCGAGTTTGAGCCCGCCAACAAGTACGGCGTCATGGCCCGCATCGACAACTACAGCATACCCGGCCTGCGCCTCGCCGTCAGCGGCTACTACGGGCAGGCCATGCACAACAGCGTGCCCCACGACATGGAGTACGGCACGAGCAAGGACATCAAGGGCAACGTCTACCTCGGCAGCTTCGACTTCACCTACAACGCCCACAACTGGATCGCACGCGGCAACATCGACTACGGCTACGTCACCGACGCCAACCGCATCACGCAGTTCACCTACCCCAACACGGCGCAGAGCGGCGTGACGCCCTACGAGCGCGGCAACGGCAAGTACTTCGGCAGCCACGCCATCGCCACGATGGTCGAGGTGGGCTACGACATCTTCTCGCAGATACCCAAGCTGCGCCAGGCCAACAAGAAGCTCTACGTCTTCGGACACTATGAGTACTACGACTCATACATCCACGCGGCCACCAAGAAGTGGACCAACAAGAACATCTTCGCAGCGGGCATCAACTACCGCCCCATCCCGCAGATCGCCATCAAGGCCGAGTACAACTACCGCAAGCTCAAGAGCGAATACAACGACGAGCCCGCCATCAACATCGGCGTAGCCTACGAGGGCTTCTTCCTCTAAGCAGCTGGATACCAAAAAGAAAACAAACATCATAAAACCCAATAACGCAAATGAAAAAGATTTTCCGCTACGCGCTGCTCTTCGCGGCAGCCGGCGTGATGAGCCTTGGCTTCTCATCATGCAGTGATGACAACAGCGAGAACAAGCTCGTCGAGGCCGAGTCCTCAGAGATCGAGGCCATCGTCGCACAATATGTCGACGACGTGGTGAACCCCACCTACCGCGACCTGCAGGCCGCCTCCGCCACGCTCAACGACGCTTGCCGCAACCTCTACGCCAAGAAAAAAGCCGGCACGCTGACCCAGGATGACATCAACGCCGCCTGCACGGCCTTCAAGACCGCCCGCAAGTACTGGGAGCAGAGCGAGGCCTTCCTCTACGGCGCCGCCTCCAACGACGAGATCGACCCGCACATCGACTCATGGCCCCTCGACCAGTCGCAGCTCGCCAACGCCCTGACTGACGCGAAGGTGATCGCCGGCATCACCGGTGACAACGCCGCACAGTATGTCTACACCAGCAATGACGATTTCGACTCCACGATGGGCTTCCACGGCCTGGAGTTCGTGCTCTTCCGCAACGGCACCCCCCGCACCCTCGCCGCCTTCAGCGCCGAGTATGAGGACGGCGAAGGCCTCAACTCAAAGGGCGACAACCTCGTGGAGAACCAGCGCAAGCTCCGCACGGTGAAGACCCTGCAGGAGGCTGCCTTCGCAGCCGCCGTCGCTGGCGACATCTACAACATGACCACCCTGCTGGCCTATGAGTGGACCGCCGACGCCGCCTTCAAGAGCTACCTCACACAGAGCGCCAACTGGGTCCTCGCGGCCACACGCAACCAGGGCCTCACCAGCATGGGCGTGTCCTACGGCGCTGCCGTGAAGACTGTCGGACAGACCACCAGTCTCTTTGTCTCATGGCCCCTCAACCTGCAGAACATCATCAAGGGCGGTTGCGAAAACATCTGCCAGGAAGTGCACACGCAGAAGCTCGGACAGGCTTACCGCAAGGCCACCGGCAAGGATGAGGACGGCGACGCCGCCGACTACATCGAGTCGCCCTACAGCAAGAATTCCTTCCAGGACTACCAGGACAACATCTACTCCATCAAGAACTGCCTCTATGGCATGCGCGGCACAGAGACCGTCAACACACCTTCCAGCAAGTCGATCATGACCTTCCTGAAGAAGAACTATCCTGAGTACAACGACCTCAACAACGCGCTGAACAACGCCATCAGCACCCTTGAGGCCGCCAAGACAAGCGGCACCGCCTTCATCGACGACCCTGGCAACGCCCAGGTCGGCAAGTGCGTCGACGCCGTGGAGACGCTCGACAAGCAGCTCGACCTCTTGGCCACATGGTGCAGCAAGATCGTCATGAAGTAAGGTCACCGATTCGTATACACAATACCATAACCATCCACAACGTGGCCATTCGCCCCTCATGGCGCGTGGCCACGTTTAGTGGGCTCAACAAAAAACATTACTTATGAGCAAGACCATCAAACCCCAACTCATGCTCCTCGCAGCGGCAGCGGCCGTGACGCTCAGCAGCTGTCACGACGACGACAACAGCACACCGCGCACCGACGAGGGCGCCTACATCGGCAAGACCGTCGGCAACTTCGACGCCAGCGAGTGGCTGCCCGGCGGCGAGCTGGGCACCACCGACAACGTGAGCGCCAACGCCTTCACCGACGAGGTGCCCGTCGTCACCGACAACAAGACCTTCTACGACCTCTTCTTCGAGGGCGAGCAGATCATGGAGCGCCAGTACACCATCAACACCGGAGCCTTCCAGGGCCTCGGCCCGGCCAGCGTGCGCCGCTCATGCCTCGACTGCCACCCCAACTACGGGCACGGCAAGTGGTTCCCACAGTACACCACCAAGTACGGCAACGGCAACGGATACCTCCTGGCCATCTACACGCCCAAGGGCGCTGACGCCGACAACTCCGACGGCCTGTCCAACGACGGCGCCTTCATCGGCGAGGTCACCGGCATGCCGCAGACACAGGCCGTGGAGCCCTTCAAGGCGCCCATCGAGGAGAGCGGCGTACACTTCACATGGCTCACGCTGGGCACCGGCATGGCCAAGAACGACGTGTGGGCACAACACATGAAGGACGGCTACTTCGCCTACCCCGACGGCACACCCATGCCACAGCTGCAGTATCCCGAGGTGCACGTCGACCAGGCCGCCTTCAACACCAACCCCAAGCCCACCAACTATGCCGTGCGCATCGAGTCGACCATCGGGCTGCAGGGCGTGGGCCTCATTGACGCCATCCCCGAGGACTCCATCAAGAAGCAGTATGAGCGCGAGTACCAGTACTTCGTCAAAGCCGGCCTCGACCCCTCGGAGTACATCAACAGCTCGTTCTACGACGGCACCACCTTCGGCAGCCTTTACAACGTGGGCAACGGACAGTATGCCGACGGCACCAAGACCGTCAGCGGGCAGAGCAAGGCCCTGAAGCGCTACAGCTTCGCCTTGACACGCGCCGTGCTGGCCGACGCCAACGGAGCCAACGCCGTGTGGAACATCACCAACGTGTCGCGCCCCGACCGCCCCTACCTCTACACCACCAACGCGTGGGCCAAGGCCATGAGCGAGGACGACGAGGTCATCGCCAAGATCAAGGCCAACCCCAAGTCGCCCTACTATGGCGACGGCACCACCGACAGCATCCGCGCCTGCGTCTACAACCTGCTGCGCCCGGGCACCAACCAGTTTGACAACCCCTGGCACAACTTCTCGCCCGAGATGTCGGCCAACCAGTTCTATGCCTTCATGGTGTGGCACCGCGGACTGGCCATCCCACGCGCCCGCAACCTCAACGACGCCGACGTGCAGCGCGGCAAGAAGCTCTTCAACGACTGGGGATGCGCCTCATGCCACCGCGCCAAGTGGCAGACCACCGACGACAACTACTGGATGCCGGAGATGCTGGCCGGCAAGACGCTGCCGCAGTTTAAGAACCAGACCATCTACCCCTACTCCGACTTCGTGCAGCACAAGCTCTACATGAAGAACGACCTCCACGGATCATGGTGCCGCACCACACCGCTGTGGGGCCGCGGCCTCGAGTACCTCAACACCGGCGCTGAGGACCGTCTGCACGACTGCCGCGCCAAGAGCGAGGAGGAAGCCATCCTTTGGCACATGTACAACAAGAAGAGCCACGCCTACCAGTCGGCCCTCAACTTCTACAACGCCTCGAAGGAAGACCGCGCAGCCGTGATCAAGTTCCTCAAGAGCATCTGACGCGCTCGCCGACGATGTCAACCAGAGTGGGGACTTCCCCACTCCACCAGATGGCCCATGGGCAACCCGCCCACGGGCCATCTTCTTTTTTTGCCGCAGACACCTTACCTACACCTTGAAGCCGCGAACCGCCTTTTCTTTGCGCGATTGCGCAAAATAATGCGCTTATAGGGCGGCTGTTGTCCCCTTTTTTCTTTACCTTTGCAAAAAATTAGGTTCATCAACCTTTTTCGGCTCAAATCCAGGCAAGTGAATCATCCCCCGACAGGTGGGACATCTTATGCAACACACTAATCCATCAAATATGAACACTTTCAATCACCAAGATGCAAAACAAATGCGAAAGCATTTGTTTCCGCTGATGCTTGTGATGTTGTTTGCGTTCCTCACCACCACGGCCCGCGCAGACGAGGCGCCGGAGAAAAACGACAGCAACTATTACGAGATATCAACGGCAGCACAGTTGAAATGGTTTGCCGAGCAAGTGAATACCAAGAACCCAGACATCAACGCCTTGCTCACGGCCGACATCGACCTCTCCACGCTGGAGGAAGATTACTGGACCCCCATCGGCGACGGAAAGACCGACGCCGATATTCTCTACAAAGGTGTTTTCGACGGAAACAACCATGTGATAAGCGGGTTGAAGGTTCGCCCTTGCCTGCAAAGCGGACTGTTCGGCAACACCTACGGGGCGACCATCCGGAATGTGGTCGTGCAACAGCCCACATTCGCCTCCGTGTCGATAACGATTGCCAGCACCAACACGTTTGTTGGAGTGTTGTGTGGAAATGCCGTAAAGACCACGTTCGAGAACTGCCATGTTTACGACGCCGTGCTTGTGCCGACGGAGAACACCGACAGCCGGCCTCTCGAGGGAGTGGGCGGCATTTGCGGATACCTATCGGACGGCAAGATATCCAAATGCACGGCAAGCGGCTACTTTGAAAGCCTGGGCAGTTATGCCGGCGGCATCGCAGCCTTGACGCATGTCTCGCAGATTGACAGCTGCCAACTGCTGGAGACCTCAAAAGGCGCCTCACGCATCTACGCCAAGAAATATGCCGGCGGCATCACCGGACTGGTGCGCTGGCGCAGCGCAGAGGTCAGTCTGCCGGGATGCACTGCCACCAATGCCCAGGTGAGCGCGGCCGACACGGCCACCTGCGGTGCGATTTACGGCGACGAGACGTTCGACGCCAACCAACTGGTCACCTACAACGGATACCTGGAGCTCTATACAGCCGACCACCTCAAGGCGTTTGCCAACTTCGTGAACAGAGGCATCAACAGCAACAAGGCAAAACTCATGCGCGACATCAACATGGGCCAAGCCGGAAACTTCACCCCCATCGGCACCAAGGACCATCCCTTCGACGGCGAGTTTGACGGCCAGGGACACACCATAGACAGCCTGACCATCAACAACCAGGAATATGCCGGACTGTTCGGGTATGTCAACGATGGAGCCATCAAAAACGTAAACCTCACCAATCCCTCACTCACCACTCAAGACAACGACCACCTCGGATTTATTGCCGGGCTGGTCACCCAAACGCCTGGCACGCCAAACTCCGGCTACATAGAGAACTGCCATGTGACAAACGGCAACCTGCTGCGTGACAGCAAAGGATCTCCCGATTGTGTGGGCGGCATCGTCGGCAAGGCCGACATGAGCGCCGCCGTCCGCGACTGTTCCTTCCAGGGCATCATCAAGGCCCACGAGGATCACATCGGCGGCATTGTCGGTGAGATGAACTCCGGATCCACCATCACGCGCTGCTACATCATCGGCCCATCCACCGTGTGGGGCAACGACTATGTGGGCGGCATCGCCGGCATAATGGAAGACACCAAGACCAACATGAGCGACTGTTTTGCCGACCAGAGCCAAGGGGAGATCACCATCCATGCCGAAGACAGCAACCACTCGGGCATGCTGTGCGGCAAGGATAACAGCGGCACGTCGGGCACCAACAACGCCTACACCGAGGGCAACCTGCAATACAAGCTCACGGGAAAGCAAGTTTCCGTGGAGGGCGGCAAAGCCCATGAGACAAAGATCACCGGCGTGGCCGCGGCAGGCAAGGGCACGTACTACGCCATTGTCGACATCGGCACATCCAACAACTATTTCACCACGGAAATCGAAAACCTCAACGGCGTTGAGGAACTCTATTTCTGGGACAACAACAGCAACATAGCGGGCACGGAAGCCTGCGGCTGGATAAGCATGAAGATAGACGACTATGCTTTCGACCGCAACTTCAAGAGCCTGAAGATGATGTATCGCATGTTTGCCGGTGATGACCACGACGTGATGCTTCGCCCGAGTGACGTGCGTCCCGCAGGCGACAAGATGTTTGCCAACTGCCCCGACGCCAAGGTCTACGTGGACGCGGAATACTATGACGAGTTCTGCAACGACTCTCTTTGGAGCAAATACAAGGACCACCTTGTCCCCACCACCTCTATGCGCAGCGAAGATGTGAATGCCGAGTATGGCGCACGCTATGCCTACGACCGCAACCGCGACAAGACCGCAACGGTTGTAAAGGTGGACAATGGCAGCAACTACGGCTCGCATCAAGTGCATGTGATAGGAGCCGACGACAGATACCTCACAGACAAGAACCAGAACACGCTCTGGATTTACCAAGACATTGGCCAGACCTATGACTACAACACCACGAAGGTGTGGGCTGCCTCGTTCAAAGGCAAGGACAACATCAAACAGGTGAAATTCCAGGAAATCACCAAATCTGCCGACGGGGCAAGCCAGCCGTTCCATATCGAAATAGGCGACTCCGCCTTTGCCGATTGCAACAATCTCACGGCATTCAACATTGCGCTCTATTCTGACGAGGACAACGACCATGTGGAGTTTCTGCATCCCAGCCAGATACCTGTCGGCAAAGGTGTGTTCGACAATAGCTCGAAGGCAAAAATCATGGTGCCGCGCGACCTTGTCGACGAGTTCAAATACGACAACCAATATGGTTGGGGACAATACAAGGACATCATCGAAGCTGGTGATTTTGGCAACAACGACTACACGGAAGACGGTGTGATATATTCTTATTTCACTTCCGAAGATGGCCAGAAATACTACACCAACAATGACAACGAGCAGATGGAGAAGATTGTCACTTCATGGACTAACATGTTCTTCAACTTCGCTCCGAGCAAGGTGTTGGAATACGACAACAGCTCTACCATAAAGTACATGCTTGCAAGTGGCATCGTGCCGGAAAAGATCAACAAGAAGGATGGCGTGATGCGCCTCTATTGCGACATAGGCGAGACTTATCCCAACCACTACAAGACCATCGCTCTCTCGGCAAATGGTTTCCAAAACCAGACAAGCGTAAAGAAGATTGTGTTTGAGGATATCGTATCCTACAACTACAACACTGTCACCGACTTGAACCTCGTCATCCCCGACAACACCTTCAAAGGCTGCTCAAACCTGAAAGAGCTAAACATGTTCTACTATGTCACAAGAGGAGAAAACAACTACAATGGCATAAAGCCCTCGCAGGTGTTCATAGGCAAAAACGTCTTCGACGGCGTGAGCAAGGACTTCCGCATCGTCGTGTTGCCCGAATACTACAACGATTACATCAACGACCCCAACTGGAGCCAATACAAGGACTTCATCGTGGCTTCTGACTATCTGCCAACCGACGAAGCCCCTGTTGAGCGTAATGGCATCACCTATGATTATATCTCAAAGTCGCTCAACAGCATGTCGACTTCTGATATAACAAGACTCCAAAGCTCCGCATTGAACTGGATTCTTCCAGCTATAGCGGCATCTGGAGTAATTTTTGCGGGGGGCAGTTATTTTATATTGGCTCCTTACAGTTTCTTCTTGAACCAAGCGGTGGAGGCTATAGTATATCCCATATACTTAGCGGCGTATCTTACCACAACTGCGGGCGTGGTTGCTTTAGGTACTACGGACGCAGTAAAAGGACACAATTCTGTTGTTAAGAATTACTTGGTGAGTCGTGCTAAGAGAAACTTCTCACGACCTGCTACGTGGAAGATGAATGGTGGCATTTGGCTAAGGACACAGAAAATAACCAACGTTCCAAACATGTACATATCCAAGATAGATGATTCCAAGACAGATTTGACTATCTACAATGACCCGGGCGAAAAAAGTCAAGATTATCGCACTATCGGTATCGAAAAAACGGCTTTCCATAACAAGACGAACTTGAAAAAAATACATTTCCAGGATCGTTATGGAGAAAGTTCGGAATCGCTCACTGGAATGCAACTTACACTTCCCGACTCCTGCTTTGCAGGCTGCACCAACCTCGAGCTCCTCGACTTCGTCATCTACAGCAGCGGCAATGGGTTTGGACGATACAATGGCCTTACCCCTGACAACTTTGTTCCTTATGGCGACATCTTTGCAGGCCTTGACAAGTCGAAGATAAAAATCCGCGTGAGCAGAGAGGCTTACCCGGAATTCATAGAGGATGATTATTGGAAGCAGTACAAGGACATGTATCAAGTGGTGGATGTCGAGGAAAAGGAAAAGCAGGACGAATGGAAATGCAAGTATTCTCTTGCATTCAACAACAATACGACGCCTTTGCGCACCCAAAGTCAAGGACACGACATAGAGCATGTATATATATATGGGCCGGGTAGCGGCTTGGCCAAGACTGGCCTTGCTGCGCTTATCAACGATTTTGGCAACTGGAATAACTATAAGCTCGATTTCGTGAAGGCGAAAGCATTCTACGGCAACAAAGACCTTAAGGTGCTCGACATTACCGACACCCATTCCAATATAGCTGATGTCTATACCGAGTTTGATATTTCTTTGTTGGACTCTGCCTTTGCAAACTGCAAGAACTTTGAGGACTTCAACATGATCTATCAGGTAACAGACGGCGACAACCATACTGAGAGCATCGCTCCCAGCCAGATAACGTTGGGCAATGGCGTGTTTGACGGTTGCGACAATTTGCGCATCAAGTTCTGCCTTGGCCAGGAATCCGCTTTCCTCGCCGACACGGCATGGGCTAAGTACAAAGACAAGTTCCGTCCGTGCTTCTTCGAACCGCGCGACAAGAAAGTGGCAGACATCCTGCTTGATTCATATCGTTTTGGAACCGACTTGAACAGTGGCACAAACTTTGACCACGTAGACGCCACACGAGCCAAACCGGAAGAACTGAAGACGCTCTTCCAAGGCAAGGACATCCAGTCATTCGACGAGTTCCGCGCATTTGGAAGTTGTGGCTTGAGAACCATTTACAATGGAATGTTCTCCGGTTGTGCTTCATTGCAGAGCATCATGCTGCCGGATAGCATTCATACCATTGAGACCAATGCGTTCAGCGGTTGCACGATGCTCAACTATCTCACCATACCGGCAAACGTGACATCTATTCAAGCGAATGCTTTCGCCAACAGCGGCATCAAGGAATTCATTGTGAAAAGTCCCGTGCCCGCTGACATTGACGTTGCGAAAGTGTTTGCAGGCCTGGACGACTCATATATAATATTTGTGGCCGATAGCGTAGTTGACGCGTACAAGGCAAAGTGGGCGGATGTGTCTGACCATATTAATGGCATTGGCAAGCGTCATGGCCTTAAGGTCGTAACGCTGAAAGAACCTGGAACGCTGGCTAAGGAACTGGGGCTTACCTATGAATATACCGAGTCATTGTTCTCAGACAACCATCTCTATGGCAACTATGCACAGTTCGATTCGCTGCGCGTCATAGGCACCCTTGATGGTCGCGACATTGGCGTGATACGCTACCTTGGCGGACGTGATGTGGAATACAACTGCAAAACCCCAGGCCGCCTCAGCTATCTTGACCTTTACGAGGCTAATCTCACGTCAGAAGGACACTATGAATACAACCGTGCTTTCCTTGACAATGACAGACGATTTGACGAATCGGGCTGGTCAAACAACTACATCGAGAACGACAATGAAGTGTCGGAATTCATGTTCTGGGGACTTGACCAACTGCAGACGCTCATTTTGCCAAAGACTGCCACAAAGATAAAGGCTGGCGCCTTTGACAATTGCACCAACCTCAAGATTTTGGTCGTTGGCGATGACATGAAAGACATCGCCACCTCATACAACAAGAATTATGTTGCAGTTTCAACGCCCAACAAGCTCGTTCTTGTCATGTTGGGCAATAGCGCGCCCGAAACAAGCGAAAAAGCTTTCGTGGGAGTCTCAGGAGTCCCCAAAGGCCCAGGCAACGGCGCTGTATACAATTATGCTAAAGACAATACGGGGTTCACGGCAACTATTGTTCCACACAACGCTATCAATAGCTATTCAGCGAATGTGGCCTACAGTAACACGACTGACAGCATTATCGGCAATTTTGAAGACGCGGCATTGGTGGAAGCTTTGAAGGCTAAGCATGTGTTCTCGCAGATTGATTTGGTGCAGACGAGAGACATCACCGGCTTCTTCAATGGCAACAACAAAATTGAAAAGGTCAACGAGCTTTTCTACAGTGCTGTCACTACGCTTGGCGACAGTACATTCACCGACATGAAGAGCATAACAGAAGTAACGCTGCCTATGGCTTTGAAAAAGATTACTGCCAAGGCTTTCAAGGGTTGCCTTTCGCTTCAACGCATCAATGCTTTCGGTTTGTTTATACCCGAGCTGGAGGAGGATGCATTCGTGAATCTACCCACCGACTTTGTCATCATGGTCAATGAAGGACAGGAAGATGCTTACCGCAAGGCATGGCCGCAGTATAAAGACCATATCCAAGGCTATCGCACCGCTACGGTTGACATACGCGAAATCACCCTGACCAGGCCCAATACGCTCGCCGATTCGCTGGACGCAACCATCACCATGGATAACGACATGGTTGTGGCTGTAGGTGGAAACTTCAACAACCTAAGCGGATTGAAGATCAATGGTCCTATCGGAGGCAAGGATATTGCCTTGATACGCTATTTGGGCGGTCGTGAGCCTGACTGGAACAACCATGTGTACACAACCCATTTGAAGTATCTTGATCTCTATGACGCTGAACTCCGTGCCGACAAATATTATTTCACGCTCAAGGGTGTAAATCGCCGCATTGAGAACGACAACGAGGTGCCAAAGGACATGCTTTGGAATTGCGACAACCTCGAGACTGTCATCCTGCCGCGCACCGCTACAAAGCTTTGTTATGAAGCATGCTATGACATGGCTTCGCTCAAGAGACTTGTCATTGGCGACAACGTGACGTATATTGATGATGACGCCCTCGGCGGCAACAACAATCTTGGAGACATCATCTTCCTTTGCAGCAACGTGCCCGAACTTGACGGTGATGCCTTTACCGACAAGAGTGGCGAACGCAAGGTCGAGAAGTTCTACGTTCGATATCCGCTGCTTTACCTGTATTCAAGAAACGAGGAATTTGCCTCTCATGCCAATCAGATAACCACAGGCTTCGAAGATGTGGAAGCTTTCCTCGCTTTTGGCAGCAAGGCCATTGCCACAGAAGACGACCTTCCAAGCATCGTAAGCATCGATGGATGGTTCGACAAATTCCCTGGAATCACAAACCTCAAGATGCTTGGCAAGAGTAGCATAAAGAGCATCGGCAAAAACAGTGTCAGTGCGTTGAAAAACTTGCAACAACTGTCATTGCCCGCTACACTCAGCCAAGTAGAAGATGGCGCTTTCCAGGAAAACACCCATCTGCACTGGCTCGACATCTCAGAGTGCGACTCGCTCAAGGGCACCATTGCCAAGCTGGGAGTAACTTCCGACGCTTTGGTGTATGTGCCCCAATCCCTCAGCGAGAGCGGCAAGGCCAACGTGGTTTATGGCAACACCGGAGCGCTGCAATGCGAGGAATACAACCTTTCCGACAATTACGGATACGATGTGCCCAAGGCATTCACCGCGAAGAAGGTCAACTTTGGTCGCAAATACAGCGCAGGCGAATACGCTACGCTTACGCTTCCGTTCAGTGTGGACAAGAAACCCGCGGGCTTCACGTTCTTTGCGCTCGATACCGACAGCACGTACAGCGGACGCCTTTATTTCAATCCCACCACAACGCTGGAAGCCAACACTCCCTACGTTGTCAAGGCAAGAAAACAAGGCACAATGACCATCAGCAATGAGACCAGCATTCCCGTGACACCCGCCCGAAGCAACTCGGTGAGGGCAAACGGATACACAATGCATGGCACCTTGCAGACCATTGCCGCCAATGATGCCCACGAGCAGAAAATGCTGGTCATGGACGACAGCACACATGTGTGGAACATCGCCCCTGCCGACAGCGCCGACCTGCTTCCGTTCACAGCCTATGTGCTCATGAACAACAGCACCGTCTCCGCCAGCGACATACCGAGCGTGTTCAACTGTGAGCACTACTATGTGGGCGACCAGGAGTTTGAGCTCGAGGGTGACGGCTCTGCCGACGATCCGCTCTATTGTCCCGACCTCGACCTCAAGGAGGGGAAAGACTTCAGGAGCGACCGCCCGTTCCACACCGGCAAGGCCACCTATCGCCGCCACATGCCGCACAGGTGGGGCACGCTCTGCTTGCCCTACGCCATAGCTGCGCAAAACGCCACATGCGAGTTCTACGACATCTCAGGCGTCGACGAAAACCAGGTGACGCTCACCAAGCTCACAGGGGACATCGAGGCGGGCCACACCGTCGTGCTGTACAGCTTGGAAACTGCAGACTCGGTGGAGATCAACGCCGTCGGCGACGAGGTCTACGTGACCAACACCACCAGCGACAGTCCCACCGGACTGATGCAAGGATCGTTCGCCGCAATCGTCGCGCCCAAGGGATCCTACATCCTCCGCAACAACAAGTTCTTCCTCACCGACAACCTCGGCGAGGAAGTGAAGCTGGAGGCCTTCAACGGATACCTGACAGCCGGCACCCTCAGCTCGAAAGCGCAATCGCTCGACGTCGTGCCAAGTGGCGAGACAGACGCCATCGACAAGCTCAACAGCTTCACCGATGACGCAAACGCCAAATACTACGATGCGGCGGGACGCCGCCTCAACAGGCTGCAGAAAGGTGTCAACATCATCCAGAACGGCAACCGAAATCTGAAGGTGGTGATCAAGTGAGAAACAAGACGCAAGGCGAAACTTCTTGAGACGGTAGTCAAAAGAACGACCCACAGCGGTAAAACGACAAGTCAGCGTGGCGGCACCAACCGCCACGCTGATTTCCGTTTATGCGCACAACGTGACCATCCGAAGAAAACCTTGGCATCAAAAAGAAAACCTTGGCATCCAAAAAGAAAACGAAATGGTTGCCAAGAAGAAATAAATTATATACCTTTGTGCCATAACAAATAAGCTATATCATTATGGTAATAGTCAGCACAAGGGATTTTCGCGTCAATCAGACGAAATATCTGAACATGGCAAAAGCTGGCGAGCACGTCGTTTTGAAGTCGCGCGCCGGCAGTTTTCGCATCTCTCCGGAAGACAGCAAACCTGTCGCAGCACCTCGTGACCTGATAACGGAACTCAAAAACGCATTGACGGAAGTCAAGGAAGCCATCGACGGCAAGCGCATCCTCCTGTCCGCAGAAAGTTTGGCCGATGAGTTGTAACATCAGCGTCTCGGTTTCAGGCGACTTTGCAAGAGAGGCGAAACGCCTCGCCAAGAAGTATCCAAGTTTCAAGAAAGACTACTTGGTTGTCTGTAAAGTCTAAAAGCAGAATACAGAAATTCCATTTTTGAGTCAACTCGAAAATGCCATCAAAACAGTGGGACACTTCAAAATACTTACAGTTTAAAACTAAAATGCATAAGGATAGCCATTCTGTATGAAATATTTAACATTTATGAGCCTATTTTTGGCGCATTTTGCAATTTGTCTTTCAGATTGATAGTGCTCTAACTTTATCAAGTGAACTCATATAATATAAAAGAATTAGAAAATGTTTAGAAGAAAATATATTGACACCTCTCATGAAGAAAAAATAAAGGCTTCGTGTTACACGGAGAGAAAAGAACTTCTTTCCATGAAATATGATGAAAGTGGAATAAAATATAGTTTTGATGGTAAACGCCTGCTGAGATGCAAAGGCAATGTAAGCAATTCATATGTCATTCCCGAGGGAGTGGAAGTGATTTGCGACAAAGCCTTTATGAATGTCACTAATGTGGAATCTGTTAAGCTTCCCGAGACTGTTAAATATATTGGAGAACACGCTTTTTCTGGTTGTAATTAGCCCCTTATAACCAACCATAACTACTAATAACTAACCATATCTAAAACCTTGATTTTCAATATTCTTCGATTTTTAACACTTTCTGAGTGCTTTTTGGCAGTTCCCGATTTTCCACATATTTT
>CAVBFJ010000007.1:0-79305 GCA_963594895.1 bacterium | reverse complement strand
CATGATTCGGCACTTATCATGATGAAAAGTGTTGACATTTGGAGAGAAATTAAAACGTCATTTTTATAAACGCCTGACTGATAGCCGGTTACGAAAATTGCTCTATTTTCGCGTATTTCCACCAAAATATTTTTTAGTTGAGAATACGCGAAAAATCAGCATATAGTTTGTCGTCTTTTTTAATCCGAAGACAACCATGTTGACGCTACAAAGTGCGCCCCTTTGGTTATTCGTGATGCACACGGCAATGCAGGTGTTAGGGAAGCTGCCAAATCGAAAGAACACAAAAATCATTAAAAAATGGCACAGTTCTTGTTTTTGACAAGGTAATACGATAATTTTGCATGCAACATCATTTATAACGCAAATCAAGAACATTATGGAAGTACAAGAATTGGAACAAATCGTTCGTCAACGCGGAGGCGCGCTGAGTAGCGCCTTCCCCGCCCTAATGCGCAAAGTATACTTGTGGATGACACTGGCCTTGGCCATCACGGGCATCTGCGCCTATGGCGTAGCCACGAGTCCGTCGCTGTTGCAGCTCATCTACACGAGCCGCGGCGCCATATGGGTGTTGCTCATCGCTGAGCTGGGCTTGGTATTCTACACCACGGCGCGCATCAACCACCTATCGCTGTCAACAGCCACCACACTGTTTGCCATCTACTCGGCCCTCAACGGCATCACGTTGTCGACCATCTTCCTGGCCTACACGCTGACGTCGATTGCCAGTGTGTTCTTCATCACCGCCGGCACCTTCGCCGCCACCGCCCTCTACGGCTACACCACCAAGCGCGACCTGTCTAAGATGGGCAGCATCCTCTTCATGGCGCTCATCGGCCTCATCCTGGCAACCGTGGTCAACATGTTCCTGCACAACAGCATGCTCACCCTGGTGCTGAGCTATGTGGGCGTGGTCATCTTTGTGGGGCTCACCGCCTGGGACTCGCAGAAGATTCGCGGGATGCTGGCCCTGCAGCCCGACATGAGCGAGGGCGCACAGAAGGTGGCGCTGATGGGCGCCTTGACCCTCTATCTCGATTTCATCAACCTCTTCCTCTACCTGCTGAGGATATTCGGGAAAGAGCGTTGACGCTCCACCCCTAACACTTCAAAACAGAAAAATGCCAGACCGTCATACAGATGTTGACAGTCTGGCATTTTTCCTTATAGCCCCATCCGTTCAGCGCATCGTGTCAGGCGGCAGGGCCGACAGGCCGCTACCCCACTGGCGATTGGGCTGGGGCCCCATGGTGAGCACCAGGCGTCCACCACCGGTGATCATGTCGTGGGTGATGAAGGATCGGTCATAGGGAGCGCCGTTCCACGTGGCCGACTGGATGTAGATGTTCTCTTCGCTGACGCCCACGGCCTGCAGTACGAAGCGACCCAAACGGACACTGTCGAACGCCGGCGTGCCGAGGATGTAAAACGGTGTGCCCGGACAAACGGGGTAGAAGCCCATCATGCCGAAGGCCTGCCAAGCGCTCATCTGCCCGGCGTCGTCATTGCCCGAGAGTCCACCAGGCTCATCCAGGTATTCGGTCCGCAAGATCTCGTGGACAAGAAACTGCGTCTTCCACGGCTCACCCGTCCAGGCATAGAGATAGGCAATGTGGTGACACGGCTCGTTGCCATGCCAGTAAGCCATGCGACCGGTCGACAAGGCGGCTGTGTCGGTGGCGCAAAGGGCAAACAGGCGGTCGAGCCTCCGCGAGAGACTGTCGCGCCCACCCATGGCCGCCATCAGCCCACGGACGTCATGGGGCACATAGAAAGAGTAGTGGGCCACAGCCCCCTCGGTGACAAACGGCACCCGGCCAAGCAAGTCGCCATTGCCGAGAAAGCGGCCGCCACCCCGCTGTCCGTTGCGGGGCGCATGACGACCGTCGGCCCAGCGTGTCTTGGGATTGAAGACATTGGCCCAGTTGCGCGAGCGAGCGATCAGTTGTTGGCGGTCGGACGCGCGCCCCAGCACCCCAGCCAGCTGGGCGGCACAGAAGTCATCGTAGGCATACTCCAGTGTGCGGCTCACCTGCTCGCGGGTGTGGAAGGCGTCGGGCACACTGTCCTCGAGCGGCACATAGCCATAGCGCAGATAGCTGTCCTGGGCGCGGCGCCCCATGCCGTCGCGGTAGGCCTGGAGGTCGGCGGGTGTCTCAAAGGCATTCTTGCGCACCCCCTCGTAGGCGGTTTGCAGGTCGAAGCCCCCGACACCCTTCACCGCCGCATCAGCCAGCGCCGCCGCCGCATGGTCGCCAATCATCGCCGCCGTGTAGGAGTTCCAGCAGGGGAAGATGGGCATCCAGCCCCCGGCGCGGTACATGCGGCAGAGGCTCTGCATCAGATTGGCCGTCAGCGTGGTGTCGAGGAGCAAGAGGAGCGGCATCTCCGCCCGATAGATGTCCCACATGCTATAGTCCATGTACATGGATTGTCGCTCGCCGGCCTCGGCCCTGCCATCGGCAAAACGGGGACAGGCGCGCAGGCCACGGGCGTCAGCCACGTCGCTAAACTCATGGGGAAGGAAGCTCGAACGGTAGAGGGCGCCATAGAACTGCCTCACCTTGGCGCTGTCGCCGCTCTCCACTTCGACCTTGGCCAGCCGCTCATCCCACAAGGCGGCATTGGCCATCACCATGCCCCCGAAGTCGAGTCCGCCCACCTCGATGTCCCTGTTGCGTTCGGCCTGAGCCTGACTGGTAAACGAGGTGGCGGCCGAGAGCATGATGGGCTGTCCGGCATGGCCGCGGAAGGTGAGCCACACCAGCGAGTCGTTGGCGCCGGATGTCACTGGTTTGTCGGCGTAAGCCAGGGCCAGGTGGCCCGCGAAGCCCGCCCGCTCACCCCATCCCTGGTAGATGCGGTGGACGGGATTGGAGGCGAAGACGCGGTGACGCAGGGTGTCGAGGCACACCGTCGCCTCACGCTCGTCACTGTTGGGGCGCACCACGATGTGCACGTCGCCGTCAGTCTCGGGCGTGATGCGCAACAAGGCCGAGTGCGACAAGGCCGTGACCTCCACCCGCAGACGTTCCTTTGGCAACTCGACGGCATAGCTATGGGGATGAGACCGCTCCCGGGCATGGGAGAAGGGCGTGCCCCCCTCCTCCACCCCGAGGCGCACCGGCCCGGCGCCCTGTGCCGTGATGGTGAACGAGCCGTAGTCTTGCGTGCAGCCGCCCACGAGCCAGTGGCTGCAACGGATGCCCTGCAGGAGGCTGTCGGGATAATAGTATGGCGCGACGCACTTCCGCTCCGTGGCACGTGTCTGTGGCGTCCAGAAGTTTTGACCATGGGGCACAAGCACCGCCGGCAGGGTCTGGCCGTGCTCCTCCGATCCCTTGCCGTAGATGCCCTTGGAGCGTGTCACAGCCTGGTCGGTGCCCACCCGGGTGTTGATTTCCGACAAGACGCGCAGGCGGTCGAGCGACGCCATGCGCTGGCTGACGAAGGCCTTCACCGAGTCCCAGGCATAGACATAAGGACTGGCGGCCACAGGCTGGCAACCCAGCGCATAGACCGGCCGCTCATTGTGGAGAAAGGCCACATAGGCGCCATCGGCGCCCTGCCGCCGCATGAAAATCATCTGCAGGTTGGCGGCCATCGGCACCACGCTGTCCATGCGGTCCACCTCGTCGGCCGGACGGCTCCGCTCACTGCTCAGCCGCAGCAGGGTGAGCAACCGGTAGAGGTTGGTGTCATGGCCGAAGCGCAGGTCGGCACCATGCAGCCCCAGGGCTATCGCCGTGTCGGCATTGGCCTCTATGCGTTGCCACAGGGTGATGGCACTGCGTGCCGGGATGCCGTTGTTCTCGGCACAAGAGCCATTGCAGATCCACATGCGGCGGTTGTTCTGCCAATAGAACGCCTCAGCCTCGTCGCGCGTGAAGACATCCTGGAAGTCGACGGGCAACTCCACGTCTTGCATGTCGGTGGCGATGGTGAAGAGCTCGCCCATCAGCTTGAGCCCGTCGGCCACCTTTTCGGGATCCTTGTAGAGCGCCCTCAGGAAGCGCGCAGGCGTCACACGGGCCGTCACACGGGTGTCAGCCGTCAGGCGTTTCTCCTCAGGCGAGTCGTAAGCGATCCAGGCCATGTCGGCCTCCTCGGTCCTGGTGTCGTTCATGATCCCTCCGGGAAGGACATTGAAAGCCTGCAGGAAAGCCGCCATGCTCTTGCGGCAACGGTCTGACACACTGCTCCTCGACCTCACGAAAGGCGTTCCCGCGAAGACCTCGGGATAAGCCTTCAGCATGCGGCCGGCAATGGCCTTGTGCTGGCGCGCGCCAAGCGGCGTCAGCTTGCCACCGTTGCCCTTGGCGTTGCGCCACACCTTGTCCAACCGCTTGGCCACCTGCCGGCCCAGTGGCGTGAGGTTCTTCTTGTCGGCAAACTGGCTGACAACCCACTCGTAGCGGCTGTCGCTGGTCACCCACCGTGACCCATGACGACCATAATGGCTGATGTAGAACGGCTCAAAACCTTCAGGCACGCGGAAGTCGGCGCCCGACCGTTCGGGGTATGCGTGGTAGACGCCACCCAGCTGTTCCCAGGTGGGTTGTGCTTTTGCGGAGAGCGCCATCAGGAGAAGCGCCCATGTCAACAGTGTTTTCTTCATTCCAAAGTCCAGTCTATTCCTAATTTGTTGTTTTTCATCCTGACCACGAAGGGCAGTTCCCTGTCAGTGGCTATCCACATCTCTGTCCCATCGACATCGGCCCGCACGCGGATGGCATCCTTCTTCCGGTCCACCTCGCGCCATGTCAGGCCATCGTAGACAAAATGGTGGTGGCGCTTGAGCTGGCGGAGCGCTGCACGCGAGATGAAAAGGAAGGTGCCTCGGCACACGTAGCTGCGTCCCGTCCACTGCGGACTGTCCCAGCAGAACGCGTCAGCCCGTTCGGCCACCGACTGCGGGATGAGATAGAGGTTGCCGTGGCAGACCATGCGGAGCGTGTCGCCCCCGAGGGTCCACGCCAACGGCCAGTTGCGGTATTGTCGGTTGAGGACAAAGCATGCGGTTGCCATGGGCTTGCCGCCTGGCAAGGCAAAGGCCTCGGCAGCCGGTTGGGCGAGGGCCTTGCCGGGCGTCGCCGGATGGTCGGGCGTCGTCAGACTATGCTCGTCGGGCACACGCACAGGCGGTATCTGGAGCCATGTGGCCTGTCCTGCCACGGGATAACGGCCCAGCATGGCCCAGATGAGCCACGACGACATGGCCCCGCTGTCATCGTTGCCTGGCAGGCCGGCTGGCGTGTCGGAGAAGTTGTCGCGGACAATCTGGCTCACGCGCGACGCGCTGAGGTCGGGCCGTCCGATGTAATGGTAGAGATAAGGTGTGAGAAACGATGGTTCGTTGGCCACGTTGTAATGGCCCTGGTCGAAAAAGATGTCGAGACGCTGGCGGAACGCCGAGTCGCCGCCACACAAGCCGATGAGCCCCGCCACGTCGTGGGGCACACTGAGCGAATATTCCGCCGACAGCGCCTCATAGAAGAAGGTGTTCCACCATGGGATGTACCATGGTGCCACCTTGGTGTCGGGACGATAGGCTATCTTGGGCCGGCAAACGGCCGACTGGCCCCAGACCACCGAGTCGAGCCACTGGCCATCGGCCGCACGCGGCATGATGAAGCCTCGCATGCCCTGCCACTCATAGTCGGCGCGCCACAGGTTGCGCCAGTTGCGCGAGCGCGCCATGTATTTCTCGTACAGGTCAGTGTGCCCCAAGCCACGCGCCACCTGCGCGATGCACCAGTCGTCATAGCTGTACTCCACGGTGCGCGTGCCGGATCGAGGAATGCCGTAAGGGATGTAGCCCAGCTGTTTGTAGGCGTCGAGGCCGCCCCGCCCTTCCTTCTCATCATCGGCAGGCGGCACCTCGGCGTCCTTGAGCATGGCGCGCAGGGCCAGCTCATAGTCGATGCCTTGGAGGCCTCGGGCGTAAGCCTCAGCGATGACCACCTCGGCATGCGAGCCGCCCTGGGTGCGCCCGTTGCAGTCGCCACTGCGCGCGTCGGGCATGTAGCCGTCGTGGAGATAGATGTTGAGCAACGAGTTAATCATGTCGGTGGCCCGCTCAGGATAATACTCCATGAGCAGGGGGAACGACGTGCGATAGGTGTCCCACAGGGCATAGTAGTCATCGTAATAGGGCAAGGGGCTTGCCGACGCCTCCTGCGTGGCCCGATAGGCGGCGGGCGCCTCGCCCGTCTTGTCGACGGGCATGATGAGGGTGTGGTAAAGGGCGGTGTAGAACATGCGTTGTTCCTTGGCAGTCCCCTGGTAGGGCACACGCTGCAGGAGTGCTGTCCAGGTGGCCCGGAGGGTGTCGAGTTGCGCGTCGAAGGCGAGCGGACTGATGTTGCGTCGCGCCTGTTGTTCGGAGACATAGGAGATGCCCACCTTGATGTTGGCTATCGAGTCGGTGAGCCTGCTGTCGGAGACAAGAGCCTGGGTGGCGTCCGACGGCGTGGCGAAGAGCAACTTGACCGTCAGGCTGTCGACAACAGTCAAAGGCTTGAAAGGCACATCACTCCGCAAGCAGAAATAGACGGTGTAAGGGCCGCCGTTGTTCCAGCCGCCCCGCACGGTGGTGTGCCCCACCAGCTCATGGGCGCTGGCCAAACAGAAGGTGGAGCCCACGTATTGCTGGGCCTCGCGCTTGTTGGGGATGGAGTCCATGCCCAGGAAGGAGGCCACGTCGACAAACAATCCATCGGCTTGATGGATGCGGTAGAGCGCGCTGCGCTCGGATGTGGTGACCTCTGTGGTGACGCCATTGGCAAAGGTGCAGCGATAATAGCCCAGCGACAGGTCTTCAGCCGTGCGCTGCTGGGCATAGACGGGGATGCGCCTGACGCTTCCATCGGGCATCAGCAAGGGTGTGGAGCTCGGCTTGTCGCGGAGCAGGATGGGCTGGATGAGCACGTTGCCATACTTTTGTCCGCCACCGGTGCCGCTGACATGTGTCTGCGTGAAGCCCTTGACGGCCTCGGGCATGGGAGCCCATCCGGCATTGGGCATCGAGAGGCAGTCGGGGCCTGGCTTCACCATGCCAAAGGGCATGGACGGACCGATGAACGTGCGCCCCAACCCCTCGCTCCCAATGCGAGGGTCTACCCAGCCGGAGAGCGTGTGACCGGCAGCGGCGGCCGACAACTGAGACAAAAAACAGAAAAGGACGATGAGTGTTCGCATCAAAAAAGGAAGAAAAATCTATGGCGAGAATAAAAAAACTCCCGCTGACGGGACACCACACAACAGCGTGTGTGGCATCCCGGCCAGCGGGAGGCTAATGGTTCATTTACTTAGAATATCCGGGGTTCTGGCTCCAACCGGAAGTGTTCAGCTTCGTTGTGGGGATGGGGAACACACGGCGGAACTTGTCGAACTTGGCATTGGCGAAGCTCTTCTTGTGGAAGCCGTACTCGTCCTCGAAATGACCGAAACGGATCATGTCGTTGCGTCGCCAGTTCTCAAAGAAGAACTCACGTCCGCGCTCGTCGTAGATCTCCTGCAGCGTCGGGTCGTGGTCGATGCTGGGCGCATGGACGTAAGAGCGGACCTGGTTGAACAGCGACTGCGCCGTGGCGCCTTCGGTGGCCGTGGCGCCGCGCGTGATGGCCTCTGCCTTCATCAGGAGGACGTCGGCATAACGCAGGATGGGCACATCATTGCTTTGGTTGCGGTTATTCACGTAGTCGGCGTCAATGAGGAACCACTTCACGGTCTTGTAACCCTGGCAGTAGCCGTTCTCATCGTTGCCCACATTGAGCTCCTCCTCACCATTGGGCACGAGCGTGATGGTCTTGCTCAGCGTCACATTGTGATCCTTGTAGGTCCAAGGCGTGGAAGTCTTCTGGTATGTGGTCGGATCGAAGTTGTAGATGGTTCCGGCCAGCACATGTCCCTGGCGGTCGTCTTTGCTAAGCGCCATGAGGATGTCAGACATCTCGGGCGTGATGGAGAAATTGCCTCCCACCGACTTTGACAACGAGGTGCCATAGTAGCTGGTGCCCGTGTTGGCCTTGCGCCATGTGATCGGACGCGCATACTGCATGCCCGTCCGGGTGATGGCATCGTAAGGCATGGCGTAGATGAAATCCTTGACCTGCCAACTGTTGTTGGGATAGAACTTCGACAGGTAAGAGTCGCTAAGGTCGAATTTGCCGCTCTTGATGATGTCGTCGCAAAGCTCCACCACACGGTTCAGCTTGTCGTTGGTGTAGTTGGCCGCATCATAGGCATCGACGCTGGCCGCCGTGTAGACGGGCCAATTGATGTAAAGCTTGGCGAGCAGCGCCTCAGCCATCCATCGGGTGGGCTTGCCATAGGTGTTGGCCGTCACGTCGGTGGTGAGGTCTGGGATGACAGCCTCCAGCTCGTCGGCGATAAACTTTGCCACCTGTGCTCTCGGCTGTCGCTTCGACACAGCGGTCTCGGCTAACACAGAGTCGAGCACGGGAGTGTCGCCGTAGCTGTCCATCAGGACAAAATGGAAGAAGGCGCGAATGGCACGCGCACCGGCCACACCGGCACCGCCGTTGTTGCCGCCCATGTCGCGGATGGCGATATTGGCATCAGAGATGCCCCTCTCCACTTCCTCATACCAGCCTGTGGAGGCATCGTCGGGCGAGAAGTTGTGTTGGCAAGTGTGGGCGTAGGTACCCGAGTCGTAATAGTCACCACCGAAACTGATGCCCACCATCTCGTCGCTTGACAACGTTTGGGCTTCCATGTAACGTCGTCCCCACACACCTGACAAATGGAAATAGATCTTGGAGAGCATGGCCTCCTGTGCTATTTCAGAAGTAGGATACTTTGTGTACTGCGATTCTACGGGGACATCCAAATCGGTGCAGCCGACCGTCAATCCAAGCATGCCGGCGGCACACATGAACATTATACTTTTTTTCATAAAGAATGTCGTTTTAATGATTTAAACCTTAAAAGTTCACTTTCACGCCCACCATGTAAGTGCGTGTGTGGGGATAGACGCTCCAGCGATAGTCGACGCCAGGAGATGTGCCACCCATGTCGACCTCGGGGTCAAGACCCTTGTAGCCGGTGATGGTGAAGACGTTGTTGGCCGTGAAGTAGAGTGTGGCATCGTTGATCCATCCGTTGAAGCAGTTGCGGAAGGTGTATCCCAGCGTCAGGGTCTGCAGGCGGAAATAGCTGCCGTTCTCTATCCAGCGGTCAGAAGGATAGTTGGGTGAGGTGTTGACGACCTTAGAGCCGTCGCTGAGTGTCACCACCTGCTCCTTGGCAAAGTCGGCGAGCACGTTCTTTGTGCCGCTTGCCGAAGCCAGGTTGGAGGCTGCCATGTAGCTGGCGCGTGCTCCGTTGTAGATCTTGTTGCCAAAGACACCTGTGAAGAATGCGGTCAGGTACCAGTTCTTGTAGGACACGGTGTTGTTCCATCCGAGGTTCAGCTTGGGTTGCGCGCTTCCGGTAATGGTGCGGTCACGGGTGTCATCGGGTGTCGTCGTCACCTCGCCTGTGCGCTTGCCCTTGTCGTCGTGGACATAATAGGTGGCCTTGCCCTGGTCGTTGAAACCGGCAAACTCAAACGTGTAGAACGTTCCGAGCGGCTCACCCTCGAGGATGCGCTGCGTGTATCCGTTGTCAGACACGCCGGCCACCATCGGGTCACCCTGCGTGAACTTGTCGGTGTGGTAGATATTGTTGGAGAGCTTGTCCACACGGTTCATGTTGTGCGAGAGGTTGAGCGAGGTGTTCCAGCGGAAGTCTTTCTTCTGGATGACATCGGCGTTGATGGTGAACTCCACGCCCCGGTTGGTGATCTCGCCCACATTGGCGTTGATCTCGGAGAAAGGATAGATGGATGTGGACACGGGATAATTCCAGATGAGGTCCCACGTCTTCTTGTTGTAGAACTCGATGCTACCGTTGATGCGTCCGCTGAGGAACGCGTAGTCGATGCCCACATTGAACATGCCTGTCGACTCCCATTTCAGTTTGCTGTTGGCGTTCTTCGTGGCTCCCAGCGTGCGGTAGGAGATGACCTTTCCTTCTTTGGTGGTGTATTCGAAGAAGCCTTGCGCTCCATAGGTGGCCACGGCCGAGTAGGCACCGAAGCCCAGGGCGTTACCGCTGACACCATAGCCCACGCGGAGCTTCAGGTTGGAGAGCACCTTCTGGTTCTTCATGAAGGGTTCCTCGGTGATGTTCCAAGCGGCGCTGACTGATGGGAACGTACCCCAACGGTTGTTGGCGCCGAAGACAGACGAACCGTCGCGACGCACAGTGGCCTGGAGCATGTAGCGGCTGTTGAACGAATAGTTGACGCGCCCGTAGAAGGAGATGTTGCGGACGGTCTCTTTCACACCGTTCTCAACGCCTGCTATGCCGTCGATGGTGCTGGCGTAGGTCAGGTTGTTCCACTTCACGTAGTCGTCGAAGAAATTGTAGACCGTGAGGCCGAAGCCGTCGTTGTTGACGCGCTCCTCCCAGGAGTAGCCTGCCATGAGCGTGAGGGTGTGCACCTTGTTGAACGTGTGGCTGTAGTTGGCGTAAGCCTCAAAGTTGTGCTCGTGTCCCAGCCCGGTGTAGCGGTTGGCCTGTCCGTTCTTTCCAGCATAGATTTCCGAAAGGTTGGAATGGTAGCTGCTGGAGGTGCGCTGGCGGTTGCTGAACGAGTAGTTGGCGTTCAGGTCGAGCCCTTTGATGATGTGCAGCGTGGCCTTTCCTGTGAACTGCTGACGCTTCCAGCTGTTCTCCTCCGTGTCTTCGCTGATCATGCGCAGGGGGTTGTAGTTCTTGTCCTTGCCTGCCCAGTCGACGGGGTTGAGCGGTGAGAAGTAGTTCATGGCGTCCATGACCGATCCACCCTCATTAAACATGGCCACGCCCTCGTACTTGCCGTACATCAGGTTGGCGCCCACCGAGATGTCGAGATGGTCCTTGAGGACCGATGTGGTGAGCAGCGAGCGCACGTTGAGGCGGCTCATGTCACTGCCCTTCACGATGCCCTGCCGGTTGTGGTAACTCACGCTGGCCATGTACTTGGTCTTGTCATTGCCGCCATTGATATTGACGTTATGGTTGTGGCTGACACCCGTGCGCAACACTTCCTTCTGCCAGTCGACGTTGCCGCCGTTGTCGTCTATGTTGGTGCCAGTGGACTGTCCCAGTGCTTTCAGCTCACTGGCGCTCATCATGTCGAGCGTCTTGGCCACCTGGTCGAAGCCCACGTATCCGTTGTAGCTGACATTGGTGCGTCCGGCCTTTCCCTTCTTCGTGGTGATGATGATGACGCCGTTGGCGGCCTTCGAACCGTAGATGGCCGTGGCGGTGGCGTCGCGCAGCACGTCGATAGTCTCGATGTCATCAGCAGCCACCATGGAGATGTCAACGCCAGGTATGCCGTCGATGACGTAGTAGGGCTGCATGGCCTCTCCGGAGCGCAGTGATGAGGCACCGCGCAGTGAGATGCTAGGCGTTCCGTTGGGGTCACCGGTTGATGTCACGATCAGTCCGGGCACCTTGCCCTGCAACATCTGCGCGGGGTCGGTGAACACACCCTGGTTGAGGTCTTTGGCAGCGACGGTGGTGATGGACGACGTGACATCCTTGCGGCGCATCGTGCCATAGCCGACGACCACGACCTCATTGAGTGTCTGGTCCGACTCTTTCATTTTGACGTCTTGTCCTGGCGTGATGACCTGTGGCTCATAACCCGTGTAGGTCACGCGCAACTTGGCGCCGGCCTTGGTGGTGGTGAGGCGGTAACGGCCATTGGCGTCGGTCGTTGTTCCGTTCTGCGTGCCCTGTTCGAGGACACTCACGCCGACGAGCGGTTCGCCATTGGCATCGGTGATGACACCAGTCCTGAGACCTTGTGCCATGGCCGTGGCGCCGCAAAGCAACAAAGCGGCAGATAGCAGCGGACGCCGCAATCCAACCTTCACTTGACTCTTACTTTTTTTCATAAGCGTTCATTTGATTGGTTTATAATAATGGTTAGTTAATATTCTTGTTCATGGGGCAGTCTGGGGGCGGTTGCTCACTCCGCCATAGTCGATGCCGGGAGCGGCCTCGACGTGCAGGTCGGCACTGATGTGCGAGGCCTTGCCGACATAGAGGCCATAGACCTTGTCAGTGACGAAGCCGGCGCCCTTGCAGGGCCGCTTGTCGTAGATGCCGCCCTGGTAGGCGGTCTGCCGGCACAGGTTGAGGCGCACATCGGTGAGCGTGATGTCGCGCACCTTGGTGTCCGTGTCGCCGCCGATGAAGCATCCGTTCTCCGAGGTGGCGAAGATGTTGGTGAAATGGATGCGGCTCACCTCGCCCGAGCGGCCCTCGGTCTGGCCCTCTGGGAAGCGCCAGTTGGCATCCTTGTGGTTGCCGTCGGCACGCGGATAGGAGGTGACATAGATGGGCTCGGCCTTGCCCCACCACACGTCTGACCACAGGCGGCAGTCCATGATGATGTTGGAGAACGACACGTCGGTCACCGTCCCCTCGTCGCGGTTCTGTATGCCGAGGCCGCGGTTGCTGGCCGTGATGATGCAGTCGGCGATGGTCACGTTGTAGATGGAGTCCATGTTTTCGGAACCGAGCTTCACGGCACACGAGCGTGAAGTCATGGTGCAGTTGCTGACCGTGATGTCGTGGCAGGATCCATACTCGGCAAACTCACGTCGGTTCTTGAGGCAGACGCAGTCGTCACCCGATGTGATGTGGCAGTTGGCGATGCGCACATTGCTCGAGTGGTCGATGTCGATGCCGTCGCCATTGCGTATCTTGAGGTTGTTGAGCAGGTCGACGCCGTCTATGACCACGTCGTCGCAGCCCACCAGGTGGACAGTCCAGTAGGCGCCCTCGCGGATGGTGAGGTCGCGCAGGCTGACCTTGGTGCAGCCATAGAGGGTGAGCACGTGGGGGCGCGGGTCGAAGGTGGTGACGGGCTTCAGCTCATAGGAGTCGCTGAGCTCGCGGCCCATGAACGCCACACCGTTGCCGTCGATGGTGCCGCGGCCCGAGAAGGCCACGTTGTCGCAGCCCTTGCCCCACAACCACAACATGCCCTCGCCCTCGTTCTTGCCGAAGGCGCTGAGACGGTAGAGCCGCTCGTCGGGATGGGCCTTGAGCGTGGCCGTGGCGTCGAGGTGGAGCTCCACATGGGATTTGAGCTGGATGGGACCGGCCAGGAAGGTGTGGTTGCGGGGGAAGTAGACCTGTCCCCCACCCTCGGCCGAGCACTGGTCGATGGCGCGCTGGATGGCTGCGGCGTCATTGGCCTTGCCATCGCCCAAGGCCCCATAGGCCGTGACGTCATAGACATGGGATTGGGCCGATGCGGTGAGCACGGCAATGAATAATAATAGGTATGTAGAGATCCAGCGCTTCATAGGGATTGGTTTTAACGATGCAAATATATATTAAATATCTTACAAATGTGTTTCATCAAGCCAATTTTATTAAAAAAAAGACGAAAATTAATGTTTTTGAAACAATGAGTAACCATGGGCGTGCGCCAACGGGTGTACGCAAAGGCCCACCTTCGTTAACAGGAACACACAAACGATTCTCGCAAGCGTCACTTATCCTCCAGGGGCGTTTCCCATAAAGTTTTCATTTTCAGCCAATAAAAAGCCACCATCTTCTTTTGTGTTTCACATTTTTTACATAATTTTGCAAATGTTTTAAAACCGCAGTCCCTCATGGACATGCTTATTATGATCCATCCACGCCTGCGGTTCACATGGAAGGAGCAGGCGGCATCCCACGCCGCACACGACGAAACACACAACATCAAATATCAGACCACATGAACAAGAAAGCGATTCTTCTGGGACTGTTGCTGTTGCCGACCGCAATGGGCGGCGGACGCGCATGGGCCGCAGCGCAGCCGCAGCACGTCTCCCAAAGCAACACGGTGATAAAAGGCCATGTCGCCGACGCCATGGGCGAGCCCATTGTCGGCGCGTCGGTCGTGGAGACAGGCACCACCAAAGGCACGGTCACCGACGCCGATGGCAACTTCGAGCTTGACGTCAACGCCAACACCAGCCTCCGCATCTCATCCATCGGCTTCAAGACGGTAAACACCACAGCCAAGCAAGGCATGAGTGTGGTGATGGAAGACGACAACGCGCTGCTGGACGAAATCGTGGTGGTGGGCTACGGACAGCAGAAAAAGGTGAACCTCACGGGGGCCGTGGCCAACGTGGACCTCGACAAGACCCTCTCCTCCCGCCCCGAGCAGGATGTGGCGAAGGCGCTGCAGGGTGCCGTCCCCGGACTGACCATCGTGAACAGCAACGGCGACATCGACTCGCAGCCCACCCTGCGCATACGCGGACTGGGCACCCTGTCGAACGGGCAAACGTCGAACCCGCTCATCGTGGTGGACGGCGTGCCCACAGACGACCTGTCGATGATCAACGCCAACGACATAGCGTCGATATCCGTGCTGAAGGATGCCGCATCATCATCCATCTACGGCAGCCGCGCAGCATTCGGCGTGATACTCGTCACCACCAAGCAGGCCAACAAGGGTGACAAGATGACCGTGAGATACAACGGCAACTTCGCATGGGACAAGGCCACCATCCTCCCCGACTTTCCCGATGTCCCCACACAGCTCACGGCAGCCATCCAGGCCAAGGCGCGGAAGGGAAGCGGCTCCGTGGAACTCTTCGGCATGTATTTCGACAAGTTGCTCCCCTACGCGCAGAAATGGAAGGAGCAGAACGGCGGAATGAAGAAAGGCTACGGGCAGATGACCCCTTACGCCGACGGGAACAATGTTGGCGACTACCGGTTTGACGGCGACCAGCCTTACTATTACGCCGACTACGACATAAGGAGCATCTGGTATGACAGCGCGGCGCCCTCGTCGAGCCACGACATATCGGTCAGCGGTTCGAGCGGGAAGACATCCTACTATGTCGACTTCGGCTACAACTACAAGCAGGGCGTGCTGAAGATCAACCCTCCCAAGCGCAAGCGCTATAACCTGACAGTGAACCTGCGCACAGACCTCACCGACTGGCTCACCTTCGGCGCAAGGGTCAACTTCACGCGCCACGACATCAGCCGCGCCAACTCGTTCAGCAACATCTATCAGTACATCTGGCGATGGGGCTCGTTCTTCGTGCCCTCGGGCTACATCACCGGCGAGGACGGGACGACCTACGACTACCGCATACTGGCGCTGCAGAAGCAGGCGGCCCGCATGAGCACCGTGCACGACGTGCTGCGCCTGAACGCCTACGCCGTGGCACACATCACGAGGGACCTCACGCTGAACGTGGACTACACCTACCAGATCGACAACACCAACCTGAAGTCGAGCGCCAACAGTGTCTACGGCATGAACTGGAACGGCACCACCCCTAACTACCTGGTACAACCCTCGACCACCGCCGCCACACGCGACAACACCAAGGCCAACCGATGGACGGCAAACGCATACGCCAACTACACCCACACGTGGAAAGACGCACACAACCTCAACATCATGGTCGGCGTCAACGGGGAGAGCTACAGCTCCGACTACTTCTACGTGCAGCGCACACAACTCTACGATGAGAGTTACCCCGAGCTCAACATGGCCTACGGCAACCTGTCGCTGGCCACCATCAACTCTGCGACGGGCGACCGCGCCACAGCCGGATACTTCGGCAGGGTCAACTACGACTACAAGGGCATCTACCTGCTGGAGCTCAACGGGCGCTACGACGGCAGCTCGCGCTTCCCCACCGGGCACAAGTGGGCGTTCTTCCCGTCGTTCTCCGCAGGCTACCGCTTCACCGAGGAGGCCTACTGGGACAAGCTGCACGACTACGTGAGCAACGGAAAGCTGCGCCTCTCGTATGGAGAGATCGGCAACGAGGCCGTGGGCGACAACATGTTCCTGTCAACCATCTCACAGGTAAACCCGTCCAGCATCTACTGGCTCGACGGCAACGGCACACGCGTCAACCAGATGGACATGCCCACATGGGTGGGCTCATCGCTCACATGGGAACGCATCAAGACCACTGACATGGGCGTCGACCTCAGTTTCCTGCGCGACGAGCTGACCGTGAGCCTCGACGCCTACCAGCGCCTCACCAACGACATGCTGGCGCCCGGAAAGGCACTGCCGGGGACCGTGGGCGCGTCGGCCCCCTACACCAACGCCGGGCAACTGCGCACACGGGGATGGGAGCTCAGCGTCAGCTGGCGCAAACAAATAAACAAAGACCTCGGCGTATATGCCAGCTTCAACATCGGTGACTCGAAGTCGAAGATCACCAAATGGAACAACGACTCGAAAATCATAGGGCACACCGGAGGCATCGACAGCGACTACAACGCCAGGATGTACGCCTACGAGGGCGAGACGTGGGGCGACATCTGGGGATTTGAGACCGACCGCTACTTCACCGAGGACGACTTCGACGGGCAGAACGCCGACGGCTCGTGGAACTACAAGAAAGGCGTGGCCGACCAGACGGGCATACAGACCGACAACTTCGTCTACGGGCCGGGCGACATCAAGTTCAAGGACCTCAACAACGACGGGAAAATCGACGGAGGTGACGGTACGCTCGAGAACCACGGAGACCTGAAGGTCATTGGCAACACCATGCCTCGCTACGAGTACAGCTTCCACCTGGGAGGCTCCTACAAGGGCTTCGACATCGACCTCTTCTTCCAGGGCGTGGGCAAACGCTCCATGTGGACGCAGTCGTCGTTCGCCTTCCCCGAGATGCGCGAGCCCGACCTGGCCATCTACTCGAACCAGACCAGCTACAACGTCTACGACCCCGCCAACGGAGTGGTCAACATATCCGAAGACAACGACTACCCCTGCCTCTATCCGGGAAACGAATATGCCGGCAACGTGGCGGCCCTGGCTCCCATCGGCGGATGCCACAACTACTACCCACAGTCAAAATACCTCGTCGACCTCTCCTACCTGCGACTGAAGAACGTGACACTGGGCTACACGCTCCCGCAGCAACTCACACGGAAGGTGTATATCGACAAGGTGAGACTCTACGCCAGCGTGAACAACCTCTGCCTGCTGCACAACGGCGCCCGCAACCTGCCCATCGACCCGGAGATGAACGACGGGCCGACAGGAACCTACGGCTACGGCACATGGGGGCGGACGGCGCCCATCACACGCTCATGGTCGGTAGGCTTCCAGGTGTATTTCTAAACGCCACACTGACAGGTGGCCATCACAGCACACATTACATAAAGGTATAGACAAAGATGAAGAACAAGATATTAATTGTCGGCGTTGCCGCATGCCTGCTGACCGGATGCAACGACATGCTCGACAAGAACCCGCGCGACACATTCACCAACAACCGCCTCTTCTGGAGCAACACCAATGCCGTGGAGAGCTACACCAACAAGTTCTATGACAACTACGTGGGCTACAGCCAAGGCAACGGAACAGGATGGTTCTACTTCAAGAGCCTGAGCGACGACCAGGGCAACTCGGCCTTCGACAACTGGACCTTCACCACCGTACCCAGCACGTCGTCCTACTGGACCGACGGCTTCAAGGAGGTGAGGCGCGCCAACTACGTCATACAAAACATGGCCGCGTCTGACATGGCCGCCGACCAAAAAGTCTACTTCACGGCCGTGGCGCGCCTCAACCGCGCATGGGAATACTACCAGCTCGTGCGCGAATACGGCGACGTGGAATGGCTGAGCGAAGTGATCACCAACCCCGACGACGAGCACGTCTACGGCCGGCGCACCGACCGCGACATCGTCATCGACTCGGTGCTCGCCGACCTCGACTACGCCGCGGCACACCTGGGCACCGTGACCGACAAGACCAAGTGGAGCAGCCACATGGCACTGGCCATGAAGAGCGACGTGTGCCTCTACGAGGGCACATTCTGCAAATACCGCACAGAGGCCGACAACGGCAAAGCCGCCGACAAGGCGCGCGCCGACAAGTATCTGCGCGAGGCCGCAGAGGCCGCAGAGGCGCTGATCCGCTCCGGCCAGTACAACCTCACCAAGACCTACGGTGAGGTATACAACTCCCTGGCGCTGGGATCGGGCACGGAGACCATCTTCTACCGCAACTACGGCAAGGACCTTGTGATGCACAAGCTCATCGCCTACACCTGCAACTCGGCAGAGCAGTGGGGCATCACCAAAGACGCCTTCGACGCCTTCCTCTTCACCGACGGAAAACCGCTGGCCACCACCACGCTCGACAAGACCGACAAGGCCGTGGCCAACGCCAAGGGCAACTACTCCATCAGCCAGGCATTGCAGGTGAGGGACAAGCGCCTGTCCGTCCTGGTCGACTCCATCATCTGCTTCAAGGGACACGACTGGATACGCGTGGACGAGACAGGCGCCGCGCCGGGCATGGCCATGACCTCGTCGACCGGCTACACCATCCGGAAATACGACAACCTCACGCTCGCGCCCTACTACCGCAACAACACCACCATGGGCTACACCGACGCACCACTCTTCTGGTATGCCGTGGTACTGCTCAACTATGCGGAAGCCAAGGCGGAGCTCGGAACACTGGCGCAGGCTGACCTCGACAAGACGGTGAACCTGCTCATGAGGCGGGCCGGACTGCCCGACCTCACACTCACCCCCGAGGCCGACCCCGCCAACAACATGGGCGTGAGCAACCTGCTCTGGGAGATACGGCGCTGCCGCCGCTGCGAGCTGATGACCGACAACTGGTACCGCTACTGGGACCTCGTGCGCTGGCACCAGCTGCACCTGATCGACACGGAAGAGCACCCCAACCTCAACCTCGGCGCCAACCTCGCCAACGTAAGCAAAGTGGAGGTCAATGTGAACCAGGACAATTACATGGTGGTGTGCAGCAAGACACGCAAGTTTGACAAGAAATACTACCTCTTCCCCGTGCCTACCAACGAGCTCAACCTCAACGCGAACAACACGCAGAACCCGGGCTGGTAACACCTCGCACCGCAAACGCGCGCAAAAAGACAACACGGAAATCACCTTCTGCCTCATGGACGACACACCTTGTCGCCCATGAGGCTTTTCATTATATTGTCGCTGATTTCTTGTTGCCTTTCGTCTCTTTTTCGATTTCTTTTTCCTATCTTTGCATAAGATAGGCCGCCTGCGAAACAAGGGGCGCATGCGCCACGGCTTCCACGGGGGCTTGTCCACACCCAAACAACAAGACTTATGACAATAGAGGAAAAGACAAAAATAGAGGAGCGCATTGTCGATGTGCTGAAGACCGTCTATGACCCGGAAATCCCAGTCAACATATGGGACCTCGGCATGATCTACAAAATTGACGTGAACGACGACGGCAACGTCAACATCGACATGACCTTCACCGCGCCGTCGTGCCCCGCGGCCGACTTCATCCTGGAGGATGTGCGCACCAAGGTCGACAGTGTCGAGGGCGTGAAAGCCACCAACGTCAACCTTGTCTTCGAACCGGCCTGGGACCAGAGCATGATGAGCGAGGAGGCAAGGGTGGAACTGGGATTTGAGTAGTAGGGCACAGCGCACCGGCTGCGTCCACACCGACACATACGCAACATCATCACAACGCTTATGGCAAAGAACGTGTATTTTCTGAGCGACGCCCACCTGGGCTCACTGGCCATCCCACATCGCCGGATGCAGGAGCGCCGCCTGGTGCGTTTTCTCGACAGCATCAAGGAGAAGGCGTCGGCCATCTATCTGCTGGGCGACATGTTTGACTTTTGGGACGAGTACCGCTTTGTCGTCCCCAAGGGCTACACCCGCTTCCTCGGCAAGCTCTCGGAGCTGACCGACAATGGTGTCGAGGTGCATTTCTTCACGGGCAACCACGACATCTGGACCTACGGCTACCTGGAGGAGGAGTGTGGCCTCATCGTGCATCGGCAGGCGCTCACCGCCGACATCTACGGCAAGGAGTTCTACATGGCCCATGGCGACGGGCTGGGCGACCCCGACAAGAAATTCAAGTTGCTCCGCTGGATGTTCCACAGCCGGACGTGCCAACGGTTGCTCAATTTCGCACACCCCTGGTGGGGCATGCAGCTCGGCCTCAACTGGGCCAAGCACTCCAGGCTCAAGCGCGTCGACGGCAAGGAGCCGCCCTACATGGGCGAGGACAGGGAGCACCTGGTGCTATGGACAAGGGAGTACATGAAGACCCATCCTGACATCGACTACTTCCTCTATGGCCACCGCCACATCGAGCTCGACCTCAGCATGCCACGCGAGAATGGGCACACGGCCCGCATGCTGATCCTCGGCGACTGGATCACACAGTTCACCTATGCCGTCTTCGACGGCGAGCACCTCTTCCTGGAGGAATATGTGGAAGGCGAGAGCCGACCATAACCGCTCACGCAAACCAGCAGGCACACGGTCGTCACGCTATACGGCCAGTGAGTCGTCGGATAGCGGACAGGCTTGAAAATTTAGGAACAATTGTCTCTGTAGAATCGCGTATTTGCCACGAAGGGTACCTTCGGTCGCAAATACGCGCTATTTTTCGACTTTTTCGCAAGCGCCTCACATTCTGCGCGTTATGAAGAATTTGCGCAAAATGAAAACTTTCACGGCGCACCGGGTTTCGCGATAAGTGCCTAATCATGGTGAGATATGTGCCTAATCTCGGCATGATTGGTGCCTAATGACAGTGAGATTGATGCCTAATCATGATGCGATAAGGCATCTTCTTGGAGGTCTTCTCGGATTTTTCCGTGTTTTGTCGACCATTTTCTTCATTTTCCGCGGCTGCAAAGGCTTTTTCGCTCTCTAGAACAGTAAGGCGAGAGAGGCCTGTTTTTTCAGAAAATCGAAGACAAAACATCGTTGCTCTCCAAGCCTGGCGGACATACGCTCCATGCTACCACGCGTTACCCCCTCAAAAAACGTCAAGTGACCCAAGGCAAAGAAGAAGGGCCACTGAGCCATCGCCGAGTCAGGCGGCAATGGCTCAGCGGTCGATGCGCCCGCCCCGCGAAGTCATGTTGGCCAGGATTTCCTGTTCGCTGACGAGGTTTTGGTCGCCGGGGATGGTGTTCTTCAAGGCCGACGCCGACACGGAGAAGTCGAGGCAGCGCTGCTCGTCATCGGGCCACTTGAGGCGGGCATGTATATAGGCGGCCACCCAGGCGTCGCCTACGCCCATCTGGTCGACAATGTCGTTGATGTCATGGATGCGCGAATAGTAGATGTATCCATCCACCCAAAGCACACCACAGTTGACATGGTGCTGGAAGGAGAGAATGTTTCGGTGGGCGATGAGCATGCGGCGGCAGCGCGGGAACAACTCGTGCAGGCGGTCGAAGTAGCGGCGGTAAGCGTCCCTGTCAAACTCATAGCCCTCGCCGAGGGCCGTGAAGGGGATGGGGTACATGCCGCTGGCCACCATCCACTCGTTCTGGTCGCCGAAGATGAAGGAGCTGTGGCCCATCAGCTCGCGCAGCGACCGCTGGGCGTCAGCCCCGGGATATTTCCACAGGTTGGCCCTATAGTTGATGTCGCAGGTGAGCTCCACGCCCCGCTCATCGGCCATCCTGACAGCCTCCATGGTCGTGTCGAGGGCGGCGCGCGAGGTGGCGCAGGTGATGCCCGAGCAATGGAAGAGGTCGGCCTCGCGGAAGATGGGCTCCCAGTCGATGTCGCCATAGGTCAGGGTGTTGAACGATGAGTCGTCGCGGTCGTAGACCACGCGCGAGCCTCGCATAGCCGCTGAAGGCTCAAAGTAATAGGTGCCCAGGCGCTTGCCGCCCCTCACCGTGTGGCGGACGTTGAGCCCCAACTCACGCAGGTGCATGAGGGCGGCATCACCAATGGCGTTATCGGGCACGCGGGTGACATACTCCACGTCATCGCCAAGCTGTGCCAGCGACACGGCCACGTTGGCCTCCGAGCCGCCACAGGCGGCGTCGAGCGGTCCGTTCTGGAACAGGCGCTGGCCAGCATGCTTGGACAGGCGCAGCATAATCTCACCGAATGTAACGATTTTCATGATGCAATAGCTTGTTTGCGGGTGTCTTGCCAGGAGGATGCCGACGGGCATCCGCGCGACGGGCGGGGCACCCTTGTTGATGGCAGCCTGCTCTTTTACCAAAAGGAGCGGCCACCAATACTTACTGCAAATTTACGTCTTTCGCATGAGAACGCAAAGGGCAAGGCCATAAAAAACGCCACCCCAATGGCTTGGGATGGCGTTTTTCATGTTATTGGTTTTCCACGCTTTGTCAGCGCTGGGGCCATGCTTATTCGAGGCCCTTGCCGCTGACGAGCGCCAGCGTGTCACGCGCGATGACGATTTCCTCGTCGGTGGGGATCATCACGACCTTCACCTTTGAGTCATCGGCAGAGAGCACCTGCTCCACACCACGGCAGTGGTTGCGCTCGCGGTCCATCTTCACTCCAAGATACTCCAGGCCGCTGCAGCTGTCCCAGCGCACACCCTCCTGGTTCTCGCCGACACCGGCCGTCCAGACGATGATGTCCACGCCGTTCATGGCTGCGGCATAAGCGCCGATGTACTTCTTGATGCGATAATTGTACATCTGCAGGGCCAGGTGGGCCAGCTTGTTGCCCTCGTTGTCCGCGTTCTCATTGTCGCGCATGTCGCTGGAGATGCCAGCCACTCCGAGCACACCACTCTTCTTGTTGAGATACTCCGACATCTCATGGGGAGTCATGCCGCTCTTCTGCATCATGTAGGTCACGGCAGACGGGTCGATGTCGCCCGAACGCGAGCCCATCATCAGGCCGGCGAGCGGTGTGAGGCCCATGGAGGTGTCGATGACCTTGCCATACTTCACGGCGGCGACAGAGGCGCCGTTGCCGATGTGGCAAGTGATGATCTTCTGGGTCTTGATGTCCACGCCCAGGTACTCGCACACACGCTGCGAGACATAGCGGTGGCTCGTTCCGTGGAAGCCGTAGCGGCGCACGTGATACTTGGAGTACCACTCGTAAGGAATGGCGTAGAGGTAAGCGTAGTCGGGCATGGTGCTGTGGAAGGCATTGTCGAACACGGTCACCTGGGGCACATTGGGCATGAGCTCGTCGACGGCCTTCAGGCCAGCCAAGTGGCCCTTGTTGTGCACGGGCGCCAGGTCGATGAGACCCTCGATGCCCTTCTCCACCTCCGGCGTGACGATGCAACTCTTCTCGAAGAGGTCGCCGCCCTGCACCACACGGTGGCCCACGGCGCTGATCTCGTCGAGGCTCTTGATGGCACCCAGCTCAGCGTCGAGCAGGCACTTGAACACCAGCTGCACGCCCTCCTTGTGGGTGGGCAGGTCGGCCATGATCTGCTTCTTGGAACCGTCGGCCAGCTTCACCTTGATGAAAGCCTCGTCGAGCCCGATGCGCTCCACACCGCCCTGTGCGAGAACCTTCTCGCCGTCCATGTCGTAAAGTTTGTATTTGATGCTGCTGCTACCGCAGTTTAAAACCAAAATCTTCATTTCTTATGTTGTTATTTGTTTGAATGTTGCGCGTTGAATGTTGCTTTTGCGTGTCGGGATTTCCATTCAAGCCTTCTTGGCATCCTGTGCCTGGCAGCTTGTGATGGCCACCATGTAATAGATGTCGTCGACCGAGCAGCCACGGCTGAGGTCGTTGACAGGACGTGCGATGCCCTGCAGGATCGGGCCGATGGCCGTGGCGCCGCCGAGGCGCTGCACCAGCTTGTAACCGATGTTGCCGACCTCCAGGTTCGGCGCGATGAGCACATTGGCCTGTCCGGCGATGTCGGACCCGGGAGCCTTCTTGGCGGCCACGGCAGGCACGAGGGCCGCGTCGGCCTGCATCTCACCGTCGACCTTCAGCTCTGGATACTTCTCCTTGGCGATCTGGGTGGCTTCAACCACCTTGTCGATGATGTAGACGCTCTTGCCCGTCTCCTTGTCCTTGGCGTCCTTGGCCGAGCCCTTGGTGGAGAAGCTCAGCATGGCCACGCGAGGCTCAGCAAAGCCCGCCACACTCTTGGCGGTCTGGGCCGTGGTGTAGGCTATCTGCGCCAACTGGTCTGCCGTGGGGTTCGGCGTGACGGCCACGTCGCCCATGACGACCACTCCGTCCTCACCAAACTGATGCTGGTCGGTGATGAGCAGCATGGCGCCTGAGACGCAGGTGATGCCGGGGGCGCACTTGATGATCTGCAGGGCGGGGCGCAGCGTGTCGCCCGTGGTGGAGAGGGCGCCCGAGATCTGTCCGTCGGCGTCGCCGGTCTTGATGATCATGCAACCGAGGTAGAGGTTGTTCTTGGTCAGGAGCTCACGGGCCTGGTCGACCGTCATGCCCTTCTTCTTGCGCAGCTCAGCGAGCAGGGCGGCATATTCCTCCGTCTTCTCACAGTGGAGCGGGTCGACGATGGTGGCCTTCCCGATGTTGCTGAGGCCCCATTGCTCCGCCTCCTTCTTGATGTTCTCGGGGTTGCCGATGAGGATCAGGTCAGCGAGGTCGGCCTCCAGCACCTTGTCGGCAGCTTTCAGTGTGCGCTCTTCCTCAGCCTCGGGAAGAACAATGCGTTGCTTGTCGGCTTTGGCACGCTCGACAATTTTCTCTAATAAACTCATAAGTATATGTTTTTAATCGATTAAAATCAAATATAATGCCGGGGCCCTGTGGCTCATACGGTCATCTCCTTGGCGAGGATGCCCTCCAGCTCCTCAGCCGACAGGCGCAGCCGGAACTGCCCCTTGATGGCCACGCTGATGCGCCCCGTCTCCTCCGAGACGATGATGGCTATGGCATCGCTGTCCTGCGAGATGCCCAGCGCCGCACGGTGGCGCAAGCCCAGCTCCTTGGGAATGTCCATGGCGTGGCTCACGGGCAGGATGCAGCCTGCGGCCTTGATGCGTTTCTGCGAGACGACCATGGCGCCATCATGGAGGGGCGAGTTCTTGAAGAAGATGTTCTCGATGAGCAGCTTGTTCACGTTGGCCCCGATGAGCTCTCCTGTCTGCACGATGTCATCGAGCGGTGTGGCGCGCTCGATGACAATGAGCGCGCCGATCTTTCCGCGCGCCATGTCCATGCACGCCCACACAATGGGCATGATGGTGGCCTTATCCTCTTCAGGGCTCTTGCTCTTCTTCGAGGAGAAGAACTGCAACACGTTCTTCACGCGCTGGTGGGCACCGAGCTGGTATAGGAACTTGCGGATTTCCTCCTTGAAGAGCACGATGAGGCCGATGACACCTACACTGACAAGCTTGTCCATGATGCTTCCGAGCAGTCGCATCTCGAGCACCTGCGACACGAAGAGCCACACCAGCACAAACACCATGATGCCGATGAAGACGTTGAGCGACCGGCTCTCCTTCATCAGACGGTAGAGGTAGTAGAGCATCAGGGCGACAAGGAAGATGTCGATGATGTCCTTTATGCCAAATTCGAAGAACATAGTGCGTTGTATAATTTCACGGCTTCCGCGGCGGGCTTCACATCGTGCACACGGATGATTGACGCTCCGCGCATCAGGGCCATGGTGTTGACCACGGTCGTTCCGTTGAGCGCCCCTGCGGGGTTGCTGTCCAAGGTCTCGAATATCATGCGCTTCCGCGACATGGCGGCCAGCACTGGCAGCTCCAGCACCTGCAGCTTGTCCATCTCATTGAGGATGCGGAAGTTGTCTGCGCGCGTCTTTCCGAAGCCAAAGCCTGGGTCGAGGATGATGTCCTTCTGGTGCAAGGCGCGCAGTTGGCCCACACGGTCGGCAAACTCCAAGAGCATGTCGCGCAGCGTGGCTTGCTGCGACATGAGGATGTAGGGGGTGCCTGTGGAGGCCGTGAGCTGAAACATGTGAGGGTCTTCGCCACCCGACACGTCGTTGATGATGTCTGCGCCAAACTGCTCGATGGCCATGCGGGCCACCGAAGCCCGGAAGGTGTCGATGGAGACGATGGCGTCGGGGACGGTGGCCTTCACAATCTCCAGGCCTCTCCTGACGCGGTCGGCCTCCTCGGCCTCAGTGGCGATGGCGCCACCGGGCCTCGTCGAGCAACCGCCAATGTCGATGATGGCGGCCCCCTCGTCGACAAGCGTCTTGGCCCGCTGGGCGATGTCGTCATCGCTCATGGCCCGGCTCCCCGCAAAGAACGAGTCGGGGGTCACGTTCATGATTCCCATCACCAAAGGCGTCTCCAGCGCCAACAGACGGCCACGGATATTCAATGTGTAATTCATATTCGTGGCAAAAATAATAATATTAATTGGAAAATCAAATTCATTTTATGTATTTTTCCACTATCTTTGCACAAAGATCAGCTACGCCTCAACAAATTGGAGCAAGTCACATTGCGCCAGGCCTGCGCATCCCGTGAAACAGGTAAGTCGCGCCGCGCGTTTGGCCGACAGTCTCACGCCGGGCCTGGGCAATCTACAGTTGGGACTAACAGCCCATTCTTGATCAAAAAACCTAAACAGCGGACACCCAACCTCACTATCATTTTATCATCACATGAAGAAAACCTACGCATTACTATTCGTGCTCTTCCTCTGCGCCGCAGCCGCGGCGCAGGGAGTGCTGCCTGAGTTTTCCACGGAAGCCAGCCCCGTCTGGTACCGTGTGCAATTCAAGACAGGCAGCGCTTTCCTGACCGACAAGGGCAATGGGGCCAACCTCATGACGGCCGACGGCAGCTCGGCCGACGCCCAGAAGTGGCAGCTCATCGGAACGAAGGGCAGCTTCAAGATGAAGAGCAAAAGCGGACGTTACATCAACTGGAACGGAAGCAAGTTCACAAGCAGCACATCCAGCAGCGTGGCCCTGAAACTGGTGCAGAGCACCAACGCCTCGGCCACCGACTGTTGGGAGATCCAACGCGCCAACGGAAGCCAGTCGATGAACCAATGGGGTGGCGGCGGTGCAGGCCGCGAACTGGGCGAATGGACCCAGGGCGACCCCAACAACCCACTCACCTTCATAGCCACCTCGACCAAGATGCCCACGTTTAGCGACGACGAAAGTGAGACATGGTACTTCATCCAGTTCCGAAACGGAGGTTACACCCTGCAAGACAAGGGGCAAGGGCAATGCATACGCCTGGCCGCCGCCGACCCCATCGACGAGCAGTTGTGGAAGCTTGTTGGCGACTCTGCCAACTTCCAGCTTGTCAACAAGGCGGGCCGCTACGCAGTGGTCAGCAGCACTGCCGCCTCATCGGAGTCGCCAGCCAACAACGCGCCGTTGCGCGCCGCCACCACGCCCCAAAAGAATGGTTTCAAGCTTGTAGAGACATCCAACGCCACTTACATGCCCGCATGGGAAATCCTACCCAACGGGCAGACCGCCAACGCGCTCAACCAATGGGGCGGTGTGCAACTGGGGCGCAGCATTGGCCTGTGGACCGTCGGAGACCCCAACAACCCCTTGGACTTCATCTCGCCCGACGAGATGGAATACCCCGACTACAAGGTGGTGGGCATCCAGGACTTCACACCCGATAACAAGCTCACGCTTTGGTACGACAAGCCCGCCACACTGACTGGCGTGAGCAACCCTTGGATGGAATATAGCTTGCCCATCGGCAACGGACAGCTCGGCGCAAGCCTCTTCGGCGGCGTCAACAAGGACGAGATACAGTTCAACGAGAAGACGCTCTGGAGCGGCAGCAACACCGACAACAGCAGCGACTACGGTTATTACCAGAACTTCGGATCCCTGGTCGTCGAGGACATCAGCGGCACGTTCAACTACAGTTCGGCCGGCGCCGCGCAAGACTACTGCCGCCTGCTCGACCTCACCAACGCCACAGGCAGGGTGACGTTCAAGAGCCCCGACAAGTCGGTGACGTTCTCCCGCGAGTACCTTGCGTCAAGACCCGCGGGCGCCATCGTGGCTCGTTACGCAGCCGACAAGGGCGGGCAAGTGAGCCTCCGCTTCACCCTCAACGCGGGCAAGCCCGGCCTGAAGGCCTCCACGACATACGCTGACGGCGAGGCCGGCTTCTCCGGCAAGCTCGAGACGGTGAGCTACAACGCCCGCCTCAAGGTGGTCCCGACAGGCGGCGAGATGACCACAACAGACGAGGGCATCGTCGTGAAGGACGCCGACGAGGTGCTCGTCGTGCTCTCGGGCGCCACCGATTACGACCCATCGGCCAAGACATTCACCTGCAACACATCGCAACTGGCCTCCACCATGCAGGCTCGCGTCGACAAGGCTGCAGCAAGCGACTTCGGGACCCTGATGGAGGAGCACGTGGCCGACTATCGGCAACTGTTCTCCCGAGTGGACTTCGACCTCGACGGCACTGCCAACAGCGTGCCCACCAACCAGCTCGTCGACACCTACAACCAAGGCGACGGCACGCAAGCACGCATGCTGGAGACACTCTATTTCGCATACGGGCGCTACCTGGAGATCAGCAGTTCACGCGGTGTGGACCTGCCCTCCAACCTGCAGGGCATCTGGAACAACGTGAGCCAGGCACCTTGGCACGCCGACATCCACTCGAACATCAACGTGCAGATGAACTATTGGCCCGCTGAGCCCACCAACCTAAGCGAGACACACCTGCCTTTCCTCAACTACATCATCAACATGGCGGCCAGCAACCACAACGAGTGGGCGGGCTATGCGAAGGCGGCCGGGCAAAGTCGCGGCTGGACATGCTACACGGAGAACAACATCTTCGGAGGCGTGGGCTCGTTTGCCCACAACTATGTCATCGCCAACGCATGGTACTGCTCACATCTCTGGCAGCACTACCGCTACACGCTCGACCGCGACTTCCTGAAACGCGCCTTCCCCACAATGCTCAGCGCCGCGCAGTTCTGGCTCGACCGCCTGGTGCTCGACACGACCGACAACACCTATGTCTGCCCAAAGGAGTATTCGCCTGAGCAGGGACCATCAGAGGAAGACGGCGTGGCCCACGCCCAGCAACTCGTGTTCAACCTGCTCTCCAGCACAAGGAGCGCCATCGATGTGCTTGGCAGTGACGCCCAGGTTTCCGAGGCCGACCTCCAATTGCTTGAGGACCGACTGGCGAAGCTCGACCGCGGCTTGGCCACCGAGACGTACACCGGCAAATGGGGCACCCCGAAGAATGGGGTAAAGACGGGCGACGTGCTGTTGCGCGAATGGAAGACCAGCGCCTACACAGCTGGAGAGGACGGGCACCGACACATGTCGCATCTCATGTGCGTCTATCCCTTCAACCAGGTGACACCGGGCAGTCCCTATTACCAAGCCGCCGTCAACTCGATGAACCTTCGCGGCGACGAGTCGACCGGATGGTCAATGGGGTGGAAGATCAACCTGTGGGCTCGCCTACAGAAGGGCACCAAGGCTTACGGCATCCTGACCAAAGCCTTGCGCCACAGCACCTCATACAACACCGACCAGAGTCGTGGCGGCATCTACTACAACCTCTATGATTCGCACGCCCCGTTCCAAATTGACGGCAATTTCGGGGCTTGCTCAGGCATTGCCGAGATGCTGCTGCAGAGCCACACCGACACGCTCCAGGTGCTGCCCGCCCTGCCCGCCGCCTGGAAGACGGGCCACATCACAGGCCTGAAGGCCGTCGGCAACTTCACCGTGGACATCAGCTGGAAGGCGGGCAAGGCCACACGCATCACCGTGGTGAACAACGGAGGCCAGGTGGGCGTAGTCAAGTATCCCGGCATCACGAAGGCGCTCATGTTTGTCGACGGTGTGCCACAAGAGGGCGACCCCTCTGACAGTGACACGGCTTTCGTCTCGCCCAGGACAGGCAGCGTCACCGTGTTCGACTTCGACGGCAGCTATGATCCCACGGGCGTCAGCACGGTGAAAGCCGGTTCGCTGACAGTCACGGTAAGCGGCCGCACCGTCACCGTGAGCGGTTGCAAGGTGAAACGCCTACAAGCCTTCGACCTGCAGGGGCGCCTGCTCTGCAGCTCGTCACGCCCCTCCCTCGCGGTTGGCAAAGGGGCGGGCGATGTGGCCATCGTCAGGGTGACGACGCAAGACGGCCACAAGCAAGCGCTTAAAGTGAGGTTCTAATCCTCCCCCCCCTCATCGGACCGAACGCGGAGCTACCTCCCGTCCGGTCCGTTTCTTATCCGCACATAGCGGCAAAAAGAGCCCTGCGCGAAAGAAATTGCAAAGGAAAGAAGGGCGTTCTCACATTTTATGTTTACTTTTGCCACATGCTTCGCTCGTAGGGCCCAGCCATTGCCAGGCCCGCCAAACGACAATTTGCAGAAGACATTTTGATTAGAACAATGAATGCATCAGATTTGTACAACATCTACCTGCGCCATCCGCAGGTGACGACCGACAGCCGCAGCCTTCCAGACACGGCACCGACAGACGGGAGTGATTGTGGTATTTTCGTTGCCCTAAAGGGCGCCTCGTTCGACGGCAACAAGTTCGCGGCGATGGCTTTGGAGCGTGGTTGCAGTTATGCGGTCATCGATGAGAAGGAATACATGGTGGAGGGCGACGGCCGCTACATCCTGGTCGACGACGCCCTGGTGGCGCTGAAGCAACTGGCTCGCGAGCATCGGCGTCACTTCCACATCCCCGTGGTGGGCATCACGGGCACCAACGGCAAGACCACGACCAAGGAACTGGTGTCGGCAGTGCTCGCCAAGCGCTATCGCGTGATGCACACCGAAGGCAACTTCAACAACGACGTGGGCGTGCCCAAGACGTTGCTCCGACTGTCGGCCAACGATGAGATTGCCGTGGTGGAGATGGGGGCCTCGCATCCCGACGACATCCGCAAGCTGGTGGAATACGTGGAGCCAACACAGGGCCTGGTCACCAACGTGGGCCGTGCCCACCTGCAGGGCTTTGGATCCTTTGAGGGCGTGATGCGCACCAAGGGCGAGCTCTACGACTGGCTCAAGGCCCATGGGGCCGAGGTGTACGCCAACTTGGCCAATCCCCACTTGTCGCAGATGCTCGCCGACCGCCACATCGACCGCGTGCTGTCGTACGGGCAGAGCGACACCCAAGGCCGCTACGAGGTCACGGGGCGTGTGGTGGCCTGCAACCCCTACGTCAAGTTGCAATGGGAATACACGTCTGAGGACACCGCCGGACACCAGGTGTCCCGCCAGTTTGAGGTGCAGACACAGCTCGTGGGCACCTACAACGCCGACAACCTCCTGGCCGCCATCGCAGTCGGCCTGCACAATGGCGTGGCACCCGGACAAGTGAATGAGGCCCTGGCAGACTACCGCCCCACCAACGACCGGTCGGAACTGGAGCGCACGGCCAGCAACTTGCTGATAGTCGACGCCTACAACGCCAACCCGTCGAGCATGGCCGCCGCCCTCGACAATTTCTCCCGCATGAACGTGGCGGAGCCCAAGATGGCCATCCTCGGCGACATGCGCGAGCTGGGGCCCACCAGCACCGAGGAGCACCAACGCGTGGTCGACACGCTAGAGGAGATGCACCTGGCCGACGTGTGGCTCGTGGGCAGCGAGTTTGCCAAGACCGACACACATTTCCGCAGGTTCAACAACGTGGACGAGGTGAAAGCCGCCATCGCCGCCGACAAGCCCCAGGGCAAGTGCATCCTGGTGAAGGGCAGCAACGGGACCAAGCTTTTCCAACTGCCCGAGTTGCTCTAGGCGCAAGCCCAACCAGCGTGGGGGCGTGACAAGACACAAGCCTTGTGGTCTTGCGCGCCCCCACGTTGCGTTGCAAAGCGCTCATGCCGGCATGGTCTCCTTGGCCATAAACCGACGCGACAGGCGGCGCACATCCTTTTGGAAGGCGGCCTTTGAATAGGAAAAAGGGAAATGTGGCAGAAACGAAAAAGTCCGGCCTCGCAAAACGAGAACCGGACAGAATGAAAGGAGGAAGTGGTACCTCTTGGAGTTGAACCAAGGACACATGGATTTTCAGTCCATTGCTCTACCACCTGAGCTAAGGTACCCTCTGTTTTGCAAGAGAAGCGCAACTCTTGCCGCTGCATTTCTCATTTGCGAGTGCAAAGGTAGTGCTTTTTATCGGAACCCGCAAATTTTTCCAAAGAAAAATGCACGTGTTTCAAAAAAAAGATGTAACTTTGCAGTCGTCTTCAAGTGACAAAGGCTTTCAAGGAGCTTTACACATGCTGAGACCATCGGGATTTAGCGCAGTTGGTAGCGCACTACGTTCGGGACGTAGGGGTCGCTGGTTCGAGTCCAGTAATCCCGACCACCACAACAAAGGCCAAGTGACAGGACATGTCGCTTGGCCTTTTTCTTTTTCATGTTTTGTCGCCATGAGGTCTCGCCACACATATTATGAGGTCTCGCCACATATATTATTAAGGTGAGCCCGGGGCGGCAATCCCATTGTTTTAGAGTTTGTCTATGCGGAGCGTTTGGTCGCAATAGTCGACCACGGCGGGCCTGTGGGTGACGAAGATGACCGTCTTGTCGTGTGCGGCAAGGATATTGTGGAGCAGCTGCCGCTCCGTCTCGGGGTCAAGGGCCGACGTAGCCTCATCGAAGAGCATCACCGCCCGGTCGCGCAACAAGGCCCTGGCGATGGCGATGCGTTGCGCCTGTCCCTCAGAGAGGCCGCCTCCCGCCTCGCTGCACACGGTGTCGAGGCCATCGGGAAGCCGCATGACAAAGTCGGCGCAACACTTCCTGAGGGCTTCCTCCATCTCCTCATCCGAGGCGTCGAGCTTGCCCAGGCGCAGGTTGTCGCGGATGGTGCCGCTCATCAGGGTGTTGCCCTGCGGCACATAGACGAAGTTGCAGCGCAGGCGAGGTGACAGCTCATGGCACGTGGCACCGTCATACAAGACGAGCCGACCCCGCTGCGGCCGTAAGAGCGCCAGGATAAGGCGTACCAGCGTGGTCTTGCCCGCCCCCGTCTCTCCCAGCACCGCCGTGCACGACCCTGGCCGGAAATCGAAGTTGAGGTTGCTGATGACGGAGCCGTCGGCCTCGTCGTAGGCATAGCCGACCCCCTCCAGCCTCACCCCACAGGGTTTCCCCAGGAAGATGGGGTCACCCTGCTCCTCGAGCGGGTTTTCCTCCAGTTCCATCAGCCGTTCGGCAGCGGTGAAGACCGACACGAAGGCCGGCACCAACTTGGTCAGCGACCGTGCGGGGCTCTGTATGCGGTTGACCAGCTGCAAGAAGGCCGTCATGCCGCCAAAGGTAAGCGTCTTATCCGCCATCCTCACGGCGGCCCAAAGGAACGCCACTAGATAGCCCAGCGCAAAGCCGAAGTTGAGGACGAGGTTGCTGAACACCGAAAAGGCGGTGCGCTTGACCACTCGCCTCCGCAACTCACGCTGCGTGCCCTCCAGCCGTTCGACCATGGTCGCGTCGCCCTCCAGCGTCTTGATGAGCACACGGTGCTGTATGGTTTCCTGCAAGACGCTCTGCACCTTCGAGTCCGAGGAGCGCACCTCGCGCGTCATCCGGCGCATCTGGCCCACATAGACCTTGCTGAAGGCGACAAAGACCGGTATGATGGCCACCGTGACCAGGGCCAACACGACATCCATGGACAACAGGTAGCAGAACGCGCCGACAAACATGGCCACCACGGAGAGCGTGGACGGGATGGTCTCGGTCAGGAAGCTGACCACGTTGCTCACGTCGAACTCCAACCGGTTGAGCACGTCACCCGAATGGTGTTGCTCCTTCCCGCGCCACTCCGACCGCAAGATGCGGTCGAGCATGCGCTGCTGCATGCGGTTTTGCGCCTTCACCCCGAGGATGTTGCGCACCCACGTGCTGGCTATGCTGAGGCCGAAGTCGCAGAGGATAAGCGCGCCCATGAGCCCCACGGCGCCGTAGATGGAGCCCTGGCGGGCGCCCGACGCCACATCGATGGCCCGCTGCACGGCCCACACCTGCCACAGCGCCACGCCCACCGAGGCCAGCCCGATGAGCGCGTTGAGCGTGGCTTGCAGGCGGTTGCCGCGCCAAGCCTGCCACAACCACTTGAGGATGGCCTTGGCACCGTATTGTGACGGGGGTACGTGAAGCAGTCTTTGGATGTTCATGCGTGTAGTCTATGGTCTGTCAGAGTGGGGGCGGTGGCCATCCTATCGCTGGTCGAAGCCCCACATCAGCTTGTCGCGGAGGGTTGAGAAATAATGTGACGAGCGTTGCTTCACAATCTTGATCTTGTAGGGAGCGCGGCGGATGGTGACCCTTGTCCCCTCGCGCAACTTCTCCGACCGCCCGTCGATGGCCGCCAGGAAGTTGTGGCTGCGGCTCTCCACCTCAAGCTCGATCACGCTGTCGTCATTGACGACGATGGGACGGATGTTGAGGCTGTGTGGCGCCACGGGCGTCAGGCAGAGGATGCTGGCCGATGGCACGATGATAGGCCCGCCATTGGAGAGGTTGTAGGCCGTTGAGCCCGTCGGCGTGGAGACGATGAGGCCGTCGGCCTGGTAGGTGACGAGATACTCGCCGTTGACGCTGCAACGGATGGTGATCATGGCCGCGTCAGCGCGCTTCAGCAGGGCGATGTCGTTGAGAGCGAAGGGACTGCCCTCAATGGGCTCACCGTCGGCCTCGATCTGGATGATGGTGTGCTCCTCCGTCTTGTGCTGGCCCGCGTAGATCTCGTCGAGAGCCTTCTCCACCTCCGAGGGGAGCACGTCGGCCAGGAAGCCCAGGCGGCCCATGTTGACGCCCAACACAGGGATGCCCTTGGAGGCCACGCGGTTGGCGGCGCGCAGGAACGTGCCGTCGCCGCCCAGTGACACGGCGAAGTCGACATCAAAGTTGTAGTCGTCGAACACGCCCGAGCACCACACCTTGTCGCCAGCCTGCCGTGACAGGAACTCGTAGTAGGGGCGGTCGATGTAGATCTCGGCGTCGCGGTCGCGAAGGTAACTGATGGTGCGCTCCACGGCCACCGACTTCTTCACCTGGTACTCATTGCCGAAAAGGGCAAAACGCAAATGCTGCTCAGACATGTTTTTTCGTTTTTTATCTTCTTTTTCCCACCAAAAGGGTCAGAGAATGGCAAAGATTTGGTAAATTTGCAACTACTCTTTGATGCAAAAATACTATTTTTTATTGAAACAATTCATCAAATCATGGCAAAAGTATACGAATTTCTCGCCAATGGCTTTGAGGAGATCGAAGCCTTGGCTCCAGTGGACATCCTCCGTCGCGGCGGCGTGGATGTGAAGACAGTGAGCGTCACGGGCGCCGAGTGGGTGGAGTCGTCACACGGCATCACCATCAAGGCCGACCTGGTGTTTGAGCAGGCGGGCGACTTCAGCGACGCCGACATGCTGCTCCTGCCGGGCGGCCTGCCAGGCGCCACCAACCTCAACGACCACGAGGGCGTCCGCCAGGCCATCAAGCGCCAGCATGACGCCGGGCGGCGCGTGGGCGCCATCTGCGCGGCCCCCATGGTGCTGGGATCCCTCGGCCTGCTCCAGGGCAAGAAGGCCACATGCTCGCCGGGCTTCGAGAAATACCTGACGGGCGCCACCTACACCGCGCAACTCTTCCAGGAGGACGGCAACATCATCACCGGCGAGGGACCGGCGGCCACCCTGCCCTACGCCTACCGCATCCTGAGCTACTTCGCCGGCGAGGACGCCACGCGCGCCTTGCAGCGCGGCATGCAGTATGCCCACCTGATGGGCCAGCAATAACAGGACGACACCATCGAACCCAATCGCACTCACATGGACTACATCATCATTGTGGCCGGAGGCAAGGGCACGCGCATGGGCGCCGACCTGCCCAAGCAGTTTCTGCCCATCGGCGGCACACCGGTGCTCATGCGCACCATCCGGGCCTTCCACGACTACGACCCCAAGCTCCACATCATCGTCGTGCTGCCCCACGACCAGCAAGACCTCTGGCGCCAGCTCTGCGCCGACCACCACTTCACCGTCGCCCACGACATCGCCGACGGAGGCGACACACGCTTCGCCTCGTCGCAGAGCGGACTGGCGCTGGTGGCCGCCGACGAGGATGGCGTCGTGGGCTTCCACGACGGCGTGCGGCCCTTCGTGTCGGCCGACACCATCGACCGCTGCTACGAGGCGGCCCGCGAGGAGTATGCCGCCCTGCCGGTGATGCCCGTCACCGACACGCTGCGCTTCACGGGCGGCAGCAGCGCCGGACGCAACGTGCCGCGCTCCGACTACCGCATCGTGCAGACACCACAGGTGTTCGACATCTCGCTGGCCAAGCAGGCCTTCGCACAGCCCTACCGCGACACGTTCACCGACGACGCGTCGGTCGTGGAGAGCCTGGGATGCCAGGTGCACATGGTGGAGGGCAACCGCGAGAACATCAAGCTCACGACACCCTTCGACCTGCAGCTGGCCGACTTCATCATCAGCCGGCAATAGGGGCGCCGGACGGACGCCAGCACTCCCGTTTCTCATCACCCATCATGGACATTCTCTCTCAAGACATCATGTATCTCGCGGGCGTCGGACCGCTCAGGAAGGACACCTTGGCCAGCCAACTCGGCATCAAGACCTGGGGCGACCTCCTGGAGTATTACCCCTACAAGTACGTGGACCGCTCCAAGGTCTACCGCATCTCGGAGCTCACGGGCGACATGCCCTTCGTGCAGGTCAAGGGAAAGATACTCAGCTTCGAGACCTCCACGGCCGACCGGCGGCAGAAACGCGTCGTGGCCCACTTCTCCGACGGACACGGCGTGGTCGACCTGGTGTGGTTCCGCGGCGGGCAGTATGCCATGAAAAACTACAAGGTGGGCGAGGAGTACATCGTCTTCGGCAAGCCCACGGCCTACATGGGGCGTTACCAGTTTGCCCACCCCGAGATGGAGCGGGCGGCAGACCTCAGCCTCGATGACATGGGCATGCAGCCCTACTACATGACAACGGAGAAGATGAAAAACGTGGGCATGGCGTCGCACGCCATCGGCAAGCTCACCAAGACACTGGTGGGCAAGATACCCGAGGGGGCGCTGCCCGAGACGCTGCTGCCCTCGCAGGTGAGCCGCCTACACCTCATCTCGCGCGAGGACGCGCTGCGCAGGATACACTATCCGCGGTCGCTCGACGACGTGCAGCGCGCACAGGTGCGACTGAAGTTTGAAGAACTGTTCTACGTGCAACTCAACATCCTGCGCTACACCACCGAGCACCGCAAGAAATACCAGGGCTATGTCTTCGCACACGTGGGCGAGACCTTCAACCGCTTCTACGCCGGCAACCTGCCCTTCGACCTGACGGGCGCGCAGAAACGGGTCATGCACGAGATACGCGACGACCTGCGGTCGGGACGGCAGATGAACCGCCTGCTGCAAGGCGACGTGGGGTCGGGCAAGACGCTCGTGGCGCTCATGGCCATGCTACTGGCCCTCGACAACGGGTTTCAGGCGTGCATGATGGCACCCACGGAAATCCTGGCGGAGCAACACCTGGCCACCTTGCGCGAGTTTCTCAAGGGGATGGACGTGCGCGTGGAACTGCTCACGGGCATCGTCAAGGGCAAGCGGCGGCGCGAGGTGCTCGCGGGACTGGCCGACGGGTCGGTCGACATCCTTGTCGGCACGCACGCCGTCATAGAGGACAACGTGGCGTTCCGGCACCTCGGCATGGCGGTCGTCGATGAGCAGCACCGCTTCGGCGTGGCCCAACGGGCCAAGCTGTGGGCCAAGGGCGACAAGCCACCGCACATACTCGTCATGACAGCCACCCCCATCCCGCGCACCCTGGCCATGACCATCTACGGCGACCTCGACGTGAGCGTCATCGACGAGCTGCCACCGGGACGCAAGCCCATCGTCACCCTGCACAAATACATCAACCAGGCGACAAGCCTCTACAGCGGCATACGCAAGCAGATACAGGAGGGACGCCAGGCCTACTTCGTCTTCCCGCTCATCGAGGAGAGCGCCAAGCTCGACCTACAGAACCTCGAGGAGGGCTACGCGACACTCTGCGAGGTCTTTCCCGAGTTCAAGCTCAGCAAGGTGCACGGCCGCATGAAGCCTGCCGAGAAGGAGGCCGAGATGCAGAAGTTTGTTGGTGGAGAGACACAGATACTGGTCTCCACCACCGTCATCGAGGTGGGCGTCAACGTGCCCAACGCCTCGGTCATGGTCATCATGGAGGCGCAACGCTTCGGCCTGTCGCAGCTCCACCAGCTGCGCGGACGCGTGGGGCGCGGCGCCAAACAGAGCTACTGCATCCTCGTCACAGGCTATGAGCTGTCGCAAGAGACACGCAAGCGCATCGACATCATGTGCGAGACCAACGACGGCTTCCGCATCGCAGAGGCCGACCTGAAGCTCCGCGGGCCCGGCGACCTCGAGGGCACACAACAGAGCGGCATCGCCTTCGACCTGAAGATTGCCGACATAGCGCGCGACGGGCAACTCGTGCAGATGGCGCGCGACGAGGCGCAACGCATCATCGACAACGACCCCGACTGCAACAAACCGGAGAACAGCCGCCTCTGGGAGCGCTTGAAAGAACTCCGTAAGACCAACATCAACTGGGCGGCAATCAGCTGATCCCGGCGCAAGCGGTGGAACAACACGCTTCCAGAAGATCCACCTCAGAAACGTGTTTTTTCTCAGAAATCATCGGACGAAACCATTCGCACGCCACATTACGCAATATCGCACGACACGTATCGTCAGCAAGCGACGAAAAGTGTGCCAAATAGCGTTAATCTATAAAAATTAGCGCCTTGCAAATGTTAATTGTATGCGTTAACACAGCAAATTGTGTTAATTCACGAACAAAAAGTGTTAACGTGACAAGCATATTGCAATATTTTTATTATCTTTGCAACGTCTTTTGATAATTCGTTGCACAAGCCTAATGCGCAACGACACCCGCAAGATAAACGCTTCTCGCCATTTCGGAAGACGGAAACCTAACCACAAATCGAACTTCATGACGCTGAAAAGAACCATAAGGACATTAACGATATCATTATTATTTGCCTTGGCGGCCGAACCTGTTGCCGCACAAGACTTGTTGGCAAGACAGGCCCCTGTGGACAGAAGAGCCAAGAAACTTGACTCCATTGAAGTCAAGACCCTCGCTGAAAGGGAAAACATTCAGACGCCAGCCAGCGAGCTCTACAGCGACGAGTGGGACAACACCTCCACCAGCCGCACCAGCGAACTCCCCGAGACATTCAACATCGACTTACGCCACTTCTGCATGCCCACACCCAGCCGTGTGGTGACCAGCAACTTCGGTGCCCGTTGGGGCAGACAGCACAAGGGCCTTGACATCAAGGTCTACGTGGGCGACACCATCCGAGCAGCTTTCTCGGGCAAGGTGCGCATCGTCAGGTACAACCCCGGCGGCTTCGGCAAGTACATCGTCATTCGCCACCCCAACGGCCTGGAGACCTACTACGGGCACCTCTCCGGACAACTCGTGCAGGAGAACCAGGTGGTGCGTGCCGGCGAGCCCATCGGACTGGGCGGCAACACAGGACGAAGCACAGGCTCGCACCTCCACTTCGAGACCCGCCTCTGCGGCGTGGCCCTCAACCCCGCCCTCTTCTTCGACTTCCGCAACCAGGATGTCACGGGCGACCAATATGTCTTCAACAAGCACACATACGAGAGCGAGTCGGCTGACGCCACACGCGAGCGCGGCAAGGTCGGCAACGGCGGATACACCCGCGACATGGTGCAGGGTGGCAAGCTGGGGCACAGCGAGACGGCAGAAGCGGCCATCGAGAGCGCCTTCAACGCACCTGAGCGCCTCTACTACAAGGTCAAGAATGGCGAGACGCTCGAGTCCATCGCCAGCAAGCTCCATGTGGACGTGGAAAAAATCATTCGCCTCAACGGTTTCCGCAAGAACCAGCGCGTCAAGACCGGACAAATCGTGAGATACGTCTAAGTGGCACGGCGCAAGCCCTGCCCGACGGCACGAAAAAGCCCTGCAATCCCATCGGAATTGCAGGGCTTTTTCGTGCCATGCAACGGAGAGTCATCTCTTCACTACCGCGCGCAACGCAAACCAGGCATGCAGAGCCAGTGTCTGGAGCAAGCCATAGTGGTTGCACATGAGGCGGAAACGCTCACGCAGCGAGGCGCGGTGGTTCTTGACCGACATGCCGCCGTCCAGGTAGTTGACCACCACAGCGCCGACATTGCGCAGGGGCAGCCCCTCACGCTCGGCCGCCTTCATGACACGGATGCACCAGTCGACATCGGCCGAGAGGCGATACGACAGGTCGTAGGGATGGGCCTTGGCCAGGTCGGTGCGCGCATAGAACGCCTGGTGGCACACGAGCATGCCCTGGCGGAACGAGCGCCACGTCAGGTGCTCGGGCGGCTGCAGGCGGCGGTGGCGCAGGAAGTGGCCCTCATCATCGACGATGTCGGTGTCGCCATAGAGCACACCGGGCAGCGCCTCGCCGTCGCCCACACTGCCCGCCACCAGCTCCAGGGTGTCGGGAGAGGGAAAGACGTCGCCGGCATTGAGAAACACCAGATAGTCGCCCGTGGCCTTGCGGATGCCCTTGTTCATGGCATCATATAGCCCACCGTCCTTCTCCGACACGACGATGACCTCATGGCCATTGTCGGCTTCGGCCGAACGGCGCGCATAGTCGCGCGCTATCTCCACCGTGCCGTCGGCGGACAGGCCATCGAGGATGATGTGCTCCACGTCGCCATAGGTCTGGCTGAGCACACTGTCGACGGTGCGCGGCAACTCATGGGCGGCGCGGAAAGTGCATGTGATGATGGTAAACTTGATCATGGGTCGGGTCTCAGTTGGTCAGATGTTATAGTTCTTGAAGGCCAAGGCCTGGTTGTACACCTCGATATAATGCATGGCCACCGTGCGCTGCGAATAGCTCGTTCGCACCTTGGCGACGGCCTCCCGTCCCAGCGCATCATGGTCGGCCTCACAGAGCACCCAGTGAAGGCCGGCGGCCAGGTCGCCCGCATCCTTGTACTTGGCCACATAGCCATTCTTCAGGTGGTCGATCATCTCGGGTATACCGCCCACCTTGAAGCCCACCGACGGCACACCACAGGCCATGGCCTCCATGATGGTGTTGGGCAGGTTCTCGTCGAGCGAGGGCAACACGAAGACGTCGGCGGAGTTGTAGATATCCACAATTTGTCGCTCGTCGCTCACATAGCCCAGCGGGATGGCAGGCAGGCGCAAGTGCCCCACCACCTCTTCGGCATGGCCACCCAGAATGGCCACCACTGTGTCTTGGCGCATCTCGGGGTGCTGGTCGGCGAGCATCGAGATGGCCTCGGTGAGGTATCCGATGCCCTTGCGCTCCATGGTGACGCGCTGCGACACAAAGAGGATTACACGCTTGTCGGCGGGAAGGTTGGCGTGGAGGCGCGCCTCCTGCTTGTCTCGCTGGCAGAACGTGTGTGTGTCGATGGGGTTGGGGATGGTGTCGACATGCAAGCCGGAGAGCAGGGCGCTCTGGCGAGCCTGGTCTCCCAGCCACTTGCTGCACGTCACAAAATGGATGCCACTGCCCCGGTAGAGCTTCCGCTTGCGGTTGAAGATGCGGGTCGACAGGTCGGTGGACGTGTGGCCCTTGGGCAGGTAACGGCAGCCCTGGCACACGGCACGGTAGGCCTTGCAGCCAAGCGTGCAGTGGCAGATGCCCGTGGCGGGCCACAGGTCGTGCATGGTCCACACTATCGGCTTGCCGCTGGCCAGTATCTTGCGGATCGAGCCCACCGACAACAGGCCCTGGTTGACCCAGGCCAGGTGGATGACATCGGCCTCCTTAAACTCGGGTAGCCCCGTGATGTCGATGCCCGCGTTGGCCAGGTCGACCTCAAAGAGGTTCTTGCGGCTGAAGTGCAGATGCCAGAACACACACCAGCGCTCCCACAGGAAGTTCCACCTGCGGAGCCAAGGACGGGGAGCCTGCACCACGGTGATGTTGTCAGTCACCTTGTCGCCCACCAGCATCTTGGCCTTCACGCCATTGTTGTTGAGCGTGTCGAGCAGGCGGTTGGCGGCCACGGCGGCCCCGCCTGTCTTCTCACTTGTGTTGATGATCAGTACGCGCATACCTGTATGGATGTTTTTGTATGGATGGCGCCAGCGTGCGCAAAGGGTGCTTCCCCCCTAAAAATGGCTGGGCGCAACCTATCCAACGCAAAGATAATAAAATCGGATGAAACAAAACGAGAAATTGCGGAAAATGAGCGAAAAATAGGATGTGTGCGAGCACAATGGTTGACTTATATCAATTAAAGCATATTTTCAGAAAGAAAACAGGACAGTCCTATTGCGGAGATTGCATTTTCATCGTAACTTTGCAGCGTCAAAAGGTTAATAGATTGTTTAGGTTAGTAGTAATAGATTTAGGTTTTTAGTTATTAGGTTTAAGGTAGATTGATAGATTGTTTAACGGAGAACAATGGAAGCCGTGAGGTTTTCATTTCTTGAAAAAGGATTTTTAGTTAAACATAGGTGTACGTTGGAGCTCGTGGATGAGTTTCAGCGTATTTTTTTTGTACCTGCCCGTGGCTGCTCACAGGCCGCCCTACCCTGCCGCATTGCCCGCCACATCACTTTCGAGTCGGATGAATAAAGAAAAGGCTTGGGAACCCGAAGATCCAAGCCTGCAAGTTGTCTAAGCGTATACGCATCGCGCACGGACGGCCACTGAAGGGGCACCGACGCGTCAGCCCTCCTTCTCCACCAGGCAGACGGCATAGGCCGAGATGCCTTCCTCGCGCCCCGTGAAGCCAAGCTTCTCGGTGGTGGTGGCCTTGATGCTCACTTGGTCCTCGTCGCAGCCCATGACACGGGCCAGACAGGCTTTCATGGCTGGGATGTGCGGGTTGAGCTTGGGCCGCTCAGCGCACACGGTGGCGTCGATGTTGACCAAGCGGTAGCCCTTGGTGGCGATGAGAACCACAACTTGTCCAAGGATGACTTTGCTGTCCATGCCAAGCGTGTCGGCCGACGTGTCGGGAAAATGGTAACCGATGTCGCGCATGTTGGCAGCGCCAAGCAGGGCGTCGCATATCGCATGGATGAGCACATCGGCGTCGCTGTGGCCCAGCAGGCCCAGCGTGTGGCTTATCTTGACGCCTCCCAAAAAGAGTTCGCGGCCTTCCACCAACTGATGGACGTCGTAGCCCATTCCTATCCTGATGTTTGTCATCTTATCTGCGTTTGAACAAGTCCTTGATTCCGTCCATGTCGAAGCTCAGCGTGAAGCGGAGCGTCTGGTCGAGCGGATTGCTCTTGGCCGTGGCGATGACGTAACCGGCATCGAGGGAGAACACGCTCATCTTGAAGCCGCCGCCCACCGTGAAGTACTTGCGGTTGCCCTTGTTCTCGCTCTCATGGTGATAGCCGGCGCGAAGGGTGAACTGGTCATGGTAGGTATACTCGGCGCCGACACTCCACTGGATCTCCTGCAGCTCCTCCTTGAAGCCGCCGGGCGCGTCGCCAAAGCTCTTGAAGATGCCGCTGATGCTCGACACGTCGTAGTAATCCTTCTGCACACGCTGCTGGTAGTCCTCAGTGCTCTCACCCTCGTTCTGCCTTGGGTAGGTGGGCACAAGGAGCTTATTGGCGTCGGCGGCGATGGTGAAGCGGTTGTACTCGTCAATCGGGACCATCAGCGAAGCGCCAAGACGCAGGTTGGTGGGGATGAAGTCGCTGTTGTCGTAACCGCCAAACTTGATCTTGCTTCCGATGTTGGAGATGTTGAGTCCCAGTCCCAACTGGCACTCGCGCGAACCGATGTTGACATAGTTTTGGTAGTAAGCCGAGATGTCGGCAGCGAAGGCTGATCCGGGCGAGGTGTCCTGTGTGTAGTCGTAGGTGAGGTCTGAGTAGATCCAGCGCACGGCGGCGGAGATAGAGAACTTCTCGCTGAGCATCAGCGAATAGGCCACGTCAAGCGACATCTCATAGGGGTTGATGGTGTTGCCGGCATTGGCCGTGGAGCTGCTGGTGCTCGAGTAATCGCCCATCATCACCTCACCCAGGGAGAAATAACGAAACGAGCCGGAGACGGCACTGTAGTCGCCAATGCGATAGTAGCCCGCGAGGTAAGCCAGTCCCATGTCGTTGACCAGCTGGCGCAGCCACGGCGTGTAGTTGAGCGCCACGCCGGCACGGCTGATGGCGAATGGGTACTTGGCCGGGTTCCAGTATTGGGACACGACGTCGGGGTCGGTGGCAGCGCCCACGTCGCCCATGCCTCCCGCACGGGCGTCGGGTGCAATGGTCTGCGAGGTGACAGACGTGTTGACGGGGTTGAACATGTCTTTCTTATCCTGCGCGCTGACTTGCAGAGTGGCTGAGGCAAGAAGGCATGCCACGATTATTCTCAATGTCTTGTTCATGCTTGGTTGGTTTGTTGGAAAGTTGCCGTCGCACGCAAAGAAGCCCAAGGGCGCGACATGGCATCATTGACTGGTATAAGAACGTGGGAGTGGGTCATTTATTGTTGATGACGACGAGTTTCTTAGCTTTCGACGCCTCGGAGCTGCCATCGCTCGACACGCGGACGCGATAGAGGTAGACGCCAGTCTGCAGCCGTCCTCCGCCCTCCTGGCAGAGGTCCCAATCCACGGTGTAAGCGCCACTGGTCGACACGCCGCTCTCGGAGTGGGTCCATAACAATCGTCCACTGGTGTCGAAGACATCAATCGTCACATCCACGTTCGAGCCACTGAAGTCGTGGCTGATGATGAATGTGGTGGAGGTCGATGCCGGGTTTTGCGACACGTCGACGCTATAGAGCGTTGGGCGTAATCCCTTCACAACATTGAAGTCGAGCGTGGCGGTGGAGGAGTTGTTGAGCACGTCCCAGGCGCGGAAGAGCAGTGAGTGCCGGCCAGGTTCGAGCTCCGGCAAACTGTAGCTGACGGAGCCGCTCTTGTAAGTCCCAAAGTCGTAGGCGAAATAATCGTTGAGCTTGTAGGTCATGCTGGGACTGCCGTCGACGATGAGCTGCAGGTCATGGCCTATGCCCGTCCCGGCCGCATTGATGCCGTCGTCGTCGCTGAGCCGTGCGACAAAATAGGGAGTTGTGTTGACGTTGCCACCATTCTCAAACTGTGGCGTGTTGAGATAGCAATATATTTTCGGCCCCAGCGAGTCGAGCTCAGCGTCCTCCGTCCCTCCCACGAGGAAGTTGTCCTCGGCGCCATGGGCCTCAAGCAAGTGGTCGGCGCTCACGGCATGGATGTTGATCAGGCCCTTTCCGCCCGAATAGTTGATGTCCTTGGGCACCACGAACGAGAACGCGAAGCGCCCGTTCCTGACACTGTCGGCGCCGTTGAACAGCGTGTTGGTGCGGTCATAGTAGGTGAATGCGGTGCTTGCCTCCGAACTGCTATTCAGCCGACACGTCACAAGCTCCCGCGAGTCGCGCACCAGAGCCGTCATCACTCCGTTGAAAGCCTTGTCGCTTTCGACATGTCCCGCCACACGCGCCACGCTTCCCGCCTTGAGCGTCACGGGGTTAGTGGCCGATGGGGGAGCGCCGTTGATGGAGTCGACCACGATGTTGAGCGTGGGCAGGTGAAGCGCGAGGGCTGGGTCTCCGAGGAGTGAATACTGCAGTTTGTTGACCGTGGTGTCTTGCCGTGTGGTGATCATCTCGTTTTTGGCCAGCCGTTGCGCTTCGCCGAGCGTGGTGGGCTTGCCGTCGGTGTTCGACAGCACATGGCGCAGGAAAGCCATGTTGATCGACTTGTTGTAGTTGGAGTATACGGTGCGCGTGGTTCCGAAGAAGGCCACTGCGCCGCCCTTGCTGCTTGTCACGGCCGTTTCGCCGATGGTGGGTTCTGTCCCGTCGAACGGCAGGATGTCGCACGAGGCGGTGATCCAAAGGGGGAGATTGGTGTTGGTGAACGACTGGAAGTCGGTCAGGGTGAGCACGCGCTCGTGCGAGATCTGGTCGGCGCGGCCATGTCCCGCATAGTCCATGATGAGTGCTCCGGCCTGTTGCTGTTGCTTCAGCAGGCTGGCCACCTCAGGATATGTGTTTCCGGTGGTTGTGGCCACGCCCTGGTAAGCGTCCCACATCACTTTCTTGACCTGGTAGCCGGGATGGCGCGTTGAGATGTCGTTGGCGGCGTCGTTGACGTCGCGCATGTGCAGGTTGCCGTTGCCGTCGTCGCCCATGAACACCAAGGTGTTCTGCCAAGCGCCTGCATTGCTGTTTTCCACATAGGCTATGGCCTTGTCCACCATGGCCTTGGCGTCCTCCTCCGTGGTGACCGGGAACCGTCCGACAGCCATGTCGAGCTTATCGGACTTCAACTGGTCGACACCCTCTCCGTCGTCCAGGAGGCAGAAGAAGCCATCGTCGATGAAGCAGCGTATCTCATTGAACGAGTTCTCGCTCTCGAAGCAGAGCAGGTAATCGTCGGGGCTGAGGTTGGCACACTCGGACGTGAGCATGCGGTTGTCCCACACGCAATCGCCGAAAAGCAACAGGTAGCGTGGCATGTCGGCGTCTGTCTCGGCGCGGTCGTAGAGCATCTTCAGGTAACGGCGGTAGGCGTTGGCGTCGGGCGTCCCGCTGGAGAACTCATTGAAAAGCTCATCGGCGGGGACGATGCGCACCCGCAGAGAGTCGTGCTGCTCGTGGAAGGCGGCGAGACGCTGGGCCTGCTTGAGGAGCTTCTGCGAGGTGGGGATGATGATGACCATGTCTGCTGCCGCGTCGGCATGATGGTCCTGATTGGTGATGTGGTACAGGTACTCGGGGGTGGAATATTGGGCTGTCAGGCTCGGGGCGCCGGCCGGTTGGTCCCACGCCATCGACACGTAGTCGAGGCGGATGGGGTCGCCCAGCTCGCAGGTGACGCTCACGGTGTCGGTAGCCGTGAGCTCGCTGACCTGGTAGGTCTTGGTGGCGGAGTTGCCCTTGTCATAGGTTCCCAGTGAGACGTAGAGGTCGCCCAGCTCCTTTCCGTTGAGCGCTATCTTTGCCCGGCTGTTCATTCCGGCCGAGATGCTCACCGAGAGGCGTCCTGAGGTGGCGCCGGTGTTGTTCTTGAGCACCACTTTCTTGGTGCGTCCGAAGTTTATGGGGTCGGAATCGAAGAGGTTGCGGCCACCCTGGTACCAGCTGTAGCCATCGACCTCGTAGAGCGTGTGATAGTCATCGGGCGATGGATAGAAGGAGGAGACGAAGGCCGCCGAGTCGATCATCTGGGGCTCGTCGTCGCTCTCCGTGAGGAAATAGTATCCGTAGTCGGAGTATGGGTTGCGCGTGCGGCGTGCGGCCTTGTCGCTCTCCCAGCTCACCGGCCCACGCGCATGGAAGAGTCTGCGGTTTCCCACGGCGTAGGTGGGTACCTCCCGCAGGTCGTCGGTCTCGCGCAGCTCGTCGCCGTCGAGGCGCTCATTCTGCAGGTTGCCGCCATAGCCATAGACCTTGACCTTGCTCAAGCTGGAGAAGCCAGCCTGGCGGACGAAGGCGTCGGTGAGCTGGTAGACCCCTGTCGATGGCACGCGTATCTTGGCCCATGAGCCGGAGGCGAGCACGGAGTGTGCGGCGTAGCGCGACGCGGCGGCTGTCGACTGGGCCGCCATGGCCTTGCGCGTGGCGCGTGGCAACGCCTTGGCGTCGATGCGGAGCATGAAGCTGACGAGTATCTGGTAGCGCCCCTCGCGATAGACCAAGGGGCAGAAGCCCACCTCGAGCGATCCTTTCTTGCGGCTGAGCACCAGTCGCTGCTCCACATGGGGAAGCGTCGGCAGCGAGTCGCCTGACAAGCTGTGGTATCGGGCTATGTCCTCCTGCGTCATGTCGATGAACTCGGGATAAAGGATCGTTGACGTGTAGACGGAGTCGGAGAAAGCGCCCTCCAGGGGCACAGTGTAAGTGAACTGTGGGAGCATGGAGTCGACGCTGACCTCGTCGGACGTCAGGTTGAAGAACCGTTGCGCCGGAACGGCCAGGCTCATCAGGAGCGACAGGAGCAGGACAAGTATTCGTCTGTGTTTCATGATTTGTCTATTGATAAGGGAGTCCACATGGTGCGTCAGCGTCCGCCATACGGCGCCAACGGCGCCCTGGCCATTCGGGCTGCGGTGATGCCGCTCATTTGCAGTTGAAGTCGAGCACTTTCCGCTCCTCGATGAAGCCCTCTATGTGGTCGTCGATGTGCACGGGGCCGACCCCCGTAGGGGTTCCCGTGTAGAGGATGTCGCCCGTCTTCAGGGTGTAGAACTGACTGATGTAGGCGATGATCTCGTCCACCTTGTAGAACATGTCGCCCGTGTATCCCTGCTGCACCTCCTCGCCGTTGATGTCGAGATGGAAGCGCAGCCGCTGGATGTCGGGCAATTTCTCCTTGGGCACCCAGTCGCCGATGCACGCCGCGCCGTCGAAGCCCTTGGCGATGTCCCATGGCTTTCCCTGCGAGGCGAGCCTGCGCTGCATCTCACGTGCGGTGAAGTCCACGCCTACGGTGTAGGCGTCGTAGTAGCGATGCGCAAAGCGTTGGGGGATGTTCTTTCCCAAGCGGCAGATGCGCACCACCACCTCGGCCTCATACTCGATGCTCCCCAAGTGGTCGGGGATGAAGAAGGGCTTGTGGTCCTTGAGCAAGGCCGTGTCGGCCTTGAGGAATATGACGGGCTCCTCTGGCTTAGATAACGTGCCGTGGAGCGCTTTATTGTGCAAGGCATAGTTCATGCCAATGGCGAAAATCTTCATGACTGGAAGTTGAAAAGGGTTGTGTGTTGACTTATCTGACGACAAACTTGTGGCCGTCGCAGATGTAGAGACCTGGCGCGAGACGCAAGCGGTCAGTACCCACGAAGCGACCGTCGAGGGTATGGATGCGACCTGTGGCGTGACGGAGAGGAATGGCCTCCACCCCCGCGGCCAGCCTGCGCAACACCTCCTCAAGGCCGGCCGTGACGTCTATCTCGCCGTATCCATAGAGGTTGTTGGGGTAAGCGAGCGTAGGGTCATAGTGCCGACAGGTCTTGGCGAAGATGCTGAGGCAGTCGGTAGGCGACAGTGTGGGGTCGGCCTGTAGCCACAAGGCGATGGCCCCGGCCACTACAGGCGACGACATGGACGTGCCCCCGTTGCTGTTCCAGGCATAGGTGCGTCCGCCATGCTCAAAGTGGCGCACGTCCGAGCGGATGTCGCCCGCGTCAGGATTGTTTGCCAAATAGAAGCTGCTGTACGACGAGACAATGTTTTGTCCGGGTGCCATCACGTCGGGCTTGGTGCGCCCGTCAAAGGTGGGCCCCACACCCGAGTAGGGCGTCCGGACGCCGCCCTGCCCATAGTCATAGACCATCTGCTGCCCAAGGTAGTTGAGAAACTGCGTCCTGTAGCCTGTCGCCCCGACGCAGATGACCGACGGCGCGCTCGAGGGCGAGTTGATGCTGTGGCTGTTGTCTCCGTCGGCGAGGCTATCGTCGAGGCTGCTGTTGTAGAGCCATCCGGTGACGGGATAAAGCTCCACGTCGGCCTCTTGCCCCATGAGTTGCACGGAGACCGGGTAACACTTGCTGAAGATGTGGGCCAGGGTGATGATGTCCCAATCGCAGACCACCTGCCCGGCGTCGTAGCAGGAGGGGTAAGCGGTGGCCGCAATGACGTATTGGTAGTCGCCGATGGCCACGGTGTCAACCCACGTGGAGTCGTCAGTGGCCAAGACGCATGCGAGCGGAATGTCGACGGTCTGGGGCTTGTCTGCGCTCGCATAGACCGAGAGGCGAAGGGCAAAGTCGCTGATGTCGCCCTGTGCCTTGGTGGTGAAGCCGACGTTCTGCAGGTTGCTGCCGCAGAAGAGTCCTGCCGACTGGCGCCCCAGGGGCTTGTGGAGATAGTTGATGGCCCGCCCGTCATTGCCCGCCGAGGAGACGATGACATGCCCCGGACCGGTCAAGGAGTCGAGCATCTCATAGTAGAGCTGGTCGTATCCCTGGAAATCCTGCCGCGAACCCTCACTGAAATTGATGACACACGGCTTGCCCACACGGTCGGCATAGTCGAAGATGTACTTGAAGCCGAGGGCGTCGAGGGCATAGGTGTACTTGTAGTAGTCGCTGGGGTCGATGAGCTCGATGTCTTCGGTCGTGGCGTTGCAGACCAAGCAGAGGTCGCTCTCCCAGGCCAAGCCACGGTAAGGCGACAGCGTGTCGACGCCCTCCGCCCCACTGCCTGCGGCTATGCCAGCCGTGTGCGTGCCATGCGTCTGGCGCATGCCGTCACGCGGACAGCCGATCGCCAAAAGGCTGTCGCGCCCCACATAGTCGCGTCCCACAGGCAAGGAAGTGTGCAAGGTGTCAGTGGAGAGCTGGTCCCAAAGGGCCTTGATGCGATAGTCGGCCATGTCGGCAGAGAAGAAATTGGGATGGGTGAGGTCGAAGCCGATGTCCTGCACGCCCACCACCACGCCGCGCCCCGTGTAGGCCTGGGGCAGTCGGAGCAACTGCTGCGCCGGTGTGGCGTCGACGATGGCCATCGTGGTGTCCATCAGCGTGGAGGCGCGCCTGCCCGCCTCCATGCGCACCACCCGCCCGTCGCGAGAAAGGCTTCCCAGGGCGTGCAGGGGTATGTCGGCCACAAACAACGAGCCCCGCTGGTCGAGGACGCGCGCGCCCTGGCGCTGAAGGACAGCGCCATCAGGCTCGGTCAACTTGACAAAGGCCATGATGGACGCCACTGGAGCCGTCCCCTGCCGGACGGCTTGCCGAGGAGCCGATGTCCGGGGGACCGATGTGTCCTGGGACCGATGCTGCGCCAGCCAGGCCTGCCTGACGAGGGGCGACATCTTGCCAAACGCCGGGCGCTGTGCGCGCGCCGCCGCTGGCATCAGCGACAAAACGATGAAAGGCAGCCACCTGCCCAAGTGCTTCAACATAGCGTATGGAGTGAGGGAAAACGATATGGGGAACCGCGGAAGACCGCGTCTTCCATGGTTCCCCACTATTATTGATATAAACCTAAAGCTTAGTCAGCGGCGAGCGTGTAACGCTTGTAGTCGACGACCTTCAAGCCCTTGGCCTGAGCGTCGAGCCACTGCGCAACGTTCTTCTTCTCGCCCTCCTCGAACTGGAACTCCTGGTCGACCAAGCAGTTCTCCTTGAAGAACTTGGCCATGCGGCCCTTGGCGATGTTCTGGATCATGTTCTCGTTGAGCTTGCCGGCAGCCTCGGCACCGACAGTCTTGATGATCTCGCGAGCCTTGTCAGCGTCCTCCTGCGTGAGCCAACCCTTGGTCACGTTGGAAGCGATGTGGTCGTCCGAGTCGACAAGGTTGGCGTTGATGCCAGCCTTCTTCAGGGCCACGTTGACCTGGCGCTGGATCTGCTCCTCCTTGGTCTTCTCGATGGCCACCTTGAGCTCCTCGTCCTTGACAGCCTGGGGCACGCTGGCCTCGTCGAGAGCGACGGGCTTCATGGCAGCGACCTGCATGGCCACCTTGTGGCCGGCGTCCTCGTTGGCGGCGGAGAGTTGCACCATGGTGCAGAGGGTGTGACGGCCCATGTGGTCATAGGTGTAGATGTTGTCGCCCTCGAGCACGTTGTAGCCGTCGAGCTCCATCTTCTCGCCCACGACGCCTGAGCGGCGCGTGACGGCGTCGGCCACCTTCACGGTCTCACCGTCGCTGTTGATGGTCAGCTCCAGGACCTCTTCCAGGGTGTGAGCCTTGGCTGCGATGGCAGCGTCGAGGATGTCCTGTGTGAGCTTGATGTAGTCGGCACCGTTGGCAACGAAGTCGGTCTCGCACTTCAAGCCGATTGTGGCGGCGAAGCCATTCTCGTTCTTCGTGAGCACGCAACCATTGGATGTGGTGCGGTCAGAGCGCTTGGCGGCGATGGCCAAGCCACGCTCGCGGACGAGCTCCACAGCCTTCTTGATATCACCATCAGCCTCGGTGAGAGCCTTCTTGCAGTCCTTCATGCCTGCACCGGTCATTGTGCGAAGCTTCTTGATGTCTTCAATTGTAACAGCCATAATGATATTTTACTTTTTAAAGTTTGATGTGTTAACGCTTTGATTACTCTGCGGCGGGAGCGGCCTCCTCAGCGGCGGGAGCGGCCTCAGCTACGGGAGCCTCCTCGCGGCGGGCGCGGCGGGGTGCGCGGCGACGGCCCTCAGCGGCCTCCTCAGCCTGCTCGGAAGCGGCCTTCTCGTCGGCCTTCTCAGCCTTGCGCTCCTCGAGACCCTCGGCGATGGCGCCACAGACAGCGTCGAGAATGACCTCGACAGAGTCCTTGGCATCGTCGTTGGCGGGAATCATGTAGTCGACGTTGCTGGGATCAGAGTTGGTGTCGACGATGGCGAACACGGGGATGCCCAGGCGGTTGGCCTCCTTGACGGCGATGTGCTCCTTCATGACATCCACCACGAAGAGGGCGGAGGGCAGACGGGTGAGGTCAGCGATGGAACCGAGGTTCTTCTCGAGCTTGGCGCGCTGGCGTGTGATCTGCAGCAGCTCACGCTTAGAGAGGTTCGAGAATGTGCCATCGTTCATCAACTTGTCGATGTTCGTCATTTTCTTGACAGCCTTACGGATGGTGGGGAAGTTGGTGAGCATGCCGCCCGGCCAACGCTCGATGACGTAAGGCATGTTGACAGAGGCAGCCTTTTCGGCTACGATGTCCTTGGCCTGTTTTTTAGTAGCGACGAACAGGACCTTCTTGCCACTCTTGGCAATGCCCTTGAGGGCCTCAGCAGCCTCGTCGATCTTGGCCACTGTCTTGTTGAGGTCGATGATATGAATGCCGTTGCGCTCCATGAAAATGTAAGGAGCCATGGCGGGGTTCCACTTGCGCTTCAGGTGACCGAAATGGCAACCTGCCTGAAGCAACTGGTCAAAGTTTGTTCTTGACATTTTGTTGTTCGATTTTTAATTGTTTACTTTCCTTTTAATTCTTGTTGGCCGGGGCGTGACGCCCCAAGCGTGTGCGGCCTGCGGGCCGCGGCTTAGAACCAGCAGACGGGTAGCCCCGCCTAAGCGGCGAAGAGTCCTGCCTGTTTGGATGCTAAACGTATCTCTCGCCTCCCGTGGCAGGAGGGCGGGGAGATGTTAACGCTTACTGAACTGGAAGTGACGGCGAGCCTTGGGCTGTCCAGGCTTCTTACGCTCGACGGCACGGCTGTCACGAGTAAGGAAGCCGTGGTCCTTGAGGTTCTTCTTGTCTTCAGCGTTGATCTTCACCAGCGCACGTGCGATGGCGAGGCGGAGGGCCTGGCTCTGGCCGGTGAAACCACCGCCGTCGAGGTTGGCCTTGATGTCATACTTCTCAGCGACCTCGAGCAACTGCAGGGGCTGCTTGACCACATACTGCAGGATGGCTGAGGGGAAGTATACAGTGATGTCCTTCTTATTGATTGTGATCTTACCGGTGCCCTCTGTGACATAAACACGAGCTACAGCGCTCTTGCGGCGACCGATTGCATTAATGACTTCCATCTTAATCTCTTATTATTTGTACTGGTTAATATCAATAGTCTTCGGCTTCTGTGCCTCCTGCTTGTGCTCAGAGCCCTCATAGATGTAGAGGTTGTCCATGAGCGAGCGGCCGAGGGGGCCCTTGGGCAGCATGCCCTTGACGGCGTGACGGATGATCTTGTCGATGCCGTTCTCACGCTTGCGGAGCTCTGCGGGCGTGTTGAAGCGCTGGCCACCGGGATAACCAGTATAGCGAGTGTAGACCTTGTCGGTCTCCTTCTTGCCGGTGAAACGCACCTGGGCTGCGTTGATGATGATCACGTTGTCACCACAGTCGACGTGCGGAGTGAAAGTGGGTTTGTACTTGCCGCGGAGCAGCTTGGCAACCTTCGAGCAGAGGCGGCCAACAACCTGGTCGGCAGCGTCGACGACTACCCACTCCTTTTGAGCTGTTTCCTTGTTGACGGAAATAGTCTTGTAACTTAAAGTGTCCATTTTAAAAATTAAATTTACTACTAAAAAACGTTTTTATACCTTATATGAACAGAGACCTCACGGCGCCTCCAGTCTAAAAGAGACCATCCATGGCTTTCGCTCTGTTGCGCGGACGATTCACAAACCGCCGTGTCCGGCCAAAGGCACGGCTATTTACACTTCCGCACGTGGGACTCTAAGTGTGTCCCGAAATAAATCGGTGCGCAAAATTACACATTTTATTCCATATGCGACTTCCCCGGCACTGCTGACTCTTTATGATTTATTGTATTTTAACAGTTTTAATATTATTTAACTCCATATTTACTCCCTTAACCTCGGGGATGCGTCTTCGTCGGCGAGGGGAAAGGATGGCCGCCGGAGCGTGACCAAAGGCGTGACTGCGGCCCAGGTGACCAGACATTCCTCTGCCCTAATCCAATCATTTCCAATGATTTTATCAAAAACCTTAGTGAGTCTCAACTTTTTGCTGTATCTTTGTCTAATCATTACATGAAAGCCAAACATGAGCAAAACAGTTTATCTCGGCATGGTCGGTGACATCCTTCACCCCGGCCTCACCAACATCATCAGCGAGGGCGCCAAGTTGGGCGAGCTCACCATCGGCCTCTACACCGACAAGGCCATCGCCACCTACCGTTCACGCCTGCCCTACATGACCTATGAGCAGCGCGAGCAAGTGATCAGCCACATACAGGGCGTCGCCCACATCGTGCCACAAGACGAATACAGCTACATCCCCAACCTGCTGAAATACAAGCCCGACATCCTCATCCATGGCGACAACTGGAAGGAAGGACGCGACTCAGAGCTGCGCCAGGAGTGCCTCAAGGTCATGGCCGACCTCGGCGGCGAGGTGGTGGAGGTGCCCTACACGAAAGGCATCAACTCATCATCGCTCTTCGACGAGGTGAAGGCCATCGGCACCACGCCAGACATACGCCTCAAGTCGCTGCGCCGCCTCATCGACGCCAAGCCCATCGTGCGCATCCTCGAGGCCCACGACGGTCTCTCGGCGCTCATCATCGAGCACCTGGAGGTGAAGAAGGGCGAGCAGGTCAGGGCCTTCGACGGCATGTGGTCGTCGTCGCTCACCGACTCCACCTCCAAGGGCAAGCCCGACATCGAGGCCGTGGACCTCACCACACGCATGCAAGACCTGACCAACATCCTGGAGTGCACCACCAAGCCCATCATGTACGACGGCGACACGGGCGGCCTGCCCGAGCACTTCCAGTTCACCGTGCGCACACTGGAGCGCAACGGCGTGTCGGCCGTGGTCATCGAGGACAAGACCGGCCTGAAGAAGAACTCGCTCTTCGGCACGGAGGTGAAACAGACCCAGGACACCATCGAGAACTTCTGCCACAAGATACGCATGGGCAAGGCCGCACAGGTGACGCGCGACTTCATGATCATCGCGCGCTGCGAGAGCCTCATCGCCGGCAAGTCCATCGACGACGCCCTCGAGCGTTGCTTCGCCTACGTCGACGCCGGAGCCGACGGCATCATGATCCACAGCCGCGAGAAGAGCGGCGAGGACATCCGCCTGTTCTGCGCCATGTTCCGGGAGAAGCACCCCTGCGTGCCCATCGTCGTGGTGCCCACATCCTACAACCACATACGCGAGGACGAGCTCCACGAATGGGGCGTCAACGTGGTGATCCACGCCAACCACATGCTGCGCGCCGCCTACCCCGCCATGTGCAAGTGTGCCGAGACTATCCTCGAGAACGGGCGCTCGCTCGAGGCCGACCCACTCTGCATGCCCATCAAGCAGATCCTGGAACTCATCCCCGGGACCAAATAACCCCACGCATGAACACACTGTCCGAAGAACTACTGGCCCAGCGCAAGGCCAAGACCCTGGAGACCCTCAAGGCCTTCATCGCCTTCTGCCAGGCCAACCACCTGAAATATTTCGCCGCCTACGGCACCGTGCTCGGCGCGGCGCGCCACCACGGTTTCATACCCTGGGACGACGACATCGACGTCTACATGATGCGCGATGACTACGACCGCTGCCTCAGCCTCCTGCGCGACGACCCGCCCGTGGGCTACGAGCCTGTCGACTACACGCACGAGGAGGAATACTACCTGCCCTTCGCCAAGTTTTGCGACGCGCGCTCCACGGTCTACGAGATGGAAGACTACCGCATCAGCTTCGGCAACTACATCGACATCTTCCCCCTCGACACCGTGCCCGACGACAAGGCCGAGCGCGAGCGCCACTGCAAGCGCCTGCTGAAGTTGCGCGGCACGCTGGCCGACGACCTGCGGCGCAAGTCATGGCACACCATCCTGCGCGAGGCCACGCGGCAGAGCCTGCGCCTCACGCTGGCCGACGCGGCTTACGCCATCTTGCGCCGCCCCATCCGCCGCTGGCTGGTGGACCGCCTCGAGCGCGGGAGCCGCGCCTACCACAGGCAACCGCTCAAGCACGTCTGCTTCTGCTCCAGCTATTACTCGCGGGAGAAGAACCTCACCGCCGACATCTTCGGCGACGGCACCCTGCTGCCCTTCGAGGACATCAGCATCGTGGTGCCCACACGCTATGAGGACTACCTCGAGGCAGCCTATGGCAACTGGCGCCAACTGCCGCCCGTGGAGCAACGCGGACAGCATGACGTGGTGTTCATGGACCTCAACCGCAAGATACCCTACGACGAGGTGATGACGATCCTCGACAAGAAGCGTGGGGCCGCACCCTCCACACACTGAACTTTCCCACACACATGGCTGACTCACTCAAGGAAAAAACCACCAAGGGCCTCTTTTGGGGAGCGCTCAACAGCGGCACCACACAGGTGCTCAACCTCCTCATCGGCATCATGCTCGGACGGTTGCTGTCGCCGGGCGAATATGGCACCATCGGATACATCGCCATCTTCACCGCCATCGCAGGCAACCTGCAGAGCTCGGGCTTCAGCACCTACCTCGTCAACATGAAGGAGTCGCGCCATGAGGACTACAACGCCGTGTTCTGGTTCAACATCCTCATGAGCTTCACGCTCTACGCCATCCTGTGGTTCGCAGCGCCGCTCATCGCCGACTTCTTCCACCAACCGGAACTGACCCGACTCTCACATTTCGTCTTTTTGTCGTTTGTCGTCGGCAGCTTCGGCATCACCCCCAACGCCTATCTCACCAAGAAGCTCATGGTGAAGGAGATGACGATGATCAACTCCCTGGCTCTCATCCTGTCGGGACTCACGGGCGTCACGCTCGCCTTCCTCGGCTACAGCTACTGGAGCCTGGCCTGGCAGCAGGTGCTCTACATCACCATCCTCAACATCGGACGCTACCACTACGTGGCGTGGCGCCCCTCATGGCACATAGACCTCCGGCCCATCCGCAAGATGTTTGGCTTCAGCATGAACATCCTTGTGGTGATGGTCATGAACACCGTCAACAACAACATCATGTCGGTCATCATCGGCAAGTTCTTCAACAAGGACATACTGGGCAACTACAGCCAAGCCTACAAGTGGAACTTCATGGCCTATTCGCTTGTGGCCAACACCACGCAGCAAGTGGCGCAACCCGTCTTCGCCTCCATCGCCGAGGAGCGCGAGCGCGAGCGGAGGGTGTTCCGCAAGATGATGCGCTTCACGGCGTTCCTCGCCTTCCCCGCCATGTTCGGGCTGGTGCTGGTGGCGCGCGAGTTCATACTCTTCACCATCGGGCCCAAGTGGGCCGATGCCGTGCCGCTCTTGCAGATCCTGGCCGTGAGCGGCGCCTTCTTCCCCTTCTACACGCTCTACCAAAACCTGGTCATCGGCCAGGGACGCGCCGACATCAACATGTGGTGCAACATCGGGCAGATAGCCTTGCAAGTGGCGCTCATGCTCTGTACACACAGCCTCGGCATCACGGTCATGATAGCCGTCTACAGCGGTTTCAACATCGTGTGGCTGCTGGCCTGGCAGACGCAGGCCCACCGCCTCATCGGACTCAGGCTGCGAGAGGTGGCCAAAGACATGGCACCTTTCCTTGTGGCTGCCACGGCGGTCATGGTGGCCACAGGCTTCGCCACACAGGCCATCGAGAGCCATGTGGCACTGCTCCTCGCCAGGGTGGCGCTGGCCGCTGTGCTCTACTTCGCCATCATGAAGGTGGCACGCGTCCAAATCCTGGAAGAGTGCCTGCGGTTTGCCAAGAACAAGTTTAAGAAATAAGACGAATGGAAATATCCGTCATCATCCCCGTATACAATAAGATTGACTACCTGGACCGTTGCCTGAACAGCATCCTCCAACAAGACTTCGACAACTTCGAGGTCATTGCCGTCGACGACGGAAGCACCGACGGGTCGGCCGACAAGCTCGACCTGCTGGCGCAACGGGACGGACGCCTGCGCGTGATCCACCAGCCCAATGGGGGCGTGACGGCCGCACGCCGCCACGGGTGGTCCGAGGCACAAGGCCGATACATCCTGTTTGCCGACGCCGACGACCTGCTGATGCCCCACGCCATGGCCTCGCTCCACCGCGCCATCACCGACACGGGAGCCGACGAGGTCATCGGGACATTCACCAACCAGTACCACGCCCACTGCGACTCGGGGCGCCGCGGATGGCAGGATAGCGGCGAGCTCATCCACGCCTTGCTGGGCATCAAGCGCACGTTCTGCGTGTTGTGGGGCATCCTCTTCAAGCGGCAACTGCTTGAGGGATGTCTCGACGCGCCACGCGAGATCATCGAGCGCGAGGACAGCCTGATGCAAATCAAATGCCTGATGAAAAGCCCAAGGGTGTGGTTTGTGGCCGACGAGGTCTACTGGCATGAGGAGGACGTGCCCAACCAGCGGGTGGAGGACCTCCGCATGATCCGCATCTACGACGACGAGCTGCAACGCACGCTCCAGCCGAAGTGGTCGGCGATGGAGCCGTGGTTCCGCCTCAACCAAATCAAAGTCTACGAGAACTTCCTTTTCAAACGCCAGTTCCACGTGTGGGCCGACTACTACCGTCCCCTGCGCAGACAGGTGGACAACCGTGTGCCGCTCATCCATCGTCTCATCCTGGCGTTGCCGCCGCGCCTGGCCTATTATCCCGTGTGGTGGTTCAAGGAGCGCATGCGCAAGAAGGCGCAAGGCGCATGAGAACACGGGAAAACAAAAACGACAAAAACCATGAAGCAACCCTACAAGACCGACATAGCCGTGCTGATGCTCTTCTTCAACCGGCCCGAGACTTTCCAACAGGCGTTCGCCGCTGTCAAGGCCGCGCGCCCATCACGCCTGCTCCTCTATCAGGACGGCGCACGCGAGGGCAACGAGAAAGACAAGGAGGGCGTGGAGGCCTGCCGCCGCATAGCCTGCGACGAGAACATCGACTGGGAGTGTGACGTCCATCGACACTACTGCGAGCGCAACCAAGGCTGCGACCCCTCCGGTTACCTGTCGCAACGGTGGGCCTTCTCACTGGCCGACAAGGTGGCCGTCATCGAGGACGACGTGGTGGTGGCGCCCACCTTCCTTCCCTTCTGCAAGGAGATGCTCGACCGCTATGAGCACGACGAGCGCATCACCATGGTGGCGGGCTTCAACACCGACGAGGTGACGCCTGACGTGCCCTACGACTATTTCTTCACGTCGGCCTTCTCCATTTGGGGATGGGCATCGTGGCGGCGTGTCGTCGACAAGTGGGACGGCACATACTCATTCATGCACGATGACTTCAACCGGCGCCAGCTCGCCTCCCTTGTCAAGGCCCGCGGCTACCGAGCCGACTTCATGCGGATGTGCGCCGACCATGCCGCAGCGGGCAAGCCCTTCTTCGAGAGCGTGTTCTGGGCGGCCATGCTCATGGGCAACGGGCTCGCCATCATGCCCACCCGCAACATGGTGAGCAATGTGGGCGCCACCGCCGACTCCACCCATTACGCCGCCCTGCAGACCATGCCACGGGGCTTGCGCCGCATCTTCACCATGGGCCGGCACGACGTCTCGTTCCCACTCAAGCATCCACGATACATCATGGAGTACACTCCATACAAGGAACATCTCTACCGCACCAACGCCTGGGGGCACCCCGGCATCAAGACACTGCGAAGCCTGGAGGAGCTATGGCTCAACATCAAGGCTGGCAACACCAGCCAAATCGCCGCAGCCCTCACCAAGCGCATCAGGAAATGGACAGGGCGCGACAAGCACGTGTAGAGGATGTCTCCGGCTTCTCAGGTCACACCATGTACCCCACGTAAATGACTGCGTTCCAAACAAAGAGATAAAGTGTCAACAAAAGGGTGAGCGCACGCAACGGCAGGCGCCAACGTGTGGGCTCAGCGCTACGGGCAAGATAAGCCATGACAATGGGAAGGGCGAAGAGCCAGTGGGGCGACATGATGTAGACCTCATTGAGACCGAAGCCCAAGACGAAATGGATGACCATGTCGAAACCGAAGAACGACATGACGAGCCACATGTAACGGCTCCGCCGTCCGCACCAGATGCCCACGATGAACAGCAAGGCCACCACGCCCTCCACAACGTAATTCCATATCCACCGGTAGTTGACGATGACCGGACGGTTGACCAACACGTCCAGGAGCGTGTAATCCTGGTGCAACTGGATGGGCTCGCCGAAGATGTTCTCCACCAGCGAGGAGTCGCGAGGCGTGGAGATGTCTGTCCATGAGCCAAACTCCGACTGGTTGATGGGTTTGCCCTTGTGGAGGTTCCACGCCTTCTTGTGGTCACGCACATACTTGGCGCGCACCTTCCGCTTGATGACTTGGTTGACGGCCTGGGCTATCTGCGCGCTGTCCGTCAGCTTTGTCGTGTCCCTGAAGGCCTTGGTGATCTTGTCCCTGTCACGTGCCGCCTTGACCTTCTTTTGCTCCTGCCGGGCAATGTAATTGGGCTTCTCGAAGGTCTTCCACTCCTGCCTTGCCGCTATCCACATCACCGCCGAAGGAAGGATGATGGCCACCAACAGGTTGCCTGGCCGCCAAAACTTCTTGCCGTTGACGAAGAGGTTGGCCAAGAACACCTTGATGCCATTGTTGAGCGAGATGCCCGCCGTGATGAGGAAGAATAGCACCGTCTGCCACTTGGTGTAGAAGTGACGGGCCTTCATCTTCTTGCCCGCCACATAGAGCGTGAGGATGAGCATGAACATCGACAGGCAGAAATGGTCGGGCACACTGCAGACCACCATCGTGTAGCCAAAGGAAAAAAGGAAGGCCGTGAGCAAGGTGGCGTCGGCCTGGCGCAGCCCGATGATCTCGCGCAAGATGCGGAACAGGAACACGGCACTGTAAACACAGCAGAACGTCAGGATGACAGCCATCACCGCCATGTCGCAGTTGACACCCGTCAGGGCCATGAGCCCCTGGTTGATCTGGCTGGGGATCCACATGAAGAAGGCCAGCAACGGGTGGCGGTAGATGTTGTAGCCCGTGCTCCAGTTGGTGAGCACGAGATAGCTGATGGGGTCATATCCCGAGATGTGGAACACGCGGATGACCACCTTACGGTAGTTGTCGGTCACCTGGCTGAGGTCAAGCCAATAGGCGCAAATCACCAACACGTTGGCCAGCACACCGTAGACGAGCGCCCCCAAGGCCACCCAGCGTTCCTCGCGCTTGACGCGGAAGATGTAGAAAGGGTTCTGCAAGCGCTGCTTTTTCAGGAAATAGCGCACCAGGAGGAAATTGACGGGCACACAAACCGCGAACATCGGCACTGGCGCCAACGACTTGCCCACACCCCAATGGATGAAGAGGTTGAGCATGAGCAACTGCAACAGGTAGTTGACCATGTGGCAAAAGGCAAAGGCAAGGCCCCGTCCCGCCGTTGCCTTCACGCGGAAGGTGAAGCGTGTGGACGCCACAAAGTTGAAGAAGAAGCTCACCACGTAGCCCACGGTGTTGGCCACGTTGACTCCGCAGTGCGCAAAGTGCACCAACAACAGGTAGACCACGTATTGTATGGCAGTGGCCGTTGCGCCCACAATGCCAAAGCGAAGGATCTCACCGAAGCGCTCGCGCCGCTTATTGCCGGAAGGGTTTGTAATGTCGTTCATCTGCAAATTCTAACATTTCCTTGTCGCCCCGGCTGTCGCCGTAGGCTATGATGTAATACTTGTCACGGTTGCGCTCCAGGTCAGGCAGGGCGGCCTTGAGCCGTCTCACCTTCTCCAGGCCGTAGCAGTTGGGCGTCGCGAAACGTCCCGTCAACTTGCGGTCCTTGACCTCCACCTGAGTACCCAACACCTGCACGGAACCGTGGAAGAACGGTCCCACCCAATTGTCGACGCTGGCGCTGACCACAAAGACTTTCGCTTTCTGGTCAAAGGCATTGCACAGTGTGTCCTCACACGCATCGCGCATCACATCGTGACAATCTATGGCAAAGCCCTCGCAATACTCGTTGAAGTCGTTGAACCACTCGCCACGGAAATGCCAGGCGAAGAGTTCCTCCTTCGTTCGACCATTGTCACGCAAGTGGAGCTTCATGAGCAACAGCTTGGGCAAGAACAGCAACAAGCTCAGCAACAACCTCCACGGGCCGTTGACATAACGAATAAACTGCAGGAACGTGTCACGCTTGGTGATCGTTCCGTCGAAGTCAAAGACGTATATGATTTCTTTTTTGTCCATTTCCTTGATGGGATTGGGATTGCCTGCAAGTTTCTTTCGCTCGCTGCCCTCCATTCACCTCACCCCGCATAGATGATGAGGAAGAAAGCGATGAGCCAAGCCAACACGTCGAGCTGCACGAAGCGGTCGCGCAACACCACCTTCGTGGGGTCGCCGCTCCGCTTGTCGACCACGGCAATCTGCATGTAGCGCAACAAGCCCACAAGCACAAAGATGCTCGTCAAGTAAAGCTTGTTGGTGTGGAAGTTGCGCATCACCTCCGGGCTCACGGTGTACATGATGTAACACACCAGGGTGACCGAGGCTGTGATGGTCAGCGCCTGGTCCATGAAGGTGGCGTTGTATCGGTTGGTGTTCTTGCGCGGCGCCTCGCCCGTTCGCTCCATGCGGAGCACATCGTCGCGCCGCTTGGCAAACGCCATGAAGAGCGTGATGAGGAAGGCCATGAGCACTATCCAATGGCTCAGCTCGATGCCCGCGGCCTCGCCGCCCGCCAACATGCGCAGCACAAAGCCAAAGGCCACAACGCAAACATCGATGATGGCATATTGCTTCAGCTTGACGCAATAGGCCAAGTTGAGCAGCCAATAGAACACCACGACATAGAGTGTGGGTGAGACGCACGACGTCTGGGGGCGCGCCACCGCATCGACCGACAACAGGTTGACGGACGCCTGGGGGTCCAAAATGGGCAACAGGAACGTCAGGACCACGCTGAGCGCGAACGTCAGGCCCATCACCCCATAAGCCTGCGTGACGCTGACGGCGCCACTGGCCACTGGCCGATGGCACTTGTCGGGATGTCGGCGGTCGTCGGCCACGTCATGGATGTCGTTGAAGCAATAGATGCTCGATGCCGCGAAACTAAACGAGAAGAAAGCCACCACGCCTGCCAACAACGCATGCACGTCGAGCAATGCCCCGCCAAAGAGCACTGGGGCGAAGACAAAGAAGTTCTTGACCCATTGGGAGGGTCGCACGAGCCGCAGCAAAGCGGCCGGTTTCTTCTCATGAGGCGTGGATGGAAAGCGTTGTTCACTCATGTTGGTTTGTGCTATCACTATGGTTGTTTGACTCTATTGCCAGGATTATTCTCTTCTGTCACGGGGATTGTTGCGCCCTACCCGAATCATGTTGCAAAATTAGTTAAAATAATCGTTTCACGCCCCTCTTTTTCCCATCTTTTTAGGGTGGTTCTATAGCGAACATGCCCATTATCCGGTGGTGATTATAGAACCACCCTTTACAAACCGCGCCGTTTCCGGGGCTTTCGGGCGCCATGCGGAAGGCCTCTCCCTCAGTGCGCCAGCCACCGGCGGGTGAGCCATCCGACCGCCTTGCTCAACGCCCAAGCCAAAGGGATGGTGATGACAAGGCACACCAGGAACGTGGGCCAATAGCTCCAGGCCCGTGGCAGCTTGTCGAGCACGAAATGGATGTGCACAAGATAACACTCCAGGCTCAACGTTCCGACGAAGGCAAAGACGCGGTTGACCTTGCTGGGCAAGCGCCGGAAGATGCGGTTGAGGAGCAAGATGACCGTCACCGTGAGCGGAATGTAGAGCATGCGCTCGACGAAGAGCGGGAAGTGCCCGTGGCGCACCTGCTCGAGGAAGAGGCTCGACAACAGTGACATGACGAACATGATCAGCAACATCCAGATGCCTTGCCCGTCGATGGTGCGCTTCTGCCGCACCATCTCACCCATGTTGATGCCGATAAAGAAGACCGGCACGCGGCTCCAGAAGATCTCCAGATGCCCCACGGCCTGGTGTATGGGCGTCACCCATTGCACCAGGATGCACCACATGATCATGACCACGGGCAACCACCGGTAAACGGGATGGCGGCGGATGAGATCCATGTAAGGCGGAGCGAAGAGGTAGAGGGCCATGATGGCGGGAATGTACCAGAAGTTGAGCTCGTCGTGCAACCAGAAGTTCCAGTTGACGGTTATCTCCATGAAGAGGTTGAGCCCCGAGTAGAAATCATGCACATGGATGCGCGGGATGTAGTAGAGACAGGCCACGATGAGCCACGTGGGGTAGATGCGCACAAGGCGCCGGGCGTAGAACTGTCGGTACGACGGGTGCTTCACCCATGAGAACCACAGCCCCACCCCACTGAGGAAGAGAAACATGTCGACACCAATGTTCCCCATACGGCGGAGGCCGAAAAAGGGGTCGGTGCGCGCCAAGTCCACATGGAAGAGCATGATGAAGAGCATGGCGGCCCCCATCAGCTCGCCACGGAAGCGGCTGATGTTCTGCAGTTCGATATCGGGAATTTTCATGGGTTGGGAGTGAGGGAAGCCGGTTTACATTTGCGGTTTGGGTATCTTTGTCATGACCAGCCTGATGAGCCAGGCCGCACCGATGGCGGCTATGACGTAGAGGAGCAGGCCCGTGTAGACATCGCCGTGGCGCGATATGGGAATGAACACCTTGCGCAAGGCTGGGTGTATGACAAACAAGGCTGCCGAGATGTCACCCATCCACACCAGCGCGTCCATGACCTGCGAGCCGGCGGCGGTGTTGACCGTCAGCGCGATGACCTTCACCAGGTAAACGCTGAAGACACAGACCACCAGCGGCACGACGGACCACAGGATGAAGTTGCCGCTCATCCAGAAGATGAAGAAGCCACAGACCACCGTGGAGCCCACCAAGCTCAGCGTGTTGAGACGGGTGAGGATGACGCGGTTTCCATAACGCGCAAAGAGCAGCCCCAGCCCGAAGGGCAACATGCCGCCCATAAAGTTGTAGCGATACCGGTTGAGCGGCTCACCCTCCGGCGCCAGGAGCAGTTGCGCACCGAGGCACAGCACCATGGCGCCCACGGTCCAGCCCCAGTGCCGCTTGTAGAGCAACAGGCGGTAGACGATGTACAGTTGGAGCATGAGGCCGAAGAACCAGAAGGGGCCTGGCCAGATGTTGTGGTCGGGGTCGGGCAGCAGGTTGTTGACCATGGCCAGTTGTGCCACCACCTGCGTGAAGGTGTAATGCCAGCGCCCCGGGGTGATGGCGTCGACAATGGTGAAGCAGACGAAGCCCACAACCATCATGCTGAAGAGCTTCTTCCAGTGGTACTTCACAAATCTCCATGGTGCCACGTACATGCGCCGCCCATACTTCAGCTCCAGGCCGTAGGCGCTGAGGAAGAGAAACACGGGCACGCCATAGTGTCCGAAGAACGAGATGAGGTGTGCGGCGATGAGGTTGTCGGGGCTGGCCATGACCGCGGCAAGCCAGTCGACGTTGTGTTGCGAGTAGGTGTACTCGTTCTCCTTCACCACCGGTCCCAGCCAGTGGCAGTAGTTGTGGAGGAAGATGCCGATGATGGCGAGGCCGCGCAGGGCGGCGCACTCGGCGCGGGTGAGTAGTCCGTCATTCATGTTTCTTGTCGTTAAGCGCATGGCCGCGAAGGGCATCGTAGTCGGCGCTGTTCTTCAATATGCGGGGCCTCATGGCGTCATAGTCGGGCGACAGGAGGTTGTACCGGTCGTGGTAGTCTTTCGAGCCTATGCCCGCCAGCCACACCAGCATGTGTGGCAGCGCGTCGGTCATGAAGCGCTTGTCCTTGGCGTCCTTGATGGCCTTGAACACCTGGGGATGGCTCACGGCATAGCGGTGTGAGCAATAGATCCAGAAGGGCACCTCAAACTCATAGTGCGCCAGCGGCCAATCGACCTGCGCGCTGTGGTTGCGGCAGATGAAGCCGCGCCCGGGCTCATAGCATTCCTCGCCATGGTCAGGCATGTAGATGACGATGGCGTCCTTGTTCTCGAAACGCGAGATGATGGCGTCGACGACCGAGTCGTTGTAGTGCACGGCATTGTCATAGTCGGCCAGGATGCGCCGTTGCTTCCGGCTGAGGTCGGGGCGCCGCTCCTCGTAGGCCTCGGGGCCGAACACACGCTGGTTGTTGGGGCACCGTGTGCGGTAGTTGACGTGCTGTCCGATGAGGTGGAAGATGACGAGGTTGTGGGCGGAGTCGCCCTTGAGCTTGATCTTGCCGTCGCCCACCAGCTGGTCATAGTCCTTGAGCAGTCCCTCGTCAAGGCGGTGGGTCTTATCGTTGCGCAGGTCAAACTGGGCAGCGCTGAGCGTGGGGTCGTTGAGGAAGAAACCGCCCGAGAAGTCGTAGACGGCCTCCTTGGCCTTGGGCAGGAACTGGTTGGTGAGGAACGTCACGCGGTAGCCGGCCTTTCGGAAGAGCTCGGGGAAGAGCGGATAGTCGCACCACTCACCTTTCTCGCCCGCGACATGCATCGAGAGGATGTTCTTGAAGACGAAGCTCGTGAGGTTCCAGCAGGTCACCACATCGCTGAAGCGCGTGAGCAGTCCACTCTCCTCGCGCTTCACCTGCCGTGGTGTGGTCTTGAGGTAATAGCCATATTGTTGCGAGTGATGCTTGGCGTAGCTCTCGCCGATGATGAGCACGATGGTCGGCGAGCGGAACGTGCAGGAGTCGACGGTGACGCGTTGGGCGGCGGCGATGCACTGCCCCACCTGCTTCCCGGCCAAGCGGTTGCTGTTCCAGCTGAACACAAGGCGATAGACGGGCAGATACATGTTGCCGCAGTCTTTCTGCGTGAGCAGGTGCTCCACGGTGCCGATGGTGCCTGCGGTCATGAGCTGGGTCATGCCCACCTTGTTGCGGTAGCTGGTGCAGGCGCTCACCGCAAGCAGCACGGCCACGACACAGGCGGCGACACAGCGGACGCGCCAGTGGCTCAAGCGGGCGGCCTGCCGGGCGGCCCACGCCTGCCAGGCGGCTCGCCTGCCGCGGCCCACCAGGCGCCACAGGAGGTGCCGGGCGGCCCACACCACGTGCAGGGCGATGAGCAGCAGCACCCAGCCCACGGGCGAGAGCACCACATCGGGCGAGAGGTAGGAGTGCAGGAATTCGCTGGCCTCGCGTGCGTCGGTCTCGGCCACCAGCAGCAACATCGTGGGGGTGAGCGTCGAGCTGAACTTCCAAAAGCAATAGACGTCGACCACGGCCACGGCGTAGAGCACCACATAGAGCAACCGGCGCACCCAGGAGCGCACCCTTCGGGGCAGGAGGGTCAGCGCCACGCACACCACATAGGTGTCGAGGAAGAGCTCCGGGAAGAGGTTGTCGTAGAGATGGGCGCCCCGCCAATGGGGCAGCGTCAGCACCGCGCAGAGCACCCCCAGCGCATACATCATCACGAAAAACGTGCCGTTAGCCACAAGGGGTCGTGTCAGCCCATGGGCCATTTGTATAATGGTTTTCATCCGTTGCTTCTTGTTTGGCCATGCCACAATAATTGTGCAAATATAAGAAATAAAAACCATTACGGCAAATCTTTGCCAACCTAAGTGATGCGCAGAAAACAACTTGTGCGGTTTTCAGCTCGCGTCCCTTCGTGATGTCACGCTTTTGTCGCACGGGTGCGCCCCTAATATCCCAGCCGCCGCAATGTCTCCTCGGCATCGGGCACTGTGGACGGCGCCGACGAGTTGTCGAAGTCAACGCCCTTGTGGAAGGGGTTCGGCAGATGGGCGTTGCAGCGGTAGCCGTGGTCTATCAGGAAGCGGATGGTCAGGTCGGAGCGGTTGGTGAACAGGCCGTCGAGGAAGACGGGCGAGGAGGTGGTGCCGGTCGCCGCGGTATGGCTTGTCGCGGGCACCGCGATGTTCATCAGGTTATCATATGCGGTGCTTTGCCTTGCGGTGTCGCGTCCCGTGTAGCGTTTCATCTGCTCTGTCGTGTCGAAGGTGTAGGGATGGTTGAGCATGCCCGCCCGGCGTATGAGGCAAGCCTGCCACGGGGCATCGAGCTCCTCGTAGTTGTTGGGCTCTCCCGAGATGGATGGCCCCATGATGTGCGCTCCCAGCTCCAACCCATCCTTGATGAAGGCGGCATAGCCAGCCGGCTTGTCGTAGACCACACCCGTGGAGTCGCTCTTTTTCCACAGGAGATAGCACATGGGCACCTTTCCCCCGAACACCTTGTAGGCCCTGGCCAGCGCATCCTTGGAGAAGGTCTGCATCACCACCTTGCCGTTGGTGTTGCCCACGTTGACCTTTCCGTTGATGTAGAAGGGCGTGTCGCCCTCCGGCTTTGTGATGATATTCCACCCGTTCTCCGCGAGCAGGTTGTAGACCCTCACCTCCATGTCCTCGGGGTTGAGCGCCGGTTTCTTGAATTCGATGTAGATGCCAGGCCTGTTCCCGGTGTCCTGTGGGTCGTCGACATAGGCGTTCGCGAAGTCATACTCCACAAAGTCCATACAGTCTTGCGCACTGGTGTAGGCCACGCCGCTGTCATCGCATTTCACGGTTTTCTTTTCCGCCTGGTAGATTTGTTCCAGCGTCATATCCTTGTACTTGTCCTTGATGCCATAGGTGAGCACGCGCTCGCCGTCGGCGCCGTTTCGGCGGAGCATCTTACCCCTGGCATAGGCCATCTGGTCTTGCAGGGCCGACACATACTGGTGTGTGCCCCCGTCGGCCGCAAACGCCGCGCGCGCCTGCTGCGGGCTGGCGGCGTTGAACCAGCTGCCGGCATCGAGCGCAAGCAGTTCATGATAGTAGTACGACATGGTTCGGTAAGGCACGAAACTCTTTTCGTCGCGCTGGCATTGCGCCTCGATGTCGCTCTCCGAGAAATGCTGCGTGCCGTCGGCGTTGCGGAAACTGCGGTAGAAGTCGGCACGCGTTGCGGGTAGGTGGTCGCCGTAGACATCGTCGACATTGGTGGTGCGCCGCAGGCTCTCATCATGGTTGGCCAGCACCACACCGTCCTTCGACGACTGCAGGTCCGACTCCAGGTAGTCGGCGCCCGTCTCGCGTGCCCAGCGCCACGCCGCCTCCGTCTCCTCGGGAGCCCAAAAGGTGGAGCCGCGGTGTGCCACCACGGCATAGAGCGGCACATAGTCGCGCACCTTGGCCATGGTGGGCGCCATGCTTGCCACGTCCGTGTGCAGGGCGTCATTGTCTGAATACTGTTCCTCGCCAGCACATGACACCAAGGCGCTGGCCATCATCAGGATTGCCACCAGGGCAGGCTGATTACTTCTTTTCTTCATGGGATTTGTTGATTTTATTGTCGGGGGCCTCGCTGCGGAGCAATTCCTCTTGCAGGCGCACCGACTCGTCGTGTATCAGGTTCATCATGTTTTTCACAAAGGTGCCGTCAAGTCCTTTGCTCATTCCTTGGGCGCTTCGCTTCTCCAGGATCTCGTGGTAACGGCCCTTCTGCACCACAGGCATGCCGTGGCGTTTCTTGTATTCGGCCACGTCGAGGCACACCCGCATGCGGCGGGCGAGAAGGTCGATGAGCTGGTGGTCGAGCGTGTCTATCTGCTGCCGCATGTCTTTCAAGCTGTCAACGGCGGCGGTTGCCGGCGCTTGGCTACTGGCGGTCTGCGCGCGCAGCGGCGCGCTTGCCAACGCAACGAGCAGGATGATGCAGAAGTGGGGTTTCAAGGCGTGAGACATAGTGCATGTGGAGTTAAAACTATGCAAAAGTAATACGAAAAGACGAGATACGGTCATGGTGAGAGCTAAAAACCGTGTCACTCCTTTAATAATAGGTATGTCACAGCTTGAATCAAAACGGAGCCTTGGCGGTGAAGACCAGGGACTGGCCCGTTGTGGGATGGAGGAACGCGATCTGCTCGGCATGGAGGTACAGCCTGTCGGCCTTGGTGCCATAGAGCTCGTCGCCCAGGATGGGATTGTCGAGGCCCATCCGGTGGGCGCAGTGCACGCGGAGCTGGTGGGTGCGCCCGGTGTGGGGATAGAGATTGACGCGGCGGCGGCCCGTCTGCTCATAGGTCGTCAGCGCCGATCGTCCATGCCTCTCGTCGACCACTTGGCGCGGACGGTCGTCGAGGTCGGGACGCAGGGGCAACGACACTTGTCCCGACGGCGTGTCGATGTCGCGGCTCAGCAGGGCCACATATCGCTTTTTCACCTCGTGGCGGGCAAACTGGGCTTGCAGGTTCTTGTAGGCCTCCATGGTCTTCGTGATGACCATCAGTCCACTGGTGGCCATGTCGAGGCGGTGGACGATGAGCGGGCAGGTGACCTGTGGGTAACGCTGCCGCATGACCTGCTCCACACTCTCGCGCCCACTCTTGCCCGGCACACTCAGCATGCCGGCCGGCTTGAGCACCACACAGATGTCAGCGTCTTCGTAGAGGGTCTCCAGTGCGTGGTGGGCGGGCTGTTCCAGGGGGTTGGGGGCGACGTCAAGCCCTTGCAACATCCATCCCAGGATGGGTTTGCACCGCTTGTTGCAGGCCGGGTAATACCGTCCGTGGTGGCGCACCTCACGCTTCGGGCTGTCGCCCCACCACATCATGGCCATGCTCAGGGGCCGCAAGCCGTGGGCGTAGGCGTATTGCAGCATCTTGGGTTCGCAACACTCACCGCTCCCACTGGGCGGGATGGCCTCGAAGATGTGGAGCAGGTCCTTGCGATCGCCGCGCGCGTTCATCATCATGAAATGTGAGAAGAGCCAGCGCTGCAAGTCGTCACTCTGTTGTCGGCGCAGGCGCCTGAGCGACATGAGCCGCTCGTCTGTCTCGCGCCACCGGGCTTGCCACTGCGCAACCCTTGCCCTGTGGCGCACCTTCCACCGGTGCAGCTCGGCGTTCTCAAACTGGCGTCGCCGCACATGTTCCTCATCTGTCTCGCCCTCCTTCCTTGCCTTCCCAAACAGGGGGCGTGGGTCGCCGTCGTCCAGTTTGTCGGCCTCATCGCCTGCCGCCAGCCGCATGGTCTCCAACCGCTCGATTTCCCGGTTGACGCCCACGATCTCGGCCTCGTGGCGCTTGAAGTGGCCGTCGGGTTGCAGGTAGTCGAACACGGCTGGCACAAAGCATGGCCAGTCGCTGCGCCCACACAGCTGGCCACTGTATCCGGCGAGGTAGCCCACGGCGCCATCGGCTTCGCGCCTCACCACCAGCACGCCAAACATCTTGCCTCTCTCCGCCTCCTCACGAAAAGCCGCCGTGACGGCAACCGGCGAGAACGGGCTGTCCTCGCCACGCAGCCACGCAGCCAGCTGGCCCATGGCCAACCGGCAGAGTGGGTGGGGGGCATAGCAGAACGGATTGCCGAACACCTCGGGAAGGGTGCCCGGCGCTCGCAGCGGATGCAAGACGGGTTGGCTCATCGGCATGGGAAACGTCACGGCATGGGCGGTCAATACTTGAACGAACTGCCGCCGAGGAACTCACGCAAGAGACTGGTGGGCGGGATGTCCTTGTTGGGGATGGGCCGGATGTACCTGAGAAACTTGCGCAGCCGGTAGGCCTCCGAGTACTCCTCGCAGTTCTCGGGCACCTGCTCGAGCAAGGGCTCCGCCTGCTGCTTGATGACGGCCAGCTCGAAGAGCATGGCCGAGTTGAACATCGCGTCGGCGTGCTCCTGGTAGGGGAAGATCCACTTGTTCTCGCCTGCCCTCACCGACGGCCACCGATGGATGGTCTCCTGCGCGTTGACGCCACGGTACTTGTAGTCGCGGATGATGCGCCGCAACAGGCGGTTGTCGGTCGTGGGGATGTAGTTGTGGTCGTCGAGGAGGATGGTCGTGAGGGCCGACACATAGACCCTGAACTTCTGCGACTCGGGCACCTGGGCCGTCAGCTCCGGGTTGAGGGCGTGTATGCCCTCGACGACCAGCACGTTGCTGTCAGCCATCTTCAGCTTCTTGCCACTCTTCTCGCTGGCACCCGTCTGGAAGTTATACTTGGGCAGCTCCACCTCCTCGCCGCGGAAGAGAGCGTTGAACTGGTCGTTGATGAGCTTCAGGTTGAGCGCGTAGATGCTCTCATAGTCATACTCGCCGTTGGCGTCCTTGGGCGTGAGGTGCCTGTCGACGAAGTAGTCGTCGAGCGATATTTGCAGCGGCTTGATGCCGTTGGCGGCCAACTGGATGGACAGTCGCTTGCAGGTCGTGGTCTTGCCCGACGACGAGGGGCCGGCGAGCAGGATGAGCTTGACACCCTTCCGGTTGGCTATCTCCTCGGCTATCTCCACAATCTTCTTCTCCTGCAAGGCCTCCGACACGTTGATGAGGACCGTCGACTGCCCTTGCGCCACCAGCTCGTTGAAGTCGCCCACGGTGCGCACGCCCATGATGTCCTGCCAGCGGTGGTGCTCCTTGAAGATGCCGAACATCTTGTCCTGGTGCGTCATCTCCGGCAGCACGCTGGGGTTCTTCAGGTCGGGGATGCGCAGGAGCAGCCCGTCGAAATACTTCTCCAGCCCGAAGAGGTAGAGCATGGAGGTGTTGGTCAGCAGCGCTCCGTAGTAGTAGTCCACGTAATCGTCTATCTGATAATAGGTGGTGTAGAGCGTCCCCGATGACTTGAGCAGCTTGGCCTTGGCGCTGTCGCCCTTGCCCTCAAACATCCTCACGGCGTCTTCCGTGGGCACATCAAAGCGCCTGATGGGCATGTGGGCGTCGATGATGTCCTGCATGCGCTGGCGTATGCGCGCCACGTCGTCGAGCCCCACAGCGTGGCCGACACCCAGGTTGACATAGTAGCCATTGCTCACGGGGATGTCGATGACGACATGGCTGCCCGGATAGAGGTCGTGCACAGCCTTGCAGAGCACGAAGAACAGCGTGCGCGTGTAGCTGCGCGAGCCCGACCCGCTTCTCATGTCGAGAAACTCCACGTCCTTGTTGTGGTACAGGCGATAGTTGAGCCCCTCCACCTTATTGTTGACCTTTGCGGCCACGGGGCCATAGGGCATTTCCAAATTTAATTCGCCAAAAACATCAGAAAGTGAGCTTCCGATAGCTACATCTTTGGTTTTTTTATTATTTTTGCAACGGATTTGAATTACCTGTTTCATCTTGATGACAATTTAGTTGACGCCATGTCGCTTGTTGAAATCGGCTGTAAATGTACTCATTTCCCTCAAAATCCCAAAGACATCGCACAACAAATTATGTGAAAATATGTGGATTCTACTCTTAAAAATTGTTGGAGCCTTAGCTCTGCTCATCTATGGCATGAAGGTCATGAGCGAGGCCCTGCAGAAGTTGGCTGGCCCCCAGCTTCGACACGTGCTCAGCGCCATGACCACCAACCGCGTCTCGGGTGTGCTGACAGGCATGTTCACCACCGTTGCCGTGCAGTCGTCAACAGCCACCACGGTGATGACCGTCTCGTTTGTCAACGCCGGCCTGCTCACCCTCGTGCAAGCCATCTCAGTCATCATGGGTGCCAACATCGGCACCACGCTGACCGCCTGGATCATGTCCGCAGGCTTCTCCTTCAAGATCAGCAACTTTGTGTGGCCCGTTTTCCTCATAGGATTGCTGCTCATCTATTCCAAGAAACGCCGTTACCTGGGCGACTTCCTCTTTGGCATTTCCTTCATGTTCCTGTCGCTGACCACCCTGGGCGAATCGCAGATTCCACCCGAGCAGATGGGAACTCTCCAGTCTTTCTTCGCCAGCTTTGACCCCAACAGCTTCGCAACCATCCTGCTCTTCCTGCTCTTCGGCACCATCCTGACGTGCATCCTGCAGAGTTCGGCGGCACTCATGGCCATCACCATGATGCTCTGCACACAGGCCAACCTGCCCATCTACCTGGGCATAGCGCTGGTGATGGGCGAGAACATCGGAACCACACTGACAGCCAACCTCGTGGCGCTGACCGCCAACACCGAAGCCCGCCGCGCGGCCTTCGGACATCTTTTCTTCAACGTCTTCGGCGTCATTTGGGTGCTCTGCATCTTCCGCCACTTTGTCAACCTCACATGCGGCCTCGTGGGCTACGACCCCACCGACGCCGCCCTCACCCCGACGCATACGCAGATAACCTTCTCGCTCGCAGCGTTCCACACCTGCTTCAATGTCTGCAACACCATCGTGCTGCTACCCTTCGTGAAACTGGTGGCCAAGGTGTGCTGCTGGGTGTGGAAGCCGAAGCCCAACAAGGACGAGGACGACTTCCGCCTGCGCTTCATCTCCACTGGCATCATGAAGACGCCGGAGCTCTCCGTGCTTGAGGCGCAAAAGGAGATACAGAGCTTCGCTGAGCGCATCCAGCGCATGTTTGGCATGGTGCGCGAGCTGCTGGGCGAGACCGACGACGACAAGTTCATGAAGCTCTATTCGCGCATCGAGAAGTATGAGGGCATCTCCGACAGCATGGAGCTGGAGATAGCCAAGTATCTCGACAACGTGTCCAACGCCCACCTCTCAGATGAGACCAAGGAGAAGGTGCGCGCCATGCTGCGCGAGATCTCGGAGATAGAGAGCATCGGAGATAGCAACTACAACCTCGCACGCACCATCAGCCGACTGAAGAACGGCAAGGAAAACTTCACCGAGACACAGTATGAGCACATCCACCAGATGTTTGAGCTCACGGATGACGCCCTCTCGCACATGAACATCATGCTCAAGGGCCATAAGGACGAGCTCGACGCCAATCGGTCGTTCAACGTGGAGAACGAGATCAACAACTACCGCAACCAGCTCCGCAGCCAGAACATCACCGACGTGAACGACCACCTCTACACCTACACCGTCGGCACAATGTACATGGACATCATCCAGGAGTGTGAGCGACTGGGCGACTTCGTCGTCAACGTGGTCGAGGCGCGCATGGGCGTCCGCCAGACCGCAGCATAATCCCCAAAGACCTGCCCCAAGACAAGGCGGCAAGCACCATCAAAAACATTCAAAGCGGGAGATAAAACACTAATCAGCAGGTGTTTTATCTCCCGCTTTCGTTTTTGAGTTCCTTAATGGGCAATAAGCGTATGCGAAATACAGTTTAAAAGAAAATACCAATATTTTGTAACAAAATAAAAAGGTAATGCGGCTATACATAAAAAACAGTAAATAAACTTTGCGTTATTAAACAAATTCTTTACTTTTGCATTGTACAAGATATGTCCCTTTACAAGAAGCATTCTGAGCTTATTCATGAAACTCATGAATTGACTGTGTTAACTTAATTTTTGAGGTAATGACAAATTTTGATTTTTTAGAAGGTCTAACCTTGACGGATGAAGAGATGGTTGTTGTGCATGGAGGTGTCTCTTTGGCCATGACTGCTGGTGTTCATTGTGGCTCTGGCTGTGATGGAGGAGGTGGAAATCATTGTGGAAAAGATTGTCGTCCAAGTCAACCTGGAAATGACAATTCTTCGACTCAAAATCCTTAATTGAATAGGGGAAAAGACACATTGCCAAGAAATTTGGCAGTGTGTCTTTAGAATTTGAACGTCATGAAAAAAAGCAAGTATAACATAATTATAAGGAGAGAAAATGCGTCTCTGATTTATAATTCTTTTACCAATACTTATTTGGCGTTATCAAATCCAGTATGCGACGCTTTCGAATCATGTTCTGTTGAGGATTTTTCTCATAAGTATGGAAAGTCTTATCATAGAATGTGTGCCTTGGGCGTATTTATTCCAGAGTCTAAAGACGAATTGTCTATAATTCGTTATAAAAACAAGATAGCAACTTTTAATTCGCGTGCTCTTAGAATAGTTGTTTATCCAACTCAAGATTGCAATCTAAAGTGCTGGTATTGTTATGAAAACCACATACCGCACACATTGATGCAACATGATACTATGGACAAGATTGTCAAGTATGTAGAAAAGTCTGTGGCGAAAAACACGTTTGACGAGATTTGCGTCACACTTTTTGGGGGAGAACCCTTTATCCATTTTGACACAATCGCCTATCCCCTTTTGAGTAGAATCAAGGAAATAGTAGAGAATGCCAGGAAAATGTTTTCTTGCTTTTTTGTAACCAACGCATCTTTGATTGATGAAGGCATAATCCTAAAGCTTAAAACATTAAAACCACATTTCCAAATAACACTTGATGGCGACAAGGAACGTCACGATAAAGTGAGAATTTGGAAAGACGGCAATAAGCCTACATTTGACCATATCCTTTGGGTTGCACATAGATTATGCTCAGAGATAGATGGAGAAAATTTCTTTCTTACGTTAAGAATCAACTATGACAATACTACCCTACAAAGTCTCTCGCAAGTTTTAGAAAAGATTAAAGATATCGATCGAAAAAAAGTCTATATCCATTTTGAAAGAGTTTGGCAAACTGAAGGTGAATCAACAAAAGAAAATAAAGACCTTTTCAGACAAATTCTGAGAGACTTTATTGAGACCGGATTTTGTGTAAACCAAGGCACCTTTCGGGGATATCCTTACTCATGCCCTTCTGACATTCGTAGTTCCATAGTCTTTAACTACGATGGAACTATTCATAAATGCAATGGTCGCACCTTGTCAAAACAAACACAATACGGTGTGCTGAATAAGGATGGAACGCTGGACATTGATGAGGAAAAGATGGCAAAAAGACTTTCCGTTGCCACATTTGAACATAAGGAATGCCTTCAATGTAAGATGCTTCCTGTCTGCATGGGGCCCTGTAGTCAAAAGCTCTTAGAACAAGGTGGAAAATGGTCTAAAGAAATCTGCTCCATGAAAAGTTTAGATACCTCTCTGAGTGATTATTTGTTGATGGACTTTTGGGTGAAGAACATGGTCGAAAAATACAACAAGCAATGAGTAAGATTATAGTTCTATTCCTAATGGCATTATATGCCCAAATATGCCTTGCCCAAACCATAGAAATCCAAGGGGAAGTATCCGACAAGCATGGCAATGCAATAAGTATGGCTACGGTCGTGGCAAAAGATGACAAAGGTAAGGTCATTGCCGGTTGCTTTAGCGACTCTGTCGGTTCATTCCACATGACCATCACGGAAAAGACCGTCGAGTTGCTGGTGTCGTGTGTTGGCTATGTCGATTATCATTCACCTCTTGATACGACAAGCAAACAGATTGTCGCACATGTGCTCTTGGAACCTGCCGTCAACAATTTAGGAGAAGTAGTGGTTACATCCAAGAAGCCACTTATAACCAGGAAAATAGACAGGATAATCCTTGATGCGGAAAGGCTCAACGCCGCGGCCACTAATTTTTTGGATGTGCTGAAGTGCACACCCGGAGTTATTGTGCAAGATGATGACATCAGCATGCTGAACAAAGGCAAGATAATAGTCTTGATGAACGGACGTGAACTGAAAATGGACAAGAAAGCTCTTTGCGTCTACTTGACGACTTTAAGTTCGAACAAGCTCAAGCAAGTGGAAGTGATGACCACGCCGCCTGCCAAATATTCCGCAGAAGGAAATGCAGGAATCATAAACTTTGTAACCAAAAAAATCAGAAATGATTATTTAGGTGGTTATGTGTCTAATCGCTTGTCCATCAAAGAACATGTTTATGATGGCATAAGCCTCAGCGCGGAATATAAGCACAATAAGCTTGAAGCATATGCCAATGCTGGATTAGGATTGGGCACCATGCAGATGAATAGCGCAAGCCATATTGCTTATCCCTGTGAAAACTGGAACACGGATAACCGCAAGCTAAAGTCAAATGATTATGCTTTGGCAACGGCAGGGGTGGATTATGGATTATCAAAAAGCTCATCAGTTGGCTTCATCTTGTCATACTCCAACATGCAGCCTGACGCTAAAAGCCTATCCAATACTCTAATACGAAATAAAACCAGCAACGAACAAACTGGACGTTTTCAAACCAACACGAATTTTCAATGCGATTATAATCGCTGGAACTCCAATGTGCATTACTCACTCGAAAACATAGGGCACAATGGCGTTTTGAACGTGGATGCGGATTATTTGGAATTCAATATAAAAGATCATGTTAGCCTACAGACAGCCTATGACGAGACCTTGGGCTACTCCAATTTCCCAAAAACGAAAATCAACATTTATCAAGTAAAGGCGGACTTGGAAATGCCCATTGGAAAAGCCGTCTTATCATACGGAAACGCCTACTCCATATCAAAGACTGACAATCTCACCAGATATGAACACATGAGTACCGGGTATGACTTGAATGACCACTTCATATACCGCGAAAACATATTTGCCACGTATGTTGACATGAAATACAAGTTCTCTGAACGATTGGAGACCAAGATTGGCTTACGGGGAGAATACGGGAGATTAGACGGAAACTCTCTCAAGTTGAATAATAGAACAGTAAAAAGGCAATTCGATCTTTTCCCGACAGCCTACCTTAATTATAATTGGAATGATGAGAGCTCTGTCTCTTTAAGTGTTTCCAGCAGAATCAATCGTCCCAGCTACGTGGATATAAACCCGTTTACCACATATACAGACGCGCACACCATACAAAAAGGAAATCCGAACTTATTGCCGGAGAAATCATACAGCGCCGAAGTGGGATATACCTACAAGGATTTTTCCGTATCCGCCAGCGTGTTGAAGCGCACACGTGTCATATCCGCTTATACGTCAATAGACCAAACGAAAAAGGACATTACGGTAACTATTGACAACGTGATGAAAAAGCACATGTGGAGTCTTGACTTTTCTTATTATCTTGACAAGATATCTTGGTTTGACACATCTGTGGACTGCAGCATATATTTGATAACATCAAAGCCTGCCCCCAGATATAACTTGAAAAACATTAGCCAGGTTTCCACTTTTCTGTATGTGAACAATAATTTTTATTTTAATAAGAAAAAGACATTCATGGCCAACCTTTGGGGGCAATATCAAGGAAAAGAAAAGGATGTCGTTGGAACGACTGCTCCAAGGTACAGGGTGGATGCAGCCCTGAAATACCTGTTGCTAAACAAAAGAATGTCGATCGGCATAGAATTCCAAAACATGTTGTCGTCCCATTCCAAATCAACAGTTGAAATCAATGGTGCCTCATACACCTACAATGGAACGCCCTATCGTGTCCTAAACCTGTCACTGTCTTATCGGTTGGGAAAGACCTTGAACGTCAAGCGAAAAGAATGGGTCTATGTTGATTCGTGTGGGTAACGGAAGCAGTCCCCTCCGTTGATATAATA
>CAVBFJ010000006.1:0-79651 GCA_963594895.1 bacterium | reverse complement strand
ACAGGGTGTTTTTCTGCATCTGTTTTTCGGTACATCTAATTGGACACCCTAGTTATTAAAATATGCTTTCTGCGCCTATGAAAGACTAGAAGGTTGTCTTTCTCTTGATGCAATGATGGGTTGGGGGATGGATGGGGAATGGAGCGGAATACGGGAATCGAACCCGCCTCCCAGGCTTGGGAAGCCCGTGCACTACCGATGTGCTAATTCCGCATATTGAGAGTGATTGATGAGGGCTAATTGCCTTTGAGCCGATACTCGGACTCGAACCGAGGACCTACGCATTACGAATGCGTTGCTCTACCAACTGAGCCATATCGGCAATTGCGGTGCAAAGGTATAACAATTCCATGAAACTCCCAAATATTCGGCGGGATATTTTCAAAAAATCTGTTGCCCACGCTTGTTTTTCGGTTGTTGCCATCGTGTTTTCCCCGTTGGCCGGTTGGAGGGCCGTGGATGGAGAGCAGGGGGAGAAGGGGCGGCGGAAGCGTTTGTGAGGAAACACTTCCCATGGTAAAAATACGGACAAAATGTTGCTGGAGAATCGCGTATTTTCCACGAGACGTGCGGTTGGCCGCAAATACGCGCTGTTTTTCGACTTTTATGCAAGTTGCAGAGTGTCAGTGGGTTATGGAAAAATGAGTGAAAATGAAAACTATTTGCACCTTTCGGGTTTTGCGATAAGTACCGAATCGCAGTGAGATATGTGCCTAATCATGGTGAGATATGTGCCTAATCGTCCTTAGATTTGGCATGTTTTGCATCATGATTAGGCATCAATCTCGGATTGCGGATGCCAAAATTTGTCGTTCGCGGGTGGAAAGTTGCATTTCCGGCGGTTAAATAGCGTTTTTCGCTCTCCAGATGGTGACTCCCGGAGGAGCCTGTTTTTTCAGAAAATCGAAGACAAAACACGATGCGTTGCCCCATAGCCCTGTAGGGTAGGGTGTTCAAAATCCGAATATTTTTCGGACATGACTTTTGCTAAATCTTACGACTTAAGTTGTTGTGAATGAGATATTTGTATTTTGCAAATTATAGCGAAATATGCCCATTTCTAATTTGCATACGAAAATGCATCACGTTTGTTGCATGTCCCCGAGGGGGGGCAAATGTGCATAACCGCGGGTGACCGAAGGGAACCTGCGGTTATACGATACAGCTTAAAGCGTCCTCGAAGAGGGCGAACACGCTACGATATCAAGAAGGGCAATTGAGAGCGTTACTTCCTGTTGCTCAGAGAGTCTTCTGCAAAATTCGCCCTCTTCGAGGACGCCGATCCCGACACCATTTGGAAACCGCAGGTTCCCTTCGGTCACCCGCGGTTATGTAGAGTTGGCCCCCTTCGGGGACATACCACGAGCGACAATAAATACGAGAACCGCTATATTTTGCTGCAGAATCGTGTCCGATTTTGAAACAGATTTTGAACACCCTAAGGGGCTAGAAGATACCATATTAAAAATATGCATTCCGAGCGAGCGCTATTTTTTTGACTAGCCTTGTTCGTCCTGGACGAGTGAACGAATACTCGCGCAGATGGTTAACGACTGTTAATTCCTGTTGAGCGGAGGGGGCTTGCTGCGCTTATAGGTTGTAGTAGTCCGCAATCTGTGGCAAGATGGCCATGTGGACTTGCCAGCGATAGAGACATCATTTTACGAAACATCATTTTAACGAGACGTCGTTTATGGAATATTCAGCGAAGAGAGTGGGAATCCTCCTTTTGGTTTGCATGTTGCACGCCCTGGCTTGCCATGCCGACTGGTTTAAGGGTCGGGTCATCAATGCCGAGACGGGCGAGCCCCTCGCGGGCGCCAGCATCCAGAGCGAGGTGAACCCCCATCCGGGCTGGTCCATGCAAAACTCGGCCAGTGCTGACAGCACGGGCGCCTTCGTCATCGGCAACAGTTGGGAAGGCCGCATCCTCTTCACCTTCAGCATGATCGGATACAAGAATTACCGCAAGGTCAACTACTCGTATGGCAAGGAGGTGGCCGACACCCTCGACCTGGGCACCATCAAGCTGCAACCCACGGCGCTGATGCTCCAGGAGGTGGTTGTCGAGGCGAAGACACCGCGCTTCACCATGTCGGGCGACACCATCGTGTTCAACCCCGAGGCGTTCAAGCTGAAGGCGGGGGCGCGCCTGGACGAGCTCATCAAGAAGCTGCCGGGCGTGGAGCAGTATGGCGGCAAGCTCTACTGGAACGGCAAGCCCATCCGCCTGATGATGAACGGCAAGGACCTCTTCGGCGGCGACCAGGTCGTGGACCAGTTGCCGGCAGAGGTGGCGCAGAAGCTCAAGCTCTACGACCGCAAGTCGGAGCTGGCGCGCCACACGGGCAACGATGACGGCGAGGAGGACCACGTGCTCGACATACAGGTTAAGCCCGGCTTCCTCGACAAGTGGTATGGCCGCATGGAGGCCACCTACCAGACAGAGAAAAACTACATGGGCGCGCTCGACGCGAGCAAGCTCAGCGACCACGACCCCATGCTGGTCTATCTCCAGGCCAACAACATCAACCGCAGGATAGACCGCACGATGCGCTCGTCGATGAACGCCAACATCGACGGCTTCGGCCAGAGCCAGTACGGCTCCTACAACTACCAGCACAACTGGAAGACCAAGGGCGCCGAGAAGTTCACCACCAACAACTTCAACCTCTCGGCCAGCATGGGCCACGCCGACGGCTGGAGCACGAAGGACCAGTCGACGGAGACCTACCTCCCCGGGCAGGAGCGCACGCTGTCGCTCACGCGCAACTATCACCGCAACCACAACCTCAAGCCGCAGCTCTCGGGCAACCTCTTCGCCTATGCCGACTCGGCGAACACGATCACCTTCGGCTTCAACACCTCGTATGAGAAGACGCGCGCCATCAGCAAGACAGACGGCGCCTCGTATGGCTACTCGCCCGACCTGTTCCAGTATCACACGCTCGGCGAGGCCCTGGCCGCCCAGCCCGGCGGTGCGCTCTACGGCCAGCTCATCACCCGCAACCGCTACCACCAGGCCACCGACGGCCACAGCCGCCAGCTCACCGCCAGCTATGCCTGGCAGCACTTCCTGGGCAAGAAAGGCTCCTTCGCGCTGCGCGGCAACACCGCAGTGAGCGGCCTCAACCAGGACACCCACATCACCCGCCAGCTGGAATACCTGCGCGAGGGCCGCGGCGAGAACCAGTGGCAACGCCTCGACTGCGGCGTGCGGGGGCTCACCACCTCGCTCGCAGCCGTCTGGGACTATTGGCTCACGAAGAAGGTCTACCTCAACATCAGCTACCGGGTGGCCTTCAGCCGCCGGCACTCCGACCGCCACATCTTCGCCGCCACCAACGAGGCCTGCGTGGACAACGGCGACGCCACCACGCCCGACGAGGCCAATGCGCTGGACGCCCTCATCCGGAAGTGGAGCAACACGCTCTCGCTGAAGTCGACCATCAACCCCAGCAAGCAACTCATGATCATGCCCAAGATAGACTGGGCCTACAACCATGAGCGCGCCGACTACCGCTACGGGCCGCTCGACACCCTCGCTGTGCGTGGCAACCATGTGCTCAGCCCGTCGGTCTTCCTGAAGCTGAAGATGAGCCGTGTGCGCAGCGCCGACCTCCAGTTTGCCTACAACACCACCGTGCCCGACCTCGTGAGCACCCTCGGCTACCGCAACACCATCGACCCGCTGTCCATCGCCACCGGCAACGCCCGCCTCGGCCGCACCCACAGCCACACCACCACCGTCGGCTACCACCGCATGTGGCTCCGCAAGCAGATCGTGCTCGGGCTCACCGCCTCCTACAACAAGGACATCCATCCGCTGTCGACGCTCTACAGCTACAACTCGCTGACAGGCGTCTACACCTCTACGCCCATGAACGTCAAGGGCGGCGACCAGTGGACCCTGGGCGTCAACTATGACCAGGGGCTGGGCGTCGACTACCGGCTGATGAACAAGCTGAGCCTCACCACCTCGCAGGCCTATGGCTTCCTGACGCTTGTCGACGGCGCCGCCGCGGGCGCCCTGCCCGCGCTCAACCACCAGCGACGCCTGGGCGTCGACAACAACCTCGAGCTCTCTTACGAGGTCAACAAGGTGCAGCTCACGCTCTTCGACCAGCTCAACTGGAGCCGTTACCGCTACGACGCGTCGGCCTATGACAGCCACCCGCTGACGAACAACGTGGGTCTCCGGGGCAACATCCACCTGGGAGCCTTTGAGGTGTGGTTCAGCGTGAGCGACTACTATCGCGACGGCTTCCAGATGAGGGCCATGAACGGCCACAAGATACTCTCGGACGCAAGCGTGGTCTACAGCTTCAACAAGAACAAGTGCTACCTGTCGCTCAACCTGGTCGACATCTTCAACTCCGACACCGACTACACGAGCAGCTACACGGCCTACCAGCACACCGAGACGCGCGAAGACAGCATAACCCATTACGCCCAGCTGAAGTTCACCTACCGCTTCGACGCCAAGGAGAGCAAGAAGAAGTAACTTGTAAAACCACCCATAATACTTATGCCTATGAACAAATGTTTCCTGTTGCTGGCCCTGTTTGCCACCGCCTTGCCTATGGCGGCGCAGGTGGAGAAAAAGGACTCCCTGTCAACGGTCAAGTTGAAAGAGGTCGTGGTTGATGCGGACCAGCAAACAATCAAAGCCGCCGTCTCCACCTATTACCCCACGCCCAAGCAGAAAAACGCGTCACAAAGCGGAATTGACCTGCTAAACCGCATGGCAATTCCCCAATTGGCCCTCGGCAACGGCTCATCGGTAAAGACCATCGCCAACCAGCCGGTGACCGTGTTTGTCGACGGCCTTCCCGCCACTGCCGACGATTTGCAGAACATGAGGACTGCTGATGTCAAAAGGGTCGACTATCTTGACTACCCGTCTGACCCGAGGTTTCTGGGCAATGCGCATGTCGTCAACTTCATCATGAGGAGGTATGAATATGGGGGATACCTGAAGGTCTCGGGGACTGAACGCTTCGTCGCCAATGACGGGCAACTCAACCTTTTCGGGAAATTCCAGTCCAAAAGATTGACCCTTGACCTGGGATTGGGATCCTCGTACAGTCATTCGGCGCATGACTTCGTGGAAAACGCCGAAACCTACCGGCTCCCACAACAGGACGGGACGGAAAGGACTGTCAGGCGCACAGAGACCGTTCTCTCGGCAGATAGGCATAGCCGAACACTGTGGCCTACCCTGAGAGTGGTCTACAATACCGACAAGATAACCGTCAGCAACATCATCGGAGCGACTTTCGACCACACCCCGGTCAACGACATGGCAGGTGATGTCTGTGTCCATTCCGAACAGACGGAGCAGAAAGGCTTCGACAAGGCCGGTGCCATGCGCCAGAACTCGCTGGCATACTCCGGCAACTGGAATTTTGTCCTGGGGAAAGGAAACACCATCCACTTCAACCCCATGTATTCCTATACCCATTCACGGCAGTCAAGCCTTTATAGGGAAGGTGCGGCGGAGTTTCCCAATTATGCCGTAGACGACTCCCATGCCGCCCGTGCCATGCTGCAGTTCAGCCATTCGTTTGGCGATTATGGGAGCCTGAATGTCTTCTGCCAAGGCTTGCTTTACCACAGCTCGACAAAATATTCGGGGACCGCCGCCATGCGAGACAAGCTCACGACATACCGCGTGGGGCCAGGATTCGGCTATTCCCTGTCAAAGAAAAAATACTATGTCTATGTTGGGGCGGGATACAATTACGTCCACTCTGATTATGGGCAAACCGTGGAGCGGTCAACCCGACCATGGGCGGATGCGTCGGTGCAGTACTCGCTCGACGACAAGAACCTCGTTTCTGTCGTGTTCCATCACATGACCTCCGTGCCACTCTCGTCTTACCGTAGCGAGGCAGTCATACAGTCCAATCCGTTGTTCAGTTATACGGGCAACCCCGCCCTTAAGCCGTACAAGAGCTTTGACTATGGCGTCACCTATACCTGTGTGCCCAGCAAGCGATTCAGCTTCTCGGTTTATGCCTATGCGTGGACCGTGAGTGACCGGTACGCTTTTGTCTACACGCCAACGTCAAGCGGCATCTTGCGGACCATCGGACAGCCTATGGGCGGTTTCACGTCATTGACTCCCGGGGCATATGGACGCGTGAGACTCCTGCAAGACAAGTTGCAGGTAGCGGCGCAGATAGCCGTGCCCTTTTGTCACGATGGAGAACCTTTCAATTCGGACCATGTGGATGTGAACTATACGCTGCAAGCCTATTGGTATCTCGGGGCATGGAACATCGGCGCCCAATATGCTTCTGAACAGGGCGCGCCGGGAAATGCGGTCAATGGATTATGGACAAAGCGCCGCGAAAATTACTATGTGAGTGTTGGGTGGGGCAATTCGTCATGGAATGTGTCGGCCCTGCTCGCAAACCCATTCGCGGGGAGTTGGGTGTCATCGGCCAACAAGATGGACAGCAGATACTTCAGCCAGCGGCAGACTGTTTATGGGACGGACAGCCATTGTTACATAAAGTTGGGTGTGACTTATGTCTTTGGGTTTGGCAAGCGGATAAAGCGAACCAACGAGGCTTCCCAGCAGAAAGGCGCCGGGTCGGCTATCCTGGAATGAGGCTGGCGCGCGCATGAGAAAAGAAAAGTCCCGTCTTGCGACTGTCGCAAGACGGGACATGTTATTGGATTGAAACCCTCAAAGGCATCAGAACAGCTTGGCGGGGTAGACGCCCTCGTCGATGAGCTTCTGGATCTTCTCCACCACGCTGGGACGGTCGGCGGAGTAGGTCACGCCAAACCACTTGCTGGTCGTGTCGAGCACCTCGCAGGTGGCCACGCCGCTGTGGATGAGCTTGTCGACCACCCAGGGGATGAGATACTCGGCCTTGGGGTTGGTCTTGGTGGTGGGAGCGTCGAGGAACTCCTTGAAGTACTTGTCGCTGTACTCGAAGTAGTCGGGCGTGAAGCCCCAGACGTTCATGCTGACGGGCGTGTTGTCGGGTGTGCTCACCCACTCGCCGTTCTCGTCCTTGTAAGCCACCTTGCCGTCATCCTTGCGCTCGATCTCGGTGCGCTCCACGCAGCTCGTCAGGTGACCGTTCTCGTCCTTGGCGCAGACGCCGCGCGACACCGTGCCGTTGTCGCTCAGGGTGTTGCTCACGCGGAAGCCCACCATGGCGTAGGTGTTCTTGCTGTTCTCGGGCAGGTCGGCCAGGAACTTGCCGATGACCTGGAAGCAGTCGCGGTTGTAGAAGTCGTCGCAGTTGATCACGCAGAACGGCTCGTGGATGGCGTCCTTGGCCATCATCACGGCGTGGTTGGTGCCCCAGGGCTTGGTGCGGCCGTCGGGAACGGAGTAGCCCTCGGGCAGCTTGTCGAGGCTCTGGAAGACAAGCTCGCAGGGGATCTTGCCCTCATACTTGGAGAGGATCTTGTCGCGGAAGTCCTGCTCGAAGTCTTTGCGGATCACCCAGACGATCTTGCCGAAGCCGGCCTGGATGGCGTCATAGATGCTATAGTCCATGATGGTCTCGCCGTTGGGGCCCAGGCCGTCCAGCTGCTTCAGTCCACCGTAGCGGCTGCCCATGCCGGCTGCCAGAAGTAACAATGTAGGTTTCATGATGGTAATATTTTTAAAGTGATGATTTCTGCCTGTTAGAAGGGGAGGTCGTTGTTGTCGTCGCTGCCTGCGCCTGTGCCGAAGGGGTCGGCCTGCGGGGCTGCCGCCTGCGGTGCTGCGCCCAGGCTGCTGGCCGGCTGCGTGGGCATGGCGCCCGTATTCACGGCATTGGGGTCGATGTGGTCCACACGGAAGGCGCGGATGTCGTTGAAGTACTTGTCCTGCCAAGCGCGGGCGTTGATGTCGAGCCACACGTGGACGGTGTCGCCCTGGTGGATGTTGAACTGCTCAATGCGGTCGGCGCCAAACACGTTGAACAGGCAAGTGCGGGGGTAAGCGTCGCGCGTCTGGATGACATAGTCCTGCGACTTCCACGCGTTGCCGCTCGATTTTGATACGCCCTCACGAGGTGGATACTCCTTGATGATCACACCTTCAACTTCTATTCCTTGTAATGCCATTTTTTGTGAAATTATTGTTTTATTCTTATTTGTTGATTTTGCGAAATTACTCAATTTATCAGTAAGGGACAAACTTTCCACACATAAAATTCAAAAAATCAAAAAAAAAACCGATGGCCTCTCGCGTTCTCCTTTTTTATTTGTATCTTTGCGTATCAATATGTAAGAAAAGAAACAAACAGATATACCCATGAGATTTACGCTTTCCAGTACGGCTCTCAATGCCAAGCTGCAGACCCTCTCCAAGGTCATCAGCAGCAAGAACTCCCTGCCCATCCTCGAGAGTTTCCTTTTTGAGGTCAACAACGGCCAACTCTTCATCACCAGCTCCGACAGCGAGAACGTCATGAAGTCGTCGTTGGCGCTCAGCCAGTTTGACTCCGATGGTGCTTTCGCCGTGCCCTGCCGCACCATTCTCGACGCCGTGAAGGAGCTGCCCGACCAGCCCGTCACGTTCGAGGTGGACCTGCAGACCTACGAGGTGCTGGTGGGCTACCAGGGCGGCGAGTACCACTTCACCGCGCAGAACGCCGAGGAGTATCCCCGCACGCCCCAGCAGACCGAGGACCTCAGCGTCGTCACCATCGACGCGGGTGTGCTGATCGACAACATCAACCGCACGATGTTCGCCACTGACAACAACGAGATACGCCCCGTGATGAACGGCATCTACTTCGACCTCACGCCCGACTGCCTGGCCTTCGTGGCCAGTGACGGGCACAAGCTGGTGCGCTGCCGCTACACGGGCATCAAGAGCGACACCCCCGCCTCCTTCATCCTGCCCAAGAAGCCGGCCACGCTGCTGAAGAACAGCCTCGGCCGCGACAGCGGAGACGTGGTCATCAAGTTCAACAAGCAGGCGGCCGAGATCCACTTCGCCGAGGGCGTGCTCACCTGCCGCCTCATCGAGGGCGTGTTCCCCAATTACAATGCGGCCATACCCACCTCCAACCCCAATCAGCTGACCATAGACCGCAAGGCACTCATCGGCGCCATCCGCCGCGTGCTGCCCTTTGCCAGCATGAGCAGCCAGCTCGTGCGCCTCCGCCTCAGCGCGGGCACGCTGGAGCTGTCGTCGGAGGACATCGACTTCGCCACAAGCGCCAAGGAGACGCTCGTCTGCGACTATGCCTCGCAGAACATGCAGATCGGTTTCCGCGGCGACTTCCTCCTCGAGATCCTCAACGCCATGGAGACGGAGGACGTCAAGATCATGCTCGGCGACCCCAGCCGCGCCGGTGTGGTGCTGCCCACCGAGCAGCCGACCGACACCAATGTGCTGATGCTCATCATGCCGTTGTTGCTCAACGATTAACCAGCCATCATGAAACTCAACCTCACCAAGCCCTTGGTCGTCTTCGACTTGGAGGCGACAGGGCTCGACTTGGTCCGTGACAGGATCATACAGATATCATACGTCAAGGTGTCGCCCAATGGCGACGAGAAGCGCGTGAGCGTCTTCGTCAACCCGGGCAAGCCCATCCCGGCCGTGGTGCAGCAGCTCACGGGCATCACCGACGAGCGCGTCAGCGGGGAGAAGACCTTCAAGGAGATCGCCAAGGAGCTGGCCGCCGACTTTGCGGGCTGCGACTTTGCGGGCTTCAACTCCAACCGCTTCGACGTGCCCATGCTCGCCGAGGAGTTCTCTCGCGCGGGTGTCGACTTCGACTTTGCCAAGTGCCGCCTCATCGACGCGCAGGCCATCTACCACAAGCGTGAGCCGCGCAACCTGGCGGCCGCCTACCGTTTCTACACCGGACACAAGATGGACGACGACTTCCAGGCGCACCGCGCCGACCAGGACGCCGAGGCCACCTACCGCGTGCTCATGGGGCAGCTCGACAAGTACGCCCCAGGCAACGTGGAGGAGCCTGGGCTCGCACTGCCCAACGACATGGACACGCTGGCGCAGGAGTCGAAGATGAACGACAATGTCGACTTCGCCGGCCGCATGGTGTGGCAGGAGATGAGAGACAAGGACGGCAATGTCATCACCGACAAGGACGGCAAGCCACGCAAGCACGAGGTGTTCAATTTCGGCAAGTACAAGGGGTGGAGCGTCGCCGACGTGCTGCACCGCGACCCACACTATTACGACTGGATCGTGGCCAACGACTTCACGCTCAACACCAAACAGGTGCTCACACGCATACGCCTGCGGGAGGCCAAGCTCAACATGAACGCCGCGGCCTCAGCCGACAAGCAGTGACGCGCCCATAAACAACATGCCTATGCGCCATCTCATCATGTCGTTGCTCTGCTTCCTGGCGCTGCCCGTCGCGGCGCAGGAGCTCAACGCCAAAATCACCATCAACCACAACCAGATACAGGGGACCGACGCCTCGGTGTTCGACAACCTGCAGCAGACGCTCGAACAGTTTGTCAACGAAAGGCAGTGGACAAGCCTGCAGTTCCAGAAGAACGAGCGCATAGACTGCAACTTCAACATCACCGTCACCAAGTACGACCAGTCGTCGGGTCTGTTCACCTGCAAGGCGCTCATACAGGCCAACCGTCCCGTCTACAACGCCTCGTACAACACCACCTTATATAATAACACGGACAACAACTTCAACTTCAAGTTTGCGCAGTTCGACCAGCTCGACTTCAACGAGGAGACCATCGACAACCAGCTCACGGCACTCTTCGCCTACTATGCCTTCCTCATCATCGGCATCGACCTCGACAGCTTCTCGCCCATGGGGGGAGAGGACGTCCTGCAACGCTGCATGAACCTCACCAACAACGCGCAGAACCTCGAGTTCACCGGGTGGAAGTCGTTTGACAACGACCGCAACCGCTTCGCCCTCATCAACGACTACCTGGACGGGGGCATGAAGCCGTTCAGACAACTCCAATATGACTACTACCGCAAGGGGCTCGACGAGATGGCCAACAATGCCGAGCGCGGGAGGACCGAGGTCACCACGGCGCTGGAGAACAACCTCAAGAAGTGCCATGAGGACAAGCCGTTGAGCCAGTGGCCGGCCATCTGGACCGACTACAAGCGCGACGAGCTCGCCTCCATCTACAAGGGCAAGGGCACACAGAAGGAGAAGGAGACGGTCTACGACATCCTCTTCGCCATCAACGCATCGCAAAACAACGCCTGGGAGAAGATCAAGCAATAAGCCGGGCCTTGGCGCCACGACGCGCCAAACAAGGACATTCCATAACACACAAGCAACAGCATGCTGAAACAATTATTCGTCAAGGACTTCACGCTCATCGATGAACTCAACATCGACTTCCACGCGGGCTTCTCCGTCATCACCGGAGAGACGGGAGCGGGAAAGAGCATCATCCTGGGGGCCTTGCACCTACTGTTGGGCCAAAGGGCTGACAGCAAGCAGATCAAGAACGGGGCGAAGAAGTGTGTGGTCGAGGCCCATTTCGACCTCTCACACTACCAGATGGAGGACTTCTTCTCGCGTAACAACATCGACTATGACGCCAACGACTGCATACTGCGCCGCGAGGTGAACGCCAGCGGGAAGAGCCGGGCCTTCATCAACGACACGCCCGTCAGCCTCAACGTGATGCGTGACCTGGGCGAGCAGCTCGTCGACATACACAGCCAACACCAGAACCTGCTGCTGCAGAAGGAGGACTTCCAGCTCAGTGTTGTGGACATCATCGCCAATGACGGCGCGCTGCGCGACCAGTGCAAGGGCGCCTACGACCGATATGTGGCGGCCAAGCAGAACTATGCCGCCTTCCAGGAGCGGTGTGAGAAGGCGCGAGAGAACGAGGATTTCCTGCGCTACCAGCACGCCGAACTTGACAAGGCGGGACTGCAGCCGGGCGAGCAGGAGGAGCTGGAACAGCGCTCCACGCTGCTCACCCATGCCGAGGGCATCAAGAGTGCGCTCTACCAGGCGGCGGCATCGCTCTCCGGCGATGAGGCCGGGTGCCTGGCGGCGCTCTCCGAGGCCACCAGCGCCCTGCGCGGCATCGAGACGGTCTATCCCGACGTCAGGGAGCTGGCTGACCGCCTCGACTCCACGTACATCGAGCTGAAGGACATCTCGCAGGATGTCGATGGCCGCAAGGACGGCATCGACTACGACCCGGCCGACCTGGAGCGGATCAACGACCGCCTCGACACGCTCAACTCGCTGTTGCACAAGTACCATGCGGCCACCATCGACGAACTCATCGGCACGCGCGACCAGCTCGCCATGCAGATAGGCAACATCGATGGCGGCGACGAGCAGCTGGCCGCTCTCAAGGAGCAGGTCGACAAGGCCTTCGACGAGTACAGGCGCGTGGCCGACCGCCTCACCGCGGTCCGCAAGAAGGCGGCCGAGCAGGTGCAGGAGGAGATGAGGCAGCGGCTGCAACCCCTGGGCATACCCAACGTGCGGTTCTCCATCAGTTTCATGGAGCGCGAGCCGTCGGCAGCAGGCGTCGACAAGGTGGCCTTCCTCTTCAGCGCCAACACCAGCTCGCCCCTCCAGCCCGTGTCGCAGGTGGCGTCGGGCGGCGAGATAGCGCGAGTGATGTTGTCGCTCAAGGCCATGATCAGCGGTGCCGTGAAACTGCCCACCATCATCTTTGACGAGATCGACACGGGCGTGAGCGGCCGCGTGGCGGAGAAGATGGCGCAGATCATGGAGGAGATGGGCGAGAACCACAGGCAGGTCATCTCCATCACCCACCTCCCGCAGATTGCCGCCATGGGCTCCACCCACTACAAGGTGAGCAAGGAGGAGACGCCGCAGGGCACCACCAGCCACATGACGATGCTCTCTGCCGACCAGCGCGTCTGCGAGATAGCGCAGATGCTCAGCGGCAGCAGCGTCACCGAGGCGGCCATGGAGAACGCCAAGGCCCTGCTCGGCATGAAGTGACCGAAGGACAACCACCATCTCTACTATTGCGTACGAAATTTATTAAGATGAAGCAAAAAATCATATCCATAGCATTTCTCCTGATTGGGGCCGTCACGTCAGCCTTGGCCCAGCCGGCACCGGTGAAGAAGGCGGCGGCCAGTGTCTTCTCGCTCACCACGTTTGACAAGAACGGCGACATCGTCGGATCCACGCGTGGCGTCTTCGTCGGGAAGAACGGGGAGGCCATCGCCATGTGGAAGCCCTTCATGGGGGCCGACCACGCCGTGGCCATCGACGCCAAGGGCAACAAGCATGACGTGGATGTCATGATGGGCATCTCCGAGATGTACGACGTGTGCCTCTTCCGCATCAAGGGATCGGCTCCCGCCTCACTGGAGCTGACCGCCGACAACACGCCAGCCAGCACCACGTATGCCGTAGGCTACGACCTGAAGAAGCCCACCTTCAAGAAACTGGCGCCCGTGCGCACGGAGAAGTTCATGGAGGTCAACAACTACTATGTCTTCAAGGACGAGGACGTGGCGGGCAATGACCTGGGATGCCCCGTCGTCAACGAGCAGGGCATGCTCCTGGGCATCATGCAGCGCCCCGCCGATGGCGGACAGGCCTTTGCCACCGATGCCCGCATCATCAAGTCGTTTGCCGTCAACGGACTGTCGCTCAACGACCGCACCTTCCGGGCCACGGGCATCCGGACGGCCCTCCCGACAGACCAGCAGCAAGCCACGCTGACGCTGATGCTCGCCCAGCAGCAGGGTGATACCACGCGCCTGGAACAGTACATTGCCGACTTCACCAATGCCTTCCCCACAGCCACAGAGGGCTACACGGCCCTGGCGGAGGTGCGCATCGGACAAGGCAACCTGGCTGAGGCCGATGAGACCTTGCAGAAGGAGGTGAAGCGCGCGGCGCAGAAGGACGAGGCCTACTACGACTATGCGCGGCTGGTCTACCAGTCGGTGGTCTTCAAGGTCGACACCACGTTCACCGCATGGAACCTGCAGAAGGCACTCGACCTGTCGGAGCAAGCATCCAAAGCCAACCCTCTGCCCATCTACAAGCACCAGCAGGCGCAGATCATCTATGCCCAGGGCGACTACCAGCAGGCGCTCACGATGTTCACCGAGCTGCAAAAGACGGAGCTGGGAAAGAACGGTGAGGTCTTCTATGAGGCGGCCCAGTGCAAGACCAGGCTCAAGGCGCCACAGGCCGAGGTGCTCCAGTTGCTCGACTCCGCCGTCGCGGCGCAGGACGGGGTGATCTCCGCACCCTATGTGCTGGCCCGTGGCCGGCTGCTTGATGTGGCCGGGGAGCATCGCAAGGCGTATATGGACTACCTGAAGTATGACACGCTCATGCACCTGAACGCCTCCGACGACTTCTACTACTTGCGCTACCAGTGTGGCGTGAAGATACGCCAGTACCAGATAGCCCTCAACGACATCGCACACGCCATCGTGCTCAACCGCAACGAGCCCACTTACTATGCGGAGATGGCCAGCCTGCAGTTGCGGGTCAACAAGCTCGATGACGCCATCAAGACCTGTGACATGGCCTTGAGCCTTGCGCCCGAATATGCGGACCTGTACATCATCAAGGGTGTGGCGGCTTGCGAGTCGGACAAGAAGGACGACGGTCTCGCAGCACTGAAGAAAGCCCAGGAACTGGGTGACGAGCGCGCAGAGAAGCTCATCGAGAAATACCAAACCAAATAAGCCCTACCTCCTACTTCCATACATGTTGACATTAAACTTACTAACCCCCGAACAGGTCGCCAAGATAGAGGAGCTGGTGACCGCGGCATCGCGCATCGTCATCCTTGGCCACTCGCGGCCCGACGGCGACGCCCTCGGCGCCAGCCTGGCATGGGCTGAGTATCTCAGCGCCAACTACGGCAAGTCCTCGCAAGTCATTGTGCCCAACGCCTTTCCCGACTTCCTCCACTGGTTGCCCAATGTGGAGCGGGTCATGCGCTACGACAAGCATCCCGACGAGGTGGAAAGCCTGATGGGCGAAGCCGACCTCGTGTTCTGCCTCGACTTCAATGCGGCCGAACGGCTCGAAGGCATGGCGCACACGCTCCAGGCCACCAAGGCCAAGCGCGTGCTCATCGACCATCACCTCAATCCCACGGTGGAGGCTGATGTCAAGGTGTCGTACCCCGACCTCAGCTCCACGTCGGAAATCATCTTCCGCATGGTGTGGCAACTGGGGGGCTTCGAGCGACTGAGCAAGAAGTTTGCTGTGCCCGTCTATTGTGGCATGATGACCGACACGGGAGGCTTCACATACAACAGCTCGAGACCGGAGATATTCTATATCGTCAGCCAGCTGCTCACCAAGCCCTTCGACAAGGACAAGATCTACCGCAACGTTTACAACAACTACAGTCCGTGGGCCATCCGGCTGCGCGGCTACCTGATGTGCCAGAAGCTCAATGTCTTCAACGACTTGCACGCATCCTACTTCACGCTGACGCGACAGGAGATGCGCGACTTCCACTTCGTGCGGGGAGACGCCGAGGGGCTGGTCAATGAGCCGCTGCGCATCAAGGGCCTGAAGATGAGCATCTCGCTGCGTGAGGACGATCGCGTGGACAACAAGGTGTGGGTGAGCCTGCGATCCGTCGACGACTTCTCCGTGGAGGAGGTGGCCAAGCGCTTCTTCAACGGTGGAGGCCACCTCAACGCCAGCGGAGGCCAGCTCGACTGCTCGATAGACGAGGCGGTGAAGATCACACGCGAGGCCATCGCTTACTATGCCGACGAACTGAGGAAATGATCCACGCCGATGCGCACCGCGCCAGTGGCGGGCGCCATGTTTGCCAATATTCTTTAAATAATTGGTGTGTAGGCCTTGCGCAACAGAGAAATTTCGTAAATTTGCACATAAAAACAAGGACATGAAAAAACTGACATATTTGCTGCTGGCCCTGGTGGGCATCACGATGATTGTGGCGTGCAATGACGAGGAGTCGTATGCCGACCAGAAAAAGGAGGAGCGCTCTGCCATTGCACGATACATCGCCGACTCGGCCGTAACCGTCATCAGTGAGGAGCAGTTTGCCGCGCAGGGCAACACCACCGACGTGTCGAAGAACGAGTTCGTGCTCTTCAGCTCGTCGGGCATATACATGCAGATCGTGCGAAAGGGATGCGGAACGCCCATCGCCAACGGCAAGACCGTCACGGTGCTCTGCCGCTTCACCGAGCGCAACCTCAAGACCGACTCCATACAACTCACCAACCAGAAAGACTCGCGTTGGGACGCTGTGGTCGACAAGATGACCGTCACACGCAACTCGGCCGACTATACGGGCTACTTCGTCAAGGGTGAGAGCCTCTTGCAGGCCGTCTACGGAGGATCATCGACGGCCGTGCCACAGGGATGGCTCATGCCGCTGGGCTTCGTCAATGTCGGCCGTCCGGCTGACGCGGGCGACGAGGTGGCCAAGGTGCGCATCATCGTGCCACACGACAAGGGCCACTCCTATGCCACGCAGTATGTGTATCCCTGTCTCTACGACCTGACATACGAGCTCGGACGGTAACCCCTACGGCCCTGCCTCATGAGGCGGGGCTTGTTTCTTTTAAACCAAACATTCATGCATGATGGTGTGTGTTGCCTCACGCGACACCGCAGGACGGCACACGCCACCCTAACACTATAACTTATGACCCTTATCAAATCTATTTCGGGCATCCGTGGTACCATTGGAGGCCGTGCGGGAGACACACTCAATCCGCTTGACATCGTGAAATTCACCTCGGCTTACGCCACCTTCATCCGCCGCAGCGGCAAGTCGGACAGCAACAAGATCGTTGTCGGACGCGACGCGCGCATCTCTGGCGAGATGGTGAGAAGCGTGGTCTGCGGCACGCTCATGGGCATGGGTTACGATGTGCTCAACATCGGACTGGCCACCACACCCACCACGGAGCTTGCAGTGAGATGGAGCGGAGCGGCCGGTGGCATCATCATCACCGCCAGCCACAACCCACGCCACTGGAACGCGCTGAAGTTGCTCAACGAGCAGGGTGAGTTCCTTACCAGCGCCGATGGCAACGAGGTGCTCGACATTGCCGCCAAGGAAGACTTCGAGTATGCCGACGTGGACCATCTCGGTCACTACACTGAGGACAACTCGTTTGACCAACGCCACATCGACTCTGTGCTCGCGCTCGACCTTGTGGATGTGGAAGCCATCAAGCAAGCCCACTTCAAGGTGGTGGTCGACACCGTCAACTCTGTGGGGGGCGTCATCCTGCCGGGCTTGTTCAAGGCACTCGGCGTGGAGGCGACATTCCTCAACGGAGAGGCCAACGGCGACTTCGCACACAACCCCGAGCCCATCGCCAAGAACCTCGGGGGCATCATGGGCGAGTGTGCCAAGGGAGGCTATGACCTTGGCGTGGTCGTCGATCCCGATGTGGACCGTTTGGCCTTCATCCAGGAGGACGGACAGATGTATGGTGAGGAATACACGCTCGTGACCGTGGCCGACTATATCCTCGACCACGTGAAAGGCAACACCGTGTCAAACCTGAGTTCCACACGAGCCCTGCGCGATGTCACCGAGAAGCATGGCTGCAAGTATTATGCGGCTGCCGTCGGCGAGGTCAACGTCACCACCAAGATGAAAGAGGTGGGGGCTGTGATTGGCGGCGAAGGCAATGGCGGTGTGATCTATCCCGAGAGCCACTATGGCCGTGACGCCCTGGTGGGCATCGGCCTCTTCCTAAGCTCCATGGCGCAGAAGGGATTGAAGGCGAGCGAGCTGCGCAAGACATTCCCCAACTACTTCATCGCCAAGAACCGCATCGACCTCAAGCCGGAGACGGACGTGGATGCCATCCTCGTGAAGGTGAAGGAGCTGTATGGCCAGCAGGCCGACGTGCAGGTGACTGACATCGACGGCGTGAAGCTCGACTTCCCCACAAAATGGGTGCACCTTCGCAAGAGCAACACCGAGCCCATCATCCGCGTATACAGCGAGGCGTCGACCATGGATGAGGCCGACGAGCTGGGCAAGCAACTGATGGACGTGGTCTACAGCATGTGACTCAACTAAACTTATTGAGGCTACATAGCATCTGAATCTCAACTTATTGAGGCAACATAGAAAGGCAAAGGCCGATGAACAGCTTGTTCATCGGCCTTTGTTGTCACTGCCCCACTGGAGGGTTTGTGGTGATGGCAGAAAAGACGAAGCAGGAGAAGAACAATGGCGTCTTTCTCCTGCCCGATAGGATGGGAGGCCCTGTGGCCTCAACAGATGCGAATGGTCATCTCACCTTGTAACCCCACATGCCATAATAGAAGATGAAGAGGAAGCAAGGCACACACACCCAGTAGCTGGCCTGGTAGCCGAAGGCGTCGACGGCGACACCCTGCACGTAGGGCATGACGGCTCCACCGGCCATGGCCATGGTGAGGAGCGACGATCCGCTCTTGGTGAACTTGCCCAGGTCGGCCATGGCAAGGGGCCACAGCGATGGCCACATCAGCGAGCAACCGAGTGCCATGAGGAAGATGCAATAGACGGACACCTCGGCCGTGGGGATGACGGCCACGAGCACCGATCCGACGATGGCGATGATGGCGCACAGGCGCATGGCGGAGTCTTGTTTCAGGTATTTGGGGATGAAGATGATGCCACAGATGTAGCCCACTACCATGCCGATGGAGGGGATGAAGCCCCAGTTGTCACCTGCCAGGTTGAGCGCCTTGGCGTAGTCGTTGGCCGTGGCCAGTGAGATGGTCTCCACACCCACGTAGAGGAACAGGGCCAGGCAGCCCAGCAGCAGGTGGGGGAACTGGAGCACGCTGGTCTTGCCCTCAGCGTAGGGACAAGCGGGAGCGTCATCGCTGGCGCTCTCCTCCTCGCCGGCGGCCTTCACCTCGGGAAGCGGCGCCATCAGGGCGATGATGCCCAGCGCCACGAAGATGCCGATGATGATGCCGAATGGCAGGTAGAGGTCGGGCATCTGTATATCCTTGATGCTCTTGCCGATGACAAAGGTGATGAACGCTGTCGTGGCAGGCCAGGCCAGCTTGTTGCAGATGCCCATGCAGGAGATGCGGCGTGCGGCGCTCTCCAGTGGGCCGCAGATGGTGACGTAGGGGTTGACCGATGCCTGCAACACGCAGTTGGCGGCGCCACTGATGAAGCTGGCAATGAGGAACCACGTCAGCGACTGCTCACTGGCGGCCAGGATGAACAGGACAAAGGCCAGGGCGAAGATGATGAACGAGAGGGCCATGGTGCGCTTGTAGCCGATGGCCTCGATGCACTTGGTGGCCGGGATGCCGAAGAGAAGGAACGGGACGAAGGTGGCGGCGAGCAGCAGGCTTGAGGCGCCGGCCGACATGTCCATGGCTCCCTTCAAGACGGGCATGAGGAACGAGTTGATGCCCAAGGCGAAGCCGATGGAGAAGAAGAATAATCCCACAAAGGCCAGGGGGACAAATAGTGTTTTGTTGTTCGTCATAAGAATATGTTTTTTAGGTTTGGGCGATAGGGTGATGGGGAATTGCCGTATGGCGACTGGGTGACGGTGGATTTTCGCAGGGCGACTGGATGATGTGTCAATGCCGAGCGCGCATGTCTCGCGGTGTTCTCCCTGGTCAGGGCAAGCGGCCTGTCAGCAGGAGCGTGAAGCAACGTTTGTACTCCTCCACCATGCGCTCGTGCCCCTCTTGCTGGTAATGGCGCTTGAAGACGTCTGTCTTGGTGAAGGCTGGATAGATCTCCTCGCAGTGGTTGACCATCATCATCTTGATGTCGCGTGGGTCAGGGGTGTCGCTGGCCTTTGCCGACAGTTGGCTGAGGGCGAACTGCCGGAAGAACAGGCTGATGTCATCGTGTAAACTTTGGCTCATGGTGTAAAATTACAAAAAAGATTAGTAAGTCGATGCGGAAAGCCAATAAAATTTCCATGAAATCGGAACTATTCGCATGCGGTCGCGCGATGCGTAGATTTTCATCGGTCGCCTCACGCCTTATTCTGTTGTCTCGGGAGTGTTTTCTGTTTGGGGAGTGGGGTGCTCGGTGTTGTGCCCATTGGTTGGGTCATGGGCCGCCATGTTCTGGATGTTGCGCATGAGGCCGGTATACTTCGCGCGTTTCACCGCCGATCCCTTGAACAGTCGGCGGTAGTCTTCGACGGTCAGTTGCTCCCACCGCTCACGTGTCATGGAGAGCAACTCGTCGCTGGGTTCAAACTCGGGGATGGTCGTCGGGCGGGCGAAGCGGTTCCACGGGCACGCCAGTTGGCAGCGGTCGCATCCGTAGATGAAGTCGCCCATCTTCGCCTTGGCGTCCTCGCTCAGCTCGCCGCGGTTCTCGATGGTCTGGTAGGAGAGGCAGAGGGCAGCGTCGAAGTCGTGGTCGTCGGACAGCGCATGGGTGGGACAATGGTCCACGCAGCGGTGGCAACGACCGCAGTGGTTGGGGATGGGCTGGTCGTAGTCGAGCTCCATGTCGAGGAAGAGTTCGCCCAGGAAAAACTCGCTCCCCGCCTTTGGGATGATGAGCAACTGATTTCTGCCGATCCATCCCAAGCCGGCTTGCACGGCCCAGTAACGCTCGATGACTGGCCCGCTGTCGACAAAGGCGCGGTAGGTCAGCTCATGGCCGACCAGCTCCGCGACATAGGCGGCCAGCTGGTGGATGCGTTGTTTCATCACGTCGTGGTAGTCCTTGCCCAGGGCGTAGGCGGCTATCTGCGGCTCGCCCTTCGCCAACCGCTGGCGGGGTGCGTAGTTCATGGCCAGCGACACGATGCTCTTCAGCCCGTCCATGAGCAGGCGTGGGTCAAGCCGCTTGTCGAGGTAATTGGCCATGTAGTGCATCTCAGCATAGCGCCCCTCGTCAAGCCAGCGACGCAGACGCGCCTCCTCCTCGGGACTGACACGCCCGGCGCGCGCCACTCCGCAGGCTGAGAAGCCCAGCGCGATGGCCTTGGCCTTGATGCGTGCGGTCAGGTCGCGGGTGGACAATGTCGTGTTGGTCATGTTGTGGGTGGACAATGTCATGCCAGTCAGTCGAAGGTCTTGAACTCGTAGCCCTGTTCCTGCAGCCACTCCAAGGCTTGCGGCAGCGCCGTGTGGAGCTTGTCGATGCTCTTCAGTGAGTCGTGGAACGTGATGATCGAACCGTTGCGCGCATAGCGTTTCACGTTGCGCACGACGTCGTCGGCCGTCAGCCACTTGGAGTAGTCGCGGGTGACGAGGTCCCACATCACGACCTTGTACTTGCGGCATAACCACCAGTAGACCGAGTGGCGCATCCATCCGTGGGGTGGGCGGAAGAGATGGGCCTGTATGAGGTCATTGGCTTTCTCGGTGTTGAGGGCGTAGGTGAGCGTCCAGTGCTTGAAGGAGCCCATGTGGTTGAACGTGTGGTTGCCCACCTGGTGCCCCTCGGCCACTATCTGATTATAGAGGTCATGGTGGCGGAGCACGTTTTCGCCCACCATGAAGAAGGTGGCCTTGGCGTGATAGCGCCTCAGCGTGTCGAGAATGAACGGTGTCGACTCCGGGATGGGGCCGTCGTCGAACGTCAGGTAGACCGCCCGCTCTGTGGTGTCCATGCGCCATAGGGCATTGGGATAAAGCCATCTCAACCATTTTGCCGGTTGTTCTATAATCATCTGCTTGCTGTTTTAAACGTAAAAGCGCCTGGCAAACGAAGAGCACTTGCTTTGGCAAGACCCTTCGTCGTCAGGCTCTCTCTCTTTCTATTGGTTGTTTATGTGTTTACGGCAGGTCACATCATTTGGCCGCCCTTGCCGAGGTATTGGTTGAGCTTGCCCTCAATCTCGGCGTTGCGCTTGTTGGCGAGGGTCGGGTTGATGCGCTTGGTCAGCTCATTGGTCTGGTTGAGGATGGTCAGCTGGATCATGAAGTCGCGGTTGGCGGACATGAACCGTTGTCCCTCAAGCGACAGGTAGTATGACGCATATTGGTCGGCATCCTTCCACACACCGTTGATGAGGCTCATCGCTTTCTGCGTCTTGCCCAGTGCCGCATAAGCCTGTGCGAAGTCGAGCGCACCGCTCATGTAGTTCATCGGGATGTTGTAGGCAGGTATCTCCTTCTCGCCCTTCTGCAGCACCTTGAGCGCCTTGGCGTCCTTGCCCTCGGTGATGAGGCTGAGCGCCAACATGCCGAAGAGGCGGCGGTGGGTGTAGCACATGCGCATCAGCGTCTCGTCGATGTAGAGGCCCGGCGTGCTCAGGCCACCGTAGCGGTAGCGGTTCATCACGTTGTTGTACATCTTCTCGGTGTCGATGGTCTTGGCGCCCTTGGCGTTGGTCAGGAACGGTGTGACGCGGTAGGCCAAGCCCTCCTGCACAAAGTTGTCGCCCAGGTTCATGTATGCGCTCTGCGCCACGGTGGTGGCGATGTAGATGGGACGTGTCCAGTTGCACTGGGCTATCATCTCAAGCATCATCAAGTCGTTCTTGTAGAGTGCGCTCTTCCCCTCGAGCGAGATGACCATGCGGTCGGGGATGGTGTCGCTGGCCATGAGCATGCCACTCTTCTTGACGGCCTCCTTGTCGACGGTGACATAGAGGGTGTCTGTCGGGATGACGTGCATGTCAGAATTCTTGGAGCGCACCCAGTACTTCATGATGTTGGCCACCTCGAACGGGTTGTCGCCAAACTGAGCCTTGGCCGCCTCGGGGTCCTGCTTGTAGAAGTCGAGCACCTGCTGCTTCAGGTTGGGTGCCACCTCTACGATCTCGTTGGTGCCGGCGCAGTAGTCGGTTCTCGGCCATGAGATGGGCACTGCCGGTGAGTCGTATGCCGGGCGCTTCATCTGGTCGATGTACCAGTCGGTTGCCAGGTATGAGAGGTTGCAGACGCGCGCGTCGGTGCGCTGGCCCTCCGTGTCCTGGTTGTACCACAAGGGGAAGGTGTCGTTGTCACCATTGGTGAAGATGATGGGGTTGCCCTTGTCTTGCAGTGTCATGAGGTAGTTGCGGCCGAAGTCGCGGCAGGTGTAACGGCCTGAGCGGTCGTGGTCGTCCCATGTCTGGCTGGCCATCTGGATGGGCACCAGGAGGCACACCAAGCCTACTGCTGCGGCTGCGATGGCGTTGTCGACCTTCAGGTATCGCTTCAGCAGGTCGATGATGGCTGCCACGCCCATGCCACACCAGATGGCGAAGGCGTAGAACGACCCAGCGTATGCGTAGTCGCGCTCACGCGGCTCCACGGGTGTCTGGTTCAGGTAGACCACGATGGCGAGGCCTGTCATGAAGAAGAGGAAGAAGACCACCCAGAACTGGCGGATGCCGCGGCGGCCGCGGAAGGCCTGCCAGAAGAGGCCGATGAGGCCCAGGATGAGCGGCATGCAGTAGAACACGTTGTGTCCCTTGTCGTTCTTCAGCTCATCGGGCAGCTTGCTCTGGTCGCCCAGGCGTGCGTTGTCGATGAAGGAGAAGCCAGTGATCCAGTTGCCGTGCTCCAGCTCACCATTGCCCTGGATGCCGTTTTGGCGTCCGGCGAAGTTCCACATGAAGTAGCGCCAATACATGAAGTTGCACTGGTATGAGAGGAAGAACCTGATGTTGTCGAGCTGTGATGGCACCTTGACCATGATCGCTTCACCGCAACGGTCGTAGGGCACCTCGGTGCCGTCGACGCCGCCCAGCCATGACTCATAGTCCTTGGCGTGCTTGGGGTCGAACATGCGGGGGAAGAGCATGTTCTGTGCGTAGACGTACTTGTCCTTGTGCGTGACCACGAAGTAGGAGTCCTTCTCGTTGGGCGAGGTTTTCTCCTTGCGGCTGTACACGGGTGCGCCCTCGCTCATCACGGGGCGGCAGTAGTTGCCCTCCTGCTTGAGCTTCACCTGTGAGGTGTAGGCCTGTCCGTAGAACAGGGGCTTGTCGCCATACTGGTCGCGGCTCAGGTAGGAGCCCAGCGTGAAGATGTCCTCGGGCGAGTTTTGGTCCATCGGGGGGTTGGCGACCGAGCGGATCACGATCAGCGCATAGCTCGAATAGCCGATCATCAGCATGAGCATGCAGAGCAGGGCTGTGTTCTTCAGGCGTGACGAGACGAGATAGACCGGCCTCTTGTCGATGACCTTCTTGCGCTTGAGCACGAAGGCGACAATGGCCAGCACGATGATGCCGATGACCACGGCGCTCCAGCCGTAACCGTAGAAGGGCACGCCGAGAAGGGCGAATGACACGAGGAACGAGATGTTCTCGCGCGTCTTGTTCTGTCCCATGTAGCTCTCGTAGATGGCCCAAATGGTCGTGCCCACCAAGAGGATGATGTAGATGATGAGGCCTGTGTTGAAGGGCAGGCCGAGGACGTTGACAAACAACAGCTCAAACCATCCGCCCACGGTGACGATGCCCGGCACCACGCCGTAGAGCACGGCGGCCACCAGCACAAACGAGATGAGCAGCGCTATGAGCGAGCCCTTCGTCTCGATGTTGGGGAAGCGGCGGTAGCAATAGACCAGCACGATGGCGGGCAAGCACAAGAGGTTGAGCAAGTGCACACCAATGGACAGGCCCGTCATGTAGAAGATGAGCACCAGCCAGCGGTCGGCGTGCGGCTCGTCGGCATGGTCTTCCCACTTCAGTATCAGCCAGAACACGATGGCGGTGAAGGCTGATGAGTAGGCGTAGACCTCACCCTCGACAGCCGAGAACCAGAAGGTGTCGGAGAAGGTGTAGATCAGTGCGCCCACCAGTCCGCTCGCCTCGATGGCGATGGTCTTGCCGAGCGTCAGGCTGTCCCAGTCCTTGACGATGAGCTTGCGTGTCAGGTGCGTGATGGTCCAGAAGAGGAACATGATGGTCGTGGCGGAGAGCAATGCGCTCATCGTGTTGACCATGCGCGCCACCTGGGTGGGGTCGCTTGCGAAATGGCTGAACAGGTTGGCCGTGAGCATGAAGAAGGGTGCCCCAGGTGGGTGGCCAATCTCGAGCTTGTAGCCCGTGGTGATAAACTCAGGACAGTCCCAGAAGGATGCTGTCGGCTCAATGGTGGAGCAATAGACGAAGGCTGCGACAAGAAATGCCAGCCAGCCCAACACATTGTCCACTAATCTGTACTGTTTCATTTATTGTGTGACTGTTTTTTGAATTGTCAATCCTAAATTGCAAAGTTAATAAAAAGAGGAGAGAGATACTAAGGATGTGCTTGTTTTTTAATTTTTTTTATTTCAAGCGTCCCGCGTGCCCTTGTCGCCCCCGCCCCTTGCCGGGCATGTCGCCCTTGTGTTAGGGTGACGCGCGGGTCGGTCTTACTCCTCGATCTCCTGCAGGGAGCGCACAAAGTTGCTGAAGAAGTTGCTCACGGTCTCCACTGGCGCGTAGGTGATGTACCGGAGGCTGCGGCGGAGGTTGCGGCGGAGGAGTGATGAGTTGTTTTGCACAAATCCCGTGCTGAGCTGGCGGAAGTGCCACTCCTCTGCCGTGTCGTTGGCGCTGTGTGTCACTGACCGCAGCACCAGTTTGTAGGCGGCGGCCTCCATGTGTCTCACAAAGGGCAGCTCGTCTTGCTCAAAGTTGAACACGGCCATGAGCATGGAGCCTTGCAGCTGTGCCATGCGTCGCAGCTGCAGCTTGCCCAGCCATGTGTCGAGCTTCACGAAGTCCACGCGGTCGCCCTTGTTGCGCAGGTAACTGCCCAGTTCGATGATGCCGCTGAGCATGGATCCGTGGTTGAGCATCGACGAGACGTTGCCGACGATGATCTTCAGCACGTTGAGCGCGTCGACGTTGGTGTCGATGGCGTGTCGCTCGCCGGTGTCTATCTTGCCCAGCCGGTAGTTGAGCAGGGGGTTGCTCAACCGTGGTGACACGGTTGTCGTGTGCTCTGGTATGTCTTGTGCGGCCAATTCGCCGGGTATGTTCATCATCTCATCAAACTGGTGGTTCCTGACGCCCTTGAGCGCCGGGCCCTCCACGTGTTGGGCGTGCACCATCTGGTCGAGCCTGCGCCACTTGAAGGCCGACATCGGCTCAAGGGGCTCATACTCGTTGAGGGCGCCCGACCGCAACAGCCGGAAGAAATTGCGTGTGATGATATCCATATGGCTCACTTCTCCTTTCGTCAACTGTATCTTCTCGGATACCTGAACAGGATTGACAACAGTGCCGCCACGCCGATGGCCATGGGGTAATAGAGGTAGGGCAGGATCTGCATGGGGTTGAGGTGGGCCAGTCCTGCGGCGAGCAACATCTGCACCCCGTAGGGTATGAGTCCCTGCACCGTGCACGAGAACGTGTCGAGGATGCTGGCGCTCTTGCGGTTGTCGACCCCGTAGCGGTCGCCTATGCGCTTGGCGATGCCGCCCACGGTGAGTATGGCCACGGTGTTGTTGGCGGTGCACATGTTGACCAGGCTGACCAGCGCGCCTATCGCCAGTTCAGCGCCACGCTTGCCGTGCACGTGCTTGGTGAGCGCGTTGATGATGAAGTCGATGCCGCCGTTCTCCCGGATGATTTCCAGCATGCCCCCTGCCATCATGGCGATGATGATGAGCTCGCCCATGCCTGTGATGCCTTGTCCCATGGCGGCGAACCACTCGAAGAAGCCATAGGCGCCCTTCGCGATGCCGATGCCCCCGCAAAGGATGATGCCCAGGACCAGCACGGCCATGACATTCATGCCGCAGACGGCCGCTATGAGCACGGCGAGGTAGGGCAGGACCTTCACGTAGTCGGTGCCGGGCAGCTGCGCCGGCGCTTGCATGTCACTGCCCATGAAGGCGTAGACGGCCAGGATGATCACGGCCGCGGGCATCACGATGAGCGAGTTGACGCGAAACTTGTCGCTCATCTTGCACCCTTGTGTCTGTGTGGCCACGACCGTCGTGTCGGAGATGAACGACAGGTTGTCGCCAAAGTAGGCGCCCCCCACGATGACTGCCGTCATCAGCGGCGCGCTCTGTCCGGTGCTGTGCGCGATGCCTGCCGCAATGGGCACCAGGGCGACGACCGTCCCCACGCTTGTGCCGATGGAGATGGAGATGAAGCATGCGGCCACGAAGAGGCCGGGGAGCAGCATGCTGGCCGGCAGGATGTTGAGCGCGAGGTTGACCGTCGCGTCGATGGATCCCATGCCCTTGGCCGATGCGGCGAAGGCTCCGGCCAGCACATAGATCCACAGCATGAGCATCAGGTTGCTTGAGCTGGCGCCGCGGCTGAAGATGTCGATGCGTTTCTTGAGCGGGAAGCCGCCCGAGATGGCTATCGCGTAGACGCTGGCGATGAGGAACACCACGGTCATGGGCACCTTGTAGAAGTCACCCACGATGATGCTCAGTGCCAGGTAGAGTGTGATAAAAAGAAACAATGGCGACAGCGCCCACAATCCTTTCAGTTTCATCTTTGTCTTTTTCGTAATCCCACCTTTATATTATATTAAAGCGTCACGCCGTTCTTGAAGATGGCTATCTCGCTGTATCCGTTCTGTTCGTTGCGCGTGGGCTGTCCGCTCGCGACGGCCACCACTTGCCGTGCGAACTGGCTGACCAGGTCTTTCATGGGCGTCCCCTCAAGCAAGGCTCCCGCGTCGAAGTCGATCCAGTTGGCCTTGCGTGTGGCCAGCTGGCTGTTGGTTGCGATTTTCATCGTGGGCACAAACGTTCCGAAGGGTGTGCCGCGCCCCGTGGTGAAGAGCACCAGCTGGCATCCGGCGGCGGCCAGGGCCGTGGCTGCCACGAGGTCGTTGCCCGGTGCCGACAGCAGGTTGAGGCCGTTCTCGCGGAGCCTGTCGCCATAGGCCAGCACACCGCTCACGGCTGCCCGTCCGCTCTTCTGTGTGCATCCCAGCGCCTTGTCCTCGAGCGTGGAGATGCCTCCGGCCTTGTTGCCGGGCGATGGGTTCTCGCCGACGGGCTCGCCGTGGGAGAGGAAGTAGTCCTTGAAGTCATTGATGAGGCGCACTGTCTGTTCGAACAGTTGTGGTGTCTTGCACCGGTTCATGAGGATGGTCTCCGCACCAAACATCTCCGGCACCTCGGTGAGGATGGTCGAGCCGCCTCTCGCCACCAGGAGGTCGGAGAACTCGCCCACCAGCGGGTTGGCCGTGATGCCGCTGAAGCCGTCGCTTCCGCCACACTTCAGCCCGACGCGCAGCGCGCTGAGGGGCGCCTCCTCGCGGCGGTCGTGGCGTGCCGTCTCATAGAGCTGGCGCAACAGGCGCATGCCCTCCTCCAGCTCGTCGCCGTCCTCCCTCTGTGTCACCAGGAGCTTGATGCGGTCGTGGTCATAGTCGCCGAGCGTCTCCATGAAGGCGTCGGGCTGGTTGTTCTCGCATCCCAGCGACAGCACTAGCACGCCTCCGGCGTTGGGGTGCAGGCAGATGTCGCGCAGCACCTTGCGCGTGTTCTCGTGGTCGCCGCCCAGTTGTGAGCACCCGTAGTTGTGGTGCCAGGCGTGTATGGCGTCGATGCCCTCCAGGTGTGTCTCCGCCTCCAGGAGCTTGGCGAGGCGCTCGGCGGTCCCGTTCACGCATCCCACCGTTGGCACGATCCACAGTTCGTTTCTCACGCCCACCTCGCCGTTGGCGCGCCTGTAGCCGAGGAACGTCTCCGGGACGTTGCCGTCATGTGGCGTGTCGAGGCTTGTGTCGATGGGGCGGTAGGTGTAGGTGAGCGTTCCGCTGAGGTTGGTCTTGAGGTTGTGCTCGTTGACCCATTGGCCTGCGCGGAGGTCTGTCGCGGCGTGGCCGATGGGGTATCCGTACTTGATGATGTCCTTGCCCTGTGGCGTGTCCTCGGTGAGCACCTTGTGCCCGGCCGGCGTGTCTTGCAGGAGCGTTATCTCCTTTCCGTCCACGGAGATGGCCTCCCCCTTGTGGCAGGGCCTGAGGCACACCACGACCGTGTCCTTGGCGTTGATCTTGATGAATGACGTTTCGCTCATGTCTGTGTGACTTGAAATTGCTTGTTCGTGGCTGCCGCCATGGCCGTGCGCTCTCCTGTCAGAGTTGCGTGCGGCGGTAGAAGGCCACGTTCTCTTTTGTCAGGAGCTCGATGGGCATGTAGTTGACGGGCTCCACCTTTTTCTTCAGGACGATGGCTCGGAACAGGGCGTCGATGCAATAGTATCCCTGTTGGTAGGCGTGCTGCGCGATGAGGAACGAGATGCTGCCCATGCGCAGGCACTCTGCGTTCTTGTCGACCATGTCATATCCCATGATCTGCACGTCTCTGCGGTTGGTGCGCAGCAGGAACTCGCCCATGAGGTACGCCCTGGATCCCAGCGTGATGCAATGGTGCACGTGTGGGTGGTGCTCGAAACTCTCCTCGAGCAACTTGTCGTACTGTGCCCTTGTGGAGCCGATGGGCAGCTCCAGGTCGATGATCTGCGTCTCGGGGAAGTGGTCGTGCATGTAATGGCGGAAGCCCACCTCTCTGTTGTCCTGCTGCTTGCTGACCACGCGTCCGTTCTTGGTGAGCTTCATCAGCACGATCTCCTTCTCCTTGTTGGCGATGAGCATGAGCATGCGCGCCGCGAAATAACCGCTGGAGAAAGAGTCCTGCCCGTAGAACGCCAGGGGTTTGAGGTCGGGCATGTATGAGTCGAGCATCACAAAGGGTATGCCTTTCTCGTGCAACTTGTCCGTGAGGGCGCGTGTGACATCGAGGTCTGATGGCACGATGACCAGCCCGTCGGGATTGGCGTCCAGGCATTCCTGCGCCGTTTGGCTGAAGGAGGTCTCGTCGAATCGCTTGTAGTACTTGACGTGTGCCTCGATGTGGAAGTCGCGGCGTGCCTCCACGGCCATCCCTATGCCCTCTTCGACCTCTTCCCAGTAGGCCACCTGCTCATGCTTGGGTATGAGCGCGTAGAAGGTGTACGACTTGTTGTATGCCAGCGCTGAGGCGTACATGTTGGGTTGGTAATTCATCTCCTTGAGCGCTGCCTCCACTTTCTTGCGCGCCGGCTCCGACACGTTGGGGCGTTCGTGAAGCACCCTGTCCACCGTTCCCACGGACACGCCAGCCCTCAATGCGATGTCTTTGATTCTTATTTTCTCTGTCATTACATACCTTGTTATTCTTCTGCAAATGTAACAATAAAACTTGGATTGTGCGAACGCACAGTGAGGATATTTGGCCAAAAAGGTTGTTTTTGGACGAAATATTTCATGAATTGGAAAAATATAGCTATTTTTGCGTGGTGAAAAGGCTGTGGCTTCCCGGCCATAATTTCTGCCCCTTGCATGGGCGCCATGCGTGGTGGCGGGGAGGAAAGGCCCTTTCATCTTAGCATAACATCAAAATAACAAACATAAAACAGATCAACAATGGCAAAAATCGTAACGTTAGGCGAGATCATGTTGCGCTTGTCACCCGAGGGCAACGACCGTTTCATCCAGACCGACCACTTCCGCATCATCCCCGGTGGCGGTGAGGCAAACGTGGCCGTGAGCCTTGCCAACTATGGCCATGAGGCCTACTTCGTCAGCAAGCTGCCCGCGCATGAGATTGGCCAGATTGCCGTCAACGCCTTGCGCCGTTATGGTGTCGACACGCGTTTTGTTGCCCGTGGCGGCGACCGCGTGGGCCTTTACTATGCCGAGACGGGTGCGTCCATGCGCCCCTCGAAGGTCATCTACGACCGCGCCCACAGTTCCATCGCCGAGGCCGACCCCTCTGACTTCGACTTCGACGCCATCATGGAGGGCGCCCAGTGGTTCCACTGGAGCGGCATCACGCCCGCCGTCTCCGACAAGGCCGCTGAGCTGACGCGCCTCGCCTGCGAGGCCGCCAAGCGCCATGGTGTCACGGTCTCAGTGGACCTCAACTTCCGCAAGAAGCTCTGGACCTCGGAGAAGGCCATCTCCGTGATGCGCCCCCTCATGAAATATGTCGACGTGTGCATCGGCAATGAGGAAGACGCACAGCTCTGCCTGGGCTTCAAGCCCGACGCTGATGTGGAGGGTGGCAAGACGGACGCCAGCGGCTACCACAAGATCTTCGAGCAGATGATGAAGGAGTTCGGCTTCAAGTATGTGGTCTCCACCCTGCGCGAGAGCCACTCCGCCACCCACAATGGCTGGAAGGCGCTGAGCTATGACGGCAAGGCCTTCTATGAGAGCAAGCACTATGACATCAACCCGATCATCGACCGCGTGGGCGGTGGCGACAGCTTCTCGGGCGGTCTGATCCACGGCATGCTGAAGTATGAGGGCGACCAGGCGCAGGCTCTGGAGTTCGCCGTGGCCGCCTCGGCGCTGAAGCACACCATCCCTGGCGACTTCAACCTGGTGAGCGAGGCCGAGGTGCTGAGCCTGGCCGGCGGCAACGCCAACGGCCGTGTGCAGCGATAAGAGTGTGCTGACGGTCGCATGCAACAGTGAAACATTAGAAAACAACAGATAAGACAATGGCAAAGTTTAACAAGGTTCAGGTCATCACCGCCATGAGAGAGACGGGAATGGTGCCTGTTTTCTACAATAAGGACGTCGAGATCTGCAAGCATGTCATCAAGGCTTGCTATGACGGTGGCGTGCGTGTGTTTGAGTTCACCAACCGTGGCGACTTCGCCCACGAGCTCTTTGGCGAGCTGGTGAAGTGGGCCGACACCGAGTGCCCCGAGCTGATCCTCGGCGCTGGCACGGTGATCGACGCTCCCACGGCGGCGCTCTATCTCCAGCTGGGCGCCAATTTCATCGTGGGTCCCAACTTCGTTCCCGAGATCGCCCCGGTCTGCAACCGCCGCCTGGTGCCCTATTCGCCGGGTTGTGGCAGCGTGACGGAGGTGAGCAACGCCCAGGCCGCCGGCTGCGATGTCACCAAGGTGTTCCCCGCCGGCAATGTGGGTGGCCCCTCGTTTGTGAAGAACGTGCTGGCCCCGCTCCGTTGGTCCAACATCATGGTGACGGGTGCCGTCAGTCCCGACAAGGACAACCTCACCGAGTGGATCAAGGCAGGCGTGCTCTGCGTGGGCATGGGCTCCAAGCTCTTCCCGAAGGACGTGGTGGCCGCCGGCAACTGGCAGGCCATCACGGACAAGTGTGTGGAGGCCTTGGGCTACATCCGGGAGGCCCGTGCTTGAGTTCACCCTGTTTTGAGTGGTGCCGGCCGCAAGCCCGTCTTGCGGCGGCGCTGGCTCGCCAGTCAGAAGCGACTGGGCATGCGGACGCCCCTTGGCGGGTCGCTCCGTGATGCCCACCTAACCATAGGGACCGGGGATGGCCACGCTGGGCCTTTCTCCGGTTTTTTCTTTTTCCCCCTCATGCGCACAAAGCTCTTGTTTGCATACGTGGCCCTGTTCTTGGCCAGTCTTCTTTCAGCTTGTGGCAACGGCAACGAGGCCGGGGTCGACAAGCTGAACGAGGTGTCGTATGCGTGGCACTATCGCAACCTCGACTCCACCCGCGTCTATGCGCAGCGCGCCCTGGACCGCTCGTCTCATTATGACGACGGATATGCCGAGGCGCTCAACAACCTTGCTTTTGTGAGCCTGGCCAAGATGCAGTATCGCCAGGCCCTGCGCCAGCTCAACGAGGTGCAGGACAAGACCGACAACCAGATAGAACTGCTGGTGGCCGACGTGCAGCTGATGCGCCTTTGCCAGCGCAAGAGCCGCAACAAGGACTTTTATGATTATCGCGAGCGTGCCACCCGCCGGTTGCGTCGCATCCGCGAGGAGGGCATCCAGCTGTCACCCCACCAGGTGCGGCGCATGACCTACGCCACATCCGAGTTTCACGTTGTGGCTTCCACCTATTTTTATTATGTGGGTCTCACCGACCAGTCGGCCGAGGCCCTTGGCGAGATCGACCCCGATGGCACCATCCGCCAGGACACGGCCCAGCTGTTGTGTTATTGGTACAACATCGGTTCGGGCGGCATCATCTCGGGCAAGTCGAAGGCGGCCACGGCGCAGGAGGAGTTTGAGTACCTCATGCGCTGCTATGTGACTTCCCAACAGTGTGGCTACCCCTATTGGGAAGCCCAGGCCCTGCAGGGCCTCAGCGAGCACCTGCAGTTGCCTGCCCAGCGTCGCGAGCTGCTGCGTTCCAATGCCCATCTCGTCCAGTTTGTCAATGTCGACTCCATGCCCGACTCGTTGCTTGCGGGCAACCTGGCACAGCGCGCCCTGGACCTGTTCACCCGTTATGGCGACGTCTACCAGATGGCGGGCGCCAACCGCACCCTGGCCGAGTGCTTCTGGCAGATCCGCGACTATCGGTCGGCGCTCATCTGCCTGAACCGCGCCCTGCGGCAGCATAAGGCCATCAACCAGGCGCCCGACCTCGTGGCCTCCATCTGCGAGCAGTTGTGCCTGGTCTATTCGGCCGTTGACGACAAGGTGAACAGCGACCGCAACCGCAACATCTACCTCGACCTGCAGGAGCAGACACGCCAGGACCGCCTCCTCGAGGCCCGCGCCGACCAGCTCCGCAGCTCCTCGCGCCAGCTCAACGTGATGCTGGGCGCCGTCATCCTGATGCTGTTGCTGGTCGTCATCCTCCTGTTCGCGTTTGACCGGATGCGGCGCCGCAGCGACGCGCGCTTCTCGCTCGACACCCTCCTGTCGCCGCTCCGCCAGTGGCAAAAGCGCAACGAGCGGCACAACGAGCAGGTGGAGGAGCGCTTCGAGGAGCTGCAGGAACAGATGGAGATGGAACGCCTGCATCTCTCGCGGCACAAGCGGCGCAACCTGGAGCAGCGTGCCAAGATACAACTGGTCAATAGCGTCATGCCCTTCATCGACCGCATGGCCAACGAGGTGCGGCGGCTGCTGGCCCACACCGACAGCGATGACGTGCGCCGGCAGCGCTACGAGTACATCACCGAGCTCACCGACACCATCAACGATTACAACAACGTGCTGACGCAGTGGATCCAGATGCGCAGCGGCGACATACGCTTGAGCATCGAGAGCTTCACGCTGCAGTCGCTGTTCGACATGGTCGGGCGTGGCAAGATGGGGTTCCAGCTCAAGGGCATCGAACTGCGGGTCGTGCCCACCACGGCCGTGGTGAAGGCCGACCGGACGCTCACCCTCTTCATGATCAACACCATGGCCGACAACGCGCGCAAGTTCACGCCCTCGGGCGGCCGCGTGACCATTTCGGCAGAGCAGGCCGACACCTATGTGGAGGTGAGCGTGGCCGACACCGGACAGGGCATGACCGAGGAGCAGTGCGCCCATGTCTTCGACCGCACCTACACGGGTGGCCATGGCTTCGGGCTGAAGAACTGTTATGGCATCATCGAGAAATACCGCAAGATCAGCCGCATCTTCCAGGTCTGCGACATCCGTGTGGAGAGTGAGCCGGGGCGTGGCTCGCGCTTCTTCTTCCGCCTGCCCAAGGGCATCGCGCGTCTGGTGGTGGCGCTGTGGGCGCTCATGGCTGGAGCCCTGGGCGGACCGTCGGCGGCGCAGGCTGCTCCCACCGGGACGCAGGCCCGTCCCGCCCATGCGCACGCCCTGGCCGTGCAATATGCGGACAGTGCCTATTTCTCCAACATCAACGGCCATTATGAGCGCACACTGGTGTTTGCCGACAGCTGCTGGAAGTATGTGTCGCCCACCGACACGTCGGTCATCCTCGATGTCAGCAACGAGAGCGCGGTGGCCGCCCTGGCCCTCCACCGGTGGGACCTCTACCGCCGTTACAACGAGGTCTACACCCGCCTGTTCCGCGAGGCGTCGACCGACAGCAGCCTGCCCAGTTACGTCCGCACGATGCTCCGCAGCGAGAGCAACAAGGTCGTGGCCATCATCCTGCTGGTGATGCTGCTCATCGTCATCTTCCCGGCCTATTATTATTTGTACTACCGCCACATGCTCAACTACCGTTTCTGCATCGACCGTGTCGACCGGATGAACCGCCTGCTGCTGGAGGACATCCCCGATGACGAGAAGCTGCGCGGCATCGAGACGCTGGGCGACTTCAGCCAGTTTGACCTGACCGACGCCCACAAGAGGCGTCTCAACGAGATCGTGGACAAGATCCGCGAGGCGCTCCGGGTGACCATCGACCGCACGTCGTCGCAGCAGGCCACCATCGAGCTGGCGGGCGACGAGCTGCGCTGCCTCAAGATGGAGACGGCCAAGCTGCACGTGTCCAACAGTGTGCTCGACAACTGCCTCTCCACGCTGAAGCACGAGACGATGTACTATCCCTCGCGCATCCGACAACTCGTCGACGGCAGTGACGACAACCTGCAGAGCATAGCCGAGCTGACCGATTACTACCAGTCGCTCTATGCCATCCTCTCGCTCCAGGCCATGAGGCAGATAGGCCCCGTGCGCCTTGACCGCGACCTCACCGCCTATCTCTTCGACCTGCTGCGCAAGCTCAACCATAACGAGACGCCACCCACGGCGCTGGCCCTCCGCGACGCGCGCTATGCCGAGGCGACCGTCACCATGGGCGCCCTGCGGCTGACCGACCGGCAGTGCCACGACCTCTTCACGCCGGCCACGGTCAACCTCGACTTCCTGCTCTGTCGGCAGATAGCGCGCGAGATGGGCGAGGCCACCAACCTGCGCGCCTGCGGCATCGCGGCGGACCTGGTGGACGGCGTGCCGACCGTGCGCATCGTCATGCCTGCCGCCTGCGCCAAATGGGTGCGACAAACCGAACAACAAGACAACAAGAAATATGAAAGACTTTAACATCATCATCGTCGAGGATGTGCCCCTCGAGCTCAAGGGCACCGAGGGCATCATCCGCAACGACATCCCTGAGGCACACATCATCGGCACGGCCGACAGTGAGGCCGCCTTCCGCAAGCTCATGAAGCAGCAGCTGCCCGACCTGGTGCTGCTCGACCTGGGACTGGGCGGGTCGACGACCGTTGGCGTGGAGATATGCCGGCAGACCAAGGATGAGCACCCCGAGGTGAAGGTGCTGATCTTCACGGGCGAGATCCTCAACGAGAAACTGTGGGTCGACGTGCTCGACGCGGGGTGCGATGGCATCATCCTCAAGACCGGCGAGCTGCTGACGCGCAGCGATGTGGCCAGCGTGATGGACGGCAAGCGGCTGGTGTTCAACCAGCCCATCCTGGAGAAGATCGTCGGGCGGTTCAAGCACAGTGTCGACAATGAGCTGCTGCGCCAGGAGGCGCTTGTCAACTATGAGATCGACGAGTATGACGAGCGTTTCCTCCGTCATCTCGCCCTGGGCTACACCAAGGAGCAGATCACCAACCTGCGCGGCATGCCCTTCGGCGTGAAGAGCCTGGAGAAACGACAGAACGAACTGGTGCAGAGGCTCTTCCCCGAGGGCAACGGCGGCATGGGCGTCAACGCCACCCGGCTGGTGGTGCGCGCCCTGGAGCTGCGCATCATCGACATCGACAACCTGCATCCCGATGAGGATTGACCTCGAGAAGACGGCCTGCCGCCTCACGGTCGCCTGTGTCCTGGCGCAGGTGGCGCTGGTGCTGCTGTCATGGCTCTGGTCGGCGGCCATCCCTGACAGCGCCGTGCGCTCGTTGCTCTCCCCACAGGGCATCCGCTGGTTCTTCGGCGGTTTTGTCGGCCACGAGGCGTCGCCCATGCTGGTGTGGCTGGTTCTCGCCGCGTTGGCGGTGGGCAGTGTGCGGTCGAGTGGGGTGGTGGCTTGCGTCACGCGCTATCTCCTGCGGCGTCCCGTGTCGCTCACGCCGCTGCAGCGGTTTGCCGTGCGCTCCACGCTGGCGCTCCTGCTGGTCGAGGTGGGTGCGGTGGCCGTGCTGACCCTGCCGCCCCACGCCATCCTGCTGAGCGTCACGGGCCGCCTGTTCCCCAGCAGCTTCTCCATCGCCTTGGTGCCCATCGTGGCCTTCGTGTGCGTCACGGTATCGGTGTTCTATGGCCTCCTGGCCGGCACCTTCCACTCGCTGGCCGATGTCTGCCGGGGCGTCTGCTCCGAGAGTGGGGCGCTCGGCCCCTGGCTGTTGCTCTATGTGGTGGCCTGCCAGTTGTGCCACTCCGTGTTCTACGTCTTCTCACTCTATGGGACGTAGCGATCCCTCAGCCTGCGGAGGCCATCGTGGCCGTCGGGCTTGGGGCCAAGTTGTGGATTGCATGGAGTTGTCTTGATTTTTTGCCAAAAAGTTTGTCCGCGTTTCCAGTTGAAATAGAGAGCCAAAATGCCCTTTTCGCACCATCTTGGCGGCCTTCTTGGGCCGCGGCGTCGAAGAATGTGCCTAATGTCACTGCGATTGATGCCTAATGACGAGTAGATTGATGCCAAATCGCATGATGATTTGGCACTAATCATGACGTGATTCGATACCTATCATGATGAAAAATGCTTACGTTTTGGCGGAATTTTTGACGAAGATTTCATAATTCGCTGATTAGTAGATTGTTGCGAAAACCGCTCTATTTTCGCGTATTTCGGCCAAAAGATTTCTTCGTCGAAAATAAACGAAGTTTTAGCCTATAGTTTGTTGCATATTTTGGTGTTGCCTGACGCCCTGTCGCGTGATGCCCGTGGCATGGCGCCCCATCGCAGGCATTGCGGCTTTCTTTTCCGTTTGGCGATTTTTACACCTTATTTTGTTTGCGGATATGCGAAATATTTAGTAATTTTACACCTTGAAAATAGGGCCAAAACGCCGCAGGGCGCAAAAAAACGGCTTTAAATCGAATTTTTAATAAAATCAAAGATACGAAATGGACGAAAATCAGACGATCGATCAGGATCGGATTATGAAAGTCAACATTGAGGAAGAGATGAAGTCATCCTACATCGACTATTCGATGTCGGTGATAGTGGCTCGCGCCCTTCCCGATGTGCGCGATGGTTTCAAACCTGTCCACCGACGCATCCTCTACGGCATGCTGGGCCTGGGAAACACCAGCGACAAGCCCTACAAGAAGTGCGCCCGCGTGGTCGGAGAAGTGCTCGGTAAGTACCACCCCCATGGCGACAGCTCCGTCTATGGCGCTCTCGTGAGGATGGGCCAGGACTGGAACGTGCGCTATAAGCTGGTGGACGGACAAGGCAACTTCGGCAGCATCGACGGCGACTCGCCGGCTGCCATGCGTTACACCGAGTGCCGCCTCTCGAAGATGGGAGAGCACATCATGGACGACATCGACAAGGACACGGTCGACATGGTCAACAACTTCGACGACACGCTGAAGGAGCCCTCCGTGATGCCCACCAAGGTGCCCAACCTGCTGGTCAACGGAGGCAACGGCATCGCCGTCGGCATGGCCACCAACATGCCCACGCACAACCTCGGTGAGGTCATCGACGGCTGCTGCGCCTACATCGACAATCCCGACATCGACGTCGACGGCCTCATGCAGCACATCCCCGCCCCCGACTTCCCCACCGGCGCCTACATCTATGGGCTGGAGGGCGTGCGCCAGGCCTACGAGACCGGCCGCGGCCGCATCGTCATGCGTGCCAAGGCGGAGATAGAGAGCGATGAGAGCGGCGACCGCATCGTCGTCAACGAGATACCCTATGGCGTCAACAAGCAGCAGCTCATCGAGTACATCGCCGAGCTCGTCAAGGAGGGCCGCATCGAGGGCATCTCCAACGTCAACGACGAGACAGGCCGCCAGGGCATGCGCATCGTGGTCGACGTCAAGCGCGACGCCAACGCCAAGGTGGTGCTCAACAAGCTGTTCAAGATGACGGCCCTGCAGAGCTCCTTCTCGGTCAACAGCATCGCCCTTGTGCCCAGCAAGCACGACCACCTGCAGCTGCGCCCGAAGCTCCTCAACCTGAAGGAGTGCATCTCCTACTTCGTCGAGCACCGCCATGAGGTGACCATCCGCCGCACGAAGTTTGACCTGCAGAAGGCGCATGAGCGCGCACACATCCTCGAGGGACTGATCATTGCCTGCGACAACATCGACGAGGTGGTGCACATCATACGCGCCAGCAAGACACCCGCCGAGGCCCAGGCCAACCTGGAGAAGCGCTTCGAGCTCGACAGCCTGCAGTCGAGGGCCATCGTCGACATGCGTCTCTCACAGCTCACCGGCCTCCGCATGGAGCAGCTCCATGCCGAGTATGAGGAGCTGATGAAGCGCATCGAGTATCTGCAGCAGATCCTCGACGACCCCGAGCTCTGCAAGAAGGTAATGAAGGAAGACCTCCAGGACGTCAAAGAGAAGTATGGCGACGCGCGCCGCACGCAGATCATCCCCGACGAGCACGAGTTCAACGCCGAGGACTTCTATCCCAACGACCCCGTCGTCATCACCGTGAGCCATCTCGGATACATCAAGCGCACGGCCCTGAGCAACTTCCGCGAGCAGGCCCGTGGCGGCGTGGGGTGCAAGGGCGCCCACACCCGCGAGAAGGACTTCACCGAATACATCTATCCCGCCACGATGCACCAGACCATGCTGTTCTTCACCAAGAAGGGACGCTGCTACTGGCTCCACTGCTACGACATACCCGAGGGTGAGAAGACATCGAAGGGACGCGCCATCCAGAACCTGCTCAACATCGAGCCCGACGACTCCGTCAATGCCTTCCTGCGCCTGCGCGGGCGCGGCCTTGAGGACGAGGAGTTTGTCAACAGCCACTATGTGGTCTTCGCCACCAAGAACGGCACGGTGAAGAAGACGTCGCTAAAGGAATACTCGCGTCCGAGGGCCAACGGCGTCATCGCCATCAACATCGCCGAGGGCGACGAGGTGGTCGACGTGCGCCTCACCAACGGGCGCAACGAGCTGATCCTCGCTGACCGCAACGGACGCGCCGTCCGCTTCGACGAGAACGACATACGCGCCATGGGCCGCACGGCCACCGGTGTGCGCGGCATGAGCCTCGGAGACGACGACGCCGTGGTGGGCATGATCGTCGTCAACGACGCCAGCAAGGAGACGGTGATGGTAGTCAGCGAGGAGGGCTACGGCAAGCGCTCCGAGGTGGAGGACTACCGCAAGACCAGCCGTGGCGGAAAGGGCGTCAAGACCCTCTCAATCACCGACAAGACAGGACGCCTCGTGGCCATCAAGAATGTCACCGACGACAACGACCTCATGATCATCAACAAGAGCGGCATCGTCATACGCATGGCGGTGGCCGAGGTGCGCGTCATGGGCCGTGCCACACAGGGCGTGCGCCTCATCAACCTTGCCAAGAAGAATGATGTCATCGCCAGCGTCTGCAAGGTGATGAGCAGCGAGCTGGAGGCCACCGTCGAGGCCGAGAGCCGCCAGCAGTTCTCCGAGAGCAACGAGCAGTTCGCGCAAGCCACCAACACGGCGGACACAACCCCGGCGCCCGACACCGATGGCGGCGAGGATGTTAACACAGATGAATAAACCGTGAAAAAACGCTAAACACAGTAACATGTGACCTCCCTTCCCCGTCTGTCGGGAAGGGAGTCACAACGACCAAAACAATTTTAATAACGAAAAGCATATGAAAAAGTTAATGATTGCCGCACTGATGCTGCTGGGCACGTCAGCTGCGTTCGCAGGAGACAGCGAGCCGCTCAAGGCCATCCTGAAGGTTAAGACTTACGCCGAGGCCGAACAGCTGGTGAAGGCGAGCCTCGACCAGCTGGCCAGCGCCGAGGAGAAGGCCAAGGCCTACAACCACCTGACAAAGCTCGCCCTGGAGAAGTTTGACAAGGAGAACGCCATCCAGACGGCCAACATGGCTGCCGTCGTCGCCAAGACGGAGGTCACGCCCTACGACACGTTGGGCTTCTATGAGGCCGCCTACAACGCAACGGTCAACGGACTGGAGTGCATCAAGTACGACTCGCAGCCCAACGCCAAGGGAGCCATCAAGGCCAAGTACACGGATACGCTGAAGCCGCTCATCGCCAACACGCGCATGCAGCTCGTCACCGCAGGCAACCACTTCGCCGGAGCCGGTGACAAGGAGGGCGTGATGAAGTATTGGGGAACGTTCCTCGACACGGACAACAACCCCATCTTCGCTTCCTCCAAGCCCATGGAGCAGGCTTTCCTCGGACAGGTGGCCTACTACACCGCACAGTATGCCAACCAGGCGCAGGACTATGAGCGCGCTGAGAAGTATGCCGAGATCGCACTGCAGGACTCTTCCATGCGCGAGAAGGCCATGATCTTCAAGTATGCCATGGCACAGCGCAACCTCAAGACGCACGAGGACTCGGTGAAGTACGTGAAGTCGATAGAGGAGCTCTACCAGAAGGAGCCCGACAACGAGATGGCATTCGGTACCCTCTGCAGCATGTACAACGATCTGAACATGTACGCCGAGCTCAAGACGGTCATCGAGGACAAGCTGGGCAAGGACCCCAACAACTCCACCGCATGGGCGCTGAAGGGCCAGACACTGATGAACCAGAACTCATCGTCTGAGAACCCCAATTGGGACGAGTGCATCGACGCCTTCAAGAAGGCCATCGAGATCGACGGCACCAATCCCGTCATCCTCACCTACCTCGGCTTCAGCATCAACTCCAAGGCCGCACTGGTCAATGGCGACCGCGCTGCGCAGAAGGCTCTCTACAAGGAGTCGATGGGCTACCTGGAGCGTGCCAAGGAGATCGACCCCAACCGTGATCGCGCCAACTGGGCCTATCCTCTTTACCAGTGCTACTACCTGGTCTACGCCGCTTCCGATCCCCGCACAGTGGAGATGGAGAACCTGCTGAAGAACAAGTAAGCAGCAGGACATCACCTACGGTTTGTTGCCCCTGTAAGAGGCGCATAATTAAATTGAATATGGAAGAATTATGCGCCCCTTACAGGGGCAATGTTTGAGATAGGGCCCGCTCGACTTTGTCGCTTGCGTCAGCAAGAAGGCCCTATCCTATACTATGTTGCCCCTACGGGGCTGGGTGTTCAAAATCCGCACCTTGTGGGACATGTTTTTGCGATGTTTTTACCGGAAAAAATATGGGGATGAGGATGCTTTGCTGTAGCCGACGGTATAAAACGAAGGTGGGCAAGCGATTCTTATCGCGCCGCTACAACCTCGTACCCTTGCTACGTTCCCGTCCTGGGGGGATTCCGAGGGAGCTGGCCGTAAGAGACTTGCCCATTTCTCGTCTTGCAAAGTGGGGACATTTCCTTTCCCCTTGCAAAGCGACTGCAAAGGTAACACTTTTCACCGAAACACCGACAATGACGCGCTATTTTTAAGAAGCGTTAACATCCCGCCCCTTTTCTTTTTGGGGTGAAAGTGTCGCTTTATAGGGATTTTTGCGTAACTTTGCACCTATTATGATAGATGTCATTTCCATCGTGCAGGTGAAGGCCTTCGCCCGTCAGTCCGGAGTGTTCCTCGCCTTGTTGTGGCTCGTCAGTTTTGCGGCCATGATGCTTGCGCCGCAGAGCCCTTGGGGCAGTTTGTTGGCCATGGCCACCCCGTTCCTGGTGGGATGGTTGTTGCGGCGCTTCCGCAACGACGCATTGCAGGGCCGCATATCTTTCCGCCGCTCATTTGCCTTCAGCGTGCTCACGTTCTTCTACGCCTCGATGATTTTTGCGCTGGCCCAATATGTCTATTTCCGGTATCTCGACCAGGGCGCCTTTCTCTCCAACCTGATGGACGACATGAAGGTGCTCAAGGAAGCCTATGCGCAAAACGGCATGTCCGTGAAAGAACTCGAGGATGGCGTCGCCCTCATCGGCTCCCTGCCGCCCATCCAGTTGGCGTTCATGTTTATGATGCAAAATATCATTGTGGGCGTGGTGCTCAGCTTGCCTGTAGCCCTCGCCTGCAAGAAAAATAAGAAATAGAAAATGGATATTTCAGTAGTAGTACCCCTGTTCAACGAGGAGGAGTCGTTGCCCGAGCTGCACGCGTGGATACAGCGTGTCATGGCCGACAACCACTTCTCATACGAGATAATCTTCGTCAACGATGGCTCCACCGACCATTCCTGGGAGGTCATCGAGCAACTCTCCGCCAAGGACCCCAATGTCAAGGGCATCAAGTTCCGCAGGAACTACGGCAAGAGCCCCGCGCTCTACTGCGGTTTCGAGCGGGCCTCGGGCGATGTGGTCATCACCATGGACGCTGACCTGCAGGACTCGCCCGACGAGATCCCGGCGCTCTACAAGATGATCACCGAGGATCATTACGACTTGGTGTCGGGATACAAGCAGAAACGCTATGACCCCCTCACCAAGACCTTGCCCACCAAGCTCTTCAACGCCACCGCGCGCAAGATATCCGGCATACACAACCTCCACGACTTCAACTGTGGCCTGAAGGCTTACCGCCTCGATGTCGTCAAGAACATCGAGGTCTATGGCGAGATGCACCGCTACATACCCTACCTGGCCAAGAACGCCGGCTTCTCCAGGATCGGCGAGAAGGTGGTGCACCACCAGGCGCGCAAGTTCGGAAAGTCAAAGTTTGGCATCAACCGTTTCTTCAACGGCTACCTGGACCTGATGACCCTTTGGTTCCTCACCAACTTCGGCAAGAAGCCCATGCACTTCTTCGGCTTCCTGGGCAGCATCATGTTCTTCATCAGTTTCGTGGCGCTCATCATCATGGGCGTGGGGAAGGCCATCGAGCTGAGCCAGCACATCTATGGGCCGCTGGCCTCGTCGGCCTGGTTCTTCGTGTTCCTCACGGGCATGATCCTCGGCATGCAGCTGTTCCTCGCCGGCTTCCTCGGTGACCTCGTCAGCCGCCAAAGCCCCAGCCGCAACGACTACCAGATCGAGAAGACCATCTGACCCGAACCGACCAACAGACCGCTTGCCATGAACCACAATCACATGCAAACGAAGACGCGATGGGACCTGCGCCTGGGAGGGTGGGGCGCCCTTGTGGCGCTCATCGCGGGCCTGGCCTTGTCGGCATGCTCGTCGGTCGACTGCCCCTTGAACAACACCGTCCGGGCCAACTACAAGCTCATGGGAGCCGTCACGACCCTGTCCGACACGCTCACCATCTCCACGGCGCGTGGCGATGGCTCCGACTCGGTGCTCATCAACCAGCAGGTCAACACCGACAGCTTCCTGCTGCCCATGAGCTATGGCCATGATGTCGACGAGCTCTACCTGCGCGCCAACGCGACCCTCGACACCATTTGGGTGACGAAGACCAACACGCCCCATTTCGAGTCGGTTGACTGCGGCGTGGCCTATTTCCATGTCATCACGGGGGTCAGGTACACACGCCACGCCATCGACTCCATCGTCATCAATCACAAGGAAGTCAACTATGATGCCACAAAACAGCATTTCCACATTTATTTCAAGGAGTATCGTTTTTAGCCTGCTCCTCCTCGCCCTGCCCCTGGCGGCCAGCGGCCAGTCGTCGCGCAGCAAGGCGGCGATGGAGAAGATGCGGCTGAAGCAGATCGACGACTCCATACCCCTCTTCCGCGGCGTGCAGGTCATGCTCGATGTCATCGGGCCGATACAGAAAGCCGTGTCCGACTATGGGCAGTATGAGGCGGGGGTGCGCATCAACTTCAAGGACAAGTACTTCCCCGTCGTGGAGGTGGGCTACGGCAAGGCCGACCACAACGATGACGCCACCTCGCTCACCTACAAGACGTCGGCGCCCTATGGCAAGGTGGGATGCGACTTCAACCTCATGAAGAACAAGCATGACGACTACCGCGTCTACATCGGAGCCCGCTACGCCCTGACCTATTTCAAGTGCGACATCGCACGGCCCGCCGTCACCGACCCCGTGTGGGGTGGCGAGGTGCCGTTCTCCGCCCAGGGCGTGAAGGCCAATTACCACTGGGTGGAGGTCCTCGCGGGCGTCGACGCCAAGATTGCCGGACCCTTCCGGTTGGGATGGACCGCACGCTACCGGCGCCGCGTCCACTATGACAATGGGGTGATGGGCAACGTCTGGTATGTGCCCGGCTACGGCAAGCAAGGCTCCTCGCGCATCAGCGGCACCTTCAACATCATTTACGAATTCTAAGTTACATGTCCAAGAAAAGGAAAACCATTTGGCAGGTGGCCTTTCTCCTCCTGCTCATCATTGGCACGGTGCTCATCATCCGGCAGCAGCGCAACACACCCTTCCAGCGCAACGAGGGATTCATCTTCGGCACCGTCTACCACGTCACCTACCAGAGCGAGGAGGACCTGCAGCAGGGCATCGAGGCGGAGATGCGAAAGGTCGACGACGCCCTGTCAACGTTCAACGACAAGTCAGTCATCTCGCGCGTCAACCGCAACGAGCCCGTCGCCCTGGACGACATGTTCACCTTCGTGTTCCGCTTGGCGCAGTCGGTCTCCAAGGAGACTCATGGCGCCTTCGACATCACGGTGGCGCCGCTGGTCAACGAGTGGGGCTTCGGGTTCAAGAAGGGCGTCGAGCCCACGACGCAGGTCATCGACTCCCTGCGCCAACTCGTCGGTTACGGGAAGGTGCAGCTCGCCAACGGGCGCGTTGTCAAGCGCGACCCGCGTATCATGCTCGACTGCTCGGCCATCGCCAAGGGCTACGGGGCCGACGTCGTGGCGCGCTACCTCCGCGCCAAGGGCATCCACAACTTTATGGTCGAGATCGGCGGCGAGGTGGTCACCAGCGGCATCAACGACCAGCGTGTGCCATGGAAGATAGGTGTGACCAAGCCGTCTGACGACTCCACGCAGACCAACCGTGAGCTCCAGACCGTGCTCAACGTCACCGACAAGGCCATGGCCACCAGCGGCAACTATCGGAATTTCTATTACAAGGGCGGCAAGAAATACGCCCATACCATCGACCCCAAGACGGGATACCCCGTCCAGCACAACATCCTCTCGGCCACCGTCATCGCCGACCAGTGCGCTGAGGCCGACGCCTATGCCACATCCTTCATGGTCATGGGGCTCGAGGGCGCCAAGGAGGTCCTGCGCAAGCATCCCGAACTGATGGCCTATTTCATCTATGCCGACAGCCAGGGCAACAACCGGGTGTGGTATTCCTCGTCGATGAAGAGTAAAATATTGGACAACCAGTAACACCACACCGCTATGGGACAGACCGGCGCCTACGACAAGCTGCTGATGATACCGCTCTTCACGGGCATGAGCAAGACGGAGCTGGAAGCCGTCGTCGGGGAGACGCGGCTGCTCTTCCGCAAGGTCGAGCGTGGCGGGTGTGTCGCCTTCGACGGCGACCCCTGCGGCCGGTTGCTCATCCTTGTCGAGGGACATTTGCGCATGACAACCTTTTCGGACGACCGCGCCCTGGCCGTCGAGGAGGAGCTGACGGGCTGCCACGTGTTGCAACCCGAGTGCGCCTTCGGCTTGCGGCAGCGCTTCACACATACCTACAAGGCCGTCACGCCCTGCAGCTTGATCAGCATAGACAAGAAGGAGGCCCTGCGGTTGACATCCGCCTCGCTGATCTTCCGCCTCAACCTGATCAACCTCATCTCCACCACCTTGCAGAAAGCGGGCGCGAAAGGTTGGCGACGGCCGCCCCGCACCCTCGAGGGACGCATCATCCGTTTCCTGTCAGACCATTGCCTTTTCCCCGCGGGCAGGAAGGTCTTTCGGCTCAAGAAGGAACGCTTGGCCCTTGAGGTCAATGACAACTACCGCAAGGTGTCGCAGGCGCTCAACGACCTGCAGCGGCGTGGCCTGCTGACCCTCAGCAGGTGCCGCATTGAGGTCCATGCCCTTGAGAACTTGGCATAAGGGTGGTTCTTTTTGCCACGCTGATATGCGTTTTTCTTGCGGGCAAAGTTAAATTATGCTTATTCCCGTCATCCTTTTGCTCACTTTTTGTTAACTTTGCATTGACAATTGAGAGAAAACAGACACACCGACATGATTGAAAGCCAAGAACGCAAAAATCCGTTCATGGAGCCCTATGGGACGCCCCATGACGCCGTGCCATTCGACAAGATTCGCTTTGAGGACTTCGAGCCTGCCTTCATGGAGGGCATACGCCGTGACGATGAGCAGATAGCCAAGATCGTCAACAATCCCGAGGAGCCCACATTCGACAACACCATTGCGGTAACGGATGACAGCAAGGGCGAGCATTACTATGACTTGCTCGACCGCGTGTCCAACGTTTTCTCGTGCCTCATGAGCGCCGAGACCAACGATGAGATGGAGGCCCTGGCGCAAAAGCTCAGTCCCATCCTCACCAAGCACGGCAATGACGTCATCCTCAACCCCCGGCTGTTTGAGCGTGTGAAGCATGTCTATGAGCACCACCGCGACCTCACACCCGAGGAGCAGATGCTGCTCGACAAGGAATACGACGGCTTCGTCAGAAGCGGAGCGCTGCTCGACGAGAAAGGCAAGGAGCAGTTCAGGAAGCTGACCGAGGAGGCGGGCCTCCTCACCCTGCAGTTCTCTCAAAACCTGCTGAAGGAGACCAAGGCCTACACGCTCCATGTCACCGACAGGGACGACTTGGCCGGACTGCCCGAGACAGCGGTGGAGGCCGCCGCCAACACCGCCAAGGAGAAAGGCATGGAGGGATGGGTGTTCACGCTCGACTATGCGAGCTATTCGCCATTCATGACCTATTCCGACCGCAGGGAGCTCCGCAAGCAACTCTACATGGCTCGCAACACCGAGTGCGCGCGAGAGGGGACGGACACCTGCAACCTCGATATATGCAAGCGCCTGGTCAACCTGCGCCGTGAGCTGGCGCAGCTGTTGGGCTTCGACACGTACGCCGACTACGTGCTCAAGCACCGCATGGCCTCCACCGCCGCCAATGTCTACAAACTCCTCAACGACCTCATTGACGCCTACAAGCCAACGGCCATCGACGAGCAGAAGGCCATCGAGCGCATGGCCAAGGACCTGGAGGGCGACGACTTCGAGCTGCAGCCGTGGGATGTGGGTTACTATTCCCACAAGCTGCAGATGGAACGCTACAACCTCGACTCCGAGATGCTCCGGCCCTATTTCCGTCTCGACCGCGTGATTGACGGCGTGTTTGGCCTCGCGGGCAAGTTGTATGGCATCACCTTCAAGGAGAACAAGGACATACCGGTGTATCATCCGGACGTCAAGGCTTACGAGGTCTTCGACCGTGACGGCAGTTACCTCGCCATCTTCTATGCCGACTTCCATCCCCGCAAGGGCAAGCAAGGTGGCGCGTGGATGACCGAGTTCCAGGAACAATACATCACCCGGAGCGGCAAGAACGTTCGGCCCCATGCCAGCGTGGTGATGAACTTCACCAAGCCGACGGAGACCAAGCCCGCCCTGCTGACGCTGGGCGAGGTGGAGACGTTCCTCCACGAGTTTGGCCATTCGCTCCATGGCATGTTTGCCAACACACGTTTCGAGAGCCTCTCGGGAACCAATGTGTGGTGGGATTTCGTGGAGATGCCCTCACAGTTCATGGAGAACTATGCCGTCGAGAAGGACTTCCTGAGCACCTTCGCCTTCCATTACGAGACGGGAGAGCCCATCCCCGACGAGCTCATCGACCGCATCCGCAAGAGCCGCAACTACAATGTGGCGCTGGCGTGCCTGCGGCAAGTGAGCTTCGGACTGCTCGACATGGCCTATTACACCCAGGACAAGCCGTTCACGGCCGACATCATCCCCTTTGAGAAGAAAGCATGGGAGCGCGCCATCATCACGCCGCAGCTGCCCGAGACCTGCATGACCACACAGTTCTCACACATCATGTCGGGTGGCTATGCCGCGGGATACTACAGCTACAAGTGGGCCGAGGTGCTCGACGCCGACGCCTTCAGCGTGTTCCAGCACAACGGCATCTTCGACCGCGAGACCGCGCAGCGCTTCCGCGACGACATCCTCTCGAAGGGCGGGACGGAGCACCCCATGACGCTTTACAAGCGCTTCCGCGGGCAAGAACCTACCATAGACGCATTACTCAAACGAAATGGCATCAAGCGATAAGCAACAGAAGCTGGATGAGCGCTATCTCCGCATGGCGCACATCTGGGCAGAGAACTCCTACTGCAAGCGCCGCAAGGTGGGCGCGCTCGTCGTGAAGGACAAGATGATCATCAGCGACGGATACAACGGCACGCCCAGCGGTTTCGAGAACATCTGTGAGGATGACAACAACCTCACCAAGCCGTATGTGCTCCATGCGGAAGCCAACGCCATCACCAAGCTGGCACGCTCGAGCAACAACAGCGACGGGTCGACGCTCTATGTCACCGCGTCGCCCTGCATCGAGTGCTCCAAGCTCATCATCCAGGCGGGCATCAAGCGTGTCGTCTACGGTGAGAAATACAGGCTTGCCGACGGCCTCCGCCTCCTGGAGAGGGCGGGCATCGAGCTTGTCTACATGGAGATTGGGGCGCCAGGCAACGACAAATGAAGAACGTCTGACAACGACAAATGACGATTGGGAAAATGAAAAACGACAAGAAAAACAGGTTCATGCCACTGCTGATGGCTATCAGCGTGGTGATCGGCATTGTGATAGGCTCTTTCTATGCCAACCACTTCTCGGGCAACCGGTTGACGGTCATCAACAACGGCAGCAACCGATTGAACAACTTGTTGCGCATCATCGACGACCAGTATGTGGACAAGGTCGACATCGACTCGCTCGTGGAGAAGGCCATCCCGCAGATCTTGGCTGAGCTCGACCCACACTCCGTCTACATCAGCGCGAAGGATGTGCAGGCGGCCGACGACGACTTGCGCGGCTCGTTCTCGGGCGTCGGCATCGAGTTCACCATACGCGAGGACACCATCCATGTGCAGAACGTCATCAAGAACGGCCCTGCCGAGCGGGCGGGCATCTTGGCCGGCGACAAGATCGTCTATGTGGACGGCAAGAAGTTTGTGGGATCGCAGGTGACCAATGAGGAGGCCATGCACCGCTTGAAGGGACCGCAGGGCTCCAAGGTCAAGCTCGGCGTGTTGCGCTATGGCCACGCCAAGCCGTTGACTTATGAGGTGACGCGTGGCGAGATACCCACCAAGACCATCACCGCCGCCTACATGCTCGACAACAACACGGGCTACATCAAGGTGAAGAACTTCGGCGAGAAGACTTACCCGGAGCTGCTCATCGCCCTGGCCAACCTCCAGCAGGAGGGCTTCTCCAATCTGGTCATCGACCTCCGCGACAACACGGGCGGCTATCTGCAAAGTGCAGTGCAGATGGCCAATGAGTTCTTGCCCAACAAGAAGCTCATCGTCTATACCGAGGGGCGCAAGTCGCCCCGCAAGGAGTATCGCTCAGACGGCCGCGGCGCTTACCAGAACATCCCGCTTGTGGTGCTCATCAATGAGGGATCGGCCTCGTCATCGGAGATATTCGCCGGGGCCATGCAAGACAACGACCGAGCCACGATCATCGGACGCCGCTCGTTCGGAAAGGGCCTCGTCCAACAGCAGATACCCTTCCCCGACGGCAGCATGATACGCCTGACCATTGCCCGGTACTTCACACCCTCGGGACGCTGCATCCAGAAGCCTTACACCAATGGCGAGGACCCCAACTACGAGCAGGATCTCATCTCGCGCTACGAGCATGGAGAGTTCTTCTCGCAAGACAGCATCAAGCACACCGGCAAGCCCTACCACACGGGCGTCGGCCGCGTGGTGTATGGCGGTGGCGGCATCACGCCCGACATCTTCGTGCCCGAGGACACGTCCGGGGTGACATCCTATTACAAGCAGGCGGCCATGAGCGGACTGATCCTGCAGTTTGCCTTCAGCTACACCGACAACAACCGGCAGAAGATGAAGGACTTCCGAGAGATGCTCGCCCTTGCCAAGTATCTGAGGCAGCAGAACACCGTGGAGCAGTTTGTCAACTATGCCAATGACCACGGCCTGAAGCGCCGCAACTTGCTGATCAAGAAGAGCCGCACGCTCCTGGAGCGCTACATCAACAGCCGCATCATCTACAACATGATGGACGAGCAGGCCTGGACCGAGTACATCAACCAGGATGACCCTGTGGTCAATGTGGCCCTCCGCGTCATGCGTAATGGCGCGGCGTTCCCCCAGGCGCCCCAGAAAGCCGCCGGGAAGAAGGAAAAGGTGGCGATGTGCTACCCCGGCATGTTCGACGCGCGCATCCGCATGGGTGGCCGCACCTCCCTGCATGCGTAAGGCTGAGGGACGGCCGTGCGAACCGAGTTGCATGCCAAGGCGAGTGGGAGCATGTGGCATGCACCATAACGACAGACGGCAGCGCATGGCGATGAGCCATGCGCTGCCGTCTGTCGTTGGTGGTGGGCCGTGCTTTTGATGTCTTGTCGTTGGCCTTGTGGCAAGGGCTTCAGTAGATTCTCACCTCCGTGATGATCTGTGATCCCACCGCGTCATTGAGGCGTTTCACCAGTTGTGACCGCATCATGTTCAGGTCTTGGCGCAGGGCCGGGTTGAGAATCTTGACGAACAACACTTGGTTCTTGATGAATTTCTCGGTGGTGTATTGCGCGATGGTCGGTCCGAGGAGGGTGTCCCACGTCTCGATGAGGCGCCGCTGCAGCAGGGGCGTCTCCATGCCTTGCCGTCGCAAGTATTGCGACAGCAGTTCGCTGATGGGTTTCACTTCTTTTCTGAACATGTTTCTCTTTCTGCCAAACGATTGGTGCCGACAGGCCCTGTGCGTTGTGTGTCTTTGCTTGGTGGCGCCCGGTTGGACTGCCTCTTTGTCCCTTGGGGTGGATGGAGGCTGCTATGCCTCGGAAAACGCCCCGTCCTCCACTTGGAAGATGCGGTAGTCTTTTCCGCTGTGGCTGAGTATCTCGTCGAGGTGGTCGCGGTTGGTGTCGGTGATGAATATCTGTCCGAAGGTGCCGCCCGACACCATGTCGACGATGTGCTCCACGCGCTGCGCGTCGAGCTTGTCGAAGATGTCGTCGAGCAGCAGGAGCGGTGTGGTCTGTGAGGCCGTGCGCCTCAGGAAGTCGAACTGCGCCAGCTTCAGGGCCATCACGTACGTCTTGGTCTGCCCCTGGCTGCCCTCCCGCTTCATGGGATAGTCGCCGACGAGCATCTCCAGGTCGTCGCGGTGGACACCGTGCAGGCTGTAGCCGACGGCGCGGTCCTTTGCGCGGTCGCGCCGTATCACGTCGAGCAGGTCGCCCCGCTGGCCGTGTGACACATAGCGCAGCGTCACCGTCTCCTTCTCTCCTGAGATCTTGCGGTAGATGGATTGGAACACCGGGATGAACTCCTCCACGAACGCGGCGCGCTTCTCGAAGACCACTTGGCCCTGCCGCGCCATCTCCGTTTCCCAGATGTCCATGAGCGAGGGGTCGGGTTCCTGCTCCATCTTGAGCAGGGCGTTGCGCTGCTGGAGCGCCTTGTTGTAGCCGTTGAGCGCCTCCAGGTATCGCTTGTCATATTGCGCGATGACGATGTCCATCAGCCGGCGACGCTCGTCGCCCCCTCCGTCGACGAGGATGCTGTCGTGCGGCGAGACGAAGATGAGCGGTATGAGGCCGATGTGCTCCGAGAATTTCTTGTAGTCCTTCTTGTTTCTCCGGAAATGCTTGCGTGTGCCTCGCTTCATGCCGGCATAGATCCCTTCCGTGTCACCACTCTCCGTGAGGTAGCTGCCCTCGATGACGAAGAAGTCCTGTCCGTGGGTGATGACCTGGCTGTCGATGTTGGTGAAGCTCGAGTGGCAGAACGAAAGGTAGTAGATGGCGTCGAGCAGGTTGGTCTTCCCCTCTCCGTTGTGCCCGATGAGGCAGTTGACGTTGGGCGAGAACGCGAGATTGGCCGCTCTTATGTTCTTGTAATTGATGATGGAAATTTGGCTGAGTATCATGTCTGTCGCAATCGTTAAGGGTCCGATGGGCTTGCCTGCGCTTCCCCCCCTGCCTGATGCAAAGTTACGAGTTTTGGCCATGAAAAACGAAAAAAGAGTAGAATAAATTTCAATATCTGAGATAAAAGTGGTAATTTTGCGACTAAATCGTGATAATAATAAAACAATAAAAATAATGGCAAACAAAAACGAAAATGCAACATTTGATGCTGCAGGAAAGTCTGAAGTGTTCTTCACCAAGCATCGTAATGTTATCTTGGGCGCTATTGCCGCCGTCATCGTGGTTGTTGCGGCAGTCATTTGCTACAACACCTTCATCGGAGGTCCCCGTGCTGACAAGGCCAGCACGGCGCTGGCTCGCGGACAGGAGTACTTCAACGCAGAGCAGTTTGACAAGGCCCTCAATGGCGACGGCGCCGGTTATACGGGCTTCGTGAAGATCGCCAGCGACTATGGAAGCACCGACGCGGGCAACCTCGCCAACCTCTATGCCGGACTGAGCTACTACCACCTCGGCAAGGCCAAGGAGGCTGTGCAGTACCTCGAGAAGTTCTCTCCTTCTGACGACGCCATGGTGAGCCCTGCCGCCGTGGCTGCCCTGGGCAACGCCTATGCCGCCGTGGGCCAGGTCGACAAGGCCGTGAGCAAGCTCAAGGACGCCGCCTCAAAGGCTGACGGCAAGGCCAAGGATGGTGCCAACAACAGCCTTTCGCCCACGTTCCTCCTCCAGGCCGGTGAGTTGCTGGAGAGCCAGGGCAAGACCGCGGAGGCCCTGCAGCTCTACCAGGACATCAAGAAGAAGTATGTCAACTCGGTCCTCGTGCAGAGCAACGAGATTGACAAGTACATCGAGAGAACCACTAAGTAACCGTCATGGCAACCGCTCTTCATCACCTTTCTGACTACGATTTCGACAAGGTGCCCGACGCCAGCAACATGTGTTTCGGCATTGTGGTCGCCGAGTGGAACAGTGAGATCACGGGCGCGCTACTCGACGGTGCCGTGCAGACACTCGAGAGGCATGGCGCCTTGCAGGAGAACATCCACATCAAGACGGTGCCGGGCAGCTTCGAGCTGGTCTATGGCGCCCAGCAGATGTGCAAGGACGATGGCTTCGACGCCGTGATCATCCTGGGCAGCGTCATCCGTGGCGAGACGCCCCATTTCGACTATATCTGCCAGGGGGTGACCTATGGCATCGCCCATCTCAACGCGGTGCAGAACATCCCGGTTATCTATGGTCTCTTGACGACCGACACCCTTGAGCAGGCCCAGGACCGCTGCGGCGGCAAGTTGGGCAACAAGGGCGACGAGTGTGCGGTGGATGCCATCAAGATGGCCAAGTTTTAAGTAATCACATAGCGGTGACGCAGAGGTGCGACGAGTGCCTTTGCGTCACCGTTTTTCTTATAGTTATCACGCATGAAATTATACGAACTCATTCAAGCCTACGATTTTGATGAGATCATGCCGGAGATTTCCAACATGTTTCCGGGCACGTCGAAGTATCGCAAACCGTTGCAGCAGGCCTACGACATCCTGCGGGCGATGCGCCCCGTGGCATCCAAGAAGTCCATCCGCTACAAGTTGATGCGCGAGGGCAACTCGGATGAGTGTTACATGGGCGCGGCCGACGCGGATTTCCGTTGCACGTGGGAGGTGTGTCTCGGCAAGGACGTATCGCGCGAGCGTGGCGTCGACTTGAACGATGCGGAGATACTGGCCAACTGCTTGGTCAACGTCTGTCTCACGGGCACCCATCCCCATGCTTTCGACGCGGCCTATGCGGAGCTGACGCGCGCTGAGCGCTGACAGGCCATGCAAAATAAGTGATGGCGAGCGAGAAGTCCCAGTGGGCTTCTCGCTCGCCATCGTCTTTTTGGTGCCACGGGGTGTCCGTGGCCCCGTGGGTGGGGGGTACGGTTATTCGTCTTCCGTTTCGGGCTCGTCTCTCATCGAGTTGACGTCCGCCTTGGTGTCTTTCTCGATGGCGTAGTTGCCGAAGTTGTCCACCTTGATGATCAGTGGCACGTATTCGTCGCTGGCCCTGTCGGGACTGCCCACGCTGGCGCCCAGCAGCAGTTGCTTGCCCTGTGCCTTCTCGAAGGCCACGCCCAGCAAGGCGCCGCCGTCATAATAGGAGGCGTCGACCAAGCTCCGGAAATCGCTCTTCATAAACTTATGGGTGAAGAATGTGGAGCCGTCGGCGCGCATGATGCGCACGGTGATGCTGTTGTCGTAGTAGCGCTTCACGCCATCCGTCGCGAGCGGCAACGAGTCGACGGCGGTACGCTGTATCTCCACCGTGTAGTGGTCACCCATCCACGCCACGCGTGTCGACTGCGAGAGGTTGCCCATGCTTTGCGGCTTCTCCATCTTTGCGGCCTTGGGCTTCTTGATGATGATCACCTGTTGGTCTTTTTTCTCCTTGCAGCCCATGGCCACCGCAAGGAATGATGATATGATGAGAAAAGAAAACAGTTTCTTCATTTGTGCATTGTTTAGTTGTACTGCAAAGTTAATAAATTAATTGGTAATTTTGTGCGTGTTGGCCGTAAAAGTCTGTCGGCCGTGTCACCTGTATGCCCTGCCTGTCTGTCGGCGTCGTCACCTGTGTGCCTTGCCTGTCTGTTGGCCTTCCTGCCACAGCTCGCTTTATTTGTTTCCGTAATCAATCAACTCATCACATTATAATAAAAGGTGTAGCCGTGTTGTATTTTTGTTTCGCTCGAAATATAGATTTCCCCGTAGCCCCTACGGGGCTGGAAGCATAAAGCGTGATTTCGGTAAAAGTCCACTTTTAAACCACACGAATCAACACTGCCCCATGGTTTAACCCGATGCGTTTGCCAGGTGATCATCTTGCCGACAGACTGTACGCCAACTGCTGACGCCTGTGATTCCTGCGGAAATGGGTTTAAATTGCAAACTCGGAATTGTCAATCGCAAAATGTGACAACTTGCACGCAAACGCCGTGTGAGCATATCATAACCTTATGATAATCAAAAGTTACATGGAGTAAGGCTCAAGTTGCGTTGCTTGGTGACTGTGAAAAAACAGTCATTAAAATATGTAAAACGCGGCAAAATTGAGCGCCGTCAGCGTGTTAACATAAGGTAATTTTGAGTATCTTTGCAAAGGGAAAAATTACTAAACAGAGTAAAACCATCAACCGAAAATCTGATCAAAGTTGTCCGTTTTGGAAAACTTTCCAGGACGAGAAACGAGAAAAGTTTTCCAAAAAGAGTAACTTTAAAAATAAAATACCGCATATAAAGTCATGGAAATCAAGAACTTTACCATTACCAAGCGTGACGGATCGAAAGATAGTTTCTCTCTCGACAAAATCATGAATGCTGTACTAAAGGCATTCAATGCGTGCCAGGAGCCCATCGATTTGGGTTCGGTATCCAAGATACTTAGCCATCTTGACATACAGGATGGCGTACGCGTGGAGGACATCCAGAACCAGGTGGAGGTGTCGCTGATGAAAGAGGGGTATTACAAGGTTGCCAAGTCGTTTATCCTGTATCGCCAGGAGCACCAGGAAGACCGCGAGACGCTCGAAAGGCTGAAGTTCCTTTCCGACTACATGGAGGCCGAGAACGCCGCGACGGGATCCAAGTTTGACGCCAACGCCAACGTGGAACACAAGAACATCGCCACGCTGATCGGCGAGCTGCCCAAGTCAAGCTTCATACGCCTCAACCGCCGCCTGCTCACCGAGCGCATCAAGAAGATGTACGGCAAGGCGCTGGCCGACGAGTATCTCGACAAGCTGTCGCACCACTTCATCTACAAGAACGACGAGACCAACCTCGCCAACTATTGCGCTTCCATCACCATGTATCCCTGGCTCATCGGCGGCACGACGAGCATAGGCGGCAACTCCACGGCGCCCACCAACCTCAAGTCGTTCTGCGGGGGCTTCATCAACATGGTGTTCATGGTCAGCTCCATGTTGGCGGGCGCCTGCGCCACGCCTGAGTTCCTGATGTACATGAACTATTTCATCCAGAAGGAGTATGGCAATGACTACTTCAAGCGCGCCGACGAGGTGGTCGACCTCAGCTTGAAGAAGCGCACCATCGACAAGGTCATCACCGACTGCTTCGAGCAGATCGTCTATTCGCTCAACCAGCCCACGGGCGCCCGCAACTACCAGGCGGTGTTCTGGAACATCAGCTATTACGACCGCTATTATTTCGAGTCGCTCTTCGGCAACTTCTTCTTCCCTGACGGTTCGCAGCCCGACTGGGAAGGCGTCAACTGGCTGCAGAAACGCTTCATGGCCTGGTTCAACCAGGAGCGCACCAAGACCGTGCTCACCTTCCCCGTGGAGACCATGGCCATGCTCACCGAGGATGGCGACTGCAAGGACAAGGAGTGGGGCGACTTCGCCGCGGAGATGTATGCCAAGGGCCACAGCTTCTTCACCTACCTGTCAGACAATGCCGACTCGCTGTCGAGCTGCTGCCGCCTGCGCAATGAGATCCAGGACAATGGCTTCAGCTACACGCTGGGGGCGGGTGGCGTGTCGACGGGCTCCAAGAGCGTGCTCACCATCAACCTCAACCGCTGCGTGCAGTACGCTGTCAACCACAACCAGGACTACAAGCAGTTTCTCGCCGATGTCATCGACCTCTGCCACAAGGTGCAGCTGGCCTACAACGAGAACCTGAAGGAACTCCAGAAGCATGGCATGCTGCCACTCTTCGACGCCGGATACATCAACATCAACCGCCAGTACCTCACCATCGGCATCAACGGACTGGTGGAGGCCGCCGAGTTCATGGGCTTGTCCATCACGCCCAACGACGACTATCTCCACTTCGTGCAGGGCATCCTCTCATTGGTCGAGAAGTGCAACAAGCAGTATCGTTCCAAGGAGGCCATGTTCAACTGTGAGATGATACCGGCCGAGAACGTCGGTGTGAAGCATGCCAAGTGGGACCGCGAGGATGGCTACTTCGTGCCCCGCGACTGCTACAACAGCTACTTCTACGTCGTCGAGGACGACTCGCTCTCGATCATCGACAAGTTCAAGTTGCATGGCGCACCCTACATCGAGCACCTCACGGGTGGCTCGGCCCTGCACATGAACCTCGAGGAGCACCTGTCGCAGGCGCAGTACCGACAGCTCTTCCGTGTGGCCGCCAAGGAGGGATGCAACTACTTCACCTACAACATCCCCAACACCCTCTGCAACGAATGCGGACACATCGACAAGCGCTATCTCAAGGTGTGTCCCGCCTGCCAGTCCAAGAACGTGGACTACCTGACACGCATCATCGGGTACCTGAAGCGCGTGTCCAACTTCTCCGAGGCACGCCAGAAGGAGGCCCACCGCCGCTTCTACGCCGGTCTCGACCGTTTGCCGCAATCCCAAAAGATACAGCTCGGCAAGCAGCGCGAGGATGTGGCGAAATGATGCGGGCAGCAAGCCGATACGACATGCCATGATCAAATATGTGAACACGGAGGTGGTCTTCCAGGAGATACCCGACGAGACCACCCTTGCCATCAATCTCTCGGGGTGTCCCTGCCATTGTCCCGGCTGCCACAGCAGTTATCTCTGGGACGACATCGGGGAGCCCCTGACGCCCGAGGCGCTCGAGGCGCTGATCCAGGCCAATGACGGCATGGTGACGTGTGTCAGCCTCATGGGCGGCGACGCCGACCCCGCCGCGGTCGACCAGCTGGCCGCTTGGCTCCACACGCATCATCCCGAAGTCAAGACGGCATGGTACAGCGGGCGCATCCGACTTGCACGCGGCATCGACAAGAACCATTTCGACTACATCAAGCTGGGACCCTACATCCGCCATCTCGGCGCACTGAAGGAGAAGACCACCAACCAACGGCTCTACAAGCGCGTGGGCGATGGGCAGTTTGAAGACATCACTTATCGTTTTTGGAACAAATAGAGGATGGCCGGACAGGCCATCTTTTTTTTGTCCCCATCCGACCACCAGGGGTGCGGATGCGGGGCGTGTCTCCCGTCGCCTGTCAACAGCTATTGTGATGCCTTGGCACCTGTTTGCTGTCATTCAAATCGCACCAAATTGTTTTCTTGCAGTCACTAAATTACCTAAATTGCTTGGTAGTGTCGCAAAATAGTCTTAAATTTGTAGGCATTTCTTCGGAAAGCCTGCAAATAACAAACGTATGACAGACGCAAAGGCCACCACGACAACAGGAAAGACCAAGAAAACCCAAGCCGCGCGGACACGCAAGGGCTTCGGAAAAGGTAAGAAGAGAGACATCAAGCGCAACATCTCGACAGACCTCATCCCGCTCGAGGATGAGACATGGCTGGTGCAGCCCCTCGCTGTCACGATGATGCGCCATGACTATTCGCTCATACAGATACGCATCCTCGTGGCCATCGTCGAGTTCATGCAGACCAAGCTGAAGAAACTTCTCAACAAGCAGCGCACGGAGCCGCAGATCTTCTCCGACGCCGAGCTCGACAACGACGGGCGCCTGGAGATCAAGACGCTCTTCAAGTCGCTGGCCGTCGACCCCAACCATTATCCCCAGTTGCGGCAGAGCCTCAAGATGCTCGCCACCATTCCCGTGGAGATACCCTACAAGACCATGGACGGCCGCAACTACTTGAAAGTCACCAACCTCTGTGACATCTACATCCCCGAGGACCCCTCCATCTACGAGAAATATGCCATCCTGAAGATCGACCGCACCGTGGCGGAACGCCTCGTGGGCCTCGAGTTTGGCTACCATTACCTGGGCAAGCAGATCGTCTTCGCCTGCCACAACCGTTACTCGCAGCGCATCTACATGTTCATCGAGAGCTGGAAGGACAAGGGGTTCAGAAAGATCAACACCCTGGAGTTCCGCAAGATGCTGCGCCTGGAGACCAACTACAAGAAGTTCAGCGACTTCACGCGGCGCGTGCTCGAGCCTGCTAAGGAAGAGCTGCAGACCATGGCCAAGAATGGCTTCTGCGACTGCTACTTCGACTACGAGAAGGTTTACAACCACGGACAGCGGGGCGGCGAGCCCGACGAGCTCGTGTTCCACATCTTCCAGCCGCACAACAAGTTCAACGAGAACCTGCAGCATCTCACCGACCAGCAGCGACAGGTGTTCGCCGACACGCTCATGCGCTACTTCGGCTTCGACGCCATGGTGGCGCAGAAGATGAGCGAGCGCATCACGGCCGACAACTACCAGAGCGCCATGTCGAAACTCGTCGACCTGCGCAGCAGGCTCAAGAGCGACCTCACCATACACGACCGGGCGGCCTACACATACCGCACGCTCGACAACCTCATACGCGGGGTAGGCAGACAACAACAAGAATAACATACCTTAATATATTATGAGATCAAGAACATCAGATTGGTTTGAGACCAAGATACGTTACGACAAGACTGTGGAGGACGGCTCGCAGAAACCCGTCACCGAGCAATATGTGGTCGACGCGCTGAGCTTCTCCGAGGCCGAGACGGAGGTCATCGAGGAGATGAGCGTCTACATCAGCGGCGATTACAAGATCACCAACATCAAGCCGGCGCCTTACCATGAGATCTTCTTCAGCGACAAGGAGAAAGATGACAAGTGGTACAAGGCCAAGCTGCAGTTCATAACGATCGACGAGAAGACCGAGAAGGAGAAACGGTCCAACGTCAATTACCTGGTGCAGGCGGGCACACTGCCCCTCGCCGTGAAATATATCGACGAGGTGATGGGCGGCACCATGATCGACTACGCCATCGCATCCATCGCCGAGACGCAGATCATGGATGTCTTTGAGCACAACGCCAAGCCCAAGACGCAAGGGCAGGAAGACGCCAAGCCCGAATACGAACAGGCGGAAGAGAACCAGGAGGCAAAGTGATGAACGTGGACGTTGCTAAAAACTTAAAAGAAGTGCTTGGCAACCTACCGCAAGGCGTCAGCCTCGTTGCCATCAGCAAGTACCATCCCAAAGACTACATCGAGGCAGCCTATGGGGTGGGGCAGCGCGTCTTCGGCGAGAGCCACGAGCAGGAGCTGAGCAAGAAAGTAGGCGAACTGCCCAAGGACATCGAGTGGCACTTCATAGGGCACCTGCAGACCAACAAGGTGAAATACATCGCACCCTTCATCAGCATGATCGAGGCTGTCGACTCGATGAAGCTCATGAGGGAGATCGACAAGCAAGCTGCCAAGCACGGACGTGTCATCAACGTGCTGCTCGAGCTCCACATCGCCGAGGAGGAGACCAAGTATGGCTTCACCCTCGACGCCTGCCGCGAGATGCTCAAGGCGGGCGAGTGGCGGGCGTTGGCGCATGTGCACATCAGCGGGCTGATGATGATGGCCAGCCATGTCGATGACGAGTGCCGCATCCGGCAGGAGATGATGACTGCGGCACACTTCTTCGACGAGGTGAAGCGCGACTATTTCGCCGACGACGAGGCGTTCAGCGTACGCTCATGGGGCATGAGCCACGACTACCGGATTGCCGTGGAATGCCAGTCCAACATGGTGCGCGTGGGCACAGCCATCTTTGGCCCGCGCGTTTATTAGGCATAAAAGAAAAGACACTAAATAAATTATTCAGGCTTATGAATACAGGTAAAGTAGATGTTCTGCTGGGACTTCAGTGGGGCGATGAGGGCAAGGGCAAGGTCGTTGACGTGCTTACTCCCCATTATGATGTCGTGGCCCGTTTCCAAGGAGGCCCCAACGCTGGCCACACCCTGGAGTTTGAGGGACAGAAGTATGTGCTTCGCAGCATCCCCTCCGGCATCTTCCAGGGAGGCAAGGTCAACATCATCGGCAACGGTGTGGTCCTGGCTCCCGATTTGTTTATGGACGAGGCGCAAAGCCTGGAGAAGAGCGGCCATGAGCTGAAGCACCGCTTGCACATCTCCAAGAAGGCACATCTCATCATGCCTACCCACCGACTGCTCGACCGCGCCATCGAGGCCGCAAAGGGCAAGGACAAGGTGGGAACCACAGGCAAGGGCATCGGCCCCACATACACCGACAAGGTGAGCCGCACAGGCCTCCGCGTCGGCGACATCCTCGAGAACTTCGAGGAGAAATACGCCAAGCACAAGGACATGCACATGGGCCGCCTGAAAGCCATGGGCTGGACAGACTTCGACGGGTTGGAGGAGACCGAGAAGAAGTGGATGGAGGGCATCGAGTACCTGCGTGGCTTCCACATCGTCGACAGCGAGATCGAGGTCAACAAGCTGCTCCGCGACGACAAGGCCATCCTCTGCGAGGGCGCACAGGGCACCATGCTCGACGTCGACTTCGGAAGTTATCCTTTTGTCACATCCAGCAACACCATCTGTGCTGGTGCCTGCACTGGGCTTGGCATCGGACCGAACAAGATTGGCAACGTGTTTGGCATCATGAAGGCGTACTGCACACGCGTGGGCGCCGGACCGTTCCCCACAGAACTGTTTGACGAGACGGGAAAGCGCATTCGCGACCTCGGACATGAGTATGGCGCCGTCACCGGGCGTGAGCGCCGTTGCGGATGGATCGACCTTGTGCAGCTCAAGTACAGCGTGATGGTCAATGGCGTCACAGAGCTCATCATGATGAAGAGTGATGTGCTCGACGACTTCGACACCATCAAGGCTTGTGTGGCCTACCGACTGAAGGATGGCACGGAGACCAGCGACTTCCCCTACGAGATCGACGACGTGACGCCTGTCTACAAGGAGATGGCGGGATGGAAGACCGACATGACCGGGTTCACCAGTGAGGAGCAGTTCCCGCAGGCCTTCAGCGACTATGTGAAGTTCCTGGAGGACTACCTGGAGACACCGATACGCATCATCTCCATCGGCCCGGACCGCGAGCAGACCATTGTAAGAAAGTAAAGATTGGCATATATGGGAAATCAGAAACCGTCCATCCCCAAGGGCACGCGCGACTTCGGGCCCGAGGAGATGGCAAAGCGTAATTATATCTTCAACACCATCAAGGATGTCTATGCCTTGTATGGTTTCCAGCAGATTGAGACCCCGGCGATGGAGACGCTCCACACGCTGATGGGCAAATATGGCGAGGAAGGCGACAAGCTGCTCTTCAAGGTGCTCAACTCGGGCGACTACCTGAGCAAGGTGACCGACGAGCAGTTGCGTGAGCGCAACAGCCTCCACCTGGCTTCGCATCTCTGCGAGAAGGGATTGCGATACGACCTCACCGTGCCTTTCGCTCGCTATGTGGTGATGCACCGCGACGAGTTGCAGCTGCCCTTCAAGCGTTACCAGATACAACCCGTTTGGCGCGCGGACCGCCCGCAGAAGGGCCGTTACCGCGAGTTCTACCAGTGTGACGCCGATGTGGTGGGCTCCGACTCGCTGCTCAACGAGGTGGAACTGATGCAAATCGTCGACACGGTGTTCCAGCGACTGGGCATCCGTGTGCAGATCAAGATCAACAACCGCAAGATACTCACTGGCATAGCCGAGGTGATCGGCGAGGCCGACAAGATCGTGGACATCACGGTCGCCATCGACAAGCTTGACAAGATAGGTCTCGACAACGTCAATGAGGAGCTGCGCGGCGATGGACTGAGCGAGGAGGCCATCAGCAAGCTGCAGCCCATCGTCTCGCTCTCGGGTACCAACGACGAGAAGCTCCAGGTCATAGCGGACGTGTTGCAGTCGTCCGAGACGGGACTGAAGGGCGTCGAGGAGACCAAGTTCATCCTCGACAGCCTGAAGTCGTGCGGACTCAAGAATGAGATGCAACTGGACCTCACCCTGGCCCGTGGCCTCAACTATTACACGGGTGCCATCTTCGAGGTCAAGGCCCTCGACACGCCCATGGGGTCTATCACGGGCGGTGGCCGCTACGACAACCTCACGGGCATCTTTGGCATGCCGGGCCTCTCGGGTGTCGGCATATCGTTTGGCGCCGACCGCATCTATGACGTGCTCAACGCGCTCGACCTCTATCCCAATGAGGCTGTGCAGTCCACACAGTTGCTCTTCATCAACTTCGGAGAGCGTGAGACGGCCTATTGCCTTCCGCTCGTCGCCAAGGCGCGCCAGGCCGGCATCCGCGCGGAGATGTTCCCCGACAAGGCCAAGATGAAGAAGCAGATGAGCTACGCCAACGCCAAGGGCATCGCCTATGTGGCCCTGGCGGGTGAGAACGAGATTGCGGCAGGCAAGCTGACGCTTAAGAACATGAGCACGGGCGAGCAGAAGCTCGTCGACGCCGAGCAGCTCATCCGCGAAGTGAAATAGCGACCGTGGGCCTCTTGGCCCATCCAACAGGTGAAGAAAACGTAAGCCACACAACCGCCAGGCATCGCGCTGGATGGTCGTGTGGCTATTCTTGTCGGTGCGCTCCCCTCGTCTTCTCCGCATCATGACTTTCCTGATGGTTGAAGTCGTCGTCGCTTGCAACAATCCGTGCCGCCTTCATTGCCCTTGCAATATCTTTATGGCTTTCTTGGCGTCTTCCTCGCTTATTCCCACCCCGGAGTCCGTCCACACGAAATGGGCTTGTTGCTCGGGAAGGACGTCATCCATGTCATCGATAATGACATATTCGCTCACTTCCCCCCTGTGCTTGATAAGCCATCCTTTTATCTCGCTTCCCCTTGCGTTGAGGCAGTCGGCGTCCGACAGCTCGGGACTTAGCAATAAGCCGTCACACATGTAATCGGGAGTGACATCCCGGATCACTCCCGGCAAATGCCTTTCCTTCCACATGTCCCTTAGGCTGGAGATGCCTATGCATTTCCAAGAAGAAGAAATGACAATCTCTGCTCCGGTCTTTTCCAGGATGCTTGCCAAATTACTGACTGATGCGGGATCAAACATATAGCCCCACCTGTCTTTTGAAATGTTCCTGTCCCGCTGGCCAAACCAGTACTGGGTGTTTAGCACTCCGTCAATGTCTAAGAATATCACCTTTCTCATACGATGTCCATTTTTCTGCCCATATAAGCTTTTATGAAGGAAAATGTGTTGTGGTTAACAAGGTGGCTTGGATTTCAAGTTGAAGTTTTGAAAAAACATGGCGCTGTCACTACTTCAAAGAATAAAGTTCGCAATGGTGCCGTCATATTTTTTGCGAATGTTTGCTTTCAGCAAATATTTTTATTACTTTTGTGGCATTATAGCGACGTGAGTCGTATGAGTGTTTTTTGTTGAAACTAAGAACCTCTAATTCCCTTAAGTGACGTTGAAAAGATAAGCCGGGCGACATGACGATGGTGTGCCTGATGGAGCGAGAGGACGAGTGAAAACCTACTAAATGAAATGATCCGATGCAAAAAGACGTGCTCTTTGTTGAAAAACTGCATACGAGGATGCTCGTTCGCAAGATGTCGTGCAACCCCACTGCGGAGCAGGCGGAGGCAAGCCTCAGGTTGTTGCCCACATGGAGGCGGGTCAGGGCGGAGAAATACCGCATGCCGGCCGATAGGGTGCAGAGCGCCGTGGCGTACTTGCTGCTGGAAGAGCTGGTGGGGGCCGACGACGACAAGGGGGAGCTGCCCCCGTTCTCGTATGGCGCGAACGGAAAGCCCTACGTGGCGGAGCTGCCCCGGCTCCACTTCAACATGAGCCATTGCCGTAAGGCCGTGATGTGTGCCGTGGCCGACAACAGCCCGGAGCTCTGCGGCGAGGTGGGCTGCGACATCGAGGAAATACCCGACCGCATTGACGAGGACTTGATGCCGCTCTGTTTCTCGGAAAAGGAGCAACGGGCGATAAGGCAGGCCGAATGGCCGGAGTTGGAGTTCGCGAAGATGTGGACATGCAAGGAGGCCTTCGTCAAGATGCTCGGCACCGGACTGACTGATGACCTGCCGGGACTGATGCGGACCGCGGAGGCCGCGAGCACCATTTTCCATACCGCAGCGTGCTGCACTGGCGGATACGCGTATTCCGTATGCCGGAGGGTGCAAGGCAGCAGTGAGCCAGGCATGATCAGTTGTCCATTCTAAAAACAATGCTTAACATCATGAAAAAGAACAAAATGTCGTTTCAGACGAAACTCTATCTCTACATACTGCTGCTCACAGTGTTCATGTTCGGTAGCATTGCCGTGGTGTTCAACCGCTACAACCGCATCCACGATGAGGAACTGGGCGCCCTGTACACCTTCGCACTGCAGAACGCCACCCTGCAGAACATCGAGGACGAGCTGGAGTGGATGGAGACCACCGTGGAGTTTACCGTGAGGTACGTGATGGATAGGCGCGACATGAACCACCAAGACGCGCTGAAGTTCATTGGGCAGTTGGTAAAGAACAACGCCCTCCTGCTGGGCGTGGGCTATATATCGTACGACAATGCCGACCCCGCGAAGGCCCCTGTGGACTACGTGTACGAACTGCCCGACGGAACGTTGGAATACAATGCCATGTCGAGAGAACAGTATAACTACATCCAAACGGAATGGTTTCGCACCGCCGTGAAGGAGGACAAGGGACAGTGGACCGAACCTTATGTGGACAAGACTGGCACCCACCGCATGGTGGCGTCATATGCGCAGACAATAAAAGACAAGGACGGGAAGCTGCGTGGCGTGGTGGTGGCCGACGTGGCGCTGGGCGACCTCAGCGACGAGCTCAACACGGTGCAGCCGTTCAAGAGCGGCTACTCGTTTATGGTCAGCCGCAAGGGAACCGTGATAGCGCACCCCGACACGTCACTGATCATGAAGGAGGACATCAACTCGCTGGCGCGCAGGCTTGATGACTGCGACTACGACACACTGGCCAGCAAGATGCTGGCAGGTAAGAAGGGTGCGCTGCACTGCGACCTCGACGGCACCGACGTGCTTGTTTGCTACGCCCCCTTGCCCCATGTGGGGTGGATGGTGGCGAGCGTTTGCCCCTATTCCACGGTCAAGTCAGAGATGGGATCCGTCACCTTCACGGTCATGGCGATATCCATTGTCGGCATCATTCTGCTGCTGGTGTGCTTCAGCGTCTTGATCTCCCATATGGTTCGTCCCCTGCAGGAGATGACAGACGCTGCCTACCGCATCGCCCAAGGCAACTTTGACGTGCCACTCCCCAAGATGTCGACGGATGGTGACTTCGGTAAGTTACACGCTGCCTTCGCACACATGCAGCATTCCATCAAGGCTTATGTCCGAGACCTGGAGAGCGCCACCAAGGAACGTGAGCGAATCAAGAGCGAGCTGGATGTGGCCCACCGCATACAGATGGAGATACTGCCCACAGACTTCGTGCTGCCGCGGGGGTATGAGAACATCGACATCGACGCTTACCTCAAACCCGCCCGCAGCGTGGGAGGCGACTTCTACGACTTCTGGCTGGAAGATGGCAAGATGTACTTTGCCATCGGCGACGTGTCGGGAAAGGGCATTGCCGCGGCCATGGTGATGGCGATGACGTGCACGCTCTTCCGCAGCCTGGTGAGCAAGCACGAGTCAACCAGCGAAATCATGTCGCTGCTCAACAAGATGCTGACGCGCAACAACCAGACGGAGATGTTCGTCACCATGCTCATCGGCGTGATCGACACCCAGACGGGCGAACTGACCTATTGCAACGCCGGCCACACCGCCCCCTTCCTCTTCTCCGACAAGGGATGCAGCCAGCTGCCCCTGCTCCCCAAACTGCCTCTCGGCCTCTTCGACGGCGTGACCTACGTGGAGCAGAAATACACCATGGAGAAAGGCCAGACAATCCTGCTCTATACCGACGGCCTGACGGAGGCCGAGAACGAAGAGCGAGGGCAGATGGGCACGCGACACGTGAAAGAGATGCTCGACGGAATGGTCGACAAGACCGCCCATGAAGTCATCATGGAAATGAGGCGGCAGCTGAAGCGCTTCGTGGGCAAGGCCGAGCAGAGCGACGACCTCACCCTCTTTGCCATCTCATACAAAAACTGCGACGCACTCATCATCGACAACCGTCTCGCGGAACTCGAGAAACTCCCGGCCTTCCTGCGCAAGCTGGGCGATGACCTGGGACTCGACAAGCCCCTCCTGCTCTCGCTACGCCTCGCACTGGAAGAGGCCATGGTGAACGTGGTGAACTATGCCTACCCGAAGGGGGAGACAGGGAAAATCAACCTCAAGGTGAAGCACAAGGCGCAGGAGGCGCTCCTGCGCTTCGAACTGACCGACAGCGGCAAGCCCTTCGACCCCACGGCAGCAAAGGACGCTGACCTCACGCTGGGCGTGGAAGAACGTCCCGTGGGTGGACTGGGAATATTCCTCATCAAGAAATGCATGGACGAGGTGACCTACAAACGGGAGAACGGAATGAACAAACTGATGATGACAAAAAAGATAGCAAAGTGATAACTCAATCCAAAATTTTTAACAACTATGGTTATGGAAATTAATTGCAAGAAAACGGAGGATAAGACGATTATCGAGCTGAAGGGGTACCTGGATGCCACCAACGCCGAGGAGTTTCAGAAGGTGGTCGACGGAATGCCCGCTGAGGACACCCAACATGTGGTAGTAGACTGCGACGGACTGGAGTACATCAGCAGCTCCGGACTTCGCGTCTTTATCGCCCTGTTAAAGAAAGCACAGAAAAACGGAGGGAAGGTGCAGGTGGAAAACCTGAACAGTATGGTAAGGGAGATATTCGACATGACCGACTTCTCCTCCCTGTTTGGATTATGACCAACACATCAGGCTTATGGATACACATTCTTTGCTCCAGTCGCAGTTGGGCGTCTTCCTGGAATGGATGAACAAGCCCCTTGCCACGAAATACAACGCATGCTTTTGCACTCGCTTGGCAGGCAGTATTCATGTCGAACAGTTGCGGGATGCCCTGGAACGCATCTTCTATGACCATCCCGACCTCTCCATGCGCTTCGCCATGGAGAACGGAACGCCCGTGCAGTGGCGCGACGGGGAGATGAAACCCAACATCGAGTGTGTCGAGATGACGGAGGCGGAGGCCAGGCAACTGGCCGACGGGGGCTACATGCGCCCCTTCGACTTGCTTGGCGGCGAACCGCTCCATCGCTACACCATCGCCCGGACCGAGGGCGGCAACTATCTCTTCCTCGATGTGCACCATATATTATATGACGGCACATCGCAACTTAATTTCCTCAACGACCTCGACCGCTATTATGCGCAGCCCACCTATCGGCACCCACAGACCTACGGAGTCATCGAGGCTGCCGAGGAGGAACAGCGCTCCTTCATGACCGAACGCTACGCCGAAGCTCGTCAGAAGGTGCTCGAACACTTTGCCGGCTGCGAGTTTCCCGTCTATGCCGAGGGCAGTGCCGGAGAGTGGCAAGAGATGCGAGAGGAATGGGTGACCCTGGATGACGGCAAGAAGGTGGACGACTGGTGCAGCGACCACGGTGTGCAGACCTCCCAACTGTTCTACGCTGCCTTCACGCTCGCCATGGCCAAGCTCCTGCGCCGCAACGACGTCTCCTACCAGACGGAATATGCCGGACGAACCGGGAACGATAAGGACAACTATGGCATGTACGTCAAGGGCTTGCCCATGCGTGTCGAGCTGGACTATAAGAAAACCATCGGCGAATACCTTGCCTCCTTCCGCACGGAGTGGCGCTTTGCCAAGAGCGAATGTGCCATTTATCCCCTCACACATCTTTATAACGACCTGCAGGACCTGCCCAGCATCAAGTTCAATTTCCTTGGCAGCATCAACTTCCTGGATCACACCCTCGGTGGCGAGATGCACCATTGGAAATACCTGCGCACGATGGTGACCGACAACGACCTGACCGTGGAGATATTCACCAAGGACGGCGGCTATGAAGTCAATGCCAACGCCAGTGGGGCGAGGGTTTCGAAAGAAGGACTCCGCATGGTGGCGCAGGCCGTGGCGTCCTGCCTGCGCAACATCATGGCCTCCGACCTGGAGGCACCCCTCGCAAGCGTGGAGACCACAACGCAGGAGGAGCGCAAGCGTCTCATGGCCCTCTCCGCCGGCGCCCACCTCGACACCGTGGAAGGTGCCACCTACACGTCCCTCTTCATGGCCCAGGCGGCGAAGACGCCCGCTAACATCGCTGTGGTGGACAGCTGTGGGCAATACACCTATGCCCAGCTCGACAACCTTTCCGGTGCCTTCGCCTCCCACCTTGTGGAGATGGGGGCTGGCAAGGAATCGTCGCCCTTTGTCAGCATCATGATGGGCTATCAGAGGGAGTTTCTCGTGGCCGCCATCGGCATCGAGAAAGCTGGATGCGCCTATGTGCCGCTCGACTACGACTATCCCAACGATAGGTTGCTCTACATGCTGGAAGACTCCGGGAGCACGGTGCTCGTCACCACCCATGCCATCTTCGACGAGAAGAATGCTGACGGCGACTTCAAGGACTTCCAGGGCAAGGTGGTCTTCCTCGACAACTTCCTCGCCCAGTGTGACGACACCCAGGCCGACAAGACCAACCTCGCCACCCCCGACGGTTTGGCCTATATGATTTACACCTCGGGCTCCACGGGCAAGCCAAAGGGTGTGATGATCACCCAGAAGGGCAAGGCCCACTTCGTGCAGTTTGTCACCCACGAGTGGCGACAGAACGAGAAGAGCCACATCGCCTGCCACTCCAGTTTCTCTTTCGATGCCTCGGTGGAGAGCCTCTACCCCGTGCTCACCGTCGGCGGCACCCTCTACCCCGTGCCGCAGGAGGCGCGCAAGGACTTCGCCTTGCTCTATGACTTCATCGTGAAGAACGGCATCACGGGAGCCATCTTCACCACGCAGTTGGGACAGATGCTCCTCCAGATGTACCCCGACCTGCCCATGGAATACATGGTGGTGGGCGGTGAGAAGATGACCGTGGCCCCCAACTGCAAGTGCCGGCTCATCAACGCCTATGGCCCAACGGAGTTCACCGTCGTCTCCACCTTCTTCGACGTGACCCCGGGCCGCGAATACCGCAACATCCCCATCGGCCGACCCCTGGACAACCAGCTGGGGCTCGTCGTAGACACCGAAGGCCATCTCCTGCCACAGGGAGCAGCCGGCGAGCTCTGCATGAGCGGCGTGCAGATAGCCCGTGGCTACTGGCACCGCGACGAACTGACGGCGGAACGCTTCTGCGACTTGACCATCGACGGAGCGAAAGTGAAAGTATACCACACTGGCGACCTCGTGCGCTACAATAGCGAGGGACAGATAGAATATCTCGGACGCATCGACAGCCAGGTGAAACTCCGCGGCTTCCGCATCGAGCTGGGAGAGATCGAGACACTCATCGGACAATATGAGGGCGTACAGATGAAGAGCGTGGTCGTAAGGAAGATCGGTGGCGTGGAGCACCTCTGTGCCTATTACACCGCCGACCGACAGATAGACGTGGACGGCCTAAAGAAATACCTGGCCGAAAGGCTCACCGATTATATGGTGCCCACAGCCTACATGCAGCTCGACACCATGCCCCTCACCCCCAACGGCAAGGTGAACACCCGTGCCCTTCCCGAACCGCAGATAGAGGCGGAAGAGATGGTGGCCCCGCAGACGGAGATGGAACAGACCGTCTTCAATATCGTGGCCGACCTGCTCAAGACCGACCAGTTTGGTGTCACCACCAACCTGCGCCACATGGGCGTCACCTCCATCGCTGCCATGCGCCTCGGCGGCAACATCGCGCGCCAGCTTGGCGTGAAGATAGCCATCAAGGACATCCTTGCCCAGCCCACCGTGAGAGCTATCGCTGCCTGCATCGCCGACTCTACGGGCGAGCAGACACCCGAGATGAAATATGACAAGAAGGAATATTATCCGCTCACGGAGAATGTGCGCGGACTGTATCTCGACTGGGAAATCAACCGTGACACCACCCAGTACAACATCCCCGTCATCTATAAGTTTGCCAACAAGGATGCCCAGCGTCTTGCCCAGGCGGCAGAGGCGGCCATCAACGCCCATCCCGCGCTGAAGGCCCATTTTGCCACGGTGGACGGCGATGTGATGATGCAGCGCAGGGACGATGCCGAGATCAAAGTGAGGGTAATCACCATAGGCGAAGAGCCCACGGAGGAAGATCTCCAGAAGAAGGTGCGCCCGTTCAATCTCTTGGGCGATGACCTGGTGCGCATAGAAGTCATGCGGAGTCCGTCGGCAGTCTATCTATTCGTGGATGCCCACCACACCGTGTTCGACGGCCTGTCGTTCGACGTGTTCTTCAACGACATCCTCGCCGCCTACGACGGCAAGCAGCCACAGGGCGAGACCGTCACGGCCTTTGACTATGCCCTCTACGAGCGGGATGTGCTCCAAGGCAATGCCTATACCGAGGCAGAGAGACACTACGAGACCTTGCTCAGTGGGGTGGAGGTGACATCCTATCCCGACTCTCTCACGCCCGACGGCGTGGCCGTGGGCACGGTGAGCCGTTCATTCCCTGCCGCCGACATCGACCAGGCTTGCCAGGAGGCCGACATCACCGTGAGCAGCTATCTGCAGGCTGCCTTCGCCCTGACCCTCAGTCGCATCGCCCGCCAGAGCAATCCGCTCTACCTCACCATCTCAGGCGGTCGCGGAGCCCATCCGGCCTTGATGCAGAGCGTGGGCATGTTTGTCAAGACGCTGCCCGTCACCATTGGCGTGGAGGGTAAAATGGAAACGAAAGCATTCTTGGAGGCCACCCACAAGATGTTGCAGGAGAACTATGAGCGTGACTTCTTCCCATACACCCACCTCGTGGAGCGTTTCAAGATGCACGCCGAGATCATGTGCGCCTTCCAGGGCGGCGTGACCGACGACGGCAAGGGTGACGGCATGGAACGTCTGATCTTGGGACAGGACACGACGAAGTTCCCCATTGCGCTGACCATCTTCCCCGACGGTTCCGGCTATCGCATGAGCATCGAGTACGACGGCATGCGCTACAGCAAGGCCGACATGGAGACGCTGTTGCGTGCCACCGCCAGTGCTGCGCAGAACATGTGCCACAGCAAGACGCTCCACGACGTGGCCCTGGTGGACGAGGCTGAGGCCGAACAGCTCATCACCCTCTCCACCGGCGAGCACCTCGACGTAGACCCCAGCGACACCTATCCTTCGCTCTTCATGCGCCAGGCTGCCAAGACACCGGCCAACATCGCTGTGGTGGACGAGGTGGGACATTACACCTACGCCCAACTCAACAACCTTTCCGGTGCCTTCGCCTCCCTTCTCGTGGAGAAAGGGGTGGGGCAGGACGGTAAGTCGCCTTTCGTCTGCATCATGCTGGGCTATCAGAAGGAGTTCATCGTGGCAGCCATCGGCATCGAGAAAGCCGGATGTGCTTACATTCCGCTCGACTATGACTACCCCACCGACCGACTGCTCTACATGCTGGAAGACTCGGAGAGCCTGTTGCTTGTCACCTCGCATGCCATCTACGACGAGAAGAACGCTCTCGGCGACTTCGATGGTTTCAAGGGCGAGATATTCTTCATCGACGACTATCTGCCCCATTGCGATGACACCCTGGCCAACGACATCAACCTCACCACGCCCGACCACCTGGCCTACATGATTTACACCTCTGGCTCCACGGGCAAGCCCAAGGGCGTGATGATCACCCAAAGAGGCAAGGCGCAGTTCGTCCAGTTTGCCGCCCATGAGTGGCGACAGGACGAGACAAGCCGCATCTGCTGCCACGCCAGCTTCTCATTCGACACCTCAGTGGAGAGCCTCTATCCCGTGCTCACCGTAGGCGGAACGCTCTATCCCGTGCCCTTGGAGGCGCGCAAGGACTTCTCCCTGCTCAACGACTTCATCGTGAAGAATGGCATCACGGGTGGCACGTTCACCACGCAACTGGGACAGATGCTCCTGCAGATGTACCCCGACCTGCCCTTGAAGTATCTCTTGGTGGGCGGCGAGAAGATGACTGTGGCCCCGGAGTGCAACTGCCGCCTCATCAACGGCTACGGACCAACGGAGTTCACGGTGATGTCCACCTTCTACGACGTGACGCCGGGCAAGAAATACCGCAACATCCCCATCGGCCGACCCTTGGACAACCAGTTGGGCCTCGTGGTCGACTGCGAGGGGCAGCTCCTGCCGCAGGGCGTTGCCGGAGAACTCTGCATGAGCGGCACCCAGATAGCCCGAGGCTACTGGCACCGCGAGGAACTTTCCGCAGAGCGATTCTGCGACATCCCTGCGGGCAACAAGAGGTTCAAGGTCTACCATACCGGCGACCTCGTGCGCTACAATGGCGAGGGCCAGATAGAGTTCCTCGGACGCATCGACAGCCAGGTGAAGCTACGCGGGTTCCGCATCGAGCTGGGCGAGATAGAGACACTCATCGGACAGTTTGAGGGCGTGAGGATGAAGAGCGTGGTGGTGAAAGAGGTAGGGGGTGTGCAGCACCTGTGCGCATACTACACCGCCGACAGGAAGATTGACATCGACGCTCTGAAAGGATACCTCTCTGGGCGCCTTGCCGAATACATGGTGCCGACGGCATTCATGCAGCTCGATGAGATGCCGCTCACGCCAAATGGAAAGGCGAACACACGCGCCTTGCCCGAACCGCAGCTGGCGGAGGCAAAGCAAGACCGCTTCGTGGCGCCGGAGGGCGACATTGAGGTGGCGATAGCCGAAGCCTACGCCAATGTGCTGAAGAGGGATAGGGTGGGGGCCAATGATGACTTCTTCAAGTTCGGAGGCACGTCGCTCAGCGCCATCAAGGTGGTGGCGGCCCTCATGACGAAGGGATACAACGTGACCTTCAAGGACCTCTTCAAATACAAGACACCGCGTAGCCTCGCCATATTCATCGACATCATGCAGAACACGGCAAAGCCTGCCGAGACAGCCAAGACGATAACCATCGTGAAAAGCGACGAGCTGCCCAAGTCGGCGTTTGCCGGTGTGCTTGGGGCCAACACGCTCGATGCGCTGCGCAACGGCGAGAGGCAAGCCATTGGCAACGTGGTGCTGACTGGGGCGACAGGATATATGGGCATACACATGCTCCACGAATTGCTGCGGAACGAGAGCGGCATCATATACTGCGTGATGCGTGGCAAGGGGAAACTGTCGGCGGAGAGCCGCCTGCGCACCCTCTTCTTCTATTATTTCGGCAACATCGACGAGGACCTGTTCGACAGACGTATCCGCGTGGTTGAAGGCGACTTGACCGATCCCCGTTGCTTGGAAAAGCTGCCCGCGGACGCAGACACCGTGTTCAACTGCGCAGCCAATGTGAAGCATTTCTCTGCCGGCGACGACATTGAGAAGGTGAATGTGGAGAGCGTGCGCCTGCTGGTGGACTGGTGCCTGGCCAACAGGGCATGCCTCGTCCATATCTCCACGGCAAGCATCGCCGGGCAGAGCGTGGACGGCGTGCCGGCGGTGGGCACGCTGCTCAACGAGCACCTGTTCGACTATGGGCAGGGACTCGACAACCAGTACGTGCGGTCGAAATACGAGGCGGAGAAGATTGTGCTTGCGGCCATCCGTGACAAGGGGCTCAGCGCCAAGATCATGCGCGTGGGCAACCTCGCGCCGCGCAACAGCGACGGTGAGTTCCAGATCAACTTCAAGAGCAACGCTTTCATGGGGCGCATTGCCGCACTGGCCACGCTGCAGGGTGTCACCTACGCATCGCTCGACGAGCCATGCGAATTCTCGCCCATCGACTCCGTGTGCCAGGCCATCCGCCTGCTCGCACAGACACCGAAGGCCATGGCCGTGTTCCATCCTTACAACAACCACAGCATTCCGTTGGGAGATGTCTTGGACATCCTCCACACCGTGGGCGTGGACATCAAACCGATGGAGGACGACGCATTCAATGCGATGATCCAGGAGAAGCTGAAGGACGATAGAGTGGTGGCCAAGCTGCAACCGCTCCTTGCCTACAGCGAGGACAACACGCAACATGTGGTGCGCTGGCTGGGATACGACAACGCGTACACCACGCAGGTGCTCCGGCGGCTGGGCTTCAGCTGGCCATACACTTCGTGGGACTATGCGGAGCGGTTCATACGGACAATCCACGGCTTCAACTACATCTAAGGGTGGCTCTCCGATCACCGAGGTCAGCGGCCGGATGAAAGCATTGATGCTGTTCTGGCCGCTGACTTTCTCTTGTCGCATGCATGAACTGACATTTCCTTGATGAAACAGGGGAATATTCAAATCATTTGTGTACTTTTGTAGAAGACAATAAAACCATAGAAAGAAAACCATGAAACACTACCACAAGCTCTTGGCGGCCATCGGACTGTTTGTCTCCACGGTGGCCTCTGCGCAAGACGCCACGTTCCGCAGTTTCTCTTACCAGGGCAACGACCCGCGGTTTGAGAAGACCATCGATCCTACCCACCAGTACTTCAACCCTGTCCTTGCCGGTTTCCAGCCCGACCCGTCGGTATGTCGCGCGGGTGACAAGTTCTACCTGGTCAACTCGTCGTTCTCGTTCTTCCCCGGCGTGCCCATCTATGAGAGTGCCGACCTGGTCAACTGGCAGCAGATAGGCCATGTGCTCGACCGCGAGAGTCAGTTGCCGCTCAAGGGACAGAACACGTCGGGCGGCATCTTCGCGCCGGCCATATCCTACAATGAGAAAAACAAGACGTTCTACATGATCACGACCAACGTCGGCGCCGGAAACTTCTTCGTCAAGACCAAGGACCCTGCCAAGGGGTGGAGCGACCCCATATATCTCAAGCAGATCGACGGTATCGACCCCTCGTTCTTCTTCGACAAGGACGGCAAGGGCTACATCGTGCACAACGCGCCTGTGAACGGTGGAGCCGATTATGACGGGCAACGGGCCATCAGGCTCTTTGAGTTTGACGTGGCGGGCGACTCCATCAAGGGCGGCCCCATGCAAATCGTGCGTGGCGGCACACACGTCTCCGAGAGGCCCATCTGGATCGAGGGGCCCCACATCTTCCGCAACGGTAAGTACTGTTATCTCATCTGCGCCGAGGGCGGCACGGGTGAGTGGCACAGCGAGGTGGTGTTTAGGGCGAAGAGCCCGAAAGGGCCGTGGGAGGAATATGGCGGCAATCCCATCCTGACTCAGCGTGAGGGGCTCTCGCCCGACCGCGACGATTATGTGTCGAGCGCAGGACACGCTGACATGGTGAAGGACAAGAACGGACAATGGTGGGCGGTGTTCTTGGGATGTCGGCCCTACGACAAAAACGTGCTCTACAACACCGGGCGCGACACATACCTGTTGCCCGTGACCTGGAAAGACGGGTGGCCCGTGATATTGGAGAAGGGCAAGGCCATCTCCGCCGTGGGTGACAAACCCGGGCTGAAACCCATCGAGGGGCTGAACAACACGGGCAACTTCGCATACACAGACAAGTTTGACGGTGGGAAGTTGTCGGCCAAGTGGATGTTCCTCCGCAACCCGACGGCGTTCTACACGCTCTCGCCAAAAGGTGTCACGATAAAAGCCAAGCCGGTCAACATCTACGAGCGGGAGAGCCTTTCGGCCATCTTCTGCCGGCAGCAGCACGAGAACTTCACCTGCGAGACACAGCTCGACTTCTCGCCGACGAAGGACAACCAACTGGCAGGCTTCGCACTCCTGCAGACTGAGACACACAACATCACTTGCGGCAAGACGCTCCGCGACGGAAAACCGGTCGTGGAACTGAAACGCACCAACAAGGGCAACCGCGAACTCATCGCCTCGGCGCCCCTCACGGAGGGAACGGTCAGGCTGAAGATTGTCGGTCATGGACGATACTATGACTTCTTCTATGCCGTGGGCGATGCGCCCTACCAGACCTTGGCCGTCGGTGTAGACGCCACCCTCCTCAGCACACACGACAGCGGGGGCTTCATCGGCGCATGCATCGGCCTCTACGCCACTTCCGACAAGTAGGGTACTTCCGCCGTCTTCCAACAAAACAAGAATCTCCATCTTACGCAGAGACGGAGAAAACCCGTGCGCACAAAATTTACGGGGGTGTGTCGCTATACGGCACACCCCCCCGTATGATAGCTTTGCAATCGAATGTGACTCTCGTGCAGTTGGAGGACTTGATCTATCGCATCAACCTCACCAATGTGCAGACCATCCGGGATGGCGAGTCGCTGACCCGACTGATGGCAAGGAGAGACGTGTTGTCGATGCGTGTGAAAACCTGGCAAGAGGTGGTGAGACATGTGTCCGCCAACGATGCACGCTATGGCAGAAACGAACTGAACCCAACTTTGACCCCTACCAAGAAAATTCAATGATTTTTCGCCTTGTTTATTTTGTAACTCATTGTTTTTCAATATACATTGTTTGCAAACTTCATTTGTAGTACACGGAACTTTCGTGGAAAATTGCGACCTTTGCATCCACGATGCACTTCATGTCTGAACTCAGATACAACCCGAAGACCCAGAAGGATGAATGGTACTACCGCATCAAGGAGTCTTTTCGCGACCTGGCAGGCCGCCCGCGCAACCGTGTCATGCTGAACGTAGGTTTCATCGCTGAGCCGCACCGTCCGGAAGACATTCGCGACATCGGCAAAAGCCTGACCTACATGCACAGCCATCAGGGGCAGCAGGACCTGTTCGGCGGGCCGCTGTCCCGTTATAGCGAGTTCGTACAAAGAAAAACCCTGGAATTTTGGGGCGAGATGGTCAACAACGGCAGCATAGACGCAGTCAAGCGGACCATTGAAGAGTCGCGCGAGAAGGCGGAGCGTCTCGTGGACGTCGATACTGTCAAGCACACGGACGCACGTGAAGTAGGTGCGGAATGGATTTGTCTGCAGGCGATACGCGAACTGGGCATTGACAAGTTCCTCGCTGATGAGGGCTGGAGCGAAACAAAGATAAACACGGCTCTCGCCCATCTGATCGTGCGGACGGTGTATTCGCCGTCGGAGCTGAAGTCGCTGCGCATCATGGAGGACAACTCCGCGGCGTGCGAACTGGTCAGCGGCAACAGTGACTGGCGTCCGGGATACAAGGCTATATATAATGTGGCGCCGTCGCTCTACGCCCTGAAGGACAAGTTGGAGACGCACCTGTGCCGCAAGACGGACGACCTGTTCAACATCACCAACCGCATAGCCATCTTCGACCTCACCAACTTCTATTTCGAGGGGCGCAAGGACGGAAGCGCCAAGGCGCAGTTCGGCCGTTCCAAGGAAAAGCGCAGCGACTGCAAGCTGCTGGTGCTCGCCCTGTGCATCAACCGCGAGGGCTTCATACGCTACTCGTCCGTACTCGCCGGCAACACAGCCGACCCCAACTCACTGCCCGACATGGTGGACACGCTGCACGCCAAGACCCGCATGCCGAACGACCCGAAGGACAAGGTTCTGGTATGCCTTGACGCTGGTATCGCCACGGAGGACAATCTGCAGAAGATAAAAGAAAAAGGATACAACTACCTGTGCGTCAGTCGCCGTCGGCTTACCGACTATGAGCTGTCGCCCGATGCCGAGACCGTCACAGTGTGCGACTGCAAGAATCAGCCGATAAAACTCACAAAGGTAAAGCACGAGGATGACGGAGACTATTATCTCGAAATCAACTCGCCCGCCAAACGGCTCAAAGAGGAATCAATGAACCGAAACTTCAAGAAGCGTTTCGAGGACGAAATGACGAAAATCAAGGCCTCGCTCGGAAAGAAGGGCACGACGAAGAACTACGCCAAAGTAATCGAACGCGTCGGGAGGGCAAGACAGAAGTATCCGTCCATATCCAAATACTACGTGATAGACTACATCCCCGACGACCCGGAAAAGCCGAAGAACATGGCGGACATCACCTGGCGGATAGCCGTGCCGGAGAATGTTGACAAGGACAGCGGCGTGTATTTCCTCCGGACCAACGTGCCCGACTTTGATGAGGAGACCACGTGGAACTACTACAACCTGACACGCGAGATAGAATGCACCAACCGCCAGCTGAAGACAGACCTCAACCTGCGGCCGATACACCACCAGAAGGACGACCGCTCCGACTCCCACCTTTTCTTCGGGCTGCTCGCCTACTGGGTTGTCAACACCATCCGCTACAAGCTGAAGCAGACCGGCATGACGCACTACTGGACGGAAATAGTGAGAACGATGTCAACGCAGAAAGCCATAACGACGGAAGCGACAAACGCCCTCGGGAACAAAATCCATCTGCGGCAATGCAGCGAACCGACCAAAGCCGCCAACGACATATACGAACGCTTACATTACAAGAAGATGCCTTTCAGAAAAATCA